>JBDHAC010000029.1:0-51175 GCA_039588275.1 Gemmatimonadota bacterium
CCTGATCGACTACGCGCGGATCAAACGGGCCAAGAAGCGCGGCGGGGATCAGGTGCGTGTGACGCTGGACGAGCTCCGGGTGGAAGGACTCGGCCCCGAGATCTCGAACGACAAGGCCGATTCGCTGATCGCCCTCAACGAGGCGCTGGAACGGCTCCAGGAGCGGGACGAACGTCAGAGCAAGGTCGTGGAGTGCCGCTTCTTCGGCGGCATGTCGATCCCCGACACGGCCGTCGCGCTGGGGGTGTCGCACGCGACCGTCGAGCGCGATTGGGCGATGGCGAAGGCGTGGCTGTTCCGGGACATGAAGCGGGCGCGGGTCGGCGAACAGTAGCGAGCCGGCGTACGGGGTAACGCCGGCTGGACTCATCGAAGCGGCCGCTCAGGGCGGGCTGAGCGGCTTACATGCCGAATGGAGGATACGGTGGGGGCTTTAAACAAAAAGCAGATATTCCGGTCTGTTACCCCACAATTGTCCGCTGCCGGCCGACTGACGGTACCGGGTTCGAGCCCGTTGGCTTGCGCGGATGGAGGCTGGCCGCCCCAGAAGCCCGTATCTATGTTAAAGCGCATCAGATCCGCAACTCCGTTTATGTCAATGAGCTGACGCCCCTCAACGCGAGGCGGTCCTGTGGTGCCTTCGCCTACCAGCTCACCCGCGAGATCTGTCCCCCGCCCTCTCCCGAGGGTGGCTGGCCCTCGCGCGACTGGCGCCCGAATCGCTCTCGAGATCCGACAGGGGCACCGTCACGGGGGGTTCCCATGCTAGCCGCATCGCTTGGGCAACCACGGCGGATCGCGTCATACATGGTTATTCCCTTGGCCCTCCTCACGGCCTCCGCGGTCCCGGTGCGCGCACAGGAAGGGGCGATCGCCGGCACGGTCGTCAACGCCCAGACCCTTGAGCCGGTGCGTGCCGCCCAAGTCTTCATTCCCCGCGCCGAGCTCGGCACGCGTGCCGATCTCGGGACGCTGACGAATCGCGACGGTCAGTATCGTCTCGCCCCCGTCCCCGCTGGTGAGGTCAGCGTTGAGGTGCGCCTGATCGGGTTCCGATCCGCGGCCCAGACCGTGACAGTCGTTTCCGGAGAGGTGACGACGCTGGACTTCGAGCTCGAGGTGTCGGCGATCCAGCTCGAGGACGTGACGGTGAACATCATCACGGGGCGCGAGCGCCGCCGCCGCCAAGACGGGACGAACGCGGGCCGGATCGACGTGGACGCTATCTCCAAAGCTCCGATCCAGGACTTCACCGATCTGATGGCAGGCCGGACCGAGGGCGTGATTCTCCAGGACGTCTCGGGCACCACCGGGACTTCACCGAGGATCCGGATCCGAGGCATGAGCAGCCTGTCGCTATCCAGCGATCCCCTCATCATCGTCGACGGCATCTACTTCAGCAACGACCAGGGGATCAACGAGTTCCTGTTCACGGGCGGCCAGGACCCGTCGCGGCTCAACGATCTCAATCCGGACGAGATCGAGGGCATCGAAATCGTGAAGGGCCCGGCCGCGTCGGCGTTGTACGGTGCAGTGGGCGCCAACGGGGTGATCCTCGTCACGACGAAGAGAGGGACCCCGGGTGGCACGGACTGGCACTTCTTCACCGAGCGTGGGCAGCTCGAGGACCGCACGGATTGGCCCCTCAACTACGAGGCGGTTCAGATCATCGGAGACTCCAACAACCCCGTATTCACCGAGGACGGCTTCAACACCACCGACTACGCCGCCTGCGCGAACTTTCAGGCGGGAGCGGGAGATTGCACGCAGGACAGGTTTCTGACCTTCAACACCCTTCGCGATCCGCGCACGACGGCATTCCAGAAGGGGAACCGACAGAGCTACGGGATGAACGTGGCGGGCGGGACCCCCTCCTCCACGTATTACATCTCCGGCGAATACGAGCGGGAGAGGGGAGTCGTGACGGACCCGGTCATCAACCGGGAGGAGCATTGGAGCCTGCGGACCAACCTGGACGCCGGGCTCGCCGACAACCTGAACGCGTCGATCAGCATCGGGTTCATGTCCCGGGATGTGGAATTCAACGACAACGACAACGACATCTTCGGCTCGATCATCAACGGGCTCGGCGGGATGGCCGGGTTCGTCCCGGGGGACGATCCCAACGGCGGCCCGAACAAGCTGAACTACGCCTTCTTCCGGAACATGCAGGACCTCGCCGAGGCCGCCGGGGCCACGCAGGAGATCGACCGCTTCACCGGCAGCATTAACGCGAGCTGGCGACCGCTCGAGTGGTTGAGCGCGCAGGGAACCTTCGGTATCGACCTCGTGAGCGGCTTCGAACACAACACGGTACAGCCGGGGCTCGACAACCTGTCCGAGCCCTGGACGCTGGGCCTCCGTGCAGCCGCTCGAAACCAGCGCCAGAACTGGACGGGGAACTTCTCGGTGACGGGCACGGCGGCCATTCCCGGTACCTCGATTACATCCACCACCACCGCGGGTGCGAGCTATCAGGAAGAGCTGTGGGAAGGCACGAGTTGCTGGGGCATGGGCTTGGTGGAGGGCACCGACTCTTGCAGCTCGACCACCTCGGTATTCGATCTGGCCGAGGATTGGCTGAACGTCGTGACCGTGGGCGCGTTCTTCCAGCAGGAGTTCTCGCTGGCGGACAAGCTGTTTCTCACGGGGTCGGTGCGGCTGGACGACAACAGCAACTTCGGTGGAAACGCTCCGCTGGAGGCGTACCCGTCGGCGAACGTGTCCTACCTGATGAGCGACGAGGAGTGGTTCCCGAAGGGCGGCGTCCTGAGCGAGCTGAGGCTCCGCGCCGCCTACGGCGTGGCGGGCCTGCGACCGGGCTTCCGCGACGCGATCACGCTGTTCGCTCCGGTCACGGTGCGAATCGACGGCGAGGAGCTCCCCGCAGTCACGTTGGACGAGACCGGGAACGAGCTCCTGGAGCCCGAGCGGTCCACGGAGTGGGAGGGTGGTATCGACCTCGGCCTGTTCGAGGATCGGGTAGGGATCGAGTTCACGTACTTCCACAAGACCTCCAAGGACGCTCTCATTTCGCGCGAGCTTGCGCCGTCCCTCGGGCTCACCCACTTCGTGTTCGACAACCTCGCCGAAGTTCGTAACAAGGGCACCGAGATGTCGCTGCGTGCCCTGGCGATCGACCACAGGAACGTCCGGGCCAACGTCGCGATCCAGTGGACGACGCTCGACAACCTCATCGTGGAGCTGGGTGAAGGGGTGGAGCCCATCATCGGCGGCGTGCAGCGTCACGATGAGGGTTATGCGGCGGCCGCGTACTGGCACAAGCCCATCTCATGGGACGACGCGAACGGGGACGGGCTCCTGTCGATCGACGAGGTAGCCGCCGGTGACGAAGACCTCTTCATCGACGAGGCGTTCCCTACCTGGACGGCCTCGTTCAACGCCGACCTCGAATTGTTCCAGGCGATCCGAATCAGCACGCTGTTCGATGCGCGTGGAGGTCACAGCCAGAGTAACGGGACCGAGCGTATCCGTTGCCGCCTCTTCGCCCAGCCCGGACGCGGATGCGAAGCGACCGGCGGGGATAACGCGACGCTCGAAGATCAGGCGGCCTTCGTCGCGGACCGTTTCCACGGCGCGCGGAGCGGCTATGTACAGAAGGCGGGTTTCATCAAGTGGCGGGAGATCTCGTTCACGCTCACGGCGCCCCCGTCGCTGGCCCAAAAGCATGCCCTGCTGGAGCGCACGAGCCTGACGTTCTCCGGCCGAAACCTGCAGACGTTTACCGATTATCCGGGGATCGATCCGGAGATCCACACCGGGGGCAGCGACAGTATCTTCGGTCAGGGGGAGTTCTTCACGCAGCCCCCCGTCCGGGTCTTCACCGTGCGCCTGGATGTGAGGTTCTAGGAATGGCCGCGAGCGAGCTTGAGCCGCTGAAGCACCTAGATTCCTGCCGATCGCGCTGGATGACCCTTCTCGCCGTGGGCGCCCTGGCCCTCCCGAGCCTTGGGTGTGAGAACACCCTGGCCGTGAAGGAGCGGGAGTTTCTGACCCCTGCGGGGCTGGACCCCGACCTCCTGTACGCAGGGGCGATGGCAGACTTCCAGGAGGCGTACAGCGGGGGCACCTCGTGGGGTGGGTTCATCACGATAGATGCGCTGCTCACGGACCAGCTGTTCGTGACCACCACGGGTTCGTCGATAACAGCGGCGGACCAGCGCGCTCAGTTCCCGATGGACCAGGCGCACCTGTCCGACGGGGTGTACACCGATCTTCATCAGGTGCGCCGGGCTGCGATTCGGGCCATCCGGGCGATGGAGTCGGCCGGGCTCGGCGCTGACCCGCGCATCCCGGAACTGCGGATGCTCGAGGCGTACTCGACCCTGGCGCTCGGGGAGGGTTTCTGCTCGGGGATCCCCTTCAGCGAGGTGGACGAGCAGGGAGCGTTCATCGATGGCGCACCGCTCAGTACGGCGCAGGTGTTCGAGCGAGCGCTCGGGTTCTTCGACGAGGCGAGCGGTGCGGGCCCGGCGGCGGCCATCGGCAAGGCGCGGACTCTGGTGAACCTGGGTCGCTACTCGGAAGCCGCGAGCGCGGTCTCGGGCGTGCCTACGTCCTTCGTGCGCAATATCGAGCACTCGGCGAACTCCGTCGATCAGAACAATCCGATCTTCGGCCTCCAATCGAACGGGCGTTTCTCGCTCTCGAACCTCGAGGGGACGAACGGGCTCCCATACCGGGATGCCCAGGATCCGCGGATCCCTTGGGTGGAGGATCCGGCGGGTGCGTTCATTCCATCCCTACCGCTCTACCTGGTCTTGTCGTATGGGGTGAAGGAAGCGCCGGTGCGGGTGGCGGACGGGATCGAGGCCCGGCTGATCGAGGCCGAGGCGGACCTGCCGATCAACGGCGGTTCGGGGACCCAGTGGCTGAACATCCTGAACACGCTCCGGCGCGATGTGAGGGACCTCATGGCCGCCCGAGTCCCGGACTACTCGTCGCTCGTGCCCGGGCCCAACAACCCGTCGATGACCCTGCCCGATCTGGTCGACCCGGGGAACGACGCCGCTCGGGTGGACATGGTCTTCAGCGAAAGGGCGTTCTGGTTGTTCCTGACCGGCCATCGGATCGGCGACCTGAGGCGGCTGATGCGCGATTACGGCCGCGATGGCGAGTCCATCTGGCCCGTCGGCCCGTTTCACAGGGGTGGCGAGTACGGAGGAGATGTAGTGCTCCCCCTTCGATTCGAGGAGCAGAACAACAGCCTCTACGACGTGACTATGTGCAGCTACACGACGCCATGAGTTGCTGGACGCAGGCGATGGGAAGAGGTCGCTGGGCGCCCCTGCGCTCCTGGCCAGCGCTCGCGGCGCTCCTCGCAGCAATCGCTTCCGTCGGGGTCTGGTGGTCCGTGCGAGACCCCTCAGGATCGGATGCGGCGGCTGGCCTTCCTGAGGCTAGGGTGGCGGTGTTTCCCTTCGAAAACCTCTCCGGCGATCCGGAGCTGGACGGTATGGGCGAGTACGCCGCTTTCGGCATATCCGATGGCCTGAGCCGGATGGACGAGAGCCAGCCGGTGAGTCAAGACGCCGTGCGCAGAGTTCTACAGAGTGCGGGAGAGGACGCCAGCGCCCGTGAGATCGCCGCGGATCTCGGGGCCGGGACCTCGGTCACGGGTGTCTTTTTTAGTCGAGATGACACGCTGGAGCTTCGGGCGGAGATCACGGCGGTAGGCAGTGGCGAGGTCATCCACACCGTCGATGCGTCGGGCAGAGCCGACGATCCGTCGGAGGTCGTCGAGACCCTGAGGCAACGCGTGATGGGAGCGGTCGCCACGATGCTGGGTGACGACCGGTCGACGCTTGCGATTTCAAGGCCCCTCTCCTATCAGGCGTACCAGGCCTGGGCGCGGGCCACGGAGAGGTTCGATGCCCTCGACTGGCCAGGCTTCCTGCACCAGTGCCGCGAAGCTTACCGACTGGATACCACGTTCATGGCCCCGCTCATGGGGATGGTGACGGCGTACGGCAATCTGGGGCGGCCGACCGATCAAGACTCGATACTCTCGATCCTCGAGCATCGTCGGAGCGAACTCCGCCCCGGTAACCTGGTCATGTTGGAGTACCTACACGGGTGGATGTCCGACGACCCGGAGCGCATGTTGGAGGCGCTGAGGGTCGTGGTCCGTGATCACGATCGGGGGTGGTGGATCACCCTCCTGGGGACCCTGGTCAACCGGGGGCGGCCTGAGGAGGCGCTGCAGCTTTGGGAGGATTATCGGGAAGGCCGGATCTCGGCACCCCGGCGCTGGACGTCTCTGGAACTTCCGCCCTTCTGGATGGCCCTGGCTGCGGCCCAGCATGTGACAGGTCGGTACCGGGAGGAGCTCGCGACCGCCCGGCACGCCCGAGAGCTGATGCCCGATGCCGTGCGCCTCCGGTTGCCCGAGATCCGAGCGCTGGTCGCGCTGGACCGCTGGGAGGAGGCCCGATCCCTAATCGACGAAGTGGAGAACATCGAGCAGCCCTCCTCGCCCCGTGGGTGGTCTCCGGTGCTGGTTGTCTACTGGGTCGGGGCGGACATGGCTCGGCACGGGCATGCGGTGGAGGCCCGGGCCGCTGCCGAGCGAGTCATATCCTGGCTCCGGTCCCGGGATCCGGAAGGGTCCCCCTTCGAGATGGCGAACGCGCTGCTGCTGGCCGATCGTCCGGCGGAGGCCCTCGAGCTGGCCCAGCCTCTCGTTGAGGAATACCCCGACGAGGTCTGGGCGCACAGGCTCCTCGGCATCGCGCTCGCACGTACCGGTGACCGGCCCGGGGCGGAAGCGGAAGCCCGCTGGCTGGAGGAGCTTGAACGGCCTTATCTGAAGGGAGACCATATCCGACTGCGTGCGGCCATCGTCGCGCATCTCGGTCAGAAGGAACTGGCAGTGCGGCTTCTGCGCCAGGCTATCTTCAGTTTCCGGCGACTGCACTACGACCCCGACTATGCACCCTTGTGGGGGTATGACCCGTTCGAGCGGCTTATCGCACCAAGGGGGTGAACATGTCGGACTCGCTCGTCTTCATCGGAGCCCTTCCCGACTATTACTTTTGAGGGGGGTAGTCGCATCCCTTCGCGGCGGTAACCGATGCACTCAGGTGACCCGGACTCGTTGAAGGACCTGTTCGAGCGGGCGAGCGCGCTCCCCGCCGACGAGCAGCAGGCGTTCCTGGAACACGCCTGCCGGGACGACCCCGACCGACAGGCCGAGCTCGAGTCCCTGATAGCGGCCGCCCAGGAAGCCGAGGGGTTCTTCGACAGCCTGGCCGACGCGGTCGTCTCGCTCTCCCCCTGGTCCGACGACTCGCCCACTGGACTCTCCGAGACTGCTTTGGGAGCGGACCCGCTGCTCGGGCGCACGGTCCGGCACTACCGGATCGAGGAGCGGCTCGGAAGCGGCGGTATGGGCGTGGTCTATCGCGCCCACGACACCCGCCTCAACCGGGCTGTGGCGCTCAAGTTCCTGCCGCGGCACCTGCGAGCGGACGACGCCGCCACGGAGCGCTTCCTGGTCGAAGCCCGAGCGGCCGCGGCCCTCGATCACCCGAACGTGTGCGTCGTGCACGAGATCGGAGAAGACGAAAAAGACCGTGTGTTCATCTCGATGGCCTGCTACGAGGGGGAGACCCTCAGGCACAAGATCGAGCGGGGTCCGCTGGCGATCGAGGAGGCGTGGGACTACGCGCGTCAAATCGCGGCTGGACTGGGTGCGGCACACGCGCACGACATCGTGCACCGCGACGTCAAGCCCGGAAACGTGATCATCACGCCCGAGGGCGTGGCCAAGGTGCTGGATTTCGGGCTCGCCAAGCTGACTGACGTCACGCTGACCCGGACGGGTACCACGCTCGGCACGGTGGCGTACATGTCACCCGAGCAGGTGAGGGGCACGGACGTGGACCACCGCACCGACCTCTGGTCGCTGGGCGTGGTCCTGTACGAGATGCTGACCGGTGAGCGGCCGTTCAAAGGCGACTCGACAGCCGTCGTGCTGCACGCGATTCAGAATGAGGACCCGGAGCCACCGTCGACCCTGCGCCCCGAGGTCCCGCCGGAGCTGGAAGCCATCGTCGGGCAGTTGCTCGCGAAGAACCCGGCCCAGCGACCCGCCGGCGTCGAGGATGCGGGGCTCGTCACGGGCGAGGCCACGCTGCCAAGAGGCGTGTTCGCGAAACCGGGGAGTCCCTGGGCACGGGTGCTTTCCTGGCCGGTAGCCGCGGCTCTCGTGATGGTGGCCGCCGTCCTCGCCGTCTGGTCGTTCGTGTGGGGGCCCACCCCGAACGAGCCGGCTTCCGAGCTTCCAGTGGCCACCGTGGCCGTGTTCCCCTTCGACAACCTCTCTGGCGAGGCGGCGCTGGATCGCGTCGGCGAAGCCGTCGTCTTCGGGATCGTGGATGGCCTGAGCTGGATGGACGAAGCGCAGGTGGTGGGCCGCGATGCGGTGCGGGACGCCCTCCGGAGCAGTGGCCAGGGCGCCGGCGCCCGGGAGATCGCGGCGGACCTGGGGGCGGGGACCAGCGTGACGGGGGTCGTGATGAGTCTCGGCGACTCGCTGCACCTCCGGGCCCAGGTCACGTCCGTGGCCACGGGAGAGGTGCAGCACGCCGTGGATGCCTCCGGCCTCTCCGCCGATGAACGCGTGATCATCGAAGAGCTCAAGCAGCGCGTGATGGGTGCGGTCGCGATGATGGTGAGTGACGAGCCCTCTACGAGGTATCTCTTGACCGCTCCCACCTACGAGGCGTTTCAAGCCTTCGCGCGGGGCCAGGAACGATTCGATGCGTCGGACCATCAAGGAGCCCTCGAACGCTACCGCGAAGCCTACCGCCTGGATACCACGTTCGTATCTGCCCTCAATGGCATGGCCACGGCGTACGCCAATCTCTGGCAACCTGAGCTGTTGGATTCGGTCGTTACGCTCCTCGAAAGCCGTCGGAGCGAGCTTCACCCCATCGAACAACACTACAACGATCAGCGTCGCGCGAGGCTCGAAGGAGACCGGATGCGATCGGTGGAGGCCGTGAGGGCTACGTTCCAGCTGGATCCCGGCCCGCATGCCGGTTGGCTGATAGTGGAGGCCGTGCATGCGGGGCGACCCGAAGAAGCCCTGCAGGTTTGGGAGGAGTCGGACGAGGGCCAAACGCCGTCCTTCGACTCGCCCTCCCCATGGTATAGAGTAGTCACGGCCCAGCACATGACGGGCCGGTACCAGGAGCAGCTCGCGACCGCCCGGCGCGCCCGAGAGCTGTTTTCGGAGCGTCCACGCTTCCGGTTTCAAGAGATCCAGGGGCTCGTCGCGTTGGGTCGATTGGATGAGGCGGGTGGCCTCGTCGATGAGCTGGAGTCGATCGAGCGGCCCGCGGAGGCTGACCAGGTGGCCGAGCGAGCCGTGTCCTGGTACCGGGCCCAGGACTCGGAGTCGTACCGACTTGGAATGGTAGAAGCGCTGCTGCTGTCTGACCGCCCGGAGGAGGCCGAGCGGCTGATCCGCGTCGTGCTCACGGAATACCCGGAAGGTCTGGAGGCGCATGCCCTCCTTGGGAACGCGCTCGCGCGTACCGGTGACCCTGCCGGGGCGGAAGGCGAAGCGCGCTGGTTGGAGGAGCTCGATCGGCCGTACCTCGGGGGAGCGAACACCTACTCCCGTGCCGCTATCGCCGCACACCTCGGTCAACGGGACCTCGCAGTGCGGCTCTTGCGTCAGGCCATCCAGGAAGGCGTGTCGTTCGAGTTCCTGCATTACGAGCCCGTCTTTGCCCCACTGTGGGGCTACGAACCCTTCGAGCAGGTCATCGCACCCAGGGGGTGAGGGAGAAAGGCCATGGAGGCACCTGACGAAGACTCGCTGAAGCACTTCGGTCCGAGAGGTTCGTCGGCACGCCTGGGCTCCAGGCCAGCTCTGGCTGTGCTGGTCCTGGGGGTTGCTGCGCTCGCCGTCTGGTGGTGGGTTCAGGGACCTGCGCCTGACGAGGCAGCTTCTGCCCGTCCCGAGGCCAGAGTGGTCGTGTTTCCCTTCGAAGACCTCTCCGGCGATGCTGCCCTGGAAGGCGCGGGCGACTATGCCGCCTTCGGGATCATCGATGGCCTGAGTTGGATGGACGGAGCGAGTGTGGTAAGCCGGGACGCGGTGCTCCGGGCCCTCCAGATGGCGGGCGACAGCGTCAACACTCAGGAGATCGCCGCGGAGCTCGGCGCCGGAACCAAGGTCACGGGCCTTCTCGTGAGTAGCGACGACTCACTAGAGTTTCGGGCCGAGGTCAGTGCGGTGACAAGCGGCGAGGTGATCCACACCGCGGAGGCCTCGGGCCGCACCGCAGATCTGGCCGAGGTCGTCGAGAGCCTGAGGCAACGCGTGATGGGCGCGGTCGCGACGATGCTGGGTCCGGATCGGGGAACGACGTATCTGTCGCGCCCGCCCACCTACGAGGCGTATCAGGCCTGGGCGAGAGGCGTAGAGAGGTTTTGGGCGCGGGATTTTGAGGGGGCACTCGACCGCCATCGTGAAGCCTACCGGTTGGACACCACCTTCGTGAACGCGCTCTTTGGCATGGCGCTCCAGTACAGCAACCTGGGGCAACCGGCGAAGGTGGATTCGTTGGTCGGGCTCCTTGAGGCTCGTCGGAGTGAGCTTCGTCCCCTGCACGGGTACTGGCTCGATTACTACCGAGCGTCCCTCGCAGGCGACTGGATGAGCAAGGTGGAGGCACAGAGAGCCCAGCTTCGTCTCGATCCGGAGTCATGGACGAGTCTCGTGATGACTGCGGTCGGTGCGGGGCGACCCAACGAGGCTCTACAGCTCTGGGAGGACTTTCAAGAAGGCCGGCTCGCTGCTCCACGTCGGGCGCCGGCACTGGAATGGCCAGCCTTCTGGGGACGGGTAGCCGCGGCTCAGCACATGACCGCCCGCTACCCGGAGCAGCTTGCAACCGCCCGCCGGGCTCGCGCGCAATTCCCAGAGTATCCAGGGGTGAGGTTGCACGAGATTCAGGCGCTCTTCGCGTTGGACCGATTCGAAGAAGCCTACGGATTGCTCGAAGAGGTTGAGAAGGCCGAGGGGCCCGGTGCGTTCGGGCCATTCTATTGGGTCGCGGCGGACCTGCTCCGTCACGGATACGACGCTGAGGGTCGGGAAGTCGCGCACCGAGCCGTGTCCTGGCTTCGGTCTAGGGATCCGGAGTCCTTAAAGGGCGAAATAGCCGTGGCGTTGTTACTTGCCGGCCGGCCGGAGGAAGCCCTGCCGCTGATTCGGGAAGTCGCCACACAGAACCCCGACATTCCGGAAGTTCGGGGACTTCTCGGGATCGCGCTCGCACGTACCGGTGACCGGCCCGGAGCCGAAGCGGAAGCGCGCTGGTTGGAAGAGCTCGATCTGCCGTACTCCGATGGATACGAGACGGAATTGCGCGCGAGCATCGCCGCTAATCTGGATCAGAACGACATGGCCGTGAGGCTCCTTCGGCAGGCGATACAAGAAGGCCTGTCGTTCGAGTACCTCCACTGCCAACCCCTCCTCGCGCCGCTGTGGGGGTACGAGCCTTTCGAGCAGGTCATCGCACCGAGGGGTTGAGACAGGTGAAGACATACGTAGACGACACACAGTCGACCCTGCCCGAGAGAACGCTAAGCGATGGATGCAGTTGACGCAGACTCGCTGAAGCACCTGTTCGAGCGCGCTAGCAGGCTACTGGCCGACGAGCAGCTCGCGTTCCTGAAGGACGCCTGTAGAGGCGATCCCGCCCGGCAGGCCGAGCTTGAATCGCTGCTTGCGGCGGCCGAGGAGGCGGAGGGGTTCTTCGACAGCTTGGCCGACGCGGTTCTCTCCCTCCCTCACTGGTCGACCGACCCGGGCTCCGCGCCCCCCGAGACACGATCGGGACCGGATCCGCTCATTGGACGGATGGTTCATCAGTACCGGATCGAGGAGAAGCTCGGCAGTGGTGGGATGGGAGTCGTGTATCGGGCACACGACACCGGGCTGAACCGGGCCGTGGCGCTCAAATTCCTGCCTCCGCATCTGCGCTCGGATGACGCGGCCACTCAACGCTTCCTGGTCGAAGCTCAGGCCGCTGCCGCGTTGGATCACCCGAACGCGTGTAACGTGCACGAGATCGGCGAGGACGAGGACGGGCGGGTGTTCATCGCCATGGCTTATTACGAGGGCGAGACGCTCAGGCGGAGGCTCGAGCGGGGTTCCCTCCCGATCGAAGAGGCCCTCGACTACGCGCAGCAGATCGCGGCCGGGCTCGGGGCTGCGCACGCACATGACATCGTCCACCGGGACATCAAGCCGGCGAACGTGATCATCACCCCCGAGGGTGTCGCCAAGGTGCTGGACTTCGGGCTGGCCAAGCTGACCGATGTCACGCTCACCGGGACGGGTACGACGCTCGGCACGGTGGCTTACATGTCACCGGAGCAGGTCCAGGGCGAGGGAGTGGACCATCGCACGGACCTGTGGTCCCTGGGCGTGGTCTTGTACGAGATGCTGGCGGGCCAGCGCCCGTTCAAGGGGGACACGACGGCCGTCGTGTTCCATGCGATCCAGCACGAGGGTTCGAAGCCGCCGTCCGCCCTACGGGGCGACCTTCCGTCAGGGCTCGACGCCACGCTCGCGAAGGCTCTTGCGAAAGCACAGGACGATCGGTTCGCGACCGCCGAGGAGTTCGCCAGAGCGTTGCAGAGCCGTGAAACAGGCCCAGAGGTCTCGACCGAAGGCCCCGGCCGTAGAATCTCAAGGCGTTCCGTCCTGGTGTGGGCAGGTGTGGCGGCCATTGCGGGCCTCACGACCTTCGGGCTTGTCACATCGTCACGATCGGGCGGGGCGAGACCCGAGCCCTCCCCACCCACCAGCACCGACCTCGCACGAACAGCGATCGCGGTGCTGCCGTTCGAGAATCTGAGTGCCGGAGGCGAGCACGCGTACTTCGCGGGCGGGCTGCACTCCGAATTGCTGACCCAGCTAGCCAAGGTGGCGGCCCTCACCGTCACGGCGCGAACGTCAGTCCTGGGCTATGCAGATACGCACAAACCACTCTCGGTGATTGCAGACGAGCTGGGAGTGGGAAGCATCGTCGAAGGCAGCGTCCAGGTCCTCGGAGACCGTCTGCGGGTGAATGTGACGCTTCTGGACGGCGAAAGCGGTGGACCCCTTTGGGCGGAAACGTACGATGGATCGCTGGAAGACGCGTTTGCGGTCCAAAGCGAGGTCGCCCAGCAGGTCGTGACGGCGATGGGCGCGGCCCTCACGGAGACCGAGGTGAGCGCCATCACCGCGGCGCCGACCGACAATCCCGAGGCGTACCTGCTCTTCTTGCAGGGGGAGGAGTACCGCACCCGGGCAGGGTATACGAAGCAGGACCTCGAGATCGCACAGCAGCTCTACGAGCGGGCGCTGGTCATGGACCCGACGTTCGCGCTCGCGTACGCCTCTCTGTCGCAGGTCCACGCAATGATGTACTGGCTCCGGTATGACCCGTCCGCGACGCGGCTGGAGCGCCAGCGTGACGCGGCCGAGGCGGCACTCGGGCTCGCACCAGATCTTCCGCAGACGCGCTGGGCTATGGGATTGGTGTACTACTATGGCGAGCGGGACTATGCCCGCGCCCTCGAGGAGCTGACTGCCGCGGTGGCGAGGCTCCCGGGATCCGGCGAGCTGCGGGCGTGGGTCGGCTATGCACATCGGCGCCTTGGTAACTGGGATGAGGCGTTGGCCGCGTTCGAGATGGCCACGGCGATAGACCCGCGCGATGCGCTTATCATCGGCGGGGGGAGCGGTCACACTCTAGCGTTCCTGCACCGTTATGGCGACGCCATCGCGACGTATGACCGAGCGCTGAGATTGGCGCCGGATGCTTGGGCGCTGCAGTTGTCGAGAGCCAGGGCCTATCTCGGCTGGCGTGGTGAGCTGGATACGTTGCGGAGCACCCTGCTGCGTGGACCCGAGGACTACGGTCCGGGCGGCAGCCGTGACCTGTGGCAGGTGCAGCTAGCGTTTTGGGAGCGTGAGCCGGACACGATGTTGGCGCTTCTCGCCGAGCCCGAAGTGGTCACGTTCGAGGACCAGGGCTCATACGGGCCGGGATTGCTGTACGCCGCCTGGGCCCACCAGCTGCGTGGGGACCGCGATGCTGCGAGGCCAGCCTTCACAGGCGCGTTGGCACAGCTGGACTCGGCGCTGCGCGAGCTGCCGGACGACTGGCGGGTGCACGCAGCACGGGGGCTGGCATTGGCTGGCATGGGGCGTGGTTCAGAGGCCCGGTTGGAAGCCGAGTGGATTCGCACGAATCGGCCGGGGCGACACTACGGCTGGACATACGCGACCGAAGCAGTCGCCATGATTCTCGCGCAGACGGGAGATGCGGAAGGCGCTCTGCACACTATCGAGCCGTCGGTAGCCGGTCCATCCTTTTTCAGCGTCCACAACCTCCGCCTCGACCCACGCTGGGACCCGATCCGCGACGATCCGCGGTTCCGGGCGCTGCTGGAGAGGTACGCAGAGCCCTGAGGCTCAGGTTCCTGACCCGTCCTCCAGCGCCCCCACTAGCCCCCCGAGCGCTGACACTTCGTGGCGCTCCACGTACTCCGCGATCCCCTCGTGCACTCGGACGGCCGCGTCCGGGTCCACGAACGACGCGGTCCCCACCTGCACCAGGCACGCGCCGGCGAGGATGTACTGCATGGCGTCGGTCCCATTGCGGATCCCGCCGATCCCCATGATCGGGAGGTCGCAGGCCGCGGCCGCGCACCAGGTGGAGTACACCCCCATCGGCAGGATGGCGGGGCCGCTCACGCCGCCGCTCTGGTTACCGATCACGGGCCGTCGGCGCTCCACGTCGATCAACATGCCGGGGAAGGTGTTGATCGCGCTCAGGCCGTCGGCGCCGCCCTCCTCACAGATGCGGGCGAAGACACCGACATCGGGCACATTCGGGGCGAGCTTGACGACCAGTGGACGTTCGGTCTCGCGTCGCAGGCGCTCGACGAGCTCGGCGAGCGAGGCCTCGTGCGTGCCGAACTCGGTCCCGCCTTCCACGTTCGGGCACGAGACGTTGATCTCGTAGCCGAGGAAGCCTTCTTCTCCGTCGAGCCCGGCGACCACCGCCGCGAAGTCGTCGACCGTGTACCCCACCACGTTCACGAAGACGTGCGCTCGCGTCAGGTTCTCGTTCAGCCACGGGAGCTTCTCGGCGATGAACCGCTCGAGCCCCACGTTCTCGAGGCCTATCGCGTTGATCATCCCTCCCGGTGTCTCGGCGACCCGGTGCGGGGGATTCCCGACGCGCGGTTCCACGCTCACGGCCTTGGTGACCAAGCCCCCGATCCGATCGAGCGGGATCAGCTCCGCGTATTCCTGCCCGTACCCGCACGTGCCCGAGGCCAGCAGCACCGGGCTGTGGAACTCGACGCCGAACAGCGTCTGGGTCAGATCGGCCATGTCACGTTTCGCCAGATCACGTCGGCCATGCCAACTCCGTCGCGTCGAACACGGGGCCTTCGATACACGATTTGATCCACGAGCCGTCGGCGCCGGGGACCACGCACCCCTGACAGGTCCCGATCCCGCAGGCCATGTGCTCCTCGACCGAAACCTGGAGGTCGCGCCCGCGCTCGCCCGCGAGCCGCACAACCGCGTGCAGCATGGGCGTTGGCCCGCAGGCGAGAAGGAGGGCGTCATCCGACGCGGCAGCCGTCGCCTCGGCACCGGTCGCCTCGAACGGCTCCTGGATGCCTCCGATACCCTCGGTGACGAACCCCCGTCGCCCGGCGCTCCCGTCCTCCGTGAACAACTCGGGGGTAACGCCGGTCAGCTCGCCCAGCAGATCGGGGTCGAACAGGAGCCGTGCGCTCCGTTCCCCGTACAGGAGGCGCAGAGGGCGGCCCGCGGCCGACGCCTCGGCGGCGAGGAAGATGAACGGCGCCAGCCCCACACCACCCGCCACGCACTCGATCGGGCGACCGGGGTCGAGTCTAAACGGGCGCCCGAGCGGACCCAGCAGAAGTGCTTCTTCGCCCGGCTCCAGACGCGCGAGCCTCCGCGTTCCTTCGCCGAATACCCGAACCAGCAGGCCGACGCGGCCGTCCTCCGAGCGCCAGGCCACGCTGAACGGGCGAGGCAGGAGAAACACCCCGGGCTCCTCGAGCCCGAGCCCCCACATGACGAACTGGCCGGGCTGGCTGGCGGCGGCGATCTCGGGGCTGTCGAACTCCAACCACCACGTGTCGTCGGCGACACGCCGGCGAGAGGTGACCCGTGCCCGGCTGCGGCACGGGGTGGCGCGTGAGGCGGCGCGAGCGCTCGCCCGATCGATCGTGCGCGTGCTCAGCAGCTCCCCCCTCCCCCACCGCCGCCCCCAGCCTCCGTGTCCAGGAACGCCTTGTAGTCGGCGATCGCCTCGGCGAGCGCGGCCGCGATCTGCTCCTGCCCCGCGGAGCCGCTCATGAGGCGGCGTTCCGAGGAGTTCGTGATGAAGCCGAGCTCCACGATCACAGACGGCATCTGGGCGAGCGCGCCGAGCAGTACCCAGAACTTGCCCTGCTTGACGCCCCTGTCCCGCCGGCTCGCATACGTCCGCCGCATCGAGTTCTGCACGCAACCGGCGAAGCGCCGCGACTCCACGGTGTTCTCGTTCCGGTCCAGGCCCGTGAGGATGAACTGCAGGTCATCCTCGATGGCCGCCCCGGCGCCATCCTCGTACTGGATCACGCTGTTCTCGCGCAGGGCGACCTCGCGCGCCTCTTCCGACCGCTCCAGCCCGAGGAAGTACGTCTCGAACCCGTTCGCGGTCGAGCCCCCCCGGCCCGGCACCGAGTTGACGTGGATCGATACGAACAGCTCGCCCTCCCGCCGGACCGCGATCCGTGATCGCTCCTCGATGGGGATGAAGATGTCCCGGTCCCGGGTCATGCTCGGCTCGAACCCTCCCCGGGCTTCGAGCGCGCGGACGAGCGCCTGGCTCACCCCGAGCACGATGTCCTTCTCGCGGACCCCCTGGCTCAGCGTCCCTGGATCCCTGCCGCCGTGTCCCGGGTCGATGATGACGCGCATCGGCCGACTGGGGTCGCGACGTGGACGCGGCGTGATGGGAGCCGGTGCGAAGTCGGCCAGGTCGGCACCCGCCAGCCGGTCACCGGAGCCCACGGCGCTCGGCCACCATTCGGTGAGAAAATCGGACGGGATCCAGAACGCTCCGCCCCACTCGTACGGCGCGTTCGCGAGCTGGTAGGTGGAGTCGCCGAGCCGGAAGAACGGGGATCCGGCCTCGAACACCAGATCCCGGCCGCCCAGGCGTGCGCGCATGGACTGCCTCGCGACCGCCCCCTCCGAGAGCAGGGCGCGGGCGAGCTCGATCGCGTTGAACGCCGGATAGGCCCGGTGCCGGGCGATGCGGAGGTCCACCGTCCGGCCGTTGAGCTCCGCCCGAAGCGTTCCGCTCGCGGGGGACTGCCCCACCGCCTGGCCGAGCGGAACGGCGAGGGCCAGCACGGCCACCGACACGGTCACCGACATCGCCCGACCGGGCAAACCCCACACGCGTGAGCCGCCGCTATTCAGCGACGCTCTAGCCATCGCGCCGCGCGTCCTGCACCGCACGCTCCACCTCCCGTTTCATCGCCCGCTTCTTCAGATCTTCCCGCCGGTCATGGCGCGTCTTACCTCGCGCGACGGCCAAAGTGACCTTCGCGTGCCCGCGGCGGAAGTGCAGGTCCAGCGGCACCAGCGTGAGACCCGTTTCGTGGGTCTTCGTGTCCAACCGATAGATCTGTCGCTTGTGCAGCAGCAGCTTGCGTCGTCGCTTCGGGTCCGGTCGATCCAGCTGCGCCGATTCGTAGGGCGTGATGTGGAGGTTGTAGAGCCACACCTCCCCCGACTCCACGCGCGCGAACGCATCCGTGAAGCTCGCCTTCCCCTCGCGGAGCGACTTCACTTCCGCACCCTTCAACACGAGCCCCGCCTCGAACTCCTCCAGCACCTCATACTCGTGGCGCGCCTTCCGGTTGCGGGCCACGATCCGCACGCCCTCGGGGTCGGACTTGGCGCCCCCCCCAGACTTGGCGCCCCCACCACCGCGGGCCTTGGCGCCCGCCTTCCCAGACTTCGTGCTCACCTTTCGAGCCTTAGCGCTCACTCTTCGAACAACTCGCGCTGTGTGCGAATCAACCGGTGGATCTCCGAAGACTGGGCGACCTCGCCACCGATGAGGAAGAGGATCGACGCGTAGTACACCGACAACACGAGCACGACGAGCGTCGTGAACGCGAAGAAGATCGTCGACAGATCGGCGAACGCTTCCACGTAGCGGCTGAACGCGAAGGTGAGGACCTCGAACATCGCCGCCGCGAAGCCCGCCGCGATGGCCGCGGTTCGCCACCGGAGCCGCTTGGGCGGTACGAATTTGTAGATGAGCAAGAACATGATGAAGATCGTGGCGAACGCCGACGCGAAAGCGGTGAACTCCGGGCCGAACGGCGTAGGGAGCTGGATGCTATTGAACCACGGGGCGTCGCTCAGCTGCAGGTATACCTTCAGACCGATGTAGACCGACAGGAGCAGCGTGCTGATCAGCACGAGCTGCATGTCGATCAGCTTCCCCTTGATCACGCCGTGCGGGTCCTCGATGTCGAAGACGATGCACAGTGCGGTCCGCAGCGACCCGAACAGCCGGGTGGAAAGCCACACGAACAGCGGAGCGCTCACGAGCGTGATGGACCCGGCGCTGTTCACGACGTCTTCGAATTGGCGCCGCAGGTTTTCCTGGACCTCGGGCGTCTGGGCCGGAACGATTCTCCACAACCAGCGGACCGCCTCATCCTTGAACGGCTCTGCGCCGACGCCCATCACCAGCGCGGGGATGGCGAGGAGGAGGAGCAGGAAGGGGATGGCGGCCAGCAAGACGCTGAACGTGAGGCCGGACGCGAGGAAGAAGACGCTATCGTCGGCGGCGCGATGATACACCCGACCCACGAACGAGCGGATCGGGTGAACCTCCGACGTCCAGCGTCTCGAGGCGGCCCGGCGCCACCAGCCTCGCAGAGGATTCGACCCGGGGTGGGGCGTCAGGACGCCTCGACGTCCTCGGTGCTCTCGGCGAGCGCCGCCTTGTACGCCTCCTTCGACTCCGAGACCCTCTCTTCAAGGTCGCCCCGCGCACGCTTCGCGGCTTCCTTGCCGGCCTTGAGCGCCTCTTCCGCCTTGTGCCTCCGCTCACGCACCTGCTCGCGAGCGACTTCCACCCGCTCGGCGACGTCCTCGCGCGCTTTGTCGTAACCTTCCTCTACGCTCTCGCGGATCTCCGAGAACTTGTCCTCGGCACTGCGTCGGAGGCGGCGGGCGCCCTCTTTGATGTCGGCCTGCGTCTCTTCCCCCGACTTCGGGGCGAACAGCAGCGCGGCCGCAGCACCGACCAGAGCTCCCCACAGGAAGGCGCCGAAGGCGGAGGTGCCTTTCTCGACGACGATATACGGCTGTGAATGGTCTTCTGGCATGACTGAGACCTCGTTCGTTGCGGAAGCTCGCCCGGCGAGTCTCCCGGCGGCTACTTCAGAATCTATCCGACGCTCGGCGCAGGGCAACGTCGCGCCCGGTCAGGGCACCACCGCGCGAGGTCACGGCGACGCCGCGTCAGTGGCGCGGCGGCGCGGCGTCAGGTCACGGTAGCGACGCGTCAGTTCCCGCCGGCGCCCTCCACCACCCGGTTGTACGCCTCCGGGTCCCATTGCGGCCGCCCGCCCGATTCCGCGATCTCCAGACCCAGGTAATAGACCAGACGCGTGATGCGCGATGCCTTCTCGTACAGGATGCGATCGGCGTGATCGGAGGGACGGTGGTAATCCTCGTGCGTGCCCGTGAAGAAGAACAGGATCGGCACTCCCTTGCGGGCGAAGTGGTAGTGATCCGAGCGGAAATAGAAGCGCTCTTCGGGCCACGGATCGTCGATGACGGCCAGATTCAGCTCCGGGTGCTCGCCCGCCACGCGCTCGAGGGTCTGGCCCAGCGTGGATTCCTCCTTCCCGATCGCGACAACGGTGTCGCGCCAATTCCGGCCGATCATGTCGAGGTTCACGTTGGCGACGGTCGCCTCGAGCGGGAACAGGGGGTGCTCCGAGTACCAGCGCGACCCCAGCAGCCCCTTCTCCTCCCCACTCACCACCATGAACAGCATCGAGCGCCGCGGAGGAGTCGGCAGGGAGGCGAACGCCTCGGCCAGCTCGACGATGGCGGCCGTCCCGGACGCATCGTCATCGGCGCCGTTGTAGATGGAGTCCCCCGCCACGGGGCGGCCGACGCCCACGTGATCCATGTGGGCCGTGAAGATGATGAACTCGTCCTGGAGGCCGGGGTCGGAGCCCTCCAACCACCCGATCGCGTTCTGGCCCTCCGCGGCCCGAATCTCGGCCTCGCTGTGGAGCGTCGCGCGAAATCCCGTAGGGAACGCCCGCCCCGTCTGGAGCGCTTCGGCCACCGGTTCGGGGAGTGCACTCTCCGAGACCAGCACCACGGGGGCTCCGAGCGCATCCGGCTCCCCCACCGACATCCGCGTCCGCCCGAAGAAGCGTCGCATGCCGGCTAGGTACTCGGTGCCCTCCGCCACCGCGAGGATCACTCCGTTCGCGCGGCGCCCGAGGATCTCACGCGCCGAGGAGAGCGCTCGTTGCACCTCCCGCCGGGTGACGCGCACCACCGGGATCTTCCCCGCGACATCCACATTCGAATCGAGAGATGGCAAGAGGACCAGGGGGCCACGGCCATCCAGCCGCTCTCCCACCGGCGCCGCGA
Source organism: Gemmatimonadota bacterium (assembly GCA_039588275.1). Taxonomy (GTDB): domain Bacteria; phylum Gemmatimonadota; class Gemmatimonadetes; order Palauibacterales; family Palauibacteraceae; genus JBDHAC01. The sequence continues at coordinate 20,780 of JBDHAC010000029.1, forward strand.
TGAACTCGCTCGCTGAGTCGAGCGAGCGCTCGCCGCCGGGCCAGCTCAGGAGCACGGACTGCGCCCCTGGATCCCCAGGGCGAATCAGGGTCAGCGGGTAGGCCTGGATGTAGCTGTCCCCGTTCCCCGGGAGCAGCCCGAAGCGCTGGAACTCGCCGGCGATGTAGTCCGCCGTCTTGACCAGCTCGGGGCTCGGCGTATTCCGGCCCCGCATCGAATCGTGCGCGAGGATGCCGATCCGGACGCGCAAGTCGCCCGGCGTGATGGTCTCCACTGCGCTCGCGGTCCCGTCCTGCGCTCTTTCCTGCCCGCCCTGCGCGGCCAGCCTGGTGGCCGGTTCGGAGCAGGCCATGGCCGTCAAGATCAAGGCCGGCGTCAGAACCGCTCGTCTCCCCGTCGGGTGCAGCCACAACCCCCGCATATCCAAACCCCGCATATCTTCCTCGCTCCTTCGCTAAGCCGAGCTCGCGGCTGTACGCCCTCTAGCGCTGCCCCCCCCCCGCACGGCCCCGGGATTTCGGCATCTGCGCATACGAAAGGGTGGGTACACTTCGTACGCGGCAGGAGTGCCCAGCAACCAGATGGCGGGAGTCGCAACCGCGGGGTAGTGTGTGAGGATGGCTCGAACGTCCGAAATTCCGGCCTCCGCGGGGCCAAAGCGCGAGCGACTGGACCTCGCCAGCCCGCGCGAGATCGCAGACATGGGACATCTGGAGCTGGTCGCACGGGGGGTCGTCGAAGGCTTCCTGATCGGCCTGCACCGGTCCCCTTATCGCGGCTTCTCGGTCGAGTTCGCCGAGAACCGGCCCTACAACGTGGGCGACGATCTCCGCTTCGCCGACTGGAAGGTGTTCGCGCGCTCCGATCGGCTGTTCATCAAGCAATTCGAGGAGGAAACCAACCTCCGGGCCTACCTGATGGTCGACATCAGCCGCTCGATGGGGTGGTCCTCCGACGAAGCGCGTATCGCCACGAAGCTGGACTACGCCCGGCTGCTGACCGCATCGCTATCGCTGCTCCTCCTGCGCCAGGGCGACGCGGCGGGTCTTCTGATGTTCGAGGAGGAGATACGCGATCAGCTGGAGCCGCGCGCCACGCGCCACCACTGGACGCGAATCGTGCGCGCGCTCGATGCGGCGGAGCCTAGCGGACGAACGGACGCGGGCACCGCTCTGCGAGATCTCGCCCGTCGGCTCCAGCGGCGCGGGCTGGTGGTCCTGATCTCCGATCTCCTGGTCGACCCCGAGGCGACGCGCACGGCGCTCAGGTACCTGCGGCACGCCGGTCACGAGGTCCTCGTGTTCCACATCATGGACCCGGGGGAGCGCGAGCTTCCCGCGGCGGGCGAAGCCATCTTCTACGATCCGGAGACCGGCGAGGAGTTGGGCACCAACTCGGCGGCCCTCCGCCGCCAGTACCGCGAGGCGGTGACCGGAGCGATCGAGGGGTGGCAGCGCGAGGCGCTCGCAATTGGCGCCGAGTACGTCCTGGTCACGACCGATACGGCGCTCGGCATGGCGCTTCGGCGGTTCCTGCGCAAGCGCGCACGGCTGGGGTGAGCGCGGTCGAGGTGGCCGGGACGGGGGTCAAGGACGTCGAGCCGAGTGAGACCGGAGTCAGCGACGTCGAGGAGTGTGAGACCGGGGTCAGCGACGTCGTGATGCGCGAGGATCCGTTCGCGCCGTGAGCCTTCTCTACGCCTGGGCTCTCGCCTTCGGATTGCTGGTCGTCGTGCCGCTCATCATCCACCTGCGCCGCCGGGAGACGAGCCGCCGGATCCCGTTCCCCGCCCTGCGATACCTGACGCGTGCCGAGGACGCCCGTTCCCGGTCGCTGCGGGCCAGCGACGTGCTCCTACTCGCGACACGGGTGGGTCTGCTGCTCCTGTTGGCGCTGGCGGCGGCGGGACCGCTGCTCGGCCGGGGGGGCGCGGCGGACCACCACCCCACCGATGTGGCGATCGTGATCGACAACTCGGCGAGCGCCGGGCAGCTGGCGGGTGGGCAACCGCTGGTGGAGCTGTTCGTGGAGCGGGCTCGGCGGACGCTCGCCGCCGGTCAGCCGTCGGACCGCTTCTGGATCCAGCCGCTCCTCGGCCCCCCACTGGCTGCGGGCGCAAACGCCGCTCGGGCGATCGCGGCCCTGGATCGGGTGCAGCCGACCGGAGGTGGTGCAGACCTCGCCGAGGCGCTCGCTGGCGCGACCGCCCTCCTGCCGGCGAGCGAAGGCCGGCGACGAGAGGTCCACCTCCTCAGCGATCTGCAGCGCTCGGCACTGCCTCGCCCCGATCCATCGCCCGCGAGCGCGGGGACACCGATCGTGGTGTACGTGCCGCCGCTCGAATCCGTCGAGAACGGCGCGATCGCGTCGGTGCAGCTGAGCGGGGGGCCCACCGTTCCGAGTGGCTTCGGGCAGACGGCGATCGTGCGCGTGGAGCGTTACCCGGGCGGGGTGGTGACCGCGCCGGAAACGGCGGGCGTCGATTCCGCGCTGACGCCCGAGGACGCGACGCCCGACGCGGAGGCCACCCTGCGGCTCGAGCTGGATGGACAGACTGCCGGCGGCGCACGGGCGCCGTGGGGCTCGGCGGTCACAGTCGGGCTCCCGCAGCTGTCGCCCGGCGTCCACCTGGGGCGGGTGGAGATCGAGCCCGATGGCCTGCGCCTCGACGACGAGCGTCATTTTGCGGTGCACGTCGTCGAGCCCCCTTCGGTCCGTCGTGTCGGTCTAGAGGACTCCTTTCTCGCCGTCGGGATCGAGACGCTCCAGGAGGCTGGACGACTCGGGAGCGGTCGAGCCGACGTAGTCGTCCTCGAAGGTGCTCCCCAGGGCGCCGGCGCGGATGCCGGGACGATCGTGCTGGTGCCACCGCTAGATCCGGTGGAGCTGCCCGCCTTCAACCAGCAGCTGGCCCGGCTGGAAACGGGTTGGAGGGCCGAGCTGGATCCCGGACGAGGCCAGATCGGCTTTGCGGAGAGCGCCGTTGCGCTCCCCCTGGAGGGCGTCGCCGTATACCGGCGCTACCTGTTGCGCCCCCTGGGCGGCGGAGCGACGGACACGGTCCTGCTCGCCGCGACGGACGGCGAACCTTGGCTCGTCCGCCGCCAGGTGGATGGGAGCACCTTTCTGTTGCTCGGCTCGGCGCTAGATCCCACGGCTACGGACCTTCCGGCGAGCCCCGTCATGATCCCGTTCCTGGAGGCCCTGCTGGTTCGATGGTCGCACCTGGCCACCTGGCCACCCTCGGACTTCGAGGCGGGGGTCCCCCTCACCCTGCCCGAATGGGCCGATTCGGTCCGGGCCACCGACGGGGTGTGGGCCGCGGTCGAGCCCGGGGCGCCATTCACGGCGCTCTTCGCCGGCGTTTACTTCGTGAGCGGAACGAGCACCACCGGCGGGACGGCCCCCGGGCGGGTGGAGCGGACCGCGGCCTTCGCGGTGAACGTTCCCCCTCGAGAGCTCGACCTCGCCCTCCTGCCGGCCGATTCGCTTCCGGAACTGTTCCCGGACCGCGAGGTAATCACGGCCGGGCCGGACGAGGGCGCGTGGGAGAGGGCGATCTTTCGCGCGCGCCGCGGGCGGGATGCAGTCTCGTGGCTGCTGCTGCTCGCGCTCGCTCTCGCGGCGACGGAGTTGGTCCTCGCCACGCCCGGTAGGGCCGCGAAACTCAGGTAGACGTTCTATTTCTCGCTTCGCACTGATCCACGACGCCGTTCGCGAGCTGTCGCACGCGGCGGGACTCCCGGAGCAGCTCTCGCGAGCGGGGAGCGGGGTTCGCATCCGACCCCTCCCCGGTGCGGCGACATCCGCCCTGAGCACGGCTCTGTTGCAGAGAGGCAGCCCCGGCCCGGTCGTGTTGATCGTCGACACGCCGAACGACGCGGACGCCGTCTACGACGACCTGCGCGAGCTCGTCGGCGACCAGGACTCCGCCTTCTTTCCGCAGCGAGAGGCGCTTCCGTACGAGGACTCGGACCCCCACCTCGAGATCTCGGCGCAGCGGGTCGACACCCTCGGCAGGTTGCTGGCCGGGCGCCTGCGTTATCTGGTCACGACGGCGCGGGCGCTCATCGAGCGCATGCCGATCCCGACGCGTGATGGCGACTTCGGGGTGGAGCTTCGGGTCGGTGCGGAGCCAGGGCTGCGAGCGCTCACCGAGCGTCTCGATGAGCTGGGCTTCGAGCGGACGTACACGGTACAGAGCGTGGGAGAGTACGCGGTGCGCGGCGGGATCGTCGACGCGTACGCGTACGGTCACCCGGCGCCGCTGCGGATCGAGCTGTGGGGCGATGAGGTCGCGTCTCTCAGACGCTTCGACCTGCTCACGCAGCGCTCGATCGAGGAGATCGAGGAGACGGAGCTTCTCCCGATTGATCTCCGCGCCGCGACCGAATCCGCGGGGGCAACCGACGACTCGGCGTCCCGTTCGTTGCTCGAGGTCCTCCCCGAGACCAGCTGTCTCGTCGTGCCCACCCCCGGCACGGGAGCGCAGAGGCGCCGCCAGCTGTGGGAGGAGACGGTCTCGGCGCGGCGAGCCGAGGCGCGGGCGTCCATCCAGGCCGAGGCCCTGGTCCTCCCACCCGAGGAGGCGGAGCGACGCATCGCGGGGCTTCGACGGATCGAGATGGGCGACGAGGGGCAGGAGCTGGCGATCGACGCCCCGCCGGCCATCGACCGCGACATGGGCCGCCTGGTCGGGGTCCTGAGCGATGCTCGGGAGGCCGGCGAGCGAGTCCTGATCCTGTGCGACAACGAGGGGCAGGTGGAGCGTCTCGAGGAGATCCTCCTGGAGCGGGCAGGGCCCGATCTCGCGCGCGCGACAACGCTTGCGATCGGCTCGCTCAGCGGCGGATTCAGGATCGGTGGCCGGTGCCCGCTCAGCGTGCTCACCGATCACGAGATCTTCAGGCGTTCCCGTCGCCTGGGCGGGCGATCTCGGTTCCGCGGCGCCGCGACGCTCGAGTCGATCGCGTCTATCGCCCCCGGGGATTACGTGGTGCACATGGACCACGGCATCGGCCGCTACCGCGGCATCGAGCGAGTCGATGTCGGCGGGGAGACGATCGAGACGCTCGAGATCGAGTATGCGGACGGAGAGATCCTGCGCTTGCCACATTACCGCCTCGACCTGATCGAGCGGTGGAGCGCGACCGGGACGGACGGCGGTGAATCGCCTCCGCGCGTGCACAAGCTCGGTGGCAAGCGCTGGAAGCAGCTCAAGCGAAAGACGATCGCCTCCATCGAGGAGACGGCGATCGAGCTCCTGCAGCTGTACGCGCGACGCCAACTGGCGGAAGGGCACTCGTTCGAGGCCGAGACTGCCTGGCAGCGCGAGATGGAATCCGCCTTCGTTTACGACGAGACACCGGACCAGCTGGCCGCGTGGCACGCCATCCGGGGGGACATGGAGGAAGGCCGGCCGATGGATCGGCTCGTGTGCGGCGACGTCGGCTACGGAAAGACCGAGATCGCGATACGCGCGGCGTTCAAGGCGGTCCAGGATGGGAAGCAGGTGGGGCTCCTCGCCCCCACGACGATCCTCGCCGATCAGCACCTGCACACGTTCCGCGAGCGCCTCGCCGCGTTCCCCGTCCGGATCGAGAGCCTCTCCCGCTTCCGGTCTCCGGGCGAGCAGCGGAGAGTGGTCGAAGGCCTGGCGCGCGGGGAGCTGGACATCGTGATCGGGACGCACCGTCTCCTGTCCAAGGACGTCGGCTTCGCCGATCTGGGGCTCCTGATCGTGGACGAGGAGCAACGCTTCGGCGTGCGACAGAAGGAGCGGCTCAAGCAGCTGCGCGAGTCGGTGGACGTGCTCACGCTGACCGCCACGCCGATCCCGCGCACGCTCCACCTGGCGTTGGGTGGCATCCGCGATCTGTCACGGATCGAGACGGCGCCGCGTGACCGGCTGCCCATCATCACGCACGTCCTGACCTGGCATGACGACGTCATCGAGGACGCGCTTCAGCGCGAGCTGGACCGCGGCGGCCAGGTGTTCTTCGTGCACGACCGGGTCGAGACGATCGACTCGCTCGCCAACCGGGTGCGAAAGCTGGTGCCGGATGCGCGCGTGGCGGTGGCGCACGGTCAGATGGCCGAGCGCGAGCTGGAGAGCGTGATGCACCAGCTGATGGCGCGGGACGTGGACGTCCTCATCTGCACGTCCATCATCGAGAACGGGCTCGACGTGCCGACCGCGAACACGATGGTCGTCCACCGGGCGGATCGGTTCGGGCTCGCGCAGCTCTACCAGCTCCGCGGTAGAGTCGGCCGTTCCCACCGCCGCGCGTACTGCTATCTCCTGGTGCCGTCGGACGTCACCCCCGAGGCCGAGAAGCGCCTGCGCGTGCTCGAGCACCACACGGAGCTCGGTGCGGGGTACCAGGTCGCGCTCAAGGACCTGGAGCTCCGCGGCGGCGGCAACCTCCTGGGAGCCGAGCAATCCGGATTCGCCACGGCGGTCGGACTCGAGACGTATCAGCGCCTCGTCACGAGCACCGTCAGCCGACTGAAGGGCGAGACGAAGGGGGAGCGGGCCGTCGTCACTCGGGTCTCGGTGGAGGGCGAAGCGTACCTGCCGGATGAGTACATCGTCGGGTCCGATCAAAAGATGCATCTCTACCGGCGACTGTCGCGTCTAACCGAGCAGGAGGAGGTCGCCGACCTCCGCGAGGAGTTGCGCGATCGCTTCGGCCCGTTGCCGACGCAGGCGAATCGCCTGTTGGACGCGGCGGAATTGCGCGCTCTGGGTGCGTCCGTGGAGGCGGAGTGGGTCCGGGTCTCCGACGACTGGGCGCGCATCACGTTTGCCGCCGACGCGACGCCCCAGCTCAGCTTGTTGAAGAACGCGCTCGGTGACCGTCAGCTCGACGTTGAAGTGCGGCGACTCCAGCCGTTATCGTTGGTGCTGAGGCGGGCGGGGACGGAACCGCTCCTGCCGACGTTGGTCGATGCGCTGAGGCTACTGGCCACGGTGAGCGGAGAGACGGTTCGGGTGGCCGCGGGAGGAACCTGATTCATGTCAGTGCACAGCCGAATCCTCATTGCCGTCGTGGCGATCGTCGCCGTGACCCGGCCATCCGTTGCGCAGGACCAGTCCGCTTCCGCTCCCGATTCGGCGCTCCTGGTCGACCGCATCGTGGCGGTGGTGGGCGATACCGCCGTTCTCCTCTCCGAGCTCCGTCTGGAGATGTTCCGGATCCAGGCCCAGGGCGCGCAGGTCCCGCCGGAAGGGACCGCCGAATGGCTTACTGTGGCCCGCCAGCTCCTCGCCGCGGCCGCCGATCGGTTGATCTTACTCCAGCACGCGAAGCGGAGCGGGATCACCGCCGGGGACACCGAGGTGGAGAGCTACACGGACCAGCTCTTCCGGGAGCGGCGGCGGCAGTTCGCTTCGGACGAGGAGATGCAGCAGGCCGTGGAGAGCTCCGGCATGAACATGCTCCAGTACCGGCAGCAACTCCGCAACGAGGCCCGGGCCGAGATCCTGTTGAACCGGTACCGCGGCAGTCTGGAGAGCGGCGGCGTCTTGCCGGCCGTGGCCGTGAGCGAGGACGAGGTCCTGGCGGTGTTCGAGCGCGACTTCGCCGATCAGCAACGGCCCGCCACGGTCTCCTTCAATCAGATCATCGTGATGCCGGTTCCCGGGGAGGAGGCCCAAGACAGCGCCATCGCGCGTGCGCGTACGGCGTACGAGGAGATCGAGGCCGGCGACGATTTCGAGATCGTCGCGCGCCGTCACTCGGACGACCCCGGAACTCGGGACCAGGGTGGCGAGCTGGGCTGGCTGCGCCGTACCGCGCTCGTGCGTCGCTTCGCGGCCGCTGCGTGGAGTGCGCCGGCCGGCGTGGTGGTGGGACCGGTCCAGACTCGCTTCGGGCTGCACCTCATCAAGATCGAGACGATCCGGCGCGACGAGCGATTCCTGCGCCACATCCTCATTCGCCCGGAGATCGTGGAGGCGGATCTGGAAGAGGCCCGAGACTTTGCAGCTTCGTTAGCGGACAGCCTGCGGGCGGGCTCGGATGTCGAGCGACTGAAACGGGACCCGGCCGTGGTCGACGAGGAGACCCGTTTCGATGACGTGCTGGTGGAGGACGTGGGCGAGCGCTTCGGGCCCGCCTACGCCCGGGCCCTGCAGACGGCGCGCGCGGGAGATGTCGTCGGTCCGTTCCAGACGGGTGGGGGCCTCAATCCCGAGTACGCGGTGCTTCAGGTGCTCGACTCCAGATCGCAGGGAGTGTTCGAGCTGGAGGAAGTGGCGGACATCCTCCGCAGCCGAATACGGACCCAGAAGCAATTGGATCGGTACATTAGGGATCTGCGCGAACGGACGTATGTCGAGGTGCGTCTGTAGATGCCATGAGGACGACGTAGGGAGGGGCGTTTGGGCGTGCCGCGCATAGGGATCACCCTCGGGGACCCGCGCGGCATCGGTCCGGAGGTGATCGCTTCAGCGCTCGCCGCTACGGCGGTCCGTGAGGTCGCCCGCTATCTTCTCATCGGGCCGAAGTCGGTGGACGGTGGCGACGCCGGAGTCATCTCCGACCAGGCGATCGGCCGCGTGGAGCGCGAGGTGGTGGGCGCCTGGGGAGGCCAGGTCGAGGCCGACGACGGCGAGCGAGCCGCGGGCGAGGTCTCAGGGCGATCGATCGAGCGGGGGGTCGAGCTGGCGGTCAGGGGAGAGATCGACGGGCTGGTGACGGGACCGATCAGCAAGCGGGCGTTGCGGGCGGCCGGGTACGAGTACCCGGGACACACCGAGCTGCTGCGGGATCGCGCCGGGGTCGAAGAGGTGACGATGATGATGGCGGCCGAGCGCACACCCCTGGGGGGTCCCCTCCGATTGGCGTTGCTCACCGCGCACATCCCCCTCCGTGAGGTACCTCCCGCGTTGACGGTCGAGCTCGCGGTGCAGCGCACGCGCATCGCCATAGACGCCCTGCGCGAGTGGTGGGGGTTCGATCGCCCCAGGGTCGCCTTCGCGGGTCTGAATCCGCACGCGGGTGAATCGGGTCTGTTCGGCGACGAGGAGAGCCGGGTCCTGACCCCGGCCGCGGATCGCGTAGCAGCCGAGACCGGGGCCGAGATCGTGGGCGTGCTGCCCGCGGATACGGTCTTCCTCCACGCGATCGAAGGCGGGGCGGATCTGGTCGTGACTCCGTATCACGACGTGGGCCTGGCCGTCTTGAAGACGGTGGCTCGCGACGAGGGCGTGAACGTGACGGCCGGCCTGCCGTTTCCTCGCACTTCCCCGGACCACGGCACGGCGTTCGACATCGCGGGGACCGGGAGAGCGAATCCGGGCGCTATGATCGCGGCGATCGAGTTGTGCGCCCGCTTCTGCAACACGAGCGTGACAGTCACATGATTCTGGCACTCACATGATTCGGTTCCGTAACGTCACGAAGAACTACCCGCGGAGCGGGGCGGCGCTCGAGGACGTGAGCTTCCACCTCCGGAAGGGAGAGTTCGCGTTCGTCACCGGTGCGTCGGGCGCGGGAAAGACCACGCTGCTGCGCCTGGTACACTTCCAGACGCTCCCGTCGGAGGGCGAGGTTCGGGTCTCGCGGTATGCTTCGTCCAAGATCAAGCGACGCGAGGTGCCGGACCTCAGGCGACGGGTGGGGTTCGTGTTCCAGGACTTCCGGCTCCTGGAGCGGCTGACCGCGGCCGAGAACGTGGCCTTCGCGCTCGAGGTCACCGGGACGGCCAAGTCACAGATCGCACCGAAGGTCCAGCGACTGCTCAGTCAGGTGGGCCTCGCGGCCAAGGCCCGGTCGCTGCCCTCCGAGCTGTCGGGCGGTCAGCGGCAGCGGGTCGTCATCGCGCGCGCTCTCGCGACGGACCCGCTGATCCTGCTCGCGGATGAGCCGACGGGCAATCTGGACCCGCGTGCCGCGGACAGCGTGTTCGAGCTGTTCAGCTCGATCAACCAGCTGGGGATGGCGGTCCTCATGGCTACGCACGATGCGAGATTGATACGTGACCATCCGCAGGTGCGAGTGCTGGAGCTGGAGCACGGCCGCCTGGTGTTCGACTCGGCGGCCGAAGAGGCTCGGGGCACTCCGGAGCCCCTTCCCGCGCCACCCCCGGGCCCCGCGGAGCAGGTAACGCCGATCGCCGGTCAGGAAGGAGGGACGGGATGAGGGCGGTTCGTGAGGCCCTGTCGGCATTCCGGCGAGCGCCGCTTCTGGGCGGACTCTCGATCACGGCGATCGCGCTCAGCTTGTTGATCGTGGGACTGTTCGGACTCAGCGCGCACAACATCGGCGTGGCGATCACCGACGTCGAGCGCCGGGTCGAAGTCGTCGGGTATCTGACGGAGGACGCGAGCGAAGACCAGGTGACCCTCGCGCGCCGCGAGATCGAGAGCTTTCCCGAGGTCGAGGACGTGCGGTACGTCTCGAAGACCGAAGCCCTGTTCAACGCCTCGCGCGACCTGCCGGAGTTCTCCGACGTGTTCTCCGACCTGGACGTCAACCCTCTACCCGCTTCGCTCGAGCTCCGTCTCCTGCCCGGGTATCGCGACCCCGAGAACGTGCGAACGGTCGCGGAGCGCGTGCGGGGATACGGGTTCATCGAGGAGGTGCGGTTCGGCCAGGGCTGGGTGGAGCGCATCTTCGCACTGCGTCGGATTGCCGGTGGCACGGCGATGGTGCTTGGTGGCGCGTTCGCGATCGCCGCTATCCTCCTGATCGCGACGGCGGTTCGCATGGCGATCCTGGCTCGGTCCGAGGAGATCGACGTCATGCAGACCGTGGGCGCCACGGAGGGCTATATCCAGCGCCCGTTTCTGATCGAGGGCCTCATCACCGGGCTCCTGGGCGGCTTGGTCGCGCTGGGCCTCACGCGGCTCGCGTATCAGCTCATCCACGATGGCCTAGTCACGCTACAGTGGCTGCCCGACGCATGGGTCCTCATCGGGATGGTGACGGCTTCGGCGCTCGGGATGCTCACGGCCGGGTACGCGGTGCGACGCGAGCTCGGGAAGGCGTATGCGATCTAGCGCCTGGGTGCGGGTCGGCGGCGCGTTCCTGCTGTCGCTGCTCATCGCGGTCGCCTTCGGTACCGCCCAGGAGACCAGCGAGGACGTCCTCCGGCGACAGATCAGGGAGAGCCAGGACCGGTTGGAGCGCATCCGCGGAGAAAGGCGCCGACTCCAGAACGAGCTCCAGGGTCTCACCAGCGAGGTGCACAACGTCTCCGAGGAGATCCGCAACATCGAGCGGCAGATCACTGCTTCCTCGAGCCTGGTGGCGGAACTCGACGTACAGCTCCTGGCGTTGCTCGAGCAGGTCGCGATCAGCACGCGCGATATGCTGCTCACCCGGGACCAGCTGACCGCGCGCGAGGTCGTTCTCCGCGAGAGGCTACGAGAGATCTACAAACGTGGGCCGTTGGCCCCGGTCCAGGTGCTTCTGGCCGCCACGTCGTTCGCCGACCTGCTGAATCGATACAAATACCTGCACCAGGTCGCGCTATTCGACCGGTTGCTCGTGCAGGAGGTCGGCCGGCTGGAGCATGAGCTTGAAGATCACCGGGCCGGCCTCGCGCGCGATGCGGAGAGCATTCGCGACGTCCGCGACGAAAAGTCGCTCGAGCTCGAGGAGCTGAATCGGTTGGAGCAGCAGCGGCAGCGACGCCTGACCAACTACGCGTCGCGTCAGACGCAGGCGGAGAGCCGGCTCGCTCAGCTGGCGGCCGAGGAGGAGCAGCTCCGTGGCGTCCTCGCGAGTCTCGAGGAACAGCGCCGCGCGCTGGAAGCGGCCTCCGGCGCCGTCTCGGTGTCGACGATGACCACCGGCGACCTGGGGCAGTTGGGCTGGCCCGTCGAAGGGAGCATCGTCTACAACTTCGGTCCCGAGCGACAGGGGAACACGACGATCCTGCGCGAGGGCATCGGCATCGCGGCCCCGGTCGGCACTCCGGTGCGCACCGTAGAGGCGGGCGAGGTGCGGTACGCCGAGTTCCGCGGAATCTCGGGGTATACGGTCATCATCGGACACGGTGGCGGATACTACTCCGTGTACTTGCACCTCCAGGGGTTGTCCGTCTCGACCGGGGACCGTGTCGCGGTCGGGCAGGTCATCGGGCGCGTCGGTGACACGGCCGCTCCGGATCTGCCACCGTACATCGAGTTTCAGATCCACGAGCCCAGCGGCTCGGGAGATCCACGCGCCGTGGACCCGGTCCGCTGGCTGCGGGGACGCTCTTGACCGACACTCCCGAGCTGACCCGCGCAGAGGGCCCGGGCCTGCCCACGGTGGTCGGCCACGAGGATCTGCGCGGGCGGCTCCGGGACGCGGCGTCCTCTCGGCGGATGCCCCAGTCGCTATTGCTGCACGGTCCACCCGGCGTCGGGAAGCGGACGCTCGCGCTGTGGACCGCGGCGCTGCTGCAGTGCGAGAGCCCCGATCCACCCTGCAGATCCTGTCGCAGCTGCCGTCTCGCCGCCCGCCTCGAGCACCCGGACACGCACTACCATTTTCCGCTGCCGAGACCGAAGGGTGCGTCGACGCGCCGCAAACTGCGCGACATGCTCGAGGCGGCGAGGATGGAGCGGCTGGCAGTTCTCAGGGAGGGTGAGACGTCACAGTCCGAGGACGATCAGGTTACCGGCATCTACCTGGCCGCGGTCGAGGAGATTCGCGCGCAGGCGGCCCGTCGGCCGGCGATGGGACCCTCGGCGGTCTTCGTCATCTCCGAGGCCGACCGGATGGTTCCCCAGAGCGCGAACCCGGAAGCCGCCAACGCATTCCTCAAGCTGCTCGAGGAACCCCCCGGCTACGCCTACGTCATCCTGACGAGCAGCCGGCCGAGCGCCTTGCTGCCCACCATCCGGTCCCGCGTCACGTCGCTTCGCGTCGCCCCCCTCAGCAAGCACGAGGTCGCGGATCACCTGCTCGAGTCGCGCGGAGTGGGGCGCGAGGAGGCGGAGGCAGCCGCGCGCCGCGCACAAGGGTCGATCGGGTATGCGCTGGCGCTCCTGTCGGGGCATGGGGACGAGGCGCGGGAGGGGGCCGATCGTCTGCTCCGCGCGGCGGCTCTCGGAGGCGACGGCGACCGGCTCAGGGCGGCGTTGGCCTTTACCGCGCGTGGGGCCCGCTCGGTGCTCGTCGATGTCCTCGACGCGCTCGAGGAGCGCCTGCGAGATCTGCTGTGTGTGTCATCGGGGGCGGGGGAGCGGGCTCTGGCGCCTCAGGACGTCGACCGGTTGCTGCGCGCTCCGCCCGACCCTGCGCGCGTGCAGGAGGCGTTGGGGATCGTCGAGCGGGCCCGCGAGGACGCCAACCGTAACGTGAACCCCCAGGCCACGGTCGCGCTTCTCCTCGGCGATCTGGCGGGCGCGCTCGGGAGAGAGGAAGCCGGTAGGCCGAGCGGGGTCTGAAGGCTGGTAACGACAAGCGTACCGGGGGCTTGCAGCCCCTTACCCCGCCGCGGATGGCAGCGGCGGTGTCACGGAGGGGAACCTCGGATCGTTCTGGGGTTACTCACGCCGCTAGCAAGCCCGCCGGAGCCGTTCAGCGACGCGCTGGTTCCACGGCGCAGGCACGCATTGCCTCCGTCAGCGAGACGTTTGCGAAGGAGGTTGGGCCCGTGGAGTTCTCCCACCTCGACGAATCCGGTCGCGTGCGGATGGTGGACGTGAGCCAGAAGCCCGTGTCCCGGCGAACCGCCGTCGCTGAAGGACTCATTCGCATGGATGCCTCGACGCTCCAGGCAATTCGGTCCGGAGAAGTCGAGAAGGGCGAAGCACTCGCCGTCGCCCGCCTGGCGGCGATCGGCGCGGCGAAGCGAGCCGCAGATTTGATCCCGCTGTGTCACCCGGTCCCCCTCGATCGAATAGACGTGGAGATCGAGGCCGTGCCCGAGCTTCCGGGACTTCGAATGCGGGTACGGGCCTCGGCGGAGTGGCGCACGGGGGTCGAGATGGAGGCGCTGGTCGCGGTGGCGGGCGGCCTGCTGGCCGTCTACGACATGTGCAAGGGGAAGGACCGGGGCATGGAGGTCGGGACGATCCGCTTGCTGGAGAAGACGGGCGGGACATCGGGCGATTGGCGAGCGGAAGGTGCGTTCGCCGGGCAGCCCGGGGATCCGGCTCACGGCTAGACGCGTTGAACCTGGTGCACCCCCGGGCTCGTAGAGGGTACACCTGAGGCGAGGATAGCGGGGTAGACACCCGGTGGATGCATGGTAACCTGGTGCGCCGCGAGATAGATTTCGAGACGTGTCGTATGAATAAAATATTACCTGTAGGGAAGTTACGGGGATCGCGAGCGACGAAGGACGGGTCGGAGACTGCCCGCCGTAAAGGCGGTTACCTGACCATCCCCCTTCTGGTCCTCAGCTCGCTGGCATCGCTCGGATTCGGGCACACCGAGGCCGGAAACTTGCGTGCCGAGGGGAGCTCGGGCATGCCCGTTCGTCTTACACAGAGTGACCTCGGGCTGTGGACGGTGCAGCTCCAGCGGCTCGAAAGGACTCGAGCGTACGCGGGCGAGTTCCGGATCGAGCGGCGGCTGGCGGAGCGAATCTACGACGCAGCCGTGAATGAGGGCGTCGACGTGGACCTGGCGTTCCGCCTAGTCAAGGTCGAGTCTTCGTTCAGGCAGCGTGCCGTCGGTCCGGCGGGGTCGATCGGCTATACGCAGGTGCAGCCACGAACCGCGCGCTGGCTTGACCCGAGCGTGTCTCGCGAGGACCTGTTCGAGACGGAGACGAACCTGCGGCTCGGTTTTCGCTACCTGAAGATGTTGCTGGACAGGTACCGCAGCACGAGGATGGCCCTGCTCGCCTATAACCGCGGCCCCGGCACGGTGGCGACGGTGCTGGCAGCGGGGGAAGATCCCGCGAACGGATACGCGCGCCGGGTATTGGCTGTGAAACCGGCGCGCTGATCGGCGGGCCGGCCTACAGGTCAGGCTATCGCCCGCTGCGGGATCCGGGGAAGACCCGGTGACGACACAGCAACGGCGAGGCGATCAGTTGGACCACAAGCAAGCTCTCCAGGACAAGATCGAGGGCCGGGATGCGCGCGTAGGCGTCCTCGGGCTCGGGTACGTCGGGCTACCCGTGGCCGTCGCGTTCGCCGAGGCGGGCTTCTCGACTCTGGGCTTCGACGTCGACGCATCGGTCGTCGAGCTGATTCAACGCGGCGCGTCACACATCGGCGATGTCTCGGCCGGACGCGTCGGGCGCCTGATCCAATCGAGCGCGCTCGAGGCCACCACCGATTTCGACCGCCTCGCCGAGATGGACGCGATCGTCATCTGCGTGCCGACTCCCCTGTCCAAGACCGGTGATCCCGATGTCTCGTATATCGTCCGGGCCGTGGATGAGGTCGTGCGGCACTTGCGACCGGGTCAGCTCGTAATCCTCGAGTCGACGACCTATCCGGGTACTACGCGCGAGCTCGTACAGCCCAGCCTCGAGGCGTCGGGGCTGGCGGTCGGGCGCGATTGCTTCCTCGCGTTCAGCCCAGAGCGCGTCGATCCCGGCAATCAGGACTTCGATATCAAGAACACGCCCAAGGTGGTCGGCGGGCTGACCGGCGACTGCCACGAGCTGGCCGCGCAGCTTTATCGCAGCGTGATCGACACCGTGGTGGAGGTGTCTTCGCCCGAGGCGGCCGAGCTCACGAAGATCCTCGAAAACACGTTTCGGGCCGTGAACATCGGCCTCGTCAACGAGATGGCGGTGATCGCGGACCGGCTCGGGATCGATATCTGGGAGGTGGTGGACGCGGCGTCGACGAAGCCGTACGGGTACATGCGGTTCACACCCGGCCCGGGGCTGGGGGGTCACTGCATCCCCATCGACCCTCAGTACCTCGCGTGGAAGATGCGGACCCTCGAGTACAAGACGCGGTTCATCGAGCTCGCGGCGGAAATCAATGCCGAGATGCCGCGATATGTAGTCGCGAAGATCGCGGAGGCCCTGAACCGCGATCGGAAGCCGGTGAACGGTAGCCGCATCCTGCTGCTCGGCGTGTCCTACAAGCCCGACGTCGACGATACGCGCGAGAGTCCGGCGCTCGACATCCTCGAGCTTCTGCGCGAGATGGGAGCCACGGTCGAGTATCACGACCCGTACGTTTCGGCGCTGACGCTCGATTCGGGAGCGGCGGAGTCGGTTCCGCTCACCGCCGAGGTGCTGTCGGCCACTGACGCCGTCGTCATCACGGCCGACCACCGCGAGCTGGACTACGACCTGGTTCTGGAGCACGCGCGGGTCGTCGTGGACCCGCGGGACGGCCTACGCGGGCGATCGGGCAAGGCCACGATTTACCCGATCGCGGGCCCGCCCCGGCGCGACGGCCCTCCAGCCACCAGGAGCGCGGCCGACACGGCCGCTACCGACGCGACGGCGGACGTCGCCGTCTGACCGCTGCGGAAGCTGCGGAAGACCCGGGACGCCCCCTGGGGCGGGGTACCCCTTCCCTCGCGACTGAAGCTCCGCGTGGGGACATACGGAGGTCCCGTCCCTGACCCGTCTAGTGTCTGATCCTATCGGGTCACAACCAGCGCGGATCTAGCATCGCTCCCGAAGGGGTACCCCCGCCGAGGAAGGGGGCGTCGATCCCTCCAGAGAGATTGCCAGCGCGAGGTGTACGCGAGCCCGGCGTCTATACTGCTGATAGTACAGCGACCCCTCCGCCCGCTGCGGCACCACCGTCATCTGGATGGAGCGATCTCCCGGTGAGCCCGCTGCGAATACCGCCGCGTAAGGTGACGGGGTCGACCCCCCGGATGCAGATGCCCGGACCAGGTAATACGGCTCGGTCGGACCATAGTCCCTCTGCCGTCGGGAGGGTATGCCTTCCCGAGCGACGCTAGATCCGCGCTGGGCGATGGGCTGACGGATCTGCCTCTAGACAAAAGAGGTGGAGGGTCGCACTTGTTGCGCCGCGGAGCTTCAGTCGCGAGGGAAGGCATGCCCTCGCGATCGGCTTCTTAGTGGTCGATCGGCACCGCGCTCGGGGCACCGATCGGCCGCGTGGCGAATTCCGACAGGACCCGCGCCGATTTGAGCGTCATCGAAGCGACGTGCATGAAGGGGCTAGTCATCTCACGGGCTACCGGTCTCGCACCCTGCAGTGCGGCACCGAACTCCCGCGCTCCGTCGAACGCTTCGATCTCGGTGAACGCCCGCCCGATCTCACCCAGAAAATGCGCGTCAGACCCGGCGGCCATGGCAAGCCCTCGCGCACGGGCCGCACGCTTCGCGGCTCGGTTCCAGATCGGCAAGAAGGCGCGTGCATTGTGTGCCTCGACCACGTCGGCGACGGCGAGGGCCCGACGGGCACGCAGGATCGGATTCCTCGGGTAGGCATACGGATGCGGCGCGTAGATGATGCCGCCCTGATCACGGATCCTGTCCACGACTTCCTCCAGAGGCAGCCGCATCGGGATGGGCTCTGACAGGAAGAGCCCTATGAGCTCGGTCCGGCAGCGGCAGCGGATTTCCTCTCCCACGATGACGAGGTCCGGGTCCGCTTCCCAAGCCAGGAGCGCCCCTTCTATCGTGCCGTGGTCCGTAACCGCGACGCGATCCAGGCCTACTTCGCGCGCTCGCTCGACCAGTTGGAGCGGTTCGGTGGCCGCGTCCTTTGAGTGATGAGTATGTGCGTGAAGATCGACGCGCAGACGCTTGCCGGTTTCCATCCGTGCGGCTTCCCCTGAATGCATGGCCTCCCGTTTCCTCCCAGGTGGGGCACCGATCTGCAAGCCCCGGTCCACCTCGGCCGCGATTCGAGGGGAACTGTAAATAGTTGCGGTCCCGGCGTTTGCCTGAGTCCGCCTGTGAGTCACCGCGTGGCGCCGAGGCGCGGCGCGGGATGATTGCGACAGGTGGGTTCGATCTGCGGTCGTGTCGAGGTCCCTATCGTCGAATCTGGAGTCTGTCTCCGGGCTTGATCACCGTCGAGCTGAGGTTGTTCCAGGCCATGATGTCCGAAGTCGAGACGTCGTACCGGCGAGCAATCGCCCACAGCGTGTCTCCACGACGAACCACGATCGTCACCGGACCCTCGGCCGCCACGGCCGGAGCGGACCGGGCCGCGCTCGCCCGAGCTGAAGACGCGGTAGCCGAGATGGGCACTACGAGCTGTTGACCGATGCGAAGACGGCGCGGATTCACGTTGCCGTTCGATGCCCGGAGCGCCGCCACCGACGTCCCGTAGCGCGCCGCGATGTGCCCGAGCGTCTGTCCCCGGGTCACCGTGTGCATGAGCCACGTGACCCGCTCCGAGGGCGGGATCTGGGCGTACCTCTCGGTGAACGTGGCGCCCATGTCCACGGGTACGCGCAGCTGTACCACTCGGTCCGGCGGCGTGACGCGCCGCGGGAAGTTGGGGTTGAGCGCTCGAAGCGTCTCCTCGTCCGTTCCCGCCGCTTCTGCCAGCACGTCGAATGTCGTCGCGTCCGGCACCTCGACGAGGTCGTATTCGATCGGCGCGTCGGGGACCACGTGGCCGAACCCGTACGCGTCGGGATCGCGCGCTATGATCGCCGCGGCGATCAGCTTCGGCACGTAGTTGCGCGTTTCGGACCTCAGCAGGCGGCTGTCCGCCAGATCCCAGAACGTCTCCACCCCGGCTCTCGAGAGACCGCGGCGGACGCGACCCGGCCCACCGTTGTACGCGGCGGCCGCCAGGTACCACGACCCGAACTCCTCGTACAGATCCGAGAGGTACCTGATCGCCGCGTCCGTGGCCTTGGGCGGATCGCGTCTGTCGTCGACCCAGAAGGAGACCTCCAGGTCGTACAGGCGGGCCGTGCTGGAGATGAACTGCCATAGACCCACGGCCCGGGCGCGACTGTACGCGCGCGGGTTCATGCCGCTCTCGATGAGCGCGAGATACAGCAGCTCTTCGGGCAGACCGGCGCGTCGGAGCTTCTGACGGATCATCGACTCGTAGCGCCCGCTTCGCTCCAGATAAAGCGCGAAACGCTGCGGGATCACGTCCTGGAAGTAATGGATCCAGGCCTCGACGCGGTCGTTCATCGCGAGCGGGAGCTCGGGCGGACGGGCGCGGTCTGCCATCCGCGCGATCCCGATCGGATCCGAGCCGAGCGCAGACCGGAGCTCGTGATCGATCTCGGCTCTCCTGCGCGCGTCCTCTTCCGCCCTTCGTGCGGCGGCGGCAGCGGCCAGTGCGGCTTCTTGCTCGGTCGTGAGCGTGTCTTCGACGGGAGCCTGAACGTCGGTCATATCCGCGGGCGGTTGGGCCTCCGCCTCGGCGACGGCCCCGGAGGGGCTCGGGCCGGTCGTGACCGTTTCCTGCGACGCAGCGCACCCGGTCGCGAACAACGCCGCCACCAGCATCGACCCACGCAGCTGGGCGCCGTTAGGCTCGTTCATCCATCCTCCTCCGCTCGATTCTCACCGCCGGTCCGCGCTGAGCGATTCGCCCGACATCACCGATTTGGGCGAGGCTCGGGTCTTACACTCCCGCGCGCGCTTTGTGTCGCATGGATGCAACAGACTCTCGCCACCTCAATCAGAGGTGGCACCCGCCAACCCGATCAGAGGTGGTAGTTGGGTGCCTCCCGCGTGATCACCACGTCGTGGGGGTGCGATTCGCGCAGCCCGCCCGGCGTGATCCGCAGGAATGTCGCCTCCTCGCGTAGCTCCGTGACCGTGGTGACGCCGCAGTACCCCATCCCGCTGCGCAGGCCGCCGACCAGCTGAAACACCGTGTCGGCGACCGGGCCTTTGTAAGGTACGCGTCCCTCGATCCCTTCAGGGACGAGTTTCTGTGCATTGAACGTGCCTTCCTGGAAGTATCGGTCCGCCGAACCTGCCTCCATGGCGGAGAGCGAGCCCATGCCGCGGATCACCTTGAAGCGTCTTCCTTCCAGCAGGAAGGCCTCGCCGGGGCTCTCGTCGGCACCGGCGAACATCGATCCGAGCATGCACGAATGCGCGCCGGCCGCGATCGCCTTCACGAGATCGCCGGAGTACTTGATGCCGCCGTCCGCGATCACCGGCACACGTCCGGCAACGCCCTCGACCGCATCTCGTATCGCCGTGATCTGTGGCACACCGACACCCGTCACGACGCGCGTCGTGCAGATGGAGCCCGGCCCGACGCCGACCTTCACGGCATCGACACCGCGCTCGGCCAGTGCTTCCGCCGCCTCCCTGGTGGCGACGTTGCCGGCGATCAAGGGGGTGTCGGGGAATGCTTCGCGCGTCCGGGCGACTGCATCCAGGACTCCCTGTGCATGACCGTGGGCGGTATCGATCACGAGCACGTCCACGCCCGCGTCGATCAGAGCACGCGCGCGGTCGATGTCGCCCTCCGACGCTCCGATGGCGGCACCGGCACGCAGCCGTCCGTGCGAGTCCTTCGTGGCGTTCGGATACTGGCGGCGTTTGAAGATGTCCTTCACGGTGATAAGACCCCGCAGCCGTCCGTCCGTGTCGGTGACGGGCAACTTCTCGACCTTGTGCTCTCGGAGGATCTCCTCCGCATCGTCGATCGACGTGCCGACGGGTGCGGTGATCAGGCCGTCGGCGGTCATCACCTCTCGAATGGGGCGTGACAGATCAGACTCGAAGACGAGGTCCCGGTTCGTGAGGATTCCCACCAGCCGGCCGTCCGATTCTACGATCGGCACGCCGCTGATCGAGAACTCCTCCATCAGTCGAACGGCCTCTCGTAGCGTCGCGTCCGGCCCGAGCGTGATCGGGTCGAGGATCATCCCGCTCTCCGAGCGCTTCACGCGGTCCACCTGGGCGCATTGTGCCTCCACGGACATGTTCTTGTGGAGAAAGCCGATCCCGCCCTCGCGCGCGAGCTGGATGGCCATACGGTGCTCGGTCACCGTGTCCATGGCGGCCGATATCAAGGGGATGGCGAGGCGGATCTGGGACGTTAGCTCGGTCGACACGTCGACATCGGCCGGGTGAACCCGCGCGTGGGCGGGGGCCAGGAGGATGTCGTCGAAGGTGAGCGTCTCGCGGATCTTTCCAGTCATAATGCTAGGCGGCTCGCTTCAGTAGCTGCAGGGTGAGCTGGGGCACGGGGGCGATGCGACAAACCGCATGTCGCGGCGCCTGATGGGCGGCGCGAGCATGCGGTCGGCGCGGTGCGGGCGTTGATCCTACCATGCGACATGGTAGGAAGCGTGCGGCGCAGCGTCAACGCAGGGGGCCGCCGGGTCCGCGGCCCGAGGGTCGTGCTTACTCCACGACGATCTCCCGCTCGTGCGGGGGCTCGTCCTCATCCTTCAGCGGCGGCTCGGCCTTGCCGGTCTCCAGCTCGGCCAGGAACTCCCTACCGGCTTGCCGAAAGGCGTCCAGGACTTTGTCGGTCGCACCGAGCACCTTCATCGTCTCGCGCACGGCGGAGGCGGGCACCCGACTGCGGCGGAGGTTGCGCTGGAACGACTCCGCGAACCTCTGAAAAGCAGGAGCCGAATCGGCGCTCCGATCCGCGTACTCGGAGTCGAGGAACTCGATGAAATCGAGCACCTCGTACACTTTTTCTTCTGGAAGAGCCTCCAGCTTTCGCCAGATCTGCTTTTTCAGAATCTCGTTCATTGCGTCCCTCTGCTGGTCAGGGTGTCAGACACCTATACCCGCGCAAGGGGGGGTCAGGTTTCAACGGTACTTCGCTGACGGTGCCGGTCCACGTTCCTCCGGGTCCTCTGAACAGGACCGAATCCGCGGCGGCCAATTGACACGTTGCCCGGATGCCTCCTCAATTGTAGGGGTGATTGACGCGACTCGCTTTCGTGTAATTGACCGTCGGGACTGGCAATGGCGCAGCTGTTCCTCAAGCCACCGCGGCACCCCCTGATGGCGGGGTACAGGAGTGCGGCCGCCGTCGCGTGTGAGAACGATCGAAGCGCGGAACGCCCCAATGCACGCGGCGTAGCCGGCGAACGCGCGCGTTGATCCCCGTCCGAGCCCAGAACCTGTCCACCCGATGGACTCACCGATCCATTGCGGTCCGAATATGGGCGGCCGGGATTCGGATTGGCTTCTCATCTCTACGGCGCGAGCCCGTTCTCGGACTAAAACGTCTCGTTCTCCCCGTCAGCTACTGGCGGACAGCCGAGTTTGCCTATGCCTGGCGGCGCCTGACGCCTAGTCGAGGTTCGCTCGTTTTCGACCTCGGCAGCCCAAAGGACCTGGCCTCGATTCTAGCCCGACACCGCGGCTTCAACGTCGTCGCCTCCGACATACTCCGCGAGGCCGTGTGGCTCGGCAGACGGTCCGCCAGGGCTCAGGGATTGACCGAAGCAGGGGCTTCCGTCCTGGCTGCGGTGATCGACGGCCGTTCGATTCCCCATCGTTCTGACACTTTCGATGCTGCGTACTCGATCTCCGTGCTCGAGCATATCCCAGAAGGCGGAGACACAAGCGCGATTCGGGAGATCGTGCGAACGACAAAACCAGGCGGTCTGATCGTCGCTACCGTGCCATTCGCCCCTCAATACGGCGAGACCTTCTTGCGTGATGACGTATACGAGCGCAAGCAGGACGGCGACGAGCCCGTGTTCTTCGAGCGACATTACGATCATGAAGCGCTGCAGTCTCGGTTGATCGAGCCCAGTGGGGCTGAGCTGGTCGACCTCGAGATATGGGGCGAGAGGGCCACGCGCGTCGAGAGTAGGCTGAACCGATTCCGATCTGCCACCCGCGTGCTGCTATCGCCGCTGGAGCCCTTGCTCTCCCTCGTCTTCCTCCGCCAGGTGGGTGGCTCTCCCAACGATCACCCGATGGCCGCGTTTCTGACGCTCATGAAGCCCTCGTAGCCTCCCTGTCGGCCGCTCTTCGAATCAGGTTGGAGTAGCTCTCGCGACGGGCCAATCCTACAGACGCGCGAACGGGAGGTCGACCGTGAAGCAACAACCGTCGCCGGGCGCTGCACCCACGCGTAGATCCCCGCCCGCCGCTCTCACGAGCCGGGCGCAGATCGACAAGCCAAGCCCGTTCGTCCAGCCCCGTCTCAGATCGCCGAGACCGGCATCCGCGCCCTCGGACTCTAGCATACGGCGTAGCTCGGCGGGATCGCCTCCGGGACCGTCGTCGTGAACCTCCACCCTGAGCCACCCCTCCTCGTGCTCCATGGCGCGAACATCCACGTGACCGCCGACGTCCGCCACTTGTGCGGCGTTGGTCACGAGGTTGAGCAGGACCCGGGTGAGCAGTCGGCGATCTCCGGACCGTGGACCGAGCGTCTCCAGACGGAAGCCGAGGGCGACTTCGCGGTGGTGGGCGAGCGGGCTGACGAGGCGCTCGACGTCCTTCAGGACACCTTCGACGGAGAACGGGTCGTGGCTCACACGGATCTCCGATCCGTCCCCGAGCCGGGCGGCATCGATCACGTCGTTGACCAGACCGACCAGTGACACGGCAGCCGTGTACAGGACGCCCAGCTGGCGGCGCTGCACGTCGTTCAGCTCGCCGGCATGCTCGCTGATCAGGGCATCCGCGAGGAAGAGGATCGAGTTGAGCGGTGACCGAATATCGTGCGCGACGTCGCGCAGGAGCCGTCGCGCCTCCGTTCTGCGCCGCTCCATCAGCCCCTGCGTCAACAAGGCCACCTCCCGGTCGAGGTGGCCATGGAGTAACCGCACCTTGGACGGAGGCGCGCCGCGCTCGGCCGTGTCGTGTATCGCCTCCCTGATCACGCGCGCGGCGGCCGCGATCGATTCAGCATCGGGTATGGGCCCTACACCGGGCTCGCGCGCGGCCGCGTCGGCTTCGAGCCGCAACCTCGCATGAAGGCGCTCGACCAGCGGGCGGATGTCCGGAGGCAAGCCGTGCAGGAGGCGGTCCAGGTGCAACCCGGCGTCCTGGCCGAGGCGGTGAGCGCCCGGCGAGGCCGAGCGTCCGCCGATCTTTCGGGCGCGGACATCGGGGGGGACGTTGTCAGGATCGCGGCTCACGCTCAACTCCGCAGCCCGTTTTGCCAGCGTGTCCGGTCGTCAGGGACCTATCACGGAACGAACGCATCCTTCGACAGCTCGTGCTTGTCCATGAGGCGATACAACGTCGTGCGATCGATCCCCGCCTGACGTGCCGCCTCGGACATGTTACCGGCGGTACGTGCGATGACCTGGGCCAGGTACTCACGCTCGAACCGTCCGATCAGCGAGTCCTTCGCATCGTGGAACGGAGCGTGGAAGTCGATCATGGATGAGACCGAGGCCGGGCTCGAAGCTGACGGGGTCGCTGTCATGCCCTCGTCCAGGATCGACAGCCGGTCCCGTTCGATCGTTTCCGCCGCATCGGAGAGCACGACGAGGTGCTCGATCACGTTCTGCAGCTCCCTGACGTTGCCCGGCCAATCGTATCGGACGAGCAGATCCAACGCCTCCGGAGCCAGTCGGGGAGGAATCGCCCCCGGCAGCTGATGACGACGCCAGAAGTGATCGATGAAGTTCTTGATCAGGACGGGGATGTCTTCCGCCCGTTCGCGCAGTGGCGGCAGATGGATGGGCACGACACGAAGCCGGTAGTAGAGATCGTTGCGCAGCGCGCCGTCCCGCAGCGCCGTGTCCGGATCGCGGTTGGTCGCCGACACGAAGCGAACGTCCACCACCGCGTCGTCCTTCTCGCTTCCGACTCTCCGCAGCACGCCATCCTGCAACACGCGCAGTAGCTTCGCCTGCAGCGGCAGTGGCATTTCGGCGAGCTCGTCGAGGAAGAACGTCCCCTGGTCCGCCACCTCGAGGAGCCCGGGCTTGTCGCGGACCGCGCCGGTGAACGCTCCGCGTCTGTGGCCGAACATCTCGGACTCGAGCAACTCGGCCGGGAGTGCCGCGCAGTTCACGGCTACGAACGCCTTCCGGGACCGCCTGCTCTCGCCGTGAATGTACTGCGCGATGAGCTCCTTACCGGTTCCGCTCTCGCCGGTGATGAACACGGTGGCGTCGGTCTTCGCGACCTTCATGGCCGTCTGAACGGCGGCACGCATGGAGCTGGAGACGCCCAGGATCCGCACCTTCCCGTCGACGAGAACGCCCTCGCGCCGTGAGCTGTCGGACAGGATTCGCTGCCTGAGGAGCGTGTAGGCGGCGCGCCCGATCACCACCAGCAACTGCGTCGCCGTGAACGGCTTTGGCAGGTACTCCCACGCGCCTGCCTGAATGGCCCTGATGCTGGCCTCCGTGGTGGCGTGCCCCGTCATCATGATCGCGATCGTGCCAGGCGAGCGTTGCCTGACCTCGGCGAGGATGTCGAGACCGTGCACCTGGGGCATGCTCTGGTCGATCAGCACGATGTCGTAGGACTGGCTCTTCAGCCGGTGGAGGGCCTCCTCCGCCTTGCGCTCGCACTCGCACTGATAGCCGTCGGCCGTGAGGACAGACTCACAGCTCTCCAGGATGCTCGGCTCGTCATCGATCACGAGGATCCGGACGCTCGCCCGTTCCTCGGGTCCCAAGAGAACGGAGCCGGACCCCTCCAGCTCGTCGAGCAGAATCTCGTCGTCGGTCAGATCTTTCTCGATCTCAGGCGCTTCAATTCGCACGCGCTATCTCCCGCTATGTAGCTGCCGGGGGATTCCCCGTCGATCTGGTGCTCCCTGCGCCCGATCCACTCGTTGGCCGTTCAGCCCGTGACATCGCAAGTTGCTCGGACCTTCGTGCAACCTGCCCGGGCGTCCATCTCCCGAACTCATAGCGGCTACGCTACACTCCCGCCTCGTTCTGAGGCGCCGTGTTGCGTCGCTGACGCAGTTTAGCCCACAAGTCGGCGGTTGACGAGGGTACCCACCCTTTGAATCGACCCTGGACCCGCAGCCGCACGCGGCCGGATGAAGGGCCCAAATCATACCGTTGGGCGCGTTGAAGTTCAAGAACTGCGCCATGATCTGGCACTGTGTGGATCTCTGGTGCGAGGGCGGAAGGGGGTCTCTGAGGCTCAGTTTCAGCCATGTAGCACGCTCACAACGGACCGTGTGTCAGGATGACGGGATGCGGCCGCTCAACCCGCACATCACAGCGGATGGAGGGCGGCGGGAGGGTCAGACGGCGTGGATTGCCAGTCTTCGGAGCTGCCCTTCTGGGGAATCCGCGTTGCGTTCGGGCAACTCGTGGGCGATCGCGTGCGCGATGCGCGCCGCCGCACGACCGTCCCACAGCGGAGGTCGGCAGGGTCGTCGGCCTTCCGCCACCCGTGCACGAACCACGGCCGGCAACTCGCTCACATCTCCATGGAACAACTCGTTCGTCCCCGCGGTCAGGGTCACCGGACGGTCCGTAGTATCACGCAGGGTGACACACGGTACTCCGAGCACGGTCGTTTCTTCCTGCACCCCGCCGGAATCCGTCAACGCGGCCGCCGCGTGATCCATCAGACACAGAAAGTCCAGGTATCCGAGGGGCGTGAGGACGATGAGAGAGCGAAGCGTTCGATCGAGACCGAAGCCGCGAACGTTCATCGAAGTGCGCGGGTGCAGCGGGAGTACCAGCGGGAGGCGGCACGCGCGAGCCGTCTCTGCGAATGCCTCCAGGATCGATTCCAGACGGGTCGGGTCATCCACGTTCTCCGGGCGGTGCAAGGTAGCCAGGAGGTACTTCCCCACCTCCAACCCCAGCGCCTCGTGTACGGCCCGCGCCGCGGCGCGGGGGCGGAACCGATCGAGCGTGTCGATCATCACGTTGCCCACGAAGCGGATCCTGTCGGCGTCGATCCCCTCGGCCGCCAGGTTCTCGTTGGCGGAGCGCTCGGTGGTGAAAAGCGCCTCGCCGAGGGCATCCGTCAGCACGCGATTGATCTCTTCCGGCATGTTCCGGTCGCCGCTTCTGAGCCCGGCTTCGACGTGCGCGATCGGGAGTCCCAGCTTCGAGGCCACGAGCGCACCGGCGAGCGTCGAGTTCACGTCACCGACCGTGAGGAGCCAGTCCGGTCTCGATCGTTGGAGCACGGGCTCCAGGGCGATGAGCATGCGACCTGTCTGTACGGCGTGTGAGCCGGAGCCCACACTGAGGTTCAGGTCCGGGCGCGGAATCTCGAGGTCCGAGAAGAAGTGATCGGACAGGGAGTCATCGTAGTGTTGCCCGGTGTGAATGAGGGACTGCTCGACGCCGAACCGCCCCAGGGCGCGCATGATCGGCGCGATCTTAATGAAGTTCGGGCGAGCACCTACGAGGTGAACGACTTTCATGTCGAACCGTAAATCCGAAATCCAAGCGCCAGGGTCGGGTCTGACCTCGACCGGACCGGTTAACCTCCCGCGGTCGATACAAGACACAAGCCACTTCTCCGGCCTCCTCGCGCCCGAAGCAGGAGCATGGGAAAAAGGCGCGTGGTTGAGGGAACTTCGGCCCTCGTCGGGTGATACCAACACGCTCCGGTGCTCGTCCCATCGCCGATCGTCACTGTCGCCCCGCGACCACATACGACGGTGTGTTGCGGAAGGGCGACAGACCTCCGGCGACGAGTTGCGCGGGAACCGGAACATCGCGTGTCTCTTGAAGTTCCGGGATCGGCGCCGCGGCACCACTCTTGCCTCGCTCAGAGGCCTGCGCGTTCGCCCGGATCGCCAGCGAGCGCGCGAGGACCCGGTGGCGACAGGTGTCACGCGAAGCACTCGTCGTGCATAACGGGCGGCACGAAGATCAGACGTGCAGAACAGGGTCAGGTTGAGCACGCCCGAATCGGAGCGACCATGGTGTCGTACCGAGACGATCGGGCGGCCGGCAACCGGTCGAGTCCACTCAAGTGAAGACGGAGACTAGGCGTTGAGCGACAACAACAGGCCTGAGAGCCAGGTTCCGGTACCGCACATCGCCGAAGCCGAATTGGCCCAACGAGAAGGCTACTACTATCCGGACTATGCGGATTACACGCTTGGGCAACCGGCCGAGGGCACGGACTGGTCGCGCATCGGCAAGCTGCTCTGGTACCGGAAGTGGTGGATCCTCGCCACTGTCCTCGTCGGCACTCTCGCCGGCTGGGGCGTCAGCCAATTCGCGGCGCCCGAGTACGAGACTTTCACGAAGATCTGGATCCAGGATCAGCGCAGCGGCAGCGGACCTATCCAGGCGCAGGAGATCCTGCAGGGCGAGGGCTGGGCGGACGTGTTCCGGAGTCGGGCGGTCCTTCGCCCGGTGGTAGAGGAGCTGCACCTGCAGCTCGACCTGCTCGAGCCGGAAGGCCTGGATCGGGCGGTGTTCGCGGGGTTCGTGACCCGACGGGATGTCATCCCGGGCGTGTATACGATCTCTGGACAGGGTGACGGGACCTGGACCCTGGCGCGAGATGGCGAAGCCACGATCCAGCGAGGTCGGGCCGGCCAGCCGGTGGGCGAGCCGGCGGGATTCGAGTGGCTGCCGGCGGCGGAGCTCTTGAGCGCGGCGAACGACATCCGCTTCAGCGTGTCCAGCACGCGTGGCGCGGTGTCGGGCCTGGCGTCCAATCTCGTCGTCAACTACAACCGCAACTCGAATATCATCCAGGCCACGCTCACGTGGACGGATCCGCAGGAGTCGGCCACCATCCTCAACGCGCTCGGGCGTGAATTCGTGCGCCTCGCGACGGACCTCAAGGCACAGAAGATCCGCGAAGAGCGGGAGATGCTCGAGGAGCAGACCCAGTACACGCAGGAGCGGCTTCAAAGCGCCGAGTTCGCCCTCGAGAGCCACCGGGTGGAGACGATCACGCTCCCGAGCGAACCGCTGGTGACCGGGATCCCCACGGGCGCGATGGGGACCCCCGGGGGGAGGGGCGCCGCGCAGAGCGATCCCGTCTTCGGCGTGTTCTCGCAGCGAAAGATCCAGGCCGATCAGTTAAGCTACGACCTCGCGCAAGTCCGAGATCTCCAGCGAGACCTGGAGCAAACCGGAGAGCCCAACGTCCTGGCCATCCGGATGATCCCGTCGGCGGTCAACTCGGCCGAGCTCAACTCGGCCATCCAACAGCTTCAGCAGAAGCTGATCGACCGACAGACGCTGCTGTACACCTACACGCCCGAGTACCCGGCGGTGGTGCAGCTGGACACCGAGATCAATGACCTGCGCTCGATCATCATCCCCGGCGCGCTGCGGGCACTGGGCACCCAGGTGGAAAGTCAACTGGATCTGTTGAATCAGCAGATCGTCGCGCAGAGCGAGGACCTGCGGCAGATCCCTCGCCGCACGATCGAGAACGCGCGGCTCCAACGTGAGATGACGCACGCCGAGACGCTCCACGACATGCTCCTCCTCCGGCTGAAGGAGGCGCAGCTGGCCGAGGCGACCAGCGCACCGGGAATCGAGGTGCTCGACCCGGCCTGGGCCCCCACGTCGCCGCTGGGCGACACGGCCAGCCGGATCATCATGCTGTTCTCGATGGCGAGTTTGGGCTTAGGGATCGCGGGCGTACTCGTCCTCGATCACCTGGACAAGCGGATTCGACACCCGGAGCAGGTGACCGGGTCGCTCGGTCTGCCCGTGCTAGGCGTTGTGCCCAGATTGCAGGCCGCGCCCGATCCCAATAGCGCCACTGCGGCGATTGCGGTCGAGTCCTTCCGTGGCCTTCGAACCCAGATCGCGCACGTCGATGGCCATATCGAGGGCATCACGCTCGTTACGAGCCCGGCGCCGAGAGAAGGCAAGTCGATGGTGTCGGCCAACCTGGCCATCTCGTACGCGACGGCGGGCTACAAGACCCTGCTGCTGGACGGGGACACACGTCGCGGACGAGCGCAAGAGATGTTCGGCTTGAAGCGGTCGCCGGGGCTGACCGACTACCTGATGGGGCGCTCCGCCCTCGAGCAGGTGCTACAGGAAACGAACGTCCAGAACTTGATGCTGCTCGCGCGGGGGGCTCCCGGCGGGTTCAACGCCGATCTCCTCGAAAGCGAGCGCATGGATGGACTGCTCGCCCAGCTTCGCGAAACGTACGAAGTGATCATCATCGACGGTCCTCCGCTGGCCGCGGGGGCCGATGTGCTGATGCTCGGGGAGAGGAGCCGCAAGGTCGTCATCGTGCTGCGCGCCGGCTCGACGAGGGAGGACCTCGCCCGGGCCAAGCTGGAGACGCTCGGCAACGTCCAGTTGCCAATCGTAGGTGCGGTGCTCAACGCCATGCCGAAGTCGGCGCCGTACTACGACTACTACGTCCACTATTACTACGCGGACGCGGAGGTCGCCTCCTAGCTTTCCATGCTCCTGATACTCCTGCCTCCTTGAGGGCGGCGTAGCGCTCGCTTCGTGCCATGCAGGAGCCGGAGCGCGAACGCCGGGAGGAGTGCGGCGAGGTAGATGGCCACGGACTTACTCGAAACCGGGAGATCGTCGCGCCACCCGCGCCTGAGCGTGCGCCTCGCTGCCCGACGGTCGAGATCGGAAAGCGCGGCGTAGGCTTTCCTGAGGGTCAGGGCCTGGAGACCAGCTCTATACGCGCCACTCTCGCTCGCTGTAAGGGTGCCGCGCCGACCGACCGCGC
>JBDHAC010000030.1:0-37637 GCA_039588275.1 Gemmatimonadota bacterium
AGGCTCGCAGAACCGGGCTCGGTCCGCCGTCGGTTCGGCGGTACGGCCGTACCGCTGCGGCCACCGTGATCATGCTGGTCGCTTTGATTCCACTCCGCTCCGCGACGCCGGTCCTTTCGATCCCGATCGGAATCGTCGCGTACGCGGTCGGACTCTGGGCGGTGGGTGGACTCAGCTGGCGCCGGGGAGAGCGCCCGGCACTATCGGTGTGAGCGGGTCCTGCATGACGACCGGATCGGCACGCGGATGTTGCGGACATCCAACAGTGGGCTCGGATCCCCGCCGCGTCGGCGACCCGCGGCAGAGGGTATGTATCCCCTCAACTCGCGCGCCGAGCGTGGATAGCCCTCGCGCACTCGCGGGATCCGACCGGCTCCCGTCCGAGTCCGTGTCTTGCCGGAAAGAAGCGCGTCCGAGACCGCGGTGGCTTTGAATGGAGCTAGGAAAAGATCACTGATGCTAGGCCGCCTGGATACGCCGGCTAACCACCGACGCCTGTTCTGGATCTGCCTGATCGGCATCGTGAGCGGGACGTTGGCAGGTATCGTCGTTCCCGCTGGATCGGGGTGGGACTTCGCCAACTTCTACGATACGGGGCGGCGTGTCGCGGCCGGCCAAGTTGGGTCCATCTACGACAGCGCTAGCCGGATCGGGGGCGAGGCACCACAGGGATCCATGCAATTCTGGGGAACGCCCCTGTCGGCCTACCTGTATGCTCCGATGGCCGTCCTTCGCCCCGGTGCGGCCCTCGTCGCCTTCAAGATCGAAACCGCGCTCGCGCTGTTTCTGGCGCTCGGCTTCCTGTTCCTGTGGATCGCGCGCTTCCGTGAGCAGCCCGACGGGTCGTTGATGCGATTCGCCGCCGTCTTCGTCTTTCTGGCCCTGTTGTATCAACCGTTCTGGACGGTGTTCCGCGTCGGTGGGCAGACGACGCCCACCGCCTTCCTGTTGCTCTGCGGTGCGTTATTGGCTCATTGTCGCGGGCGCTTCCTCATCTCGTGGTTGCTGTTCGGCATGGCGGTGCTGATCAAGCCCTTCCTGATCGTGGGCCTCGCGTTTCTCGCGCTTTCCTCGGGCTGGAAGGCCTTCCGCACTGCCGTCCTCGTGGCGGTTCTGTTCGGCGTGGTATCGCTCCTCGCCGTAGGGTGGGATCTCCATGCCCGGTTCGTATCGCGGATGCTCACGGGCCCGGACGAGCTAAAAGACTGGTGGTTCAACAGCTCGCTCACCTTGCCCTTTCACTACCTCGGGACCCTGATCGGAGGAGGGGAGTCGGACGGCGTATCCGAGACGCTGAGCGTGGCCCTTCGTTTGGCAGCGGTGGGAGCCGTACTCCTGATCGGTCTTCGGATCGTGACGCGCGCGCGTCGTCTCCCCACGGATGCTCGGCTGCACCTCACGTTCATCGTGGCCGTCACGGTCGGAGTGCTCGCATCGCCGATCGTTTGGGAGCACTACGTGGCGTTTCTGTTTCCGCTTTTCGCATTCATCGTGGCGGCCCGCCACGAGCTCGGGCCCGGACCGCTGAAGCTGGCGCTCGCTGCCGTCATCCTGTGCCTTGGACAGAACCTCGTGCTCGCCCTGGCGCTGGCGGACCTGGTCGGTAGGGAAGGCACGGCGGTGAACCTGGTGGCCAGCATTCTGAAGAGCAGCCCTTGCTGGTTGGCGGCATGGATCCTGTGGCGCTATCCGGAAGAGCTACAGGATACCCACGCGCGGCTCGCTGATCGGATTCGACTCCCCCTTTGGCACGAGGTGCGAGCTCACCGAGAGGCGCCGGGGCTGACCGGTCAGGCGAGCGCCGGGGGAGGCGTGCTGTGAGCCAGGACGTGCTCGATGTAGTTCTGTTCACCGGCGGTCGTGGCTCGGATCTGATGACGCGCGAGCTCGTCAGGGATCCGCGGGTGCGTCTCACGCTGATCGTGAACGGATACGACGATGGCAAGTCGACCGGTGAAGTGCGCCGTTTCCTCGGTGACTCTCTGGGCCCATCAGACTTTCGCAAGAACGCGCGTCGCCTCGCGGCGGAGCTGGGTACATCCCCACCAGAGCTCCTGGAGCTCCTCGCTGAGCGCCTTCCCCATGGCTGCGGGTCCGAGGAGGCGCGCTCCCGACTCGAGGCGCTCGCGCACAGCGCGGGGCACGGCCACGTGGAGGGCGCCGCGTATGGGCTCGAGACGCTGGACGCGTCTCTGCGCGGTGCGGTCGGAGGGTACTTGGAGCGGTTTGTCGAGGAGTACGATTCGAGCTCGAACCCGTTCTCGTTCTCGGATTGCAGTCTCGGCAACCTGGTGTTCGCCGGGTGCTTCCTCGACGCAGGCCGAGACTTCAACACCGCGGTTGCCAGGTACTGTGCCCTTCTCGGTCTTCCCGAAGGCCTCGTCGAGAACGTGACGGATGGCCGCAACCTGTACCTCATAGGGCTCACGGAAGATCGGCAGGTCATGGCCAGCGAGGCGGATATCGTGGATGCTACTCAACCGAGCCGCATCCACGACATCTTTCTGTTGGACGAGCCGCCCACGTCCGCTGAGATCGCGAGGATCCGGGCGGGAAGTCTCGAGGAGGCACAGGCGGCGCTCGCGGCTCGCTCCGGGGATCTGCGTCCGAACCCGCGAGTACTGGCGAGGCTACGCGATGCGGATCTGATCATCTATGCGCCCGGCACGCAGCACTCGAGCCTGTTCCCCTCGTACATCACGCCGGGCGTGGGGGAGGCGATCGGGAGCAACCTGAAGGCCAGGAAGTTGCTCGTCACGAACATCCAGGAGGATGCCGAGACCGCCGAGACCAGCGCGGTCGAGATCCTCGATCGTGCACAATATTACCTGCGCGAGAAGGACCGAACGCAGATCCCGACGCCGTGTCTTATCACGCACTATGTCATCAACGACCCCGAGGTCGATGACGCGGAGGTCCCGTATGTCCGGCTCGGTCCCCTGGAGAGCCTCGAGGACCCGCGCCTCGTGAGGATCGGCCAATACGAGGAAGCCGTGTCGGGACGCCACGACGCCAAGAAAGTGGTTGTTCCCTTCGTACAGTCGTTGCTCGCTCCACAGGCCGTGCCTCGCATAGCCGCCTTTCTGCTGGAGACCGATTCGCACAACAAGATCTCGCAGACGGTCCTGGAGTCCCTCCGTGGGGGGGTTTCGGACCTACCCATCAGGTTCACGTTCTTCTATGACAGCCCACTCTCTCTCGACGCGCATTTCGTCGAGGGGCTCCCGTTTGACCTCCGCAACCTCAAGGCTGACGGGGGGGACACCCGCGACGCCGTGCTGGAGATCTGCCGCGACCCCGCGTTCGACTACGTCCTCCTGTTCGAGTCCTCGGGGATGTATCGCGGGGAGGACATCGTGAGCCTCGCCTCTCATCTGACGTGGGGGAGGCTCGATGCCGTATGGGGGAGCCGTCGTCTATCCGTGCGCGACATCCAGGAGTCGTACAAGTTCCGCTTTCGCAGACGACGGCTCTTGGGAGCCATCAGTTACCTCGGCAGCCATCTCCTCAGCCTGGCGTACCTGGCGCTGTACGGCCGGTACATTACGGACACGCTCTCGGGTATCCGTGCGGTCCGGAGAGAATATCTGGACGACCGTAGGATCGATCTGAACAGCAGGGTCTTCAACCAGCAGCTTCTCTCGAAGATTCTGAGCGAAGACGGTGAGATCTTCGAGCTTCCCGTACGCTTCCTACCCATCTCGCCGAAGCTCGTCCGCCGCACGACGGTACGCGATGGCCTGACGTCGATTCTGACGATCGCGCGCTGGCGGATTCGGGGTCGGCCGGAGAGGGAGTCTGGCCCTCTTCCACCGTCAGACGACGCTCCCCCGACCAGCCCGTGACGGGAAGCGTGGCAGGACCGCCGGCGTTCGATGCGATCGCCTTCGACATGGATGGCGTGTTGGTGGATACCGAGGCATGTCACCGGCGGGCCTTCGAGGCGCTGTGGCGCCACGTGGGAGTCGAGGGGCCGACCTACGCCACGATCGCGGGTCGACCCACGACCAGCGTCGTCCGCGAGGTGACGGGGGTGCTCGGTCCGGCGGAGCCGCTGCTTTTGGAGTGGGTGGCCATGAAGCAACGACTCGCCCGTGAGTGTATTGCGCGCGACGATATCGCCTTCGAAGACACCCCGTTGACGATCCCAAGGCTCGGTCGCCTCTATCGAATGGCCATCGTGACGGGCGGCTCGGAGCAGACCGTCGTCGGCACGCTCGACCGCTACGACCTCGCCAGGTGGTTCGAGACGGTCGTCACGGCGGCGGATGTGGAGAGCGGGAAACCCTCTCCCGACGGTTATCTTCGCGCCATGGAACGATTGGGGGCAGACCCGCAACATACGCTGGTCGTTGAAGACAGCTCGAACGGGTTGAAGGCGGGGCTCGCATCCGGCGCGCGAGTAGTCAGCGTTCGAAGCGGCTTGGTCGAGGAGCACCCCGGTTTCCTCGGCGCGTTCTCGTCGCTCGGGGAGTTGATCGACGGACTCGGGCTGTTGGCGTGAGCGAGCGAATCCTCCTCGTGCCGGCCGCGGGACTCGGAAGTCGGCTCCGCTCGACCCTGCCGAAGGTGCTGGTCCCCGTGGGTGGTCGCCCGATGGTCGATCACCTCGTACAGCTCTATCGGCCCGTGGTGGACCGGATCATCCTCGTTCTCTCACCTTCCGCGCTGGGGTCGGTGCGCGAACACTGCGCCGCGCACGACGTCGAGATGGAGTTCTGTATTCAGGAAGCCCCAACCGGCATGCTGGATGCCATCCGGACTCCCGCCGGACGCGTTGCGCAAATCGACCCTGGCGATGTCTGGATCACGTGGTGCGATCAGGTAGCCGTCAGTCCTCGAACGGTGGAACAGCTCACGGAAGCAGCGGCTGGGGCGCCTGAGGCGGCCATGATTCTGCCCACCGTAGAGCGCCGTGAGCCATACATCCATTTCGTGCGGACGTCCGATGGAACCATCGTTGACGTGCTCCATCGACGGGAGGGCGACCGCATGCCCGACGTGGGGGAGAGCGACATGGGACTGTTTCGGCTTTCGACGCCCGCCTACCTGAGATCGCTCGCGGAGTACGCGGATCTGGCGCCCGTCTCGGCCGTCACGGGTGAGCGGAATTTCCTGCCGTTCATTCCCTGGCTGGCGGACCGCGACTCGCTCGTGACGATTCGTGTGCGGGACCCCATGGAATCGGTGGGCATCAACACTCCCGAAGAGCTCCTGCGAGTCGAGGAGCACCTCGCCCAGCGTGGCGAGGCGAAAGAGGCAGGCAAGGCGTGAACGCGCTCTCGGTCGTCATTCCGGCGTACAACGAGGAGCGGTTCATCGGGGCCCTCATCGAGAAGGTGCTCTCGGTGGATCTCTCCGAGTTCGCGCTCGAGCGGGAGGTGCTCGTCATAGACGATTGCTCCTCGGATCGGACGGCGGAGATCGCTTCCGGGTTCGAGGAGATTCGACTGATCCGTCGCGCGGAGAACGGCGGCAAGGGCGAGGCTGTCAAGATGGGGATCGCGGCGGCGACAGGGAACTACATCATCATCCAGGACGCCGACCTGGAGTACGATCCGGACGACTACCGGCCGATGCTACGTGCACTCCTCACGGACGGAGCAGATGCCGTCTACGGCAGCCGGTACATCAAAGACCCCGGCAGGGGGTGGCTATTCAACCTCCTGGCGGGCAAGCATGCCGGTCAATCACTTGCCGCGTACGTGGGCGGTCGCAGCCTGAGCATCGTCGCATCGATCTTCACGGGCCGCTATCTGACCGATACCGTCACGGCCCTGAAGCTGTTTCGGCGCGAGGTCGTCCAGCCGCTCAGGCTCGAGACGCACGGCTTCGAGCTGGATCACGAGATCTCCGCCAGGCTGCTCGCGGCCGGGCATTCGATCGTGGAAGTCCCGATACAATACTTCCCACGTAGCCGTGAAGAGGGAAAAAAGATCGGACTCCGTGATTGGTTCAAGGCCATCTCTACTTTCGCTCGATACCGGAAGGGCTGATCCATGGTGACGAGCGGATCGGGTCAGGGCACGAGCGCGAAGCGGCAAGTCATCCTACTTGCGGTGTGGTTCGGCCTGGTCGCGGGTCTCCTCGAGGTCGCGGTTCTGGCGTGGCAACACACGAACCGGCCGATCGCGGAACTGAGCCGCGACTACGTGTGGATGACGCCCGTGGCGGTGACCGCGATGTGCCTCGGGGCCGGATTGCTCGGGCTCGCGATCGCGGCGGTCACACGTCGCCTGTCCGCGACCCGCTGTGCCCTCTTCCTGGTCGCCTCGACGGCGTCGCTCGAGCTGCTCCTCCTCGTGCCTCGGGTCCACCAAGCGGCCGCGGCGCTGCTCGCGCTCGGGATCGGATATCAGGTGATGCGCGCCCTGAGCCGACATGCCATGGGCTTCCGCACGGTGGCCCGGAGGTCGCTGGTGTTGCTGGTCGCCTTGCCTCTCATCTTCGGCATATGGGTGCGCGCCGGGCGGGCGCTTGCGGAGCGCCGAGCCATCGCGGATCTGGGGGCGGCGCATCCAGATGCGGCGAACGTGGTCCTGATCACGTTGGACACGGCCCGGGCTCGCAATATGAGCCTGTACGGATACGAACGGCCTACGACACCCGAGTTGGAGGGGATGGGTGTCGCAGGCGTGGTATTCGAGCAAGCGCTGTCGACCTCCTCGTGGACCCTACCTGCCCACGCGAGCTTGTTCACCGGTCGATGGCATCACGAGATCTCCGCCGACTACGAGGTTCCGCTCGACGACCGCTTCCCGACTCTCGCGGAACGGCTCCAATCCCGCGGCTACCTGACTGCCGGATTCGTCGCGAACCTTCGGTACTGCGGCTACGAAACCGGCCTCGACCGCGGATTCATCCACTACGAGGACTACAAGCCGACGCTCGGGCAGTTCGCACTCAGCGCGACGATCCTCGAATCCATCGTCACCAACTTCCGGCTCCGCAGTCTGCTCCGTAACGACCAGCACCCCAACCGCAAGGTGGCCGACGATCTCAACGATGCAGTGATCGAGTGGTTGCGTCGCCCCCGTGATCGTCCCTACTTCCTCTTCCTCAACTACTTCGACACTCACGAGCCGTACCTGCCCCCGGAACCGTTCGATCGACATTTCGGCCCGGGACGAGAGAGAGGGCGCTACAGCCCTCTGCACCGCTGGCTCTATGATCCGGCCGCCGGACATTCGAACATGGGCGAGCGGGAGATCAAGGAAGAGATCGACGCCTACGATGGCGCCCTCGCATACCTGGATGACCGGATCGGTCGCTTGATGGCCGAACTCCGCCGACTGGATCCCGATCGCGAAACGCTGATCGTGATCACGTCAGATCACGGCGAGGAGTTCGGCGAGCACGGAGTGTTCGAGCACGGGTATAGCCTTTACCGACCCGGCGTCCGTGTCCCGCTCCTCATCTCGTTCGGGGACCGGATCCCGCACGGACTCAGGATCGGTGCGCCGGTCAGTATTCGAGACGTACCCGCGACCATCATGGACCTCTTGGGCCTCGACGGCGTGCGCGACCTGGGCGGCCAGTCCCTTCGCAGACATTGGTCCTCGGACGGGGAAGAACCCCTCGGTGCGGTTACCCTGGACGACTCGTCGTCGCCGATCTTCTCCCAGGTCAATGGAGTGACCGGGCAGCCCGACTGGTTCCCTGTCAGCAAGGGGGATATGAAGTCCGTCGTCTATCGAGGCATGCGGTATATTCGTAACGGCGACGGCACCGAAGAACTGTACGAGTATCGCGAAGACGCGAACGAGACTCGGGATCTCGCCGGAGAGCCCCGGTATCAGTCCGTCTTGGATGTGGCACGCACCCTGCTACCTAGGGAAGGGGGACGCTGAGGTTTCATTGATGGTTTGGACCGGGAAGTGGTATCCATCGATGGCAACCAGCCTAATCTACAGGCATATAGGGCTTTACCGCCTGGCCATGAATATCCTGTACCGGGGTCGGTACAGGGGCCGGTTCGAGCAGCTGTTTCAAGAGCTCGACGGCCGGGGGCCTTCAGTCTGCGAGCTATGCTTTGGAGACCTGTACGTCGCCCGGTGGTGCCGCGCCAGGGGTCTCGACTGGATCGGCGTCGACGTCAACCGTGGTTTTTGCCGTAGGGCTCGGCGCGCAGGCTTCCGGGTGATCGAAGGTGACGTGCTCGAGGTCGATCTACCCGAGGCGGACGTCTACGTGATGGCCGGGTCGTTGTATCATTTCCACGATCGCCTGGATGATCTATTCGACGCGGTCTTTCGACGAACGTCGCAATTCGTCCTGTCCGAGCCTGTCCGCAACCTGGCCGATCTCGGCGGCCCAATCGGCCGCCTGGCGCGAGAATCCGCGAACCCCGGTTCGAAGCCAGCGCCGGTACGGTACGACAAGCAGACGCTGCTGGAGGCCTTCTACGAACAGAAACGTCGCGTCGGTCTGCACGTTCGGCCCATGTTCAAAGGTCGAGACATGTTGATCCAGGCGACAAAGCCGTAGTGGACCTGTCCATTGTCGTCCCGGTCTATAACAGTGCGGAGTGCCTACCCGAGCTCGCTCGTCAGGTACGGCTCGCCGTCGCGGACCAGTTTGCACGCTTCGAGCTCATTCTCGTCGACGACTGTAGTCCTGACGACAGCTGGCGAGTGATCAGCGGCCTCGTCCCTTCCCACCCGGAGATCGTGGCGGTCCGCCTCCGGAAGAACGTAGGGCAGGACAACGCGATCATGGCGGGTCTGCACCAGGCTCGGGGCGACTGTGTCGTGATCATGGACGACGATCTGCAGCATGATCCCGAGGACATTCCGCACCTGTGCGCGAAGCTCAGGGACGGGTTCGATGTCGTGTTCGCGAGGTTTGGCGCCAAGCGCCAAGCCTGGTGGAAGAACCTCGGAAGCTGGTTCACGGACCGCGTCGCTACCGTATTGCTCCGGAAGCCAAGGGACATCTACCTGTCACCCTTCAAGGCGATCGGCCGCGACGTCGTGCGGGAACTGGTCAAGTACGACGGACCGTTCACGTACGTCGACGGTCTCATTCTGACAGTGACGTCGAACCTCACCCAGATCGAGGCACAGCACCAATCGCGTTTCGCAGGCGAAAGCAACTACAACCTCATCCGCTCGATTCGGGTCTGGCTGAAGCTGGCGACCAGTTTCTCGCTCGTGCCCCTCCGCATCGCGACCGTGACCGGGATGATCATCGCCGTCGTTTCCTTCCTGATGGCGACCTACTTCGTCATCGAGGCCCTTTTCCTCGCTCGGGCGCCCGAGGGCTGGCCATCGCTCATCGTGGCCGTGTTCTTCCTGGGGGGGATCCAGCTAATGGGGATCGGTGCGGTCGGGGAGTACATCGGGCGAATCTTCATCACACAGAACAAGCGGCCTCAGTTCACGATCAGGGAAGTCGTGCGAGGTCGTGAGCCGATGGCGGGTGGTGACACCTCGGGCTAGGCCTGCCGAGGACGCAGGAGCGTCCTTTACTCTCTTCGTCATGGTCATGGCGGCGGTGCTGCTGTCCCCGACGCTCACGTACCGGCTGGGGGTGGATCAGGCCTCGTTCGCTTACATCGGTGATCAGCTTCTGGCTGGACGCTGGCCGTACCTGGGCACCTGGGAAAGCGACTACCCCGGGATGATGTTCCTCCAGGCAGCCGAGATACTCCTCTTCGGCAAGTCCATCGCGATGTTCAGGCTGTTCGACCTGCTGTTCCAGCTCGCGAACGTCTATCTCATCTATCGCATCGCCGGGCGGCTCGGAGGGGCGGCGGGCGCCCTCCTCGCCGTGGCGGTCTCTTGCCTCATCTACCAGGGCTACGGACCCTGGAACACGGCCCAGCGCGAGGGCTTCGCCATGTTGTTCGTGCTGATCGGCTATTGGTGGTATCTGACACGCGAGCGGCGACCCGCGGTGCGAACCGCGCTCGTGATCGGCGTCGGGTTCGGGATCGCGGCGATGTTCAAGCCCACATTCCTCGCACTCGCCGGCTTCTACCTGCCGCTTGGGCTGAGGTGGTCACGAGAATCGCTTCGCAATGCGGTGGTCGCCGCAGCGGGATTCGCGGTCCCGGTAGCCGTCGTGATCGCCCTGTACGCGGTTCTGGGCGGACTGAGAGAACTATACGAAGCCACGATCGCGTATCAGTCCATCTATGCGGTGCAGCTACGCGGTGATTCCCCATGGTGGGCTTTTTGGTGGAGCAAGCTGCGCCAGATGGGTGCGACAACCTGGCTCATCACGCTGGCCTACGTTCCGTATCTCTTCTTCGGTCGTGCGCTCCGCGAGCGTCGCATGGTCTACCTGGGTTATCTCGGCGCGCTTCTCGGCATCTTCGTGCAGGGGACCTTCGCCGGCTACCACTACCTTCCTGGTCTCGCGCTCGGCGCGATCCTGATCGGGACCGCGTTCTCGATCACCGCCCGTGCGTTGCTCGACCGTTTGCCCTCGTTTCGCCACCGGCGGGGGACGGAGATGGCCGTCGCGATCTTGCTGGTCGTAGCGGCGATCCCCTTCTACGTGCGGGCGGACAGGGTCCAGAGGCTTGTAAGTCTGAGCTTTCTCGGGCCACCGGTCCCGGGGGAGTTCCGGGTCGGCACCGTTTTTGACTTCACCGAGGACTATGAGCTGGCTGCGTTCCTGCGGGCCCGTACGGCGCCCGATGATCGAATCCAGGTGTGGGCATACGCCCCACTCGTCTACTATCTGGCGGAACGTCGGGCTGCGAGTCGGTTCTACATGACCCACCCGCTCGTCTTGCGACCGCCCGGCGGTGAGCTTTCGAGCATGCAGCACGAGTGGCGGCGGGAGTTCCTGCGGGACATGCGCCGGAACCGCCCCGCTTTTGTTGCCGTGGCGCAACACGACGATTGGTGGTGGTCCCCGAGGGGCCTCACCTCCGAGCAGCTGTTGGGTGACTTCCCGGAGTGGAGGTCGTTCATCGAGGACCACTACGAGCTTGAGCTCGCCGTTGGCCGGTTCCTCGTCTACGCGCCCACGGGCGGCGCGTGGAATCGTGATCGGGACGGGGATTCAGCCGTCCAGGAGAGTCAATGAGCCTGACAGAGCGAGAAGTCTCGAGCGACACTCAGCCCGTCCGCGGTCCAGACAGGTTCCTGGTCTTCGGGGCGCCGCTGATCGGGGATGAGGAGAAGCGGGAAGTGCTCGATTCCTTGGAGTCGGGCTGGATCGGCACGGGGCCGAAGGTGGCGGAGTTCGAGCGAGCCTTCGCCGAGTACAAGCAGGCCTCGTACGCAACGGCGGTGCACTCGTGTACGGCGGCGCTCCACCTGAGCATGGTCGCGGCTGGCCTGCATTCCGACGACGAGGTGATCACGACGGCGCTCACCTTCGGCGCCACCGTGAACGCGATCATCCATGCCGGAGCGCGGCCGGTGATCGCGGACGTAGACCCGCGCACCTTCAACATCGATGTCGCCGATCTGGAGTCCCGCGTTACCGAGCGCACGCGAGCGATTCTCCCGGTGCACTTCGGCGGCCGACCGTGTGAGATGGATGCCCTGTGTGACCTGGCGGAGCGACGGAACCTGTTGCTCATCGAAGACTGCGCGCATGCCGTTGAGACGCAGTACAGGGACCGCCACGTGGGCACGTTCGGCGATTATGGATGCTTCAGCTTCTACGTCACCAAGAACCTCGCGACGGGCGAAGGAGGGATGGTGCTCACGCCGGACGAGGGCTCAGCCGGTCGAATCCGGACCCTGGCGCTGCACGGCCTGACATCGGATGCCTGGAAGCGGTTCGGGGACGAGGGATACAAGCACTACAAGGTCACCGAGTGCGGCTTCAAGTACAACATGATGGACATCCAAGCGGCCCTTGGAATCCACCAGCTGGCCCGCATCGAGGAGAACTGGGTCCGACGCCGCGAGATCTGGGAACGCTACGATCACGAGTTCGCCCGCTTGCCGGTGACGACGCCGGCGGCCCCCGAGCCAGATACTCGTCACGCGTATCACCTGTACACGATTCTTGTCGATCCCGCGCGAACCGGGCTCACGCGGGACGATTTCCTGGTCGCTATGACCGCGGAGAACATCGGGGTCGGAGTACACTACGAGAGCATCCCATCCCACCCGTACTATCACGACACATACGGGTGGGAACCCGAGGAATACCCGCACAGCTATCGCATAGGCGAGCGGACCGTCAGCTTGCCCTTCTCGGCCAAGCTGACCGATGATGACGTGTCGGACGTGATCCGAGCAGTCAGGAAGGTCCTGCGTGTCTGATATGAAGCGTTTGCTCATCACAGGCGGGGCAGGGTTCATCGGCGCGAACTTCACCCAGTTCTGGCTCCGACGGCAACCCGCCGATCAGCTCGTGGTGCTCGACGCGCTCACGTACGCGGGAAACATGGCGAGCCTCCTCCCTGTGCTCGATGATCCCCGGCTCACGTTCGTCCACGGGGATATCTGCGACCGAGAGCTCGTCGAGCGCCTGCTGCGCGACCATCGTATCGACACGGTCGTACACTTCGCGGCCGAGAGTCATGTGGACCGGTCCATTCTCGGACCGGATGCCTTCGTACGCACCAACGTCCTGGGAACCCAAACGTTGCTGGAGGCGGCGCGCGCCAGCTGGCCACGAGATGCGGCGGGGGAGGCCGCGGAGGGCTATCGGTTCCACCACGTGTCGTCGGACGAGGTCTTCGGGAGCCTCGCCGCCGACGCACCACCAAGCACGGAGGCTGACCCGTACGCACCGAACTCTCCCTACTCGGCCAGCAAGGCGGGCTCCGATCATCTCGTGCGCGCGTACGAGCACACGTACGGACTCCCGGCAACGATCAGCAATTGCTCCAACAACTTCGGACCCTACCAGTTTCCCGAGAAGCTCATTCCACTCATGCTCGTCCAGGCGTTCGCCGGTAAGCCCCTCCCTGTGTACGGCGACGGTCGACACAGCCGGGATTGGGTGTCTGTGGGCGACCATTGCCTGGGAATCGCCCTCGTGCTCGAGAAAGGTCGGACCGGTGAGATGTACAACATCGGCGGCGAGAACGAGTGGGCGAACCTGGAGCTCGTCGGGCTTCTTTGCCGGCTGCTCGACGAGGAGTTCGCGAGCGAGCCCGAGCTCGGCGACCGGTTCCCCGATGCACCGCCCGTGAACAACCGGCAGACTGCAGAGCTCATCACCTTCGTGGATGATCGACCCGGGCACGATCGACGATACGCGCTGGACATCTCCAAGGCACGGAGTGAGCTGGGCTACGAGCCGGAGCGGAGCTTCGAAGTTTCGCTGCGTCACACGGTGCGCTGGTATCTGGAGAATCAGTCGTGGTGGGGGCCGGTGCTCGACGGGAGCTACCGCGAGTGGATGGAGGAGCAGTACGGTCTGGAGTATTCCGAGCCAGTGGCCGGTGAGACGGGGAAGCTGCGATGAGGAGGGGATCGCGATGAGGGGGATCATCCTCGCGGGAGGGTCCGGGACGCGTCTCTACCCGCTGACCAAGTCGATCAACAAGCAGTTGATCCCCGTGTATGACAAACCGATGATTTACTATCCGTTGTCGGTGCTCATGTTGGCCGGCATCCGGGATATTCTCATCATCTCATCCCCGCAGGATCTCCCGCTGTTCGCGAATCAGCTGGAGGACGGCAGTCAGTGGGGGCTCTCGCTGCAGTACGCGGAGCAGCCACATCCCGAGGGCCTCGCTCAGGCTTTCCTGATCGGTGC
Source organism: Gemmatimonadota bacterium (assembly GCA_039588275.1). Classification (GTDB taxonomy): domain Bacteria; phylum Gemmatimonadota; class Gemmatimonadetes; order Palauibacterales; family Palauibacteraceae; genus JBDHAC01. The sequence goes on from JBDHAC010000030.1 coordinate 13,684, forward strand.
GGACTTCATCGGCGATGACGCCGTGTCGCTCATTCTCGGCGACAACGTCTTCTTCGGCGATGGACTGTGGAAGCAGATGCGCAACGCGGCCAGGCTCGAAAGGGGAGCGCACATCTTCTGCTATTACGTGAACGATCCCCAGGAGTACGGGGTCGTGAAGTTCGACGAAGCGGGTAAAGTGGTCGACATCGTCGAAAAGCCCCGTGTACCCCCATCCCACTACGCCGTCACAGGACTGTATTTCTACGATGCCTCCGTGGTCGAGATCGCCAGGAGCCTCTCGCCATCACCACGCGGCGAGCTCGAGATCACCGATGTGAACCGTCGGTACCTGGCGCGCGGTGAGCTGGAGGTGGAGATCATCGGTAGAGGGATCGCGTGGCTGGATACCGGAACCCACGAATCCCTCCTGCAGGCCGCCAACTTCGTCGAAGTCGTTCAGAGTCGGCAGGGCCTCCAGATCGCCTGCCTCGAGGAGATCGCGTGGCGGAACGGCTTCATCGATGCCGCGCAGTTGGAGAGGCTCGCGCAGGGCCTCGGATCGAGCCAATACGGACGGTACGTGCTCAGCCTGTTGAGCGAGAGCGCCCGATCCGAGTGAAGTTCGGCGATCGCTGAGGCGCGGTCGAGCGCCCCTAGCCCGCGGCGGCTGGCTGGAGCTCCTCCACCAGCTCCGCGATCCTGCCAAGCGCCTCCCCCAACTCCGCGGCGGGATTCCCGAACCCGATCCGCAGGTAGCGGTCCATCCCGAAATGGTCCCCGGGAACCACCAAAACATCCTTCTCGGCTCGTAGCCGCTCGGCGAGGTCCGATGAGTTGATGTCCAGCGCGTAGCGCAGATAACAGATAGCGCCGGCCGCCGGGGGGATGTAGCGGAACAGCGCGGCCCGGTTATCGAGCCACTCCTTCAGGATGTCGAGATTGCCGCGGATGATCCCCCGCGTACGCTCCAGGACCCGGGCGCGCACATCGGGAGCGAGGACCGCGGCCGCGGCCGGATCCGACAGGGCCGTGGGGGCGATCGTCGTGTAGTCCTTCCGCGCCCAGAACTCCTCGTGCATCTCCTCGCGGGCCACGATCCAGCCGAGGCGAAGACCCGGAAGTCCATATGCCTTCGACAGAGAGCCGCTCACGATCACCCGTTCGTAGCGGCCCCAGAAGCTCGGTGTCTCGACCCCGTCGACCTCGGCCCCGGTGTACACTTCGTCCGACAGCACCCACGCGCCGGCCCGTTGGGCGGCCGAGACGATCTCCTCCATCGCTTCCGCCGACAGCACCGCCCCCGTGGGATTATTGGGATTCGTCACCACGACCAGGCGGGTCCCGGGGGCGATGGCCGCGGCCGCGGCTCCCGGCTGCGGTTGCCACCCGAGCGATTCCTCGAGCTGGAATCGGACGACCTCGGCCCCCAATCCCTCTGCCAGACCCGGCGTCTGGCCGTAGGTCGGCTCCAGCACCACGACCCGATCGCCGGGCGAAATCAGCCGCCACAGGACCACGTAGTTAGCCTCGGCCCCACCGGTGGTCGCGATGACGTTCTCCGGCCGGGCGCCGTCGTACAGACCGGCGATCCGTCCCTTGAGCAGATCCGAACCGTCGCTTTGGGTGTAGCCGAGCAGGATATCGGCCGGCTCCAGGCCGGTGAGCGAGAGGAGCTCAGCCAGGGTGAACGGATGCACGCCGCTCTCGGAAAGGTTGTAGCGGACGCGGTGTTCGTACGTCGACTGCCATCGCTCCATCGCGAAGGGGGGTAGACCCATGCACGCTCCTCCTGGCAGGCCGAGGGTTACTCCACGCGGGCCGCGGTACGGGCGCCGGGCACCGGCCCCGTCGGCGACCGCCGCCACGCGGACCTCATCTAGCTCGAAGGCCAAACAGGCGCCAGGCTCGTGATGCCCGGAAGCGAGCGCCTCCGGACGCCGACCCTGCACGCGCGAGCGGCTCTCGCGGGGCTTCTGATCTCCGAGATCTCGTATCCGCCCGGCGAGAGGCAGCCGAAGCACTCACACCCCCAGACTTCGGTGACGCTCGTGTTCGAAGGGTCTCTCGATGAACGAGTCGGGCGGGTGGACGAGGCGGCAGGCCCGCTGAGCGTGGTGATGAAGCCTGCGGGCGTTGAGCACTCCAATCGAATCGGGGAGACAGGCGCCACCACCCTCCAGCTGACGCTCGCTCGGGGGTTCCTCGAAGCGGACCACCGCGGGGAAAGGCCGGAATGGGGCTGGATCCACGGCGGGCCCGTCGCACGATCCTTTCTGACGCTCCTCGCGAACTGGCGTGCCGGGGCCGCGGACGAGACGGAGCTCGAAGGTCTGGTCCTGGACGTCTTGTCGACCTTCCCGGTCATCTCCGACGTGCCGGCCCGGCATCCGCCGCAATGGCTTCGTCGCGCCGCCGAGCACGTGGACGACAGCTTCCGCGCGCCGCCGCGCGTCTGTGACCTGGCCGAGGCCGCCGGCGTGCACCCCGTCGCGTTGGCGCGGGCGCACCGCCGCCACTTCGGCAAGTCGATCACGGATCGCATCCGCGGGCACCGTGTCCGATCGGCAGCCCACCTGCTCGCCGACACGCGCACCCCGCTCGGGCAGGTCGCGTACACCGTCGGGTTCGCCGATCAGAGCCACCTGTGTCGCGTCTTCAAGGCGGCAACCGGGCTCACACCCGGGCGTTTCAGGCGGCTCGCCCGCACCGTCTGACGCCCGCGCCTCTGCCCGACGCCCGCGCTTCCCCGTGACACCTTGCGGGCTACCGACGCCCTGCGGCCACACTGACGCCTCCACGGTTTCAAACGTTCAAGACAGCGCTTCCAACTCCGGGCATATTCGGTGATCGGTGGGCGTCCGGAAGGCAACGAGGAGGGCTGGATCCATGCGCAAAGCGTACAGAAACCCGAACCCCGGCCGTTCCGCGCGTCCGCGGCTGCTCGGGCTGACGGCGCACTCGACGGCCTTCGTGAATGGGGACCCGGCCGCGACCTTCTTGTCGAGGGGCCAGGAGGTTGACGAGTGCCCGTTCGCCTTCTGAATCCCTTTTGACGCGCTTCCGGCCCCGTCAAGACTGGCAAGCCCACCATGCGAGGGGTCTCAGGGGCGGTTCCTTCGGGGCCGCCCCTGCCTGCGCCTGGCCCCTCCACGCTCTTGATCTCGTCTCTCGCGGAGCTGCACTTCACCTAGACGAGGCGGGGGTCGGCCTCGGGACAGGTTGATCATCTCGAATTCGCGTCCGCGGCAGCGGGGCGCTCCGGTATCTTCGACAGGAGTTCCGCAGGGTCTCGTTCTGACCGGCGCTGCAGGCGCCTCCGCACGCGGTAGCGCAGGGGCTGTGGCCCTCGGGTTCCGATGCCGCTCTCTTTCCGTTCTCGCGGGGTCCCGCGTTACCGCGGGGTACCACCGAACTGAGGGCGCAGAAGGGGTGTTGGGAGCTTCATGAAGCCGGATTCAACAGGCGGTCTGTCGGCCTGCGACATTCGCGCGCGATTGTCCGGTACACAGCCTGCGGAAGATCCCGCCCAGGTTGATGTGGCAGTCGCGACCCGAGATTGGCGACCGGGGTTTCGCGAGCGCCTCACCGACACGCTGGCTCCCGCCGCGGTATTGACCCCAATGCTCGATCGACCCGACGGCCTTTCCGTGCTCTTCACCCGCCGGTCGGCAAAGCTCAAACACCACGCCGGCCAAGTCAGCTTCCCGGGTGGCCGCATGGAGGGTCGCGACGCCGATGTCGTCGATACGGCACTGCGCGAAACCTACGAAGAGCTCGGCATCCGCCCGCAGCAGGTCGAGGTGGTCGGTTTCCTGTCCCCGATTCCTACGCTTACCGGGTACGCGGTGACGCCGGTCGTGGGCCTGCTCGCCAACGAGACTCGACTTACCGTCGATCGCACGGAGGTCGAGTCCGTATTCGAGGTTCCCCTTGGCTACCTGTTAGATCCGGCAAGTCAGCGACAGGGATCCGGCAACCTCGATCGTGTGGCGTATCCCATAGAGTTCCACTTCGACGGTCACCGCATCTGGGGCGTCACTGCGTCCATAATGATCGCCCTGCGAGAGGCTCTGTTGCAGGACGATGGGCCGTCAGGGGCGTAGATATCGTACACGATCCCGGTCCGCGTCGCCGCGACTAAGGACTGGTTGAGGGTATCCGACGTCGGATCGGCAGACGGCGGATCCGCCGACCGGTCGCCGCGAAGATGGCGTTGGCGACCGCCGGTGCGACCGGCGGGAGGGGCGGTTCTCCGAGGCCGTATGGCGGGACGGTGCTCTCGACGAACACCGCCTCTACATCCGGAACTTGATTGAAGCGGAGCAGAGGGTACCCGTCGAAGTTCCGCGGGCTCGCGAGCCCGTCTTCGATCACGATCTCGCTGTGAAGGGCGGCATCGAGGCCCTGTAGCACGCCCCCCTGCACCTGGGCTTCGGCGCTGCTGCGGTTCACCACGATCCCGCAGTCCAGGACAGCGACGATGCGGTCCACTCGCAGCTCACCATCCGGACTCACCGTGATCTCCGCCACTTCCGCGGCGTAGGTGCCGAAGGTGAAGTGCGCCGCAAAGCCGCGGCCACGTCCTTCCCCAACCGGTGAGCCCCATTCACCGCGCTCCGCTGCGACGCGAATCACATGGGCCATTCGGCCCGTGTCGAAGAGGGGCCCGCCGTGGTCACCGTACGGAAGCTCGCGTGGTTCGCCCAGCATCTCGAGACGGGATTCGACCGGGTCGCGCCCCGCGGCGTGCGCGAGCTCGTCCACGAAAGACTGCACCGCGAAGGCGTTGCCGGAGTGGAGCGTGGCCCGCCAGGCACCCGTCGGGATGGAGGTGGGAACCGACGAGTACTCGTATCGGACGTCCGGGATGCAGCCCGCCGGAAAATCGTCGGCGTACATCTCGGATGCCGCCGGGCCCGCCGGATCGTTGCGGAATTCGTACCGCGAAGTGCTCACCAGACGGTGCAACCACCCTGTTGGCCGGCCGTCACGGTCGAGACTCGCCCGAAGCCGGTGATAGCCAGCGGGTCGGTAGTAACCGTGGCGCAGGTCGTCGTCACGCGTCCACAGCACCTGCACCGGCGCGCCGACCGCGTCCGAGAGATAGACCGCTTCGGCCGCGTAATCGCCCAACAGGCGGCGACCGAAGCCACCACCCACTCTCTGCATGTGAACGGCGATCGAGCCTCTTGGGAGTCCGGTAATCGCCGCCGCGAGCTGCTGAACGGTCCCTGGGCTCTGGGTCGGCGCCCAGATGTCGCACCCGTCCTCGCGCACGTGCGCCGTGCAGTTCTGTGGCTCCATGGGGGCATGCGCCAGGAACGGCACCTCGTAGTCCGCTTCGATCACCTGCGCAGCCACGGCTTCGGCCGTCGCCACGTCGCCGTCGTCGCGGAGAATCGTCCTTCCCGGCTGCTCGATGACCTCTGCGAAGCGGGCACGCAGGTCTTGAGTGCTTTCGGCGCCACGAGGCCCGGGCGACCACTCCACATCGAGCGCCTCGCGCCCATTCAGGGCCGCCCAGGTCGAGTTTGCCAGCACCGCCACCCCGTCCACCATGTGCGTGGGGTTCGGTCGCCCCTCGATGCGGCGAACCGCCTCCACGCCGGGGACGGCCAGAGCCCGCTCCGGGTCGTAGTCCACGACCGTGGCGCCGTACGTGGGGGGGCGCGACACCACGGCATACAGCATCCCCTCGACCCTGACGTCGAGCCCGAATCGCTGGCTGCCTCGCACTATGGCCGGGTTGTCCACTCCCGGCACTCGGGAGCCGAGGAGCCGGTACTCCGACGGGCGTTTCGGCTCGACGTCCCGCGGCATGGGAAGCCGCGCGGCCTCCGCCGCCAGCTCCCCATATCCGAGCCTCCGCCCCGTGGCCGGGTGAGCCACAGACCCCGCCTCGGTCGTGCACTCCGCGGCGTCGACCCCCCAGCGCCCGGCGGCCGCGGCGACCAGGAGCGCCCTGGCCGAGGCGCCCGCGATCCGTAGCGAGTCCCAGCTGCTCCTGAGGCCCCAGCTGCCACCCGCGAACTGTGCACCGTAACTCCGCTCGTCCAGGTCCGCCTGTCGCACCCGCACCCGTGACCACTCGACGTCGAGCTCCTCCGCGACCACCAACGGGAGGGCCGTCTTCGAGCCCTGCCCGATCTCCGGGTTCTTGGCGGTGATCGTCACGCTGCCGTCGAGCGCGATCTCTATGAACACGTTGATCACGGTCGGTTCCGCACCGGGTACGGCCTTCGCCAGGCTCGTCGAGGCCGTCGGCACCGTGACGGCGACCAGGAGGCCTCCGCCGGCCGCGGTACCGACCTTCACGAAGTCGCGGCGAGTGAGGACCCGTTCCCCCGCATCGCGGGCGCTCATCGTCGCGCCTCCGGGCTGTCCGCCTGGCGTCCCGTGGGTAGGCCTGCTGCCCGAAGGACTGCCCTGCGCACGCGGTGGTAGGTTCCGCAGCGACACAGGACGCCGGTCATCGCGCGCTCGATCTGCTCATCGGTGGGACTCGGGTAGCGGCGAAGCAAGGCGACCGCTGTGAGGATCTGGCCGGCCTGGCAGTAGCCGCACTGGGGCACGTCCTCCTCCAGCCACGCGGTCTGTACGGGGTCGAGACCGGTCGGGGCGGATCCGGTGAGCGCGAGTCCTTCAATGGTGGTGATCGAGGCTCCCTCTACGCCCGATACCGGCTCGACGCAGGAGCGAATCGGCTCATCCCCCCTGAGCACGGTGCACGCGCCACACAGCGCTACGCCACAGCCGTACTTCGTGCCGGTGAGTCCGAGGGTATCCCGCAGTGCCCATAGGAGAGGCGTGTCAGGCGGCACTTCGAGGTCGTGGGAGACGCCGTTTACGGTAAGCTGTATCATGGTCCTCCCCTGGATCTATGCCTCCCCTTTGCCGGTTTAGACGCCGACCGTGAGTGTAATGTTGGCTCGCCCTTTCGAAGAGCCTCGAGGTAGACGTGTTCGAGGGAAACCGTGCGGAGGCTGATGAATTTGGGGCCGACCTCCCGCAGCTGCCGCATCAACTTAGAGACGGTCGTTTTCTCTGAAAGCAGCAGAACCGGGCGACTGGCCTACTCTCGCATCTCCAGCCCGAGCGCCTGAGCACGCGTTCGGAGTACTACTCCCTCCTGCTCCACGACGACTTCAGCCAGTTCCTTAGCGCGAACGAGCATCCGTAGCTCGTCCAGCGAGCCTTCGGGAGCGATCCTTCCACCCACGATGATCCGCACGCGATTGCACTCTTCAGCTGAAACGTCCCCGCGGTGGTTTGGGCGACGGAGAGCTAAGAAACGCTCAGATACTCGTCGCTGCCGGAGCACTCGGACTCTTCGCGCTCCAGCTCCTTCAGAAGGCAGTTGACCGTCTTCTCCACCAGCTTTTCGACCGAAACGCCCTGCCGCTCGGCCTCGAGCTCGTAGGCGTGATAGTGCTCGTCGCTGAGCTCCGCCCAAACCTGGACTCTACTCATCGCCTCACTCCCACTCTTCCCGAGCCACGGTCAAGGTGGCCGGTACGGCCTTGTGTCCGTAGCACAGGATCCCGCCGTGATCCTCCTTTCGAATCCGACGGAACTCCAGCGACACTTCGGTGCCCGGCAGGACGCACCCGGGATCGCAGTCCACAACCTGCGTCATGAAGCGGGCACCCTCCGGAGTCTCGACGATCGCCATCGCGTACGGCGCCTGCATCATGAACTCGGCCGGAGGTACGTGGATCACGGTCGAGGTGATCACCCGCCCTTTCCGGGACAGGTCGACCTGTTCGAATTCGCGTCCGCGGCAGCGCGGGCAAATCTGTCGGGGCGGGAAGGCCACGGCCCCGCAGCCCTCGCACCGGGCCGCCTCGAGCCGATAGCGGCTCGGTATCTCTCTGGTGTATCTGGGGCTCGGCATGATCACACCCCCTGATAGATGTGGACCACCGAACTTGCGCCCGATCCGCCCATGTTCTGCGTGAGTCCGACGCGCGCCGCTTCGACCTGACGCTCGCCGGCCTCACCCTGGAGCTGCCGGAAGATCTCGATGGCCTGCGCGATTCCCGTGGCTCCGACCGGGTGGCCTTTGGATTTCAGGCCGCCGCTGGTGTTCACCGGGATGTCGCCTCCGATCGCCGTCATCCCGTCGCGGGCCGCCGACCCGCCCCTTCCCTCCTCGGCGAAGCCGAGTGCCTCGATGCAGCAGATCTCGGAGATCGAGAAGCAATCGTGGACCTCCGCCACTTGCACGTCCTCGGGTCCGATGCCGGCCATCTTGTAGGCGCTCTCGGCGGATTTGCGCACCGCGCCGAGGCGAGCGGGGCTCTCGCGCTGGGCCAGCGCGAGCGAGTCGGTCGCCAGACCGCTCCCCAGGATCTCGACGGGACGGTCGGTATACCGCTTCGCCTGTTCGAGCGGGCACAGCAGGACCGCCGCCGCCCCGTCGCTCACGGGGGAGCAGTGCAGCAGCCGCAGCGGCTCGGCGACCATGGAGGAGGACATCACCTGGTCGAGCGTCAGCTCGCGCCTGAACTGGGCCTTCTCGTTCAGGGCTCCGTGGCGGTGGTTCTTCACCGACACCCAGGCCAGATCCTCTTCCGTGGTCCCGTGCTCCTCCATGTGGGCGCGCGCGATCATCGCGTACAGACCCGGGAAGGTGACGCCGTAATAGACCTCGAGCTCCTGGTCGGCCGCGGTGGCCAGGACGTTGGTGACGTCGGCCCCGTCGGTCATCTTCTCGACGCCGGTGGCCAGGGCCAGGTCGCACATCCCCGACGCCACCTCCATGAACGCCAGCCTGAGGGCGACGCCGCCCGACGCGCACGCGGACTCCACGTGCGTCGCCGGGACTCCGGCCATGCCGAGGTAGTCGGCCATCAGCGGTCCCAGGTGCTCCTGCCCCACGAACTGCCCCCCCGACATGCAACCGACGTAGATGGAGTCGACGTGGTCGGCGCCCGCGTCATCCAGCGCTCCGGAGGCCGCCTCCACGAACATGTCGCGGAGGCTCGAGCCCCAGAGCTCGCCGAACCGGGTCATCCCGGCCCCAACGATCGCCACCTGGCGCATGCGCTCCTCCTCTCGTTCAGATCACTTCGTATATCCAGCTCGCGATTCGCACCGCGATTCGTTCACGCGTTCGAGGCCGCCCGCCGTGCTGGCCTGCGGCGACCTCTGTTCGAGCTCCTCACTCGTTGAGGATGATCTTCTCCCGGTACATGGCGTATGCGCCGTAGGAGACGTACTCGTGCGGCCCGTCCAACATGGAGCGCACGGTGGGGGCCAGATCCCGGACTTTCGGGAGTCGTTCCGTTGCCCTGAGCACGAAGGAGTCGCTCCCGGCGCCGGAGCCGAACGACGTAAGCAGGATCAGATCGTCCGCCTCCGCCTCGTCGAAGATCGCGGCGAGGCCCGTGGGCGATGAGCCCGAGTAGGTGTTGCCCATCGTGGGCACCACCCAACCCGTCTTCAGCTGCTCTTCGGTGAACCCGAGTCGCTTGCCGGCCGAGAGCGGGAACTTGCCGTTCGGCATGTGGAACACGGCGTAGCAGAAGTCCGACGCCGTGAGCCCGGTCTTCTCCAGGATGCCGCGGCTCGCCCCCAGAACGTGCTTGAAGTAGGCCGGCTCGCCTGTGAAGCGACCGCCATGCCTGGGATAGAATTCGCCTTCCCGCCGCCAGAAGTCGGGGGTGTCCGACGTGTGGTTGCAGGTGTCGACCACCTCGACCAGGAGGTCGCGTTCGCCGAAGATGAACGCGGCCCCTCCCGCGGACGCCGAGAACTCGAGCGCGTCGTTGGGCGCCCCTTGCGACGTGTCGGCGCCCACCGCGAGCGCGTACTCGACCCGGCCCGACTCGACCAGCCCGAGCGCGACGAACATCGCTTCGGTGCCGGCTTTGCACGCGAACTCGAAGTCGGCGATGTGGACGTCGGGGCCTGCGCCGAGCGCCTCGGCCACCACCGTCCCGCTCGGCTTCACCGCGTACGGGTGAGACTCCGATCCTATGTACACCGCGCCCAGATCGACGGCGGCGATACCCGCCCGATCGAGCGCCGCTCTGCTTGCGGCTACCGAGATCGTGATCGTGTCCTCGTCAAAGCCGGGGACCGACTTCTCCTCCAAGAGCAAGCCTCGGCGGATCGCCTCGGGATCCTTGCCCCATTGGCGGGCGATCTCTTCTGTCTTGATCCGCTTGCGAGGGATGTATGCACCGTAACCGACGATACCAGCCATGCGAGCCTCCTCGTGCGTCGCGATTGAGAACGCGACGGGGGGTTCAGATTGTCGGTTTGTCGTGTTGCGCGCCGGGCGGCGAAGGGCCTTGTGGCGCTTCGCTTCACGGCTCGCGGGCGCGCGGGGTGCGGCTGGCCAAGAAGGCAGGTTCTGCTGGCGGCTCGCGGGTGCCGGACGGCGTCGTCGCCCTCCGGCTATAGTGGAAAACTACGCGCCCTTGGCCCCTCGGCAAGCTGCCCGTGACCCGTCAGCCCGATGGCCGGTGACGGCGCGGTTCAGCGATCGGGCGGGTCGTCGTAGGCCTCCCGTACGAAGGACGGGACGCCCGGCTCTCCGGCAAAGAACTCTCCGCGTTTCCCTTGCGTCAAGGCCCAGCGATGCAGCCAGGTGATCCCCGCTCGCCCGACGTACTCGTCCGGGAGGCCATACGCGTCGTCCTCCAACGCCTCGTCCAGCGTGACGAACTCGTAGCCTCGCGCGCGTAGGGCGGAGACGAGCGGGTCCATCGCATCGGCGTTCAGCCGGTTGGCGTGCAAGAGGAGCACCTGGGGGAGCTCGTAGCCCAGCAGCGCGCGTGACTGTCCCTCGTAGTAACCGAAGATGCTGTCCATGTACGCCACGTACTCCGTCGCGATCCGCCCTTTCAGCTCCGCGTCGCCCCGTACGTGCGCGTGGTCGTACGCGCGCGCGAAGATCCACTCCTGGTTGTCGATCGTGACCGGGGCGATACGGTATCCGTGCTCTTTCAGAAAGCTCTCGAACGCGGACCTGGTCTCGGGATCGAGACCCGTGTGCAGGAACGGGTGCCGGAAGTACCTGGGCTCGAGACCCGATTCGGCGAGGAGAGCGCGCGTCACCCGCTCTCCCCTGAGGACGTCGGCCTCGTACTCGTCGAGCGGCGTCGTGTTGATGTCCGGGTGCGAGTAGGAGTGGTTCCCCAACTCGAGCCCGCCTTCCAGCCAGGCCCGCAGCAGCGCCACGCGTGCGTCTTCGAGCGTCCCGTCGGTGAACAGCTTGGACTCGTTCACGAAGCCGATTGCCGGGATACGGTGCCGTCGAAGACCGGCGAGGAGACCGTCGGTCACCTCCCGCATGGTCGCCACATCGCCGCGATAGATGTTGGCCGGGAGATCGTCGTAGGTGAACACCACCCTGCGCGGGACCTGTCCCGCCGCGGGCGTCGCGAGCACCAGCGCCGCCAGCGAGGCTACCGCGAGAGACACCGCAGAAGACCGGGCGAAAGACACGGCGAGAGACGCCGTCCCGACGGTCAGGTGCCCTGCGGCACGAGACCCTATCCCGTTCACGCTCAGCCGGTCCCGACGCCGTTCACGCTCAGCCGGTCTTGCCTCGCCCGTCCAGCGACAGGGTGTCCTCTTCCTTGAAGCCCCACACGACGAGCGTTCCGGCGAAGATGATCAGGGAAGGGTAGAAGAGGACGTTGGTGTCCTCGAACACCCACCCCCAGGGGTCCACGATCGACTTCCACACCGAGAGTCCGGAGACCGTGAACATGGCGAGCATCAAGGGATAGGTCAGCCGACGCCACTTCCCGACCACGACGAGCACGCCGATCAGCGTCTCGACGACGCCAAACGCGTTGAGAAACCATGTCGTCGCCCCGACACCGAGGTAGAATCGCTCCGCCACGCGGATCGAATGGTCGACGTTCACCAGCTTGTCGAGGCCCCAGAAGACAAGCAGGAGTCCCAGGCTCACCCGCAGCAGCAACAGTCCCCAGGCTTTCACGGCGGCACCTCTATTGGAGGAGGTTCTCGTCGGCGCTGGCCCCGTACGTAGCCGGCACCGGTACATCCAGGAGTCTCAGGTACACGGAGAGCTGGCCACGGTGGTGGTACCAGTGGTTCAGGAGGATTGCCCGTGCGAGTCCGGCCTTCGGCATCCCCAACACCTCTCGGTCCCCATCCATGATGCGGAACATCCCCATCATGGCCTCGTCGTCCATGCCATTCAGGATGTCTCTCGCCGTGTCGACGCTCTCATCCAGCGCCGCCAGAACCTCTTCCTTCGAAACGGGTGAGGGGGGCTCCTCGAACTCGAGGGGCAGTATCGTATCCTCCAACAGCAGTCCTGCGACCATCCCGGGCGCCCCCGCCACATGCAGGGCCAGCTGGCCGAGGCTCATGGATTTCTGGTGCGGCTTCCAGCCGAGCTGGTCCGCGGGCACTCGCTCCAGCATACGCCGTGTGGCTTCCGCTTCCTGGTCCATCTCGGCTATCAACGCATCGTTCATCGACATGCTCAGATTCTCCATGCGAGGTCGAATGGTGCATCACGCCTCGAGGCGCGCCGGGGGGCCGCGAGGCCCGATTCGTCCCGGCGCTCGGGGATCGAGGTGGGATCGAAGGTAGCGTCTCCAGATGGGGCGGGCGACCGTCTGGAACCATCTTCGAGCTTCCCGACTTTGATGGGCGGTTCGCAGGCTACATCTTGTGGCTGCGAGAAGACCGGGCCGCTGCCCGGACCGTAGAAGGGGCCGCTGCCCGGACCGTAGAAGGGACCGCTGCTCCGCCCGGCCGACTGCTGCGAGGCGTATGACGCGAAATCCGCATCTAGTTAGATCCCGACGCCGGTACGGGGCGGCGCTCGGGCTCCTGCTGTCCGCTCTGCTCCCGACGGAAGCGGCGGCGCAGCTCCCTCCTCAGGACTTCGATCCCGAGAAGGGCGATGTCCGCCTCGCGGCCGACCGGACGGCGTATGACCCCGGCGCGGTGGCGGAGATCGCGGTCCTGATCACGATCGAGCCCGGCTGGCACACGAATAGCCACGTCCCCAGCTACGAGGGCCTTATCGGGCTGGATGTCGTTTTCGAGGCCCCGACGGGCTGGCCCGTTCCGAGCGAGCCGGTCTACCCGCCGGGCGAGATGAAGTCGTTCAGCTTCACGCCCGAGCCCATCTCCGTGTACGAAGCCGAGGTCGTGATCCGGGGCTCGGTCGAGGTGCCGGCCGGCGCGATCGACGGCACCTACCCGCTGCGGGCGACCGTCACGTACCAGGCATGTGACGACAAGATGTGCCTGCCCCCGGTCACGACGGAGTCCACGCTCGGACTGACGGTCGGCGCCGGCGGCGTGGCCAGCGAGGACTGGCTCATGGTCTCCGCCGGTCGGTCGCCGTCGGCTTCCCCCGGCGCGATCTCCACCACCCCCACACAGGGCGGGCGGCGTGGGGTCCTGTGGTTCGTCCTCATCGGCCTCCTCGGCGGGCTGATCCTGAACGCGATGCCGTGCGTGCTCCCGATTCTGTCTTTGAAGGTGTTCGGTCTCGTGAAGAGCGCCGAGGGCGGGCGGCGGAGCGTAGCGATCGGCGGCGTGGGGACGGCCGCGGGCATCCTCATCTCCTTCTGGCTCCTGGCCGCGGCCGCGATCATCGCGCGCTCGGCGGGCGCGGGCGTGGGGTGGGGGATCCAGTTCCAGGAGCCGATCTTCGTCGCCTCGCTGTCGATCGTCATACTCCTGTTCGCGCTGAACCTGTGGGGTCTGTTCGAGATTCGGCTGCCGCGCTTCGCGGGGCAGGCCGCAGCGGCGGCCCCGAGCGAGGGCTTGGCAGGTCACCTCGCTACCGGCTTCTTCGCAACGTTGATGGCCACGCCGTGCTCCGCACCGTTCCTCGGTACCGCGCTGGGCTTCGCGCTCACCCAGAGTGCCGCGACCACGGTGGGCATGTTCACGGCCATCGGGCTAGGGATGGCGTCTCCGTACTTGCTTTTGGCGGCGTTCCCGGCGGCGGCGCGCGTGCTCCCGCGACCCGGACGGTGGATGGTGACCTTCCGCACGGTGATGGGCTTCCTGCTCGCGGGCGCCGCTATCTGGCTGCTGTACGTGCTCTCGGGGCTGATCAGCCCCGAGCGGCTGGCGTTCTTCGAGGGTGCGCTACTCGCGATCGCGCTCGTCGTGTGGCTCCGGGCGCGGCGTGCCGAATCCGCGGGAGGCGTCACGAGAGCAACGGCCTTCGTCGCCGTCGCGGGGCTGTGTGTGGCGGCAGTCGCCCTGGCCGCAGAGGGCGACCCGACGCCGCGGACGCTCGGTGTCGCACCCGAGCACCGACTCATCGATTGGGTCGAGTTCGACCGAGCCCGGGCTGAGGAGGCGGCGGTAGGGGGTCGTTACGTATTCGTGGACGTGACCGCAGACTGGTGCGTCACGTGCAAGGTCAACGAGCGCCTCTTCCTGGAGACTCGCGAAGTCGCCGACGCGTTCGAGCGGCACGATGTGCTCGCCATGCGGGCGGACTGGACGCGACGCGATGACTCGATCGCGCGCTATCTGGCCGACTTCGGGCGTTACGGGATCCCGTTCTACGTCATGTATCGGCCAGGCAGGGAGCCACACGTGTTCTCGGAGCTGCTCTCCAAGAGCGCCATCATCGATCTTCTGGAAGACGGCTAGAGATCGGCGGCACCTGCAGCGGGTTGAGAGCGTGCAGCGGGTTGAGAGCGTGCAGCGGGTTGAGAGCGTGTTGATCGAGGTGGGACGTTTCAGCTGAACCGTCCCGCTGGCGCCGACCGTTGACCGCTGACCGGCTGGCCCGCCCGGTGGCCAGTGTCGGTGGCCACCCTGTGTGGCCAGTGTCGGTGGTCGCCCTGTGTGGCTAGTGTCGGTGGCCACCCTGTGTGGCATCGTGCGATCCATGGATCGCTGACAGGTACTGGCGTATGACCTGTGTCCTGAGCGCGCTGTTCGGAGCCGCCTCGATGTAGAGCTTGTACAGCGCCTGCCAGTGGCCGATCGCGTTCGACGCGAGCGTCTCGAACTCCCCCTTCCTCCCCGCGCTCTGTGCGTCGACGAGCCGTGGGACCAGCGCCGTGATCGCCTCGCGGTGCAGGACCAGGCGTTCCCTGATCGGTCCGGAACCGGCGCGCCGCTCGATCCGGCGGGCGTACTCCATGCGCGCGTCGTAGGTCTCGCCCAGCGCCAGGGCGAGCATCCGTCGCTTGGGGCCCTGCTTCTCGTCCGCGAGCTGGGCTGGAGTCGGCGGTTCCAGCCCGACGGCCATGAACGGGAGCGCCGGGTTGTCGTGCGCGAACAGCCCATGCGGGCTGGGGGCATCGGTCCACACGTGGATCATGGCCACCGGATCGGATTCGGGCTGTCCCCCGCGCGCATCACAATCCCGACTGTCGTGCGCGAGCGCCGTCCCCTCTTGCGGCACCTCGAAGCACCACGAGTGCGTGTGCCACCGCACGTCCACTTCACCGATCCTGGTCGGTGGCTCCTCGTACGGATCGAGGGCGACCAAGTAGGCGCTCCCGACCCGCACGAGATCTCCGTTCATCCGGTTGAAGAGGATGAACAGCGGTCGGTCGAGGTCAGCCCGGCGGTCCGGGTCGACGTCGAGAATCCAGTGCTCGCCCTGGAACGGCGAGCGGTCCAGCTGGTCGGGAGACTCGAACGGCGCGAAGCCCGCCGCGCGCGCGTCGGCCGTGTCCCGAATCTCGGAGATCGCCTCGCGGGCGGCGTCCAGGATCCGCTCCTGCGTGGGCGTGACCGCCTGGAGCGCGGCCATGACTATCCCCTTGGCCATGAGCATCAGGTGCTACTCTGCTGAAAGAGTTGGTCCGGAGTTCACACCGATCCGAACACCTCAGCGGCCGATCCGGTCCAAAAAGGGCGCGACGTCCAGGAGCTCGATGTCGTCTCGCTCGCGCAGATTACGGAGGAACCAGCCCTTGTGACCGGCGCCATAGGTGATCAGAAACCGGCGTCCCTCACCCCGGTGACGGTCGAGGGTCTCCGAGATGTTGGCGTAGTGCGCTGCGTTGATATGATCCCACCCCCCCGGGCCCAGCTCATCGTTGAACAGGCGGTTGTACACCGCGTAGCGGATCTCGATGGCCTCGTCATACGCGTCCGTGTGGATCCAGCGCGGATCATCGGGTTCTCCACCGGCGCCTACCGCCGAGTCCGCTCGCGCGCTCGCCCGTTCGAACTGTTGCCAGGCCGCCGCCCATGCCGGGTCGTCCTGGATCTCTCGCAAGCGCTGGGCGCGGAAGTCGGACATGTGTCGGTTCCAACCCGCGGTCGCGACGACCTCGAACCGCAACTCGCGAGTGAGCGGAAACAGCACGTCTACGTATTCAGGGAAGAGGGCGACCCTGGGCTCATCGATCCCCCCCGTGTCCCCGAACTCCGCCGCGGCCCGGTCGAGGCGGTTGGGTGGAATCTCCACGAGCCAGTAGTCCGGGTCGATAGCACGAACGAGCTTCTCGAGGACCTCGATTCCGTACCGGTCGCTCACCCGATGGTCGCCGTGGATCGTGCCCAGCACGACCACCTCGTTCCGCTCGTCGCGCTGTCGGTGCCTCGGTGGCGGGGGCGCCTCGAGCACCGTGAGGATCCCGGCGCCCTCGACTGAAACCAGCACCCGACGACCGTCGGGATGGACTCGAACCACCATCGGCTTGCCACCGACGTCGATGTCCTGAATTACGCGACGCGCGGAGATGTCCAGGATCGACACGGTCGTGGAATCGGCGTTGTTCACGACCCCGTAGCGCCCGTCACGAGTGACGGCGATCGAGAACGGGCGCGGTCCCACACCCTCGCTCACTCGTGCAGTCACCTCGAACGAGGCGGTGTTCAGGTAGGCGATCTCGTTCGTGAAGCCGCAAGCAACCAGATAATGGACGCCGTCGCGCGTGAGCGCCCCGCCCTGAGGTCCGGGACATACCTCGACGGTCGCCGCGACCTCTTCAGCCAGCAGGTCGAGCACCATCACGGTCCCGTCCCCGAAGTGGGGTATGAACGCGAGCGACCCGTCGGCCATCGCCGACGGGGGGTAGGGCCGATCCCCGGTCGGGAAGCTCACCACCGGTATGCCCATCTCGGTGTCGATCGCGGTCAGGCGGTTGGCGAACTGCGATGCGATGTAGGACAGTCCCCAGGCGGCCTCGAGCGTGAAGAGCGACGGCCCGGGACCCACGACAATGGGCTCGCCAGCTGGCCGTCCATCCGGATCGAGCAGAGCGAGCGTGGAGTCGCCGAAGTTCGACACCAGCCAACCACGTCCGGTGGGCAGGAGATCGATCGGCGTCCCTCCGGTCTCCCAACGGTCCACGACCTCGGCTCGATCCAGATCCACGACGGCTATCGCGCCCGCTCGGGGGAGCGCCACGAACGCGGTGTCACCGTCGTCGCTGAACCGGATCCCGCTAGGTGCGGTGGCGATCTCGATGGTGGTGAGAACCTCGAATCGCGAGGCGGTGTCAGCGCACGCGGCGGCGCCGATCGCGAGCACCGCGAGCACAGCGCGCGGGGCGCCCTGCCTCACGCGATGAGTGGGAGTTCGGCGGGGATTCGACCGAGTCAGTCGTCCAACTCGTACGCGACCCGTAGCCAAGCCTCCACTTCGTCGTCGATCTCCTCCACCGAGCCTATGGGGATCCGGTGCGTGATCCGATCCCTCTTCTCGAGTCCCCCGGTGGGGAGCAAACGATCGGGAAGCTCGCCATCGTACAGCTTGAGCGCGAGACCGAGGTCTATGCGCGTTTGCGTGGTCGGCTTGATCTCGGCGAAGACCCGTTTCCGGTAGAGCGGGATGATCGTCTTGCACGGACAGACCTTCACGTCTTCCCCCAACGCGCGTCCCAGCTCGACCAACCGATCGTGAATCGGGCGCAGCTCCACCTTCGGGCCCGCGTACATCGCTTCCACATACTCGGTCGCCGCCTCCAGGTACGCGTTCGGATCGGTGCTCTCGGCGCCCTTGCCCATGGATAGCTCGGCGATCAGCCAGGCCGTCGTGCCTCCGATCCCGTGTTCGGACTTGAGCCACTCACGACGTTCCTTTTCCCCCTCGGGGCCGGATTCCTCGATCAGCCGAATCCACTCCTCGAGCGAGCGCCCCGTCTTGTCGGGCAGGTTGTCCAGGATCCTACGCGTGTACGCCACGGACGGGTGCACGCTGTAGATCGTATCGGTACTCAGCATCTGTATCGCTCCAATCGAACTTCGACCACGCTGCAGGAATCCATCGCGCGCCAGGCGCGGTGCCTTGCTCGCTTCACGGCTAGCTCGGCCAAGCCACAATGGCAAGAGGAGGCGGGCCCTCTCCTCGCCGAGCCCTCGGCGCCGCGGAGGCGTCTCACGCCGCTCGCCCCATGAAGCTCGTGCTCAGCTCCCATAGCTCGCGGGCGAGCTCCTCATCATACGCCTGCCGTGCTGCGCGCGTTTCTTCTTCGACGTTGAAGTAACGTCCGGTCACGTCCGCCAGATCCGGGTCGGCCGCGAGCCGGAAGACTGCGTATCCACCGACACCCGGCTTAGCCATGAAGGGCTTGAACACCCGCATGAGCAGGCTGGCGGGGTTGTGGTTCTGGTTCCAGATCCGAGTGGAGAGCGTGCCGGGGTGAAGCGCGTTGCTGGTGATCCCGTCATTCCCGTACCTGCGGGTCAGCTCGTGGGTGAACAGCACGTTGGCGAGCTTCGAGTCACAGTAGGCCTGAAAGGAGCGGTAGCGAATGTCTCCCTTGAGGATCCGCTCGAGCGGTGCTCGGCGCAGGTCTCCACGCCGGTGCCCGTCGGAGCTGACGTTCACGATCCGGCCCTCGCCCGCCCTGAGCAGATCCAACACCTGCTGGGTCAGCCGGAAGTGGCCCACGTGATTGGTGGCCATGGTGACCTCGAGACCGTCTCGCGTCCGCTCGCGGCGCGCGCGGTACACGCCGGCGTTGTTGACAAGGGCGTCGATGCGGTCGAGTCGATCGGCCAGGCGGCCTGCAAGCGCCTGGACCGATTCCGCAGAGGACATGTCCGCGATCTCCAGCTGCACCCGGTCCGGGCTCGACAGCCGCTGCACCGCGGCCAGCGCCGCTTCGCCGCGCGCTCGGTCGCGGCACACCATGACGACGCTCGCGCCCGATGCCGCGAGCAACTCGCTCGCCGATCGGCCGATCCCGGAGTTCGCGCCGGTGACCACCGCTATCGCGTGACGCACCTCGGAGAGGGTCGCCATCAGGGTTTCTTCACTCGGTAACGAATGATCGTCAAGTAGCGCTCCGGGTCGCCCGGTCCGGTCATCGTCGGCCCGCGGACGTACTCTTCTTCGTGGCCGCGTTCGGGCACGTAGCCCGCGGCTCGCACGAAGTCCAGCAGCCGTTCGATGGTCGGCGCCTCTTCCGTGTACGGGCCGACGTGCAGGATCTCGGCGATCTCGCCGTACTTCCACTCTTCGAGCGACGCGACGAGGCCCTCGCGCGCCTGGTGTCGCGGGAGCTGCGTAACGGTCCGTGGCACGGGCAAAGCATAGCGACCGACCCAATCGGTCTTGGGTCCCTCGAGCGACTCGGGCCAGCGCGCGCGGGGGAATTGAAACCCGGGTCCTTTCGGCGTCTCGGGAATCGAGAAGTACAGCTGGAACACCAGCCCGAACGCGGCCGCGCCGATGGTGTTCGGATCTCCTTCGGCGGTCACCACCAGCATCCACTCGTCGGGGCGCTCCGATATGCGAGGTTCCTTGAGGTGCGCGACCTGCGCCAGCGCGGGATCCTGAGCCGCAGTGGACTCCTGAGCCGCAGCGGGCTCCTGACCCGCGGCGGGCTCCTGACCCGCGGCGGGCTCCTGACCCGCGGCAGCCGGCGGGAAGGTCAGAGCCAGACCGCAAATGCCGAGAAGAGTCGACCGCGGCGCCGAGAGCGCCAGACCGTGATTCAAGGACACGTTACACCTCTGATATCGCTAGTCCTCCTGCATCTCGGCCGCCACTCGCTCCACTTCGCGCCATACGCGCAATGTGTTCCCGCCCCAAAGCTGCCGAATCTCGTCCTCGTCGTAGCCGCGTCGCACGAGCTCCAGGGTGACGTTGAAGGTCTCCGAGGCATCGTTCCAGCCCCGGACGCCACCGCCGCCGTCGAAGTCCGAGCTGATCCCCACGTGATCGATACCGAGCAGCTCCACCGCATGGTCGATGTGATCCACGAAGTCCGCCACGGTGGGACCCGGGTGGCGCTCTTCCACCTCGGCCATCCCCATGCGAAAGGCCTCGATCTGCTCGTCCGTCGCCTGTGACATGCGTTCGATCCCGATTCGTTCGCGGAGCGCCTGGATCGCCTCCCCGCGCTCGGGCGGAGGGACCTGCACGAAGGAGCCCAACGCGACCATCTGGATCACGCCCCCGTTCTCCGCCAGCGCCCGTAGCTGGTCGTCATCCATGTTGCGCGGGTGGTCGGCGAGGGCACGCGTGCTCGAATGAGAGGCAATCACGGGGGCGCGCGACAAACGCATCGCGTCGAGACTCGCTTGCTTCGAGATGTGTGACACGTCGACCATGATCCCGAGGCGGTTCATCTCGGCGATCACCTCCTCGCCGAACTCGCTCACACCGCCGTGCTCCTCCTCCTCATCTCCGAGGTTCTCTCGCGGCGAGGACGAATCTGCGATGTCGTTGTGTCCCCCGTGCGCGAGGGTGATGTAGCGCGCGCCGAGCTCGTGATACGTTTCGAGGAGTGACAGGTCCTTGCCGATCACGTACCCGTTCTCGATCCCGATCGCCGCGACCAGTCTTCCTTCGCCATGGATGCGCTCGACGTCGTCCGCGGTGTAGGCAAGCTCGATCAGCTCCGGGTACATGTCGTCGGTCATCCGGTGGATCGCCTCGAATTTCGTCATCGCGTCGGACTTCGCCCGCTCGTAATTCTCCGACGTCCGTTCGGTCTGCCCGACGTAGACGATGAAGAAGCCCACGTCCAGTCCGCCTGCACGCATTTTCTCCAGGTTCACCTGGCGATCCGCGTTCAGTGGATCGAGCTCGGGCGTGGCGAAGTTGGGCGGGATGTCGTCGTGTGTATCGATGGAGATCACGCGCTCGTGGATCTCCCTCGCCCGTGTCTCCAATTCGCTCTCGGCGGCCTGGTCGCCGCTGTCGGATGTCCCGTTCGACGCTCCACCTCCGCAGGCGGCGAGCGCCAAGGCTGCGAGCAGGACCGGGAGACGGTTACTGTGAAACGCGCGCATGATCGCACTCCGGGTTATGCCTGAACGTCGAGCCCGGTTCGTGGGCCGATTTTTTGACCGACAGAAGGTGAGACATCCGAGCCTACGGGCGCAAACGGAGGACATACGTGAGCCAACCCGTGTCGCGTGAGCCGATGGCGGCCGCGGAGCGCCCGCTCCAGCGAGTAGTCCGCTCGATTCTCGGGGTCATGGCGGTGGCGTGCGTGCTGGGGCTCGCGCCCCAGGTAGTGGCGGCGCAATCCCGGCAACCCCCGAGCGACGACGAAGCGGCCGGCCCGAGAAAGAAGGTCATCCTGATCGGAATCGACGGTGTGCGTCCCGACGTGTTAGCCGAGGTAGTCTCGCCGAACATCGATTCGCTGATCGCCAATGGTGCGTACAGCGACCGGGCGCGCACAGCGTCCCCCACGGTCAGCGGACCGGCGTGGTCCAGCATGCTCATCGGCGTATGGCCCGAACAGCACGGGGTAACGAGCAACAACTTCAGGGAAAACCGATACGATGAGTTCCCCGACTTCCTCACCAGGATCGAGCGGGTTCGGCCCGAGCTGGGCACCTTCGCCGTCGCGGACTGGCTACCCCTGGTAGCGGACAACGCGGGCGGCCCTCTGATCGGCGACGAGCCGGACGTCAAGATAGTATTCAACGGGTACGAGCTGGGTTGGGCGGAAGCGGACGAGCGATCGGTGGCGCTTGCCGTCGAGCACCTCCGAGCGGGGGACCCGGACGCCATGTTCGTCTATCTCGGCAACCCCGATGAGACCAGTCACCAGACGAGGTCCATCGGAGAAGAGTACCGCGCGGCGATCGCCCTGGCCGATCACCACGTGGGTCTCTTGCTGGGTGCGATCCGCGCCAGACCCACCTACAAGGAAGAAGACTGGCTCGTCCTCATGAGCACGGATCACGGCCGGCTTCCGGATGGCGGCCACGGAGGCGACTCCGAGGTCGAGCGCACCATCCTTTATCTCGCCAGCGGCCCGTCTTCCGCGAGGGGCACGCTGCCCGGCACTCCCGAGATCGTCGACGTCGCGGTCACGGCGCTCACGCACTTGGGCATCGAGATCGACCCTGCATGGAAGCTGGACGGGCGGGCCGTGGGTCTCAGGGCTGTCCGGCCCTGGTTTCGGTGAGCCGGGTTCACACCGCAGCGGAGCGCTTCGTCCTCAGTCGGCGACCCAGGCCGGATCGGCGTCGATCCTCCGCCGCAACGCGACTTTGTCCGCCTCGTCGAGCCAGCAAGCGTCGATCGCCTCGAACACGAGGCGGCATACATCAGCGCGCGTGAACTCGAGCTCGGACATCAGCGCCGCGAACTCGTCGACCAGCGTGTTGCCGAACATCTTCGGATCATCCGTGTTCACGCTGAGCGGAACTCCGCGCTCGAAGTAGGTGCGTGCCGGGTGGTCACGGAGAGAAGGTATCACTCCGGTACGAACGTTCGAGATCGGGCACAGCTCCAACGGGATTCGGTGCTCCGCCAGATGGTCGACGAGCGCCGGGTCTTCCACTGCTCGCGTCCCGTGGCCGATCCGGTCCACCCGCAGGGCGTGAATCGCCCCCCACACGCTCTCGGGGCCGGCCGCCTCACCCGCATGTGCGCTCGTTCGTAATCCCAGCTCACGCGCCCGCCGGTACACGGGCTCGTACGGCTCGGGCGGGAACTCGTGCTCGGAGCCCCCGATTCCGATCCCCACGACACCCAGGTCCCGGCACTCCGCCACGCGCTCGAGCGTCTCGGCCCCCTCCTCCGGCCCTTTGTTTCGTACGAGGTCGGGGACCAATGACATCCGGATTTCCTCGACGCGATCCAGACCGGCGCGAGTCGCCTGAATCATGGGTTGGGCGTCGAGTCCGTGCTGCGTGACATCCGCCGGCGAGATGAACGCCTCGACGTATCGGATGTTCTGTCCGGCGAGATCGCGTGCTGCGGCTT
The DNA here is from genome assembly GCA_039588275.1 of Gemmatimonadota bacterium. Taxonomy (GTDB): domain Bacteria; phylum Gemmatimonadota; class Gemmatimonadetes; order Palauibacterales; family Palauibacteraceae; genus JBDHAC01. Next base: position 36,782 of record JBDHAC010000030.1, read on the forward strand.
CGGCCAGAAAGGTGAAGTCCTCGTACTCGCGCAGGAAGGACTGCTTCCAGAGCCACGTTTCGATGAAATGCGCGAAGTCCCGGTACCTGAAACGTCGCTCCAGCGCTTCCAGCGAAGGCACATCCGGATCCCCGCCGTACTTCTCGATCAGGGTCCAGAGGGCCGGTGGCGGGATCGCGCCCTCCAGATGCAGGTGTAGCTCTACCTTCGGGAGCCGCCCGAGCCACTCGAGGTCAGGGTCCTGCCGCACTCCAGGCTCCACGCTAGCCGGCGATCAGCTCGAGCAGCTTTTCGATCGGCCGTCCGACCGCGGCGCGGCCTTCGAAGACGCCGATCGGGCGCTGGAGCAGCGTCGGGTGGTCGGCCATGATGGCGATGAGGCGGTCATCGCCCTCCTCGCCCGTCAGTCCGAGCTCCTTGAACGCCTTGTCGCGACGTCGGAGCATGTCACGAGCCTCCGCACCGAGCATCCCCAGCACCTCGCGGATCTCCTCCGCGCTCAACGGTTCGCGTCGGTACTCGCGGTATTCGAACGGGATTCCGTGCTCCTGGAGCAAGGCGACCGCCTTGCGACACGTCCCTCAGGTGCGGGTGCAGATGAGCTGTAACATCTCGCCTCTCAGGCATGCTCGCCGGGCGGCACGCGAAACAGGAATATCTTGTAGCGCTTCAGGCGCCGGAACTCTGTACCGTCGACCATAGCCTCGAGGTCTTCGAGCTCCCTCAGCTTCCTCCGCGCCACCCAACGCACGATCCGATGAAGATACGGGCGCTTCGCCCGCAGCGAGTCGGCGAAGATGTCCAGGGCCGGGTCCAGTCGGTTCTGAAGGAAGTCGCGCGCCACATCGAGAGTGGG
>JBDHAC010000031.1:0-38212 GCA_039588275.1 Gemmatimonadota bacterium
CCGCGTGGCAGGGTGCGGGCTCTGCCACACCGACCTCCACTACGTGGATCACGGCGTCAAGACGTTCAAGCCACCGCCCATCATCCTGGGCCACGAGGCGGCGGGCACGATCGAAGCACTTTCCGACGATGTGACGGATCGATCCGTCGGGGATCGCGCGTTGATCCCCGCGGTTCTTTCGTGCGGGCGCTGCCGGTTTTGCCGCGACGGGCGCGAGAACATCTGCGAAGACCTGGTCATGTTGGGCAACAACATAGATGGCGCCTACGCGGAGTTCGTGACGGTTCCCGCTGCGGAGCTGGTCCCGGTGCCCGACTCGCTGGCCCTCGATCAGGCGTGCGTGATCGCCGACGCGATCTCGACTCCCTACCACGCAGTGAAGAACCGAGGGCGCGTGCAGATGGGAGACAAGGTAGCCGTGGTCGGGTGCGGTGGCGTGGGACTCAATCTGGTCCAGTGCGCGAGCGTCGCGGGTGGGCAGGTCATCGCGATCGACCTCAGCGACGAACGCCTCGAGCTGGCCCGGCACCTGGGCGCCAGCGAGGCGATCAATCCCGGAGGTATCGAGCGTCTCGACAAGGACATAAGGGCCCGCACCGGGGGTGGCGTGGACGTGGCCTTCGAGGCGGTCGGGACGCCCGCCACGATCCAGCTCGCGTTCTCGCTCGTGCGGAAGGGTGGACGGCTGTGCGTGCTCGGCTACTCCCACGAAGCCGTCTCTATCTCGGCGGCCAAGCTCATGTATTTTGAGATGGAAATCATGGGAAGTCTGGGGTGCGGCGGCGGCGAGTACCCCGAGATCTTGGGGCTGGTGGAGGCCGGTCAGCTTCAGCTGGACCCCGTGGTCTCGGGATCCGTACCGCTGGATGAGATCAACGAAGGTCTCGACCGCTTGCACATAGAGAGAGACCGATGAGCACCGAAACCGAGTTTGAGTCCACCGAGACCGAGGTTCTGTCAAGAACCACCGAGTGGCGTAGCCGCATGGCGATCCTGGTGGGAGGGCTGCTCTTCTTCGAAACGCTGACCGGGCTGTCGATCTATCTTCTTCCGTTCAGCGTGTCGAACCAGGTCATGGTCATCCTCCACACGATCGTGGGGCTCGTCTTCCTCATACCGTTCTGCTGGTATCAATTCCGCCACTGGCGCGCGTACTCCCGCTGGCAGATGTCCCACGTCGTGCTCACCGGGTACTTCGCGCTGGCGGTCACGCTCGTCGCGATCGTGTCCGGGCTGGTGCTGTCGTACCAGGCGTTGTTCGCAACCCGGATCAGCTATGCGTGGGATCTCGTCCATATCGTCGCCACGTTCGGCGTGGTGGCATCCGTGATTCCGCACATCCTGGTGCTACTCGTGCGCGCGCGCCGAGCCGCCCGCGCGAACGGAAAGGCCCAGCCCCTCGTGGCCGCCCAACGCGGGTACGGGCTCCAGACGCTCGGGGTGGTGGTGGTTTTGATGCTGGTGGTCGTGGCGGGTGCCTGGTGGTACGAGCCCACCGCCGTGCAGAACGAGCTCCCCGAGGACTACAGCTACCTGTACGGGGAGGATCGGCCGTTCGCGCCGAGCCTGGCCACGACCAGCACCGGTGGCGCGTTCGACGCTCATACGCTGGGGGGCTCCGAGGCGTGCGGAAGCGCGGGCTGTCACGAGGAGATCGCGAAGGAGTGGGCGGTGAGCTCGCACCGTTGGTCGGCCATGGATCCGGCGTTCCAGAAGGTCCAGTCGGTAATGGCCGAGCAGAATGGACCCGAAACCACTCGTTACTGTGGCGGGTGCCATGACCCGATCTCCTTGTTCTCGGGGGCGAAGAACGTGTTCACCGAGGACCTCACCAACCTGACCGGTTATCAGGAGGGTGTCTCCTGCATCGTCTGCCACGCGATCAAGGAAACCGATGTACAGGGGAACGCGAACTACGTCCTGACCCAACCGGATCGATACATGTTCGAGCTGGCCGACGGAGAGACCGCCAAGTGGGTCAGTGACTTCCTGATCCGTGCCTATCCCCGCAAGCACGTCGAGACCCTGCAGCACAGGCTGTTCAAGAGCCCCGAGTTCTGCGCGGCCTGCCACAAGCAGTTCATCGACGAGGAGATCAACCAGGTCGGCTGGGTCCAGCTCCAGAACCAGTACGACAACTGGCGCAAGAGCCGCTGGTATACGGAAGGTGACCCGACCAAGACGATCGAGTGCCGCGAGTGCCACATGCCGTTGATCGAATCCCTCGACCCCGGGCGCGGGGACGATCTCGACTACAACCGCACCACGGACGACGGGAAGCACCGCAGCCACCGCTTCCTGGCCGCGAACCAGTTCATGCCGCTCGCGCTCGAGCTCGAGGGAGCGGAGGAGCACGTGGAGCTCACGAAGAAGTGGATGCGCGGCGAGCTCGATGTGCCCGAGATCGCCGACAAGTGGCGAGAAGGGCCCGCCGTTCCGATCGAGCTGATCACGCCGGAGCAAGTAGTTCCCGGCGAGCAGGTCGATATCAGGGTGGCGATCACGAACAACAAGGTCGGGCACGACTTCCCCACCGGGCCGCTGGACATCATCCAGGCCTGGGTCGAGATCGAGGTAACGGATCAGAACGGGAACGTGGTGTTCACCAGCGGGCAGCGTGACGAAGGCCACTTCATCGCGCCGGGCTCGTTCATCTTCAAGGCCGAGCCGGTGGACCAGTACGGCAATCTCATCGACCGGCACAACCTGTGGGAGATGGTGGGCGTCCGGTACCGCCGCGCGCTGTTCCCGGGCTTCTCGGACAACGCCGAGTTCGCGTTCTCGTGCCCCGCCACCATGCTACCTTCCGGGGCGGAGGTCGGGGGGGAGTCGGGCCCGGAACCGGGGCGCGAGCCCGGAGCGGACCGCCAGGAGGGCTTCGAGCTGTCGGTCCCCGGCCAGGTGACCGAGCTGCACGTATCGGCGAAGCTCATGTACAGGAAGTTCGATCAGTACTTGCTCAACTTCCTGTTTGGCGAGGATTCGGGTCTCACCGCCCCCGTCACCGTGCTCTCCGAGACCGAGGCGACGATCCCGGTCAGCGTGCAGACGGCGGCGACGACAGGTGGGGCCGAGACGGCAACGCAATAGCGTACATCTGACCCGGGTGTGGCGGGCACGCTCGAGGAGCAGACCGTGGCACACGGGTTTCCGAGGAGGGGAGATGCAAAGTGTAGGAGCGACGGCGTGGCGCTTGACGACGCCGATGGCTGCGCTCGTCGCCGTTTGCGTTGCCGGGTGTGGCGGCGACTCGGACACGAGCGCGTGGACGGGGACGATGACCGACAGCGCCGGCGTGACGATCGTCTCGAACGGCGCGGAGGGAATCTGGTCAGACGGCGATCGTTGGGGCATCGTGGAGCTGCTACGCATCGGTAGCATGGATGGTGACCCAGAATACCAGTTCGGTCTGATCGCGGGCATCGGCGTCACCTCGGACGGACGCATGTTCGTAATGGACCAGCAGGGCCAACATCTGAAGGTGTTCGGCGCCGACGGCGCGCATCTGGCCACGTTGGGAGCCGCCGGATCCGGGCCCGGCGAGTTCGCGATCGGTGCCGGACCGGTGCTCGTCGGGGTGGGCGACACGCTGTACGTCCCCGATCTGCAGAATCAGCGCGTGAACCGCTTCGCGCCCGATGGAAGCAGCCTCGGCAGCTACCCGCTCAGTATCCAGGATGGACTGCCCGCGAACTGGGCCGATACGCCGTCGGGCACGATCGTGACCCAGGTTCGTCCGCTCACGTTCCCGGGACAGGAAGCTCTGGAGAACCCCATGGATGCCATCATCACGCGGGCTCCAGATGGCTCACCCATCGACACCCTGTTCCAGATGCCGTCCGGGGAAACGGTGGACTTCTCCGGCGGCTTGCCCCAATTCCACTTCTTCGTGCCCGAGCCCACCTGGGCGCTGCTTGGCGACAGCGGGCTGCTGTTCGCCGTAAACGATCAATACCGCATCGAGCAGTACGATGAGTCGGGGGCGTTGCGCCGCGTGATCCTCAAGCCGTTCGAGCGGGAGGCAGTTACCGAGAGGGATCAGGAGATCTTCGTCGACGCCCTCGAGCGTATCTGGCGCGACTCCGGTGTTCCGCCGCAGGCGCTGGAGACGCTCAAGTCCAACATCAGCTTCGCGGAGCTCTTCCCCGCCTTCTTCCGATTCCTCGCCGGTCCCGAAGGCAGCATGTGGGTGCAGGACGTCGTCTCTCCGAGTCAAATGAGCCCCGAGGAGCAGGAGGGATTCAACCCGCTCCTCAACCTCGGCTCGGCCGACTGGGAGGTGTTCGATCCCGAGGGTCGATTCCTCGGATCCGTCTCGATGCCCCCCCGGTTCCAGCCGATTCGGTTCGTGGAGGACCGCGTGTACGGGGTGTGGCGGGATGACCTGGACGTGCAGCACGTGATGGTCCTCGGCATTACCGGAATCGAGGCGGCAACGGCGACGGAGATGGCGCCCTCCGGCGGAGAGTAGCGGGCCGCGGCGGGCTATGGGGCGGCTACCGAGACGCAGGCGCTACCTCGCCATCACGGCGGGACTGGGGGGGCTTTTCATCGTCGTCGCCGCGCTCCTCCTGTGGGTGAACGCCTCCGACGACGACCAGCACCGACCTGGAGAGGCGGTCGAGGGCCTCACCTCCGAGCTCGCGCGCCACGTGCCGGAAGACGCACCCCGCCTGCTCTTCGCCGACGTGACCGCAGACGCCGGGATCGACTTCCAGCATTTCGCCGGGGTCAGAAGCTCGCAGCTCCCCGAGGACATGGGATCCGGGGCTGCGTGGGGCGACTACGACAACGACGGCTGGCTCGATCTGTATGTCGTGAACGAGCCGGGCCCCCTCACCCGCTCTCCCGAGGAACTGGCGGCATCACCCGCTCGAGCTGCTCTGTACCACAACGAAGGCGACGGGACGTTCACGGAAGTGGCGGCGGACGCGGGCGTCGACTTCCGTGGATTCGGCATGGCCGCGGCGTGGGGCGACTACGACAACGACGGCTGGGCCGATCTATTCGTGTCCGCGTACGGTGAGAACGCGCTGTACCGCAACAACGGCGACGGGACCTTCGAGGATCGGACCGAGGCAGCGGGCATGGCCGGGCTGGTCGGATACTGGTCGGGCGCCGCGTGGAGCGATTACGACCTCGATGGCTCCCTGGACCTGTACGTGGGGGGCTACGTCAGGTACTCGCCCGGGGCAGGAGCTCAAGCGCTCCAGTACGACGTGGAGGTCCCGGCGAGCCTCAACCCCTCGTCCTTTCATCCCGAACGCAACCTGCTGTTCCACAACAACGGTGACGGGACCTTCGTCGAGGTCGCGGAGGAGGCCGGCGTTTCGGGACGAGACGGACGCAGCCTGACCGTGGCGTGGGCGGACTTCGACGACGACGGCTGGCCCGATCTCTACGTTGCCAATGACGTATCGGACAACGCGCTCTACCGGAACCTCGGAGACGGCACATTCCAGAACGTCAGCCTCGGCGCGCTTGTCGCGGACTATCGAGGCGCCATGGGCCTCGCCATTGGAGACTGGGACGGTGACGGGGACACGGACCTCTTCGTCACGCATTGGATCGCCCAGGAGAACGCCCTCTACAACAGCCTGCACACCCGGCTCATGGCCGCAGACCCGCCGCCGGTCGACCCGCTCCGCTTCATGGATGAAGCGGAGCGGTACGGCCTCGGGCAGATCGCGCTCGACTACATCGGTTGGGGTACGTCCTTCATCGACTTCGACAACGACGGATGGCTGGATCTGCTCGTGGTGAACGGAAGCACGCTCCAGATGAGCGAGCAGCCCGAGCTCCTGGAGCCGATGCCCGACCAGGTGTTCTGGCACCGGAGTCGAGAAGACGGCTTCTACGACGTGTCTTCGATCAGCGGGGAGTACTTCCAGCGAGAGTACGTCGGTCGCGGGGCGGCATTCGCGGACTACGACGCGGACGGTGACGTCGATGTGTTCATCGTGAACAACGGGGGACCCGGGTTCCTGTTGCGCAACGATGGCCAGGAGGGGAACGGGTGGCTCGAAGTACGGCTCGAAGGGAGGCGAACGAACCGGTCGGCGATTGGCGCGAAGCTGAAGCTCCACGCCGAGGGCGCCGTGCAGACCCGCGAGGTGGGAGCGCAGAGCTCGTACCTATCCCAAAACAGCCCCTTCATGCACTTCGGCCTCGGGGTGGTGGCACAGGTCGACTCCATCGAGATTCGATGGCCGGGTGGCGAACGACAGGTCCTGCAGGGCATACCGGCCAATCGTGTCGTCCGCGTCGTCGAGGGCGAGGCAGCCGTCATCCAGCGAAGCCTCGCCGACCGATCGGAGGCGCTGGGTGTGCGTCCGGCACAGGGAGCGGCCACACCCGGTTCTGGCCGCACCGGCGGCACGGAGGAGGAGCGCGCCGCCGTGCTGCGCTTCTGGGAGCTGTTCCGGGAAGCCACCCGGCTCCGGATCCAGGGCCATCTACGTGAGGCTGAAACGGCGTACACCCGTGCTCTCGAGATCCGCCCCGACCACTGGGATGCGCTGTATTACCGCGGCAACCTGCTGTTCGAGTTCGGTGACTTCGAGGGAGCACGTCGCGACTGGGAGCGCCTCGTCCGGGTGAGCCCGGCGAGCCCGCGTGGCCATATCCAACTGGGGCGCCTGCACGCGTGTTTCGAGCGGGGCACGCACGATCTGGCGGAGGCCGAAGCTCGGTTTCTCCGTGCCCGGGAGCTCAACCAGGAGGAGACCGGTCCGTTGCTGTGGTTGGCGAGAACGGCGCTGATCGGCGGTGACCGGGCGGGAGCTCGGGAGTATCTCGAGGACGTGCTCGGGATGAACGCGACCAACGCGGAGGCCCACTTCCTGAGCAGCTACCTGGCGTGGAAGGAGGGAGCGGCGGGCGAGGCCTCGGACCATTTCGCGAGCGCGGTCCAGCACGCGAACCCCACGCAGGCGACCGACCCGGAGCTGGGCGAGGGGGAGACGCGCTCGGGCCGCGCCATGCTCACCGTCAGCACACGTTGCCGCGCGGTCCAGGCCCTCGTCGAGACGCATACCGACGCTGGTACCGCCGGCGACGAGGACCTGCCCGCGCGAATGGTGCGGGCCTATCGCGCCCTCGAGGCACTGCTGGAAACGGCGAGGAACGACGGGGTCTAGGCCGCTAGGTCGCGCCCGGCGCCACAGGGATGATCGCGCGCACTCGGGTGCCCTCGCCGATCGTGCTCTCTATCATCACCGTGGCGCCCATGTACGATGCGCGTTCCATCATCCCGGTGATTCCCAGCCCTCTTGCTTCCTCGGACTTCGCGGCGACGTCGAAGCCGCATCCGTCGTCGTCGACCACGAGCGTGAGCTCCCCTCCGCCAGACGCGGCGTGTACGGAGACGCGCGTCGCGCCGGAGTGCCGCGCCGCGTTGCTGAGCGCTTCCTGCGCTATGCGATACAGTGCGAGCTCGACGTCGGGTGAGAAGCGTTGACGCAGGGCTGCCAGATCCACGTCGAGGTCGACGTCATGCGATCGACAGGCGTCCTCGGCGTATTTCTCGATCGCCGCGGCGAGTCCCAGCTCGTCCAGGGCAGGCGGACGGAGCCCGGCCGCCAGGCGACGCACCCCATCGACCGCATCGGTCAGGTCGTCCCGCATCTCGGCGAGCATCCCCCGCAGTCGCGAGAGGCTGTCCGTCCGTTCCGCGAGACGCAGCCGAATGAGGAGCGCCGTGAGCACCTGGGCCGTGTCGTCGTGCAGCTCCCGGGAGATCCGCTTGCGCTCGTCTTCTTCGGCACGGAGAGCCCTCGCCGCGACATCGCGCAGGCGTCCGCGATAGACGGAGACGTCGTCCAGCATGTCGTTGAAGAGCTGCGTCAGACGGTTCAGGTCCCGGTCGGCGAGCGCGGAGTCCGGGACCCGTGCCGTCCAGTCGCCCTCGCGCACGCGTAACGCGGTCTCCTCCTGCAGTTCGAGCGGTCGAAGCGCGAGGCGGAGGATGACCGCGTTTACGACCAGGCTGAGGGCGACACCCGTCACCGCGAATAGGACGACGACCCCGATCGAGCCCAGGCCAGCGGCCGCCATGTGCACGGCGAGCGCGATCCCGACCCCGGCGCCGAGCACGAACAAGACTCCGTTGGCGATCAGGATCTTGTAGAAGAGAGGAAGGCGCAGCAGCCGAGAGATCAGAGCCGAAGCGGCCGAGCCTTGCGATGGTCCGCGATCGGCGGCGGGAGCAGCCATTCGGTAGCCGGCAGGCGGAGCTCTAGCGCGGCTCTACTCGCCGCGCAACAACCCGGTCCGAAGTGCGAAGCGAACCAGCTCGGAACGATGCGCCAGGCCGAGCTTGCTCATGATGCGGGATCGGTAGGTATCTACGGTCTTGGGGGATATGAAGAGCTTCTTGCCGATCTCGGTCGAGCTGAACCCCTCGGCGGTCAGACCCAAGACCTCGCGCTCCCGCGCGCTGAGCTGGTGCAGCGGGTGATCGTCCTCCTCCGCCTCCTGACTCTGATACCGCTGAAGGAGAAGCTTCGTGGCCCGCGGATACAGGAACACCTCCCCCCGTGACACCGTGCGGATGGCCTGAACGAGCTCGCTATCGGCGCTCGCCTTGGTCACGTACCCGTTTCCTCCCGCCTCGAGCACCGGGAACAGGTACTCCTCCTCGGCGTGCATGGTGAGCACGAGGACTCGCACGTCGAGCTCCAGCGCAGCGATTCTGCGCGTCGCCTCCAACCCTCCCAGCCCCGGCATGGAGATGTCCATGATCACGACGTCGGGGTGGAGCGACAGGGCCGCGTCCACCCCTTCCTCGCCCGTCGCCGCTTCGCCGATCACCGAGATGTCCGGCTCGGCATTGAGGAGAGCGTTGAGTCCGGCGCGCAGCACGGCGTGATCGTCAACCAGCAGAACCCGAATGCTATCTGGCGGGGCCGACGTCTTGGCCACTGTAGTCTCCAGTCCACCGGGCCACCGGTCGACGTCACCCACCGGTGGACATCGCCCTGACCCATGTACGCCTGCATCCCTCCCACCACTCGTGTACTACCCCAACATTGTAGAGGCGATCGGGCAGCACGTCAGTGGGGAGATCGTAGTATCGCGGGTGGGGAATGCCCAGACCGGGCGTGTGGGGCAAAGCCCCTCAAGGCGGCCGCACCGGCGGGCTGGGCCGCGATCGTCGAGGGACCGGATTTACGAGGCGAGGGGCCGTTCCGTGCGTCGGCATTTTGCACGCCACCGGGCGGATCACGGTTCGGGAACGCCGCGAGCGCCGGCCGGCCGAGAGCCGATGACGTCTAACCCCTTTTCATGAAGCACGTTAGGGTCCCGCGGCATTGTTGCACGAAGGTTGCTCGAATTCCCCCGGGAACGGCGTCGTAACCGCTTCATTCTGCAGGAGGATGTGAGCCGTGAGGCCCGAGGAAGCCCGACGGGGAATGCCTCTCCTGGTGTCGTTACTCGTGCTGGTATCAGCCAGCTGCAGCGACAGCATCACGGGGCTCGGAGATGAGTTCAGTGCCAGCGCGGTTGCCGACGTGGTGACCGACATGGGGACCGTTGAAGGCCGGAGCGTGGCCTCCGCGTACATTCCGCTCGTGAGCTCCGCGCTCAGGGAGAGCATTCTGGCTGGCGCCGCCGTGGTGCCACGCCTCGGTCCCGAGGGTGAGTTCCAGGTTCTACCCCGGCGCGCCGACCGAGACGGAGTGGCTCTCTCGCTCGAGGGGCTCCTCGCCCGTGGCACAGCCGAGGTTGCCGGCGTGCACTATTCGCAGGCCCAGGCCGCGCCGGCGGCGATCCTACCGGCCACGCACCACGGCAAGACCTTCGTTCTCCAGACGATTGGCGGCTGGGAGATCGATGAAGGGCGCACCGACGCTCCGGTGGACGGCGTGCGGTTCATTCTCTACGAGCTGGACGACCTCACGCGCAGACCCAAAATGATTCCGCCGCAGCCCTTGGGGTACATGGACCTCGTGGAGGAGGCCGGTGCGGCTCCCCGGTTGCGCGTGCGAGCGGAGAAGACCAACGGCGGCGATGAGACGCTCGCCGACTACTACCTCGAAGGCTCGTCCGTGACCACCGAAGATGGAGCCGTCAGCGAGTTCTCCTCCGCGGGCTTCCTGCTGGCCGGCGGTCGCGTCGATTACTCGATGCAGGACGACATTACGTTCACCAGCGGCTTCCAGAGCGCCGACATCTACTTCGCCCGCGACTTCCACATGCCGGGCAGGGACCTGTCCGTCACGCTCGTCATGGACGGGGAGCTGCATGCGTCGGAACAGGACCCCGGCTTCGTCCAGATCACGCTCACGGCGTCGGAGGGATCGACCACGGCCGTGATGGACGTGCTCGATGACGGCTTCATTGTCGACGGGACCCTGAGCTACAACGGCGAGACGGTCGTGGTGATCAGCGGAGATTCGTTCGATCCCACGTTCTCGAGCCCCGACGGCACCCTGTTGACGGAAACGGAGCACCAGGCGGTGTGGAACGTCTTCGCGGGGGTCGATCTCCTTCTCCTGTTCGGAGACGAGATGCTCGCTCCGTTGTCCACTCTCTTCCCGTAGAGACGGGCGCCGGACGGGCGAGTGATCGACGGGGCGCCCCGCGTGGGGCGCCCCGTCTTTTTTTGCCCAGGATGCGTTACGAGGCCTCGAGCTGGGCCGTGTGCGCTCTGAAATGTCCCGAGTCGCTCACGTAGTCGGCCAGGGTAACCTCCTCGAGCATCGCTCCGAGCGTGGGCCACACGTCCTTGAGCCAGTCGTGGAGTGGACAGGGGTCTTCATCCGAGCATTCGCCCGACCAGAGCAGGCACTGTCGGAGCATCGAGGGACCCTCGACTGCCTCGAGGATCTCTCGAATCGCGATCTGCTCCGCGCTACGCGCCAGCGCGTAGCCGCGGCCGCGGCCTCGCCCGGAGATCAGCAGTTGGTGACGGGCGAGCTTACGGAAGATCTTGGACAGGAACGTCCGCGGAAGACGTTCGACCTCGGCGATCCGGCTCAGGGATATCAGAGAACCTGACGGCTGGCTCGCCAGGTGAGCCATTCCGAGCAGGGCATACTCGCTCTCTTTCGTGAGACGCATAGGCCCCGATTGGGGATCCGGAAATTCAGATATCGCGCTCCGGAACACCCTAATACGAAACGTCCACGTCGGTCAACGCCGATTCGGATCGAATCCTGATCGAGAGGTGGTCGTGCTCAGGGCCGGGGTGCCCGTCCGCGCCGGGTCCACACGAGGATCGCCCCGCAGGAGCTCGGTGCAAGGCTCGCGAACTGGGCTGGAACCTGGGAGGGGCCCACGTACACCTCGATCGCCCCCAGGTCGGGGGCCAGGATGTCATCGACTGGCATGCTGGGCACGTAGAGACCGTCGATGAAGACCACCGGCTCGCATGGGATCAACTCGCGCGTCACCGTCACCTGGGCTCGCCCGCCGCGGGTCGCTCCCACCGCGAGGCCCGGGACGCTCCGCAACATGTCCGAGGTATAGCGGGGGCGCCGTCTCGCGATCTCCTCCGGCGTGATGAAGTGACCGATGCCTTTGTTCTTTCGCCGGTTGAAGCCGGCGTACAGAGCGGGGACGTCGCTTCTCTCGATTTCCACGTTGAGGTCGGCGACCCGAACCGTCGTGGGGCTGAGGAGGAGGACGACACGGGTCACGCGCTTCGGCTCCAGATAGAGCTCGACGGTGCCGCTCTCGTAGCCGACGTACCGGACTTCCAGCGTGTCCGTACCGGCGATCGTCATCGGGATGTTGAAGTTGCCGCTGCTGTCGCTGATCGCGCCCGTCCGCGATCGCAGCAGCGACACCACCGCTCCCCCGATCGGTTTCCCATCGATGGCCGAGACGACCTGGCCGATCAGCTGCGCGGTGTCGAGCGCCGCAGGCTCGGGCGTCGCTGGCTCCTGCGCACCGACGCCGAGAGGCATCAAGGCGAGCGTCAAGCCGATGACGAGAATCCGCTCAGGTGCCGTCCGGAACTTACTCATGGGCACTCGGGTTGGGGCGGAGCGCGAATGGTGTGAGTATGACGGACTCATGCTGACACGATATGTGTAGTTCATGTAATTCGCGGACACGTACCCTCCCGCACCACTCTCCGTTCGTCCGGTCCGGACGAGTGACCATAACGCCCTGATCCGGCGTACGGTCACACGTGATACACGTCCATCCGGCGACGGTTCGGTCGCCGCGGCTGGTCGTGCACGAGCACCAATGGAAAAGGGGGCGCCGAAGCGCCCCCTCTCCGGGGTTGAAATCGGGGCCGGGGCAACACGCCTCAGCCCTGATCGCCTACTACATCACGGGACGTCGAACTGACAAATATCTTCGCTGTAGTTCTGGTTGTTGGTCTCGTCGAACTCGAGCGGCAGATTCACATCCGTCCCGTAGTCGCCGCCCTTGAAGTACGGACCAGACGGGAACACGTCCGCCTGGTTGCGGCCATAGTCACGCACCAGCCGCCGGAAGTCGCCCAGCCGGTGCCCCGTCAGGAACAGCCAGTAACCCCGCTCGTCCATGAGCATGTCCAGACGTGAAGCGGCGTCACCCGGATCCGTCAACGGATCGAGCGTCGTGTTCGGGTTGTTCGGGCCGGGCACCACCGAACTGTAGCCCGGAACCCGCGAGGCCATGATGTTGGCCACGTCCGCCCTGAGCGTGTTCAGGATATTCAGCCAGTTGGACCCTCCGCCGGCCAAGTCGGCCTCGGCTTCGATCAACCGCGCCTCTACGCCGTCGGCCAGGACGACCGGAGAAGTCCGCGAGAACGCCGCGGCCAGGAACAGCCGGATCGACTGGTCGAAGCCCCCGAGCGGATCCTCGACCCAAGGAACCCTCGGGTCTCCCGAGGAACGGAACGGCAGCCCGTTCCCGCCCTCCATATCCGCGACCGAGTAGCGGCCGTTCGACTGCAGATTGAAGAACGTGTTCTCCTGTTCCGAGGAGTTCTCGCTGTGCTCGATGAACGCCTGGTACGAGGTCGCCACGCCACCGACGACACCGGCCGCTTCCGAGTACCGGGCCAGGTTCATCAGGGCGCGCGCCTTCCCGATCCTCGCGGCGTCGTTGCTGCCGTCGGCCGCTATGGCCGCATCGAAGATCGGTATGGCTGCCTCGAAGACCTGCGAGGTGCTGATCGGGCTCCCGGTCTCGAGCTCGCCCTCCTCGCTGACCGTGCTGAACGGGATCCCCGAGCAGAACATCTCGCCCAGCGCCACGTAGCTGTACCCCTCGAACATCTTCATCCTCGAGGGGCGCGAACCCGAGCCTTCGCCGTCAGCGGCCATCGCACGGAACGCACGGATCGCCGCACGGCGCGCTTGGTGCAAATCGCGGTATAGGGCGTCCCCCGTGTTGCCCTGGACCATCGAGAATTGGTCGCGCTGGTCCGTGGCGGTCCGCGTCGTGAACGTTCCCGCCGAGGACGTCTCGTCCGTGATGATACCGTTCAAGGATATCACCCGGTCTGCGCAGCAGCCCCCGCCGTTCCAGGCCGTATTGAAGTCCCGAATGGCGCCGGCGAACAAGAGGTCGACGCTCGTACCTGCCGGAGTCAAGAACTCGCGCTCGGTGACCTCCAGCGTGCCCTCGCACCCGGTAAACAGGAGCGCTAGAGCCCCCGTCATCGTCAGCCAGCGGCCGCCTGATTTCTTCAAGCTACCTAACATTTTCATAACCCTTTGCCCTCATATCCAAGTCGATACGCCTCGATCGATCGTCGCCCGCCGGACTCCCGGCCCGATAAGGTCGGGAGCCCGGAAACGGGCTTCTCATAGGCTCCTAGAACCTCACGTCCAGTCTCAGCGTGAAGACCCGGACAGGTGGCTGAGTGAAGAACTCCGACTGACCAAAGTTGGAGGACCCACCCGAAGTGTTGATCTCGGGGTCGATGCCGTCGTACCCGGTCCACGTCTGCAGATTGCGGCCCGAGAACGTCAGGGTCGTTCGCTCCAGCAGCACGTGCTTGCTGGCCAGCGACGGCGGGGCGCTGAGGGTGACGGAGACTTCCCGCCACTTGAGGAACTGCGACTCGTCGATGAACAGCGTGCGCGCTCCGTGGAAACGGCCACCGACCCAGGTCGCCTGCTCCTCGAGCGTGGCGAACTGCCCGGCGGCTTTCTCGCAACCTCGCCCGGAAATGAAGGACTGGTCGCACCGGAAGCGCTCCGTGTTGTTGAACTGGCTGTTCCCGCCGCGCGCGTCGAACAACGTGCTGGCCCGCAGGAACTGGAACAGCTCGACGTCGAGGTTCAACGAGGCCGTCCAGGTCGGGAAGGCTTCGTTGATGAAGACGTCGTCCTCCCCGGCCTCTACCTCGTCGATCGACAGAAGCCCGTCGCCGTTGTCATCGCTGAACGTGACCGGCTCCGACCAGAACGAGCCGCCCGGGAAGCCCTGTTCGTGGCGCTGCTCGCCGAAGGTGATCGGCTCGACGCCCTCACCCAGCTCCACGACCTTGTTGCTCAGTGTGGTCCACAGGAGGGTCACGTTCACCCTGGCGTCTCTCTTGTCGAGGGCGAGCGCCCGCAGCGACATCTCCGTGCCGCGGTTTCGGATCTCCCCGAGGTTCTCGAACAGAGAGGAAGTGAGCCCGAAGGACGGCGCGAGCTGCCGCTCGATGAGCGCGTCCTTGGACGACTTGGTGAAGTAGGTGAAGCCGAGCCCGACCCGGTCATTGAACAGCCCAAGGTCGATACCGCCTTCCCACTCGGTCGATCGCTCAGGCTTGAGCAGCTCGTTGCCGGTCTCACTCAAGGTGACTCCGGCTACGTCCGAGCCCTCGAAGGTCGCGGTGACCGGGCCGAACAGAGTGATCGCGTCGCGGAAGCCCGGACGCAGACCGGCGACACCCCAGGAACCGCGCAGCCGCACTTCGCTGATGATGTCGCTCTGTGGGAAGAAGTCCTCGTCGCTGATCAGGTACGAGACGCTGGCCGACGGATAAGCTTCCAGCGTGGAGTTTCCGCCGAAGTTGCTGTTGTCATCCAGTCGAACCGCGCCGGTCACGAACAGCTTGTCTCCCAGGGAGAACTCCTGCTGGAAGAACGCCCCGATCGTCACGATGTTCAGGAACTGCTCGTCGACGAAGAATCGCGTGCTCGTGGATGCGCAGGAATCCGTGCCGTCGATCAGTCCGGCGCCGAAGCAACGCACACCCTCGAGCAACTCCTCCTGGTAGCTCGCGCCGGCGGTCGTCACGGAACTGATGTCGGTGCCGGGGATGTCGACTATCCCGCTCACCGAGAAGTTCCCCGTCCAGTTGTTCCGATTGAACCGAGTGGCGTCACGGAAGCCCTCGACCCAGTCCGCTGCCAGGTTGTCGAGACCCGGCTGGATGGTGATGAAGTCGAAGGAGCTCACGAGATCCACGCCGAACGTCCCCTGCGCGCTCAGCCAGTCAAAAGGCTGCCAGCTGGCGTTGACGCTTCCGGTGAACCGCTCGACCTCCTGCGAGCTGAGAGAAGCTTCTCCCAGGTCCTCCAGGTTGCGGCCGAATCGGTAGTTCGTGGGGTTGGGGCCTCCGGTCTCTTCGTTCGGGTGCCCGCCCGGAACGAACCCTGCCATCCCGGCGATCCCGTTAATGATCGTGCCGAAGAGGCTGTTGTCGTTGTTGACGAAATTCACGTCACGAGAGACGAACCCGATGCTGAGCGACGCGTTCAGGTCATCGGCGAGCGCGGCGTCCAGGTTGGTCCGCAGGTTCCACTTCTCCTCGTCGTTGTAGTCGAACTTGATGACCCCGTCCTCCGACTTGTACTCACCCGAGAGGAAGTACGTCGCCGTTGGGGTGCCACCGCCGACATTCATGCCGTAGAGCGCGCGGTCCCCCTTTTGGAAGAAGGTCGTCCGCGGGTCCGTTAGCGTGTTGAAGGTGAGGAACTGGTCCTGCGTGCAGTCACCGTCCGCCGCCTCGAAGTTGAGGCATGAAGCGTAGTCGGTGCTGTTGAAGCCATCTTCGGTGAACACCGGGGCACTACCGTCTCCGATGACCTCGACGGCTTCGTAGTTCAGCGGCCAATCCGTCCGATCCTCCAGCTGTGCGGCTTCGCCGTAGAAGTGCCAGTCGGTGCCGCCGGGCGTGCCCCGCTTCGTCGTGATCAGGATCACGCCGTTTGCGCCCACGGTGCCGTACAGCGCCGCGGCCGCGGGGCCTTTGATGACCTCGATGTTCTCGATCTCCTCGGGGTTCAGATCGTTCAGCCGCGAGGGCTCCTGCCCGGCAGTGAACGCCGAAGTGAGAACGCCATCACCGCTGAGCGGGTTGGTGAAGTAAATGCCGTCGACGATGATCAGCGGCTCGTTGGTGAGCGAGATGCTGGCGTTGCCGCGGATCCGGATCCTCTGAGACGTCCCCGTCGTGCCCGAGACGTCATTCAGGATCACGCCTTCGGCACGGCCTGCGAGGAAGTCAGAGAAATCCTGGATCTGGGCCTTGTTGACATCGGCCGCAGCGACCGTGGTGCTGTTCGAGCCCAGCTGCCGCCGGCGGCGCTCCAGACCCGTCACCACATTCACCGTCACGTCCTCCAGCTGGACCGCCGACACCTGGAGCTGGAAGTCCAGGGTCGCCAGCTGACCGGCGGTGACGTTCACCGTCAGGGTCTGGCTGCGGAACCCGATCAGGCGCACCTCCACGGAGACCTGACCGATGGGCACGGGCGAAAGGCGGTATTGGCCTTCGCGGTCCGTCAGCGTACCGATGTCCGTCCCAGGGATGAACACCTGGGCGGCGTTGACCGGCGCCAGCGTCTGGCCGTTGATCACCGTGCCCGTGATTGCCCCCTCCTGCGCCTGTGCTGCCGTAAAGGCCAGCATCAGAGCCAGGGTGGCGGCGGACCCGGCTAGGGCGCCGGTTCGCCTAAACGAAGCACGTAGCATGAAACACCTCCTCCTCTCGAAGAGAGAACGGATTGGGAAACGAGTGCCGTTGGAAACGGCACTCCAGCGACGCGGGAGGCGATGCGAGATGGCCCCCCGCCATACGCGGGTGATTCTGTTAACGCAAACACCATAGCAATCGTAGCAAGAACCCCTTGAAAGGGACACTTTGACACAGTATAGAATGATGAGCCACGCTGGGCTCTCAAGCAAGTCGGGAGAACTCCCACGTCGGTGAACCGACGGCGCGGTGCGGCGGGCGAACGGCAGCCGCCACGCGCCCGGCGGGCGGCCATACTAAGCGTGCCTGTAGAAACGAGTTCAGCCCGAACCCGGCCACCGCGCGCGGACCTCCCGCGCTCCCGGCGAAACGGGGTGCTCCGACTCTTCCCCTCCGGGCCAGCGCACCCAGATCGCGCGTGGTGGCTCTCGCAGTCCCAGCACTTGTATCGGGTCATCCTGCGACCAGTATCCCGAGCCTGCCTTCACCTCGCGCAAAGGTCCTCTTCCCTCCTCATACAGTATCCGTATCGAGGCACCGACGGCGTAGGGATTCTGTGGGGGGCCCACCAGACGGACTCGCAGCCCGGGGGTCGCTCCCTCGTTCCGAAACAAACGAGCGGAGGCGCCGTTCTGTGACACGACGAGGTCGACCCGGCCGTCGCCGTCGTAGTCGGAAAGCGCGGCACCGCGTTGGTCCCCATACACGCGAATCCCGCTCTCATGGCCGGGCACCGGCCGCAGACCGCCGGCCCCGTCCCCCTTGAGCCACAACCCTCGACCGGCGTCGTACCTGGGCGTCTCCGGCTCCGTGGCGAAGAAGTTCTGCGCGAGGAAGACATCTTCGGAACCGTCGCCGTCAAGATCGGCCACGCCAACATGAAACGCGGGCGCCAGCTGGGCCTCCGCGGGGAGCGGCACCGCCTCGAACACGCCTCCGCGGTTCAGGAAAAGCACGTGATCGAGCCGCGCCGCCTCGACCATCTCGGCGCGAGAGCGGGCCTCGCCGAGCGCGTCCGCGACGCTAGCCCGGGCGTAGCCACCGTAGCCGCCGACCCGCTGGGCCACGAACGGCAGCGCTCTTCCCACCCGGTCGAACCGCGTAAGGGGGGCGTAGTCACCGAGCGCCGCGTCGTATCCCGCCTGCAACACGTCGACCGTGCCGTTCGCGTCCAGGTCGCCGTAATACAGGCGGAGCGGATGTCCCGGCGTCGCGGGCCATTCCGTGTTCAGACCCCAGCCGGTCGCGATCAAATCCAGGCGGCCATCGCCGTCCAAATCGCCCGTCGTCAGACCGTTCCAGCGGTTGGTGTGCTCCGCCAGGTTCCACCTGTCGGTCTCGTCCGAGAACCGCCCCGCCTCGTTCCGAAACAGCCTGATGGGACCCCAATCCGTGGCCACGAGCAGGTCGGGGTCGCCGTCCCCATCCACATCCGAGAAGACCGCCGCCGACGCGCGATTCGCCGAGGCAACGACCGGCGCGTTGACGGGATCCCGTTCAAACTGGCCACCATCGTTCAGGAAGAGCCGCGAAGGCGCGGCGCCGGGATACCCCGCGTGAAGCACGCGCCCCCCCACGAACAGGTCGAGGTCCCCGTCCGTGTCGTAGTCCGCCAGCGCCAGCGGGCCCGTCCCGCTGAGATCGCCCGGGACCGCCGGCGAGAGTCGCGCGGCTGCCTCCTCTGCCCCGAGACGCGCCGGGTCGAGCTCCACACGAACCACGGACGGCGCACGGCGGGCCGCATCCGGACTGGGCGCCTCGTAGTTCAGCTGCCCGACCAACAACGTCGTGGCTCCCGTGGCAGACGACAGGGCGAGGATCGACGTATGGTCGAGCGGGGCGAGAGGCATTCGGAGTACGACGCGCTGGAAGCGCCCGTCATCGTTGCGAAATAGAGTGAGCGCCCCACCGGCCCCGGATCCGATCAGCAGATCCGCGTCGTCATCTCGATCCACGTCGTGCCAGGTGACTCCGGGTCCGAGCTGACTCAGGCGTTGTGGGAGCAGCGGCTGCCGGTTGAAGTCCGCGTACGGGGTCTCGACGTGCAGGTGGTCGAGCTCGGCGGCCGCTTCCCGAAAGATCGGGGCGGACTCCGGGGCCGGCATCTCCTCGCGGGAGGCGGGATCCGGCGCCTCGGGCTCTTCGATCATGTACATGCGGTCCGGTCGCGCTCCCTCGACTCGGCTCCGCGCCCCGCTACGCCATTCGATGACGATCGTGACGGCGTCGGCCGCGCCCGTCGCGAACGTGTAGGACGGCTCCGAGCTGGACAGGTAGATGCCCCCGGCGGTGACCTCCTTCCGCTGTTGGGGCACCGCGCCGCCGAGGATGCGGATGGCCGCGCCGATTCCGCGCGTGTTCCCCCCCCGCCCTTCCAGACGAACCGCGATCCGAGGTGCCGTCGACTCGTTCCGCAGCACGAGCGCCTGGGCCCCGAGCCGATTCACGACCACGTCCTGGTCACCGTCCCCATCGAAGTCGCCGGCCGCGAGCCCGTGCGAGATGTCGTCCTCTCTTCCGAATCCCCATTCCCGGCCGACCTCGCTGAACCGCACGCCCCCGTCGTTCCGATACGCGACGTTGGGGGTGAGATACTCGTCGAACAGGAGCAGATTCTGGCGCGGCTCGTCCGAGAAGGCGCCGAGCAGTCGCATCTGCGTGTCGGCGTCCATCAGATCGCGCACGTGTCCGTTGGGGACCAGGAGATCCTCGTCCCCATCCAGATCCACATCCAAGAACAACGTCGACCACGACCAGTCCGATGCCGCGACGCCCGCATACCAGGACGCGTCCGCGTACGTGCCGTCGCCGCGGTTCAAGAGGAGCATGTTGCGAGGGAATTGAGGTCTCGCCTCGATGTCGCCCGGAAGCTGCGACTCCACCACGATGGGCGGGACCTGCATCTTCCGTCGCCGGCTGTCGGCGCTGAGCATGTCGAGCGTGAAGATGTCAATGTCGCCATCGAGGTCCACATCGGAGAAGTCGACGGCCATGCTCGTCGCGCTCGTCGACCGGATCGCCAGGGGCGCGATCTCGCGGAACACGCCCTCGCCGTCGTTCAGCCAGATGCGATCTCGGTCCTGCAGATCGTTGCATACGTACAGGTCAGGGTCGCCGTCCTGGTCGAGATCCTGGAAGCGCGCCGACAACCCCCACTCCCGCGGGGTGTGCGCGAGTGGCTGGCCATCAGGATCGAGGAAGCGACCGGAGTCGAAGGGAACCGCCTCGAACCTCCCCGACCCGTCGTTCAGGTAGAAGCGGTCCGGCTCGCCGATGCGGAACCGCCGTAGCTCGTTCCCGCGCCACACCACCTCGAAGTGCTCTTCGAAGCCGGGTGCGACGCGAATCTCATCTCCGGATCTCAGAACCGTCTTCTCGAGCGTTCGCTCTTCCGGGGGAAACAGGTCCAACGCGGATACGCGCTTGTAGTTGGTGATGTAGAGGTCGAGGTCGGAGTCTCCGTCCACGTCCGACAGCGCGATGGTTTGACTTCCCAGATCGGAGGTCAGCCCCGCCTCGTCCGTCGCGTCCCTGAAGGTCCCGGTCCCGTCGTTCAGGAAGAGCCCGTTCGGGCCGCCCAACGCGGCCAGCAACAGATCCATGTCGCCATCGCCGTCCACGTCAGCGAGCGCCGCACCGGTCGAATAGCGATCGGCGGCCGCAACGCCCGCCTCGGCCGCGATCTCTTCGAAGTGCCACGCCCCGAGGTTGCGATACAGCGCGTTGGGCCCTTCGAGGCGAGCGAAGTAGATGTCCGCGAGCCCGTCGCCGTCCACGTCCCCCACCGCGACACCGGATCCGTTGCTGCGGATTTCGTTCTCGACCAGTCCCTCCTCGGTGAGCACGTTCCCGAACGAGATGCCCGTACGATCCGGCGAGAGCGCGGCGAACCCCGTACGCCCGCTCTCGGGCACGGCGAGCTCGCGCCAGCGGTACCCGACTTCCGAATGCCACTCGGTCGGTTGCACGGGGACGACGTCACGCCCACAAGCGCACAGCATCAGCGAGATCAACGAGTAGTGGAGGGTGCCCACCGCCCGCCGGGAGCGGGCCGTGCGCCGGGGCTGGTCGCTCATGAGCCCGAGGAGCGCTCCGCGAGGACCGCGACCACGCGGGACGCGAGGTTCCGATTGAGGGCGACCCAGCGGTCCACCTCGGCCGAGCGGCCCCACGCGGAGCGCGCGACGGCACCCAGGTTCTCCGCATTCGGGAGCGGATTGGCGGTCGCGAATTCGCGTATCGACTGGAACGCCTCGAAGACCCGCGGATCCACCCCCCCTTGCAGACCCGCGAGTCGCTGCCCGAGCTCGGCCCATTGCTGCCGTACCTGCGGGTCGAGCACGATGCGCGGTAGCCGAATCTCGCCGCCGGTGGCCGAAGCCAGCACCTCCTCCCGGGTGGCATTCGGCGAGGCGACGAGGACGAGGGAGAGGTCGGCGCCCAGCTCCGCGAAGCGTCGAAAATCGACCAGACGGAAGAATCCGGCCTGCGCGAGGCGCATTTCCTCCTTGAAGCGCTCCTCTGCAACGACGAGCTGCTCCATCGGGATCGGGCGGCGGTCGCTCGCCCCATCAGCGACCCCGCCGAACCCCCCCGCGCCCGGCCACAGGAAGCGGTGTCCCAAAAAGCCGAGGACGACTCCGAGGAGTACCAGACCGATCCCGCGCGCATGCTTTCGCCAGGACCACTTCGGAGGTTCGTTGCGGTCCGGTTTGTTGCCGCCCGAGGAAGCCAACTCACCTCCACGACCCAATGGGTGGTTTCAATCGCGACGAGCGCGGTGAATCTAGACCGCGTCCGTGCGTGATCCAAGGCGATCGGGCTCTCGACCTCGATGGAATGTCGACCGACGCCGGGGTCCGTCTCGGGGCCGTGACAGCCGATGGGATGCCCGGTTATCCTTGTGGCGATTCGTGGCGATTCACGCCCGCTTCAGGGGGAGATCAGGGATGTTCCATTCATCGGAATGCCACGGCGAGATCGACCTGGGGTCGCTCCCGGACGACGTACGGAGCCGGCTCGCCGTCCTGCCGGGGGAGTGGCTGGAGTTCGATCCCCACTCCTCCACGATCGTCGTACGGCACACGCAGCCCACCGACGCGCCAGTCGTCCCGACCGCCGCCAGCGAGCTGGTCCGCATGCTCGACGAGATCCCATACGATCTACAGACCCGTATCCCGGGCGGTGACTTCCTCATCCACACGGAAGCGACGGGCGAGCTGGTGAGACTACGGGTGCGGGAGGGGGGCGCGCTCGAGATTCGCTGGGCGCACCCCGACTACGAAGGGGCGACCAAGCGACCGTATGGCGACGGTCACGAAATCGTCATCGAGCCGTGGGAGCAACGGCTCAACGGCAGCATCGAGTTCATGTCGCGTGAACCGCAGGAGGCGGCGAAGAACCTGCAGGATCTGGCAGACACGTTCGAGGGGCTTCACCCCGAGGGTGACTTCCGGGCGGTGGCGGCGGAGGGCGGATGCGTACAGGTCGACATGAGCGTCGTGAATCTGGACGCGCGACTGCTCGTCGACCGCTGCATCGAGCTGGCCGAGCCGCGGACCCTCGCGGGACGGGTGGATGTGAGCTCGTTCGGCGACGCGCGCCCGGAGCATCTGGTGCGCTTCCTGTTCGAGTTCGGCGAGGTGTGGGTGCAGCACCCGCTGTTGTGGTCGGAGCCGCCCGCGTGATCGACAACTGACGACCCACGACTGGCCAGCCCGATCCGGACTGGCCGGCCCAATTGAAGGCAGCCGAGGACACGCTTATGGACTACTTCCTGACGGAGGAGCAGGAAGCCATTCGAGACCTGGCCCGCGAGATCGCGGAAAAGGAGATCGGTCCCGTCGCGGCCGAGTACGACCGCACGGGTGACTTCCCGTGGCCGATCGTGGAAAAGATGGCCCAGGCGGGCCTGTTCGGCGTGTTCATCGACGAGGAGTACGGTGGGCTGGGCGACGAGAGCCGCACGATGAACATGGTGCTCGTCACCGAGGAGCTGTCGAAGAAATGCGGCGGGATCGCGCTCTCGTTCGCGAGCACCGCGCTGGGCGCGCTCCCTATCATCCTCGCCGGCAGCGACGAGCTGAAGGAGCGGTTCCTGCCCGCGATCGCGACGGGTGAGCGGCTGGCCGGGTTCGCGCTCACCGAGCCTCAGGCTGGCTCGGACGCGGGCGGCATCCGGACGACGGCTGTCCGCGACGGCGATCACTACGTGCTCAACGGGCTCAAACAGTGGATCACCAATGGGGGCGAGGCGGAGGTCTACACGGTCATCGTGATAACCAACCCCGCGAAGGGCGCGCGAGGCGCGAGCGCGATCGTGGTCGAGAAGGACACCCCTGGCTTCGGCTTCGGCAAGAAGGAAGACAAGATGGGGATCCGGGCCTCCGCGACCCGAGAGCTCGTCTTCGAGGATTGTCGTGTGCCCGCACAGAACCTGATCGGGCGAGAGGGCACGGGGTTCATCACCGCGATGCGGACCTTCGACGCTTCGCGACCCGGGGTCGCGGCACAAGCCCTCGGGATCGCTCAGGGCGCGCTCGATCTGGCCGTCGACTGGGCCATCTCACGCCGTCAGTTCGGCTCACCCATCTCCTCGTTCCAGGGACTGCGCTTCCTGCTCGCCGACATGGCGACGCGCGTCGAGGCCGCGCGAGCGTTGATCTACGCGGTGTCCCGCTACGTCGACTCGAGCCCCAAGGCCCGCCCGACCATCTACTCCGCCATGTCCAAGCTCTTCGCCGGCGACATGGCGATGGAGGTGACGACGGATGCGGTACAGGTGTTCGGGGGCTCTGGGTACATGCGCGACTATCCCATCGAGAAGTACATGCGTGACGCCAAGATCACCCAGATCTACGAGGGGACCAACCAGATCCAGCGGGACGAGATCGGCAAGATCTTGATCGGCGAGCACATCTCCGGTCGCCCGAAGATGGAGCACGGCGCCTGATACGTCCGGCCTGATCGGTGCCGCCCGTTCGGGCCCGCCACTACTCGTAGCGGAGCGCCTCGATCGGGTTTAACGAAGCGGCCTGACGAGCGGGGTAGAATCCGAAGAAGATCCCCACGGTCGCGGAGAAGGCGAGCGCGATCACGACGATCGCGGGCGAGATGGCCGTGTTCCAGCCCGTGAAATGTCCCAGCAGCGTGGCTCCGCCGAAGCCGACCGCGATGCCGATCGCCCCGCCGACCGCGCTCAGCACCGTGCTCTCCACGAGAAACTGAGTCAGGACGTCCGACCCCCGCGCTCCGATCGCCAATCGGATCCCGATCTCGCGCGTTCGTTCGGTGACCGACACCAGCATGATGTTCATGATGCCGATCCCGCCTACGAGGAGCGAGATGCCCGCGATCGCGGCCAGTAGCAGCGTCATGACCTGAGTCGTGCTCTGCGCCGCCTCCGCCAGATCCGCCTGGTTGCGAACGGTGAAGTCGTCTTCCTCCCACGCCGCCAACTCGTGCGATTCCCGCATGATGCCCGCGATCTCGTCCTGAGCGGCGGGGATCTCCTCGGGTGAGAAGGTGCTGGCGAGGATCTGGCTGATGAACGAGCGGCCGGAGAGGCGAGTCTGCACCGTGGTGTAGGGGGCCAGGATCACGTCGTCCTGGTCGGAGCCCTCGGCCGTCTGACCCTTCTCGCTCAGCACGCCGATGATCGTGAAGGGAACATTCCGCAGCTGGATCTGCTGCCCAACCGGGTCGTCCCCCGGGAACAGGTTCTCGGCGACCGTCATCCCGATCACCGCGACCTTGCGCATCGTGCGCATGTCCGACTCGTCGAAGAACGACCCGGATACGACCGGCCAGTCACGGATGAACTGGTAGTCGGTCGAGACCCCGTTGATGCGAACGCGCCAATTGCCCTGGCCGCCGATCGCCTGGGTGAAGGTCGAGATGACCGGCGATACCGCCGAGATCGTCAGGCCTTCGCGCTTGAGCTTCTCCGCGTCATCTACGGTCAGGCGGTTGAAGCTCCCGGCGCCGCGGCTCACGCCGCCCTGGCTGCTCGTGCCCGGGGTGATGACGATCATGTTCGTGCCGAGGTTCTCGATCTGATCGCGGATCTGCGACTGAGCCCCCTGGCCGATCGCCACCATCACGATCACCGCCCCGACCCCGATGATGATCCCGAGCATCGTCAGCAGCGTTCGCATCTTGTTCTTGGCGATGCTCTGCCCGGCCACCTTGGTGAGGACCGATGCCTTCATATCAGCCCACCGACTCCAGCTGTTCTTCTTCCTGCTTCTCCCGGGCCCGCGCGGCGTCGACCGCGCGCAAGTCGGCAGCCGCGTCGC
The DNA here is from genome assembly GCA_039588275.1 of Gemmatimonadota bacterium. Taxonomy (GTDB): domain Bacteria; phylum Gemmatimonadota; class Gemmatimonadetes; order Palauibacterales; family Palauibacteraceae; genus JBDHAC01. The sequence continues at coordinate 25,162 of JBDHAC010000031.1, forward strand.
GTCGATTCAAGACCGGCTCGTCACGGATGATGCGGCCATCGCGCAGCTCCACGATGCGCCTCGCACATTGGGAGATGTCGCGCTCGTGCGTCACCAGTAGAATCGTGATCCCGTGGGCATTCAACTCCTGGAATAGCGCGAGCACGTCCACCGAGGTGCGGCTGTCCAGGTTCCCTGTCGGCTCATCGGCCAACAGGATCGAGGGCTGGGTCACCAGGGCTCGGGCGATCGCTACGCGCTGCTGCTCACCACCCGATAGCTCACTCGGCTCGTGATCGACCCGGTCACCCAGCCCTACACGCTCGAGCGCCTCGGTTGCCAGCCTGCGGGTATCCAGCTTTCGACCCGTGCGGTCGTACAGGAGCGGGAGCTCCACGTTGTCGATCGCCCTGGTTCGCGGCAGGAGGTTGAAACCCTGGAAGACGAAGCCGATACGCTCGTTTCGAATATCCGCGAGGTCGTTCTTGCCGAGGGTGTCCACACGGATCCCATCCAGCTGATACGTACCTCCCGTGGGATAGTCGAGGCAGCCGATGATGTTCATCATCGTCGACTTGCCCGAACCGGAGGCTCCCATGATCGCAAGCATCTCCCCCTGCTCAACCGTGAGGTCGACGCCGTCCAGCGCGCGCACCTCCGTGTAGCCGGTGGCGTAGACCTTGGTCAAGCCCTGGGTTTGAATGACCGGCTGATCGGGCATCAGAGAATCGGGCGGAGGGCGGTCAGAATCCGCGCGGCGGACCACGACGGTCACCCTGCTGCTGCTGGAATGGGTTCGTGCTCATGTTGCTCGCCTGGCTGCTCGTCGTGATGCCGGCGATCACTTCCATGCCCGCCTCGAGCTCGACGTTTCGGCCTTCGATCAGGGTCGATTGCCCGTCCGTGATCCCGATCCGCACGCGGGCGACGGATAGATAGCCCTCGTCGTCCACGTACCAGAGCTGGCCCACGCCGGGTCGGCTTCCACCTTGGCCGAACCCGCCTGCCCTCGTGCCGAAACCGCCGGCACCGGACCCACTCTCGCCTTCCGTCGGCCGGGTGGCCTCGCCCCCCGTCTGCTCGTCGGCATCTTCGCCTTCAGCGGCACGTTCGCCCTCGCGCGCACCCTGGAAGCGCGCCTGCATCCGCTCTCGAACCTCGGCCATCATCTCCATGCTGGGTCGGAAGCGGAGGGCCGCGTTGGGCACCATCAGCACATCCGTGGCGGTGTCGATCAGGAAATCGACGGTCGCGGTCATCCCAGGCAGGAGCCGTCCGTCCGGATTCTGGACGTCGATGACCACCGTGTAGTTGACGACGTTCTCCTGCGTGGTCGACTGGAGTCGCACCTGGCGCACGGCCCCCTCGAAAGTCTCGTCAGGGTACGCCTGCACCGTGAAGCGCGCCGTCTGGCCCTCCTGGATCCGCCCGATGTCGCTCTCATCTACGGATGCCAGGATCTCCATCTCCGACAGATCGTTGGCGATCAGGAAGAGCTGTGGGGCCGACAGGCTCGCGGCCACGGTCTGGCCGACGTCGACGTTACGTTCGATCACCACGCCGTCGATCGGCGCATAAATGTCGGTATAGGCGAGGTTGTTCTGCGCTCGCTCGAGGCTGACGAGCGCCGATTTTAGGTTCGCTTGCGCCACCGCGAGGTTGTACCCGGACGCGTCGAACTCGCTGTCGGTCACGCCCTGACTCTCGTGCAGCAGCTTCGTGCGCTCGAACTCTCGCTCCCGCTGCGCGACATCCGCCTGTACGCGCTCCAGGTTCGCCTCCGCGTCCCGGACCGCCTGCTGGAGGACCCTGGGGTCGATGCGGGCGATCAACTGCCCACGGCTAACGCGGTCGTTGAAATCCACATAGATCTCGGCGACCTGGCCGGAGACCTGCGTGCCTACCTGGACCGTCGTCACGGCGCTCAGGGATCCCGTGCTGGCGACCACGGCCTCCAGGTCGCCCCGCTCGATCGTGACAAAGCGGTACGAGCTAGTCTCCGCCCCCCCGGAGCGCGCGAACGACACGATCGCCGCAATCACGACCGCAACCAACGCCACCAGTGCCAGACCCTTCTTCATCGGATATCGCTTCCTTCGAGATTCCCGCAATCGGCTTCGGCCTCGATCCTCTGGCTCGATCACTTTCCATGACACTTCTCCGGTCGAGTTCGTTAGGGTGGCCCCATTCGTCTGCGAAGGGCGACGGACCGACCCTAACGTTCAGGGACCCTCGGTTGTCTTTTATCGGTACACGGCCGCAGCGGCCGGACGCATGCCGGCCAAGCCTCGGCCTCGATCGAAGCAAAGGAGAACGCGGAAATGAACCGGACGAGAATCCTCACGCGCGCTACCTGGATCGCCGGCACGGTCGCACTCCTGATAGCGTCACCGCTGCTCGGCCAGGGACCTCGCGGTCGAGGACCGGATCTCGACACCCACATGGCGAACCTTACGGAGCGACTCGACCTGAGCGAAGAGCAGGCCACCGCGCTTCGACCAATCTTCGAGGAGCAGTTCAAGGCGAGGTCGGAGCTGTTCGCACAGGCGCAGGGCGGTGGTGGTCGGGGACAGATGCGGACGGCCATGGGCGAGCTCCAGGCGAAGACCGATGAGAAGGTGAAGAAAGTGCTGACGGAGACGCAGTGGACGGAGTACGAGAAGTTCATGCAGGAGCAGCGCAGCCGGCGGCGGGGGCCGCCTGGCAACCGCTGATCAGCTCGCTCACCGTCATCTTCGTTTCCCCCCGTCGCGCCGGCAGACCGCTCCCGCGGGTGGCTCTGCCGGCGCCCCCGCGGCAGACATTCTTCCCTTAGGCTCCACGCGCCCTTTCGCTTAGTTTCTTCCCTTCGTCGATTCCCCGACGGCGTAACCTGTATTTGCCGCCGGGCGAGGCTGGCGAGTGAGTATGGTTGGCCCTGGGAGAGGAACTCGCTTGGCGCACCGAACCGCAACCCGACACACCGACGAGCCGCCCGCCCGGGTGGGCGAGACGATGATCCTCGTCGGGAACCCGAACGTCGGTAAGAGCGTCCTCTTCCGGAATCTCACCAGCCGGTACGTGACGGTCTCCAACTATCCGGGCACGACGGTCGAGGTCGTCCGGGCCCGGGCCACGTACGGTGCCCGAACCGCCGAGGTCATCGACACGCCGGGTATCAACGACCTCACCCCGCGCGCCGATGACGCCCGCGTCACGCTCGGACTGCTCGAGGCGAACGAAGACGCCACCATCGTCCAGGTCGCCGACGCGAAGAACTTGAGGCGCGCGCTCCTCCTCACCTTGCAGCTGGCCGAGCTCGGGCGGCCGATGGTGCTGGTGCTCAACATGCTTGACGAGCTCCAGGAGCAGGGCGGTCACATCGATAGCCGGCGCCTGAGCGAGATCCTGGGCATCCCGGTCGTCACCACCATCGCGCCGCGAAACCACGGAACCGAGGAGTTGATCGGGGTCCTGCCCGAGGCGCGTACCCCGCGAACGCCACGGGAAGTCGCGACGCGGGTGGCACCGCTCGAGGCGGGGGCGGGGAGGATACTCCCCGTGGCCTCCGGCTCGAGCGCCGCGGAAGATCCGTACGACCTCAACCTGGCTCGGCTGGAGCTCGTCAAGCAGATCGTGGGAGAAACATACACGATCTCGCCGCCCCCCAACCCGCCGGCGCGCGTCCGGCTGGGCTTCTGGGCCATGCACCCGGTCAAGGGACTTGGCATCCTCGCGTTGGTCCTGCTGGCCGTCTTCTGGTTCGTCGGGCTGTTCGGGGCGGGAACGCTGGTCGACCTGCTCGAGATCGGCGGGTTCGAGCAACGGGTGAGTCCGACGGCTATCCGCGCCGCGGACGCGGTCTTCCGCTTCCCGCACACGCACCACACCGAGCTCATCTCGCACACCGTCGGTTTCCCCGTCTCTCCCGCGCACGAGCTACCCGTCATGAACCTCGACAAGGTGGCGACCCGCCCGACGTACGTCGTGCCGGACGGGACCGATCTGAACGCATGGCAGGAGGCGCTGCGCTTCGTGCATGACGGCCTCGTGGGACGGTACGGGATGATCACGATGGCGCTGAGCTACGCCCTCGCCATCGTACTGCCGATCGTGACCACCTTCTTCCTCGTGTTCAGCATCCTCGAGGACTCCGGCTATTTCCCCCGTCTGGCCATAATGGTCAACCGCGGCTTCCGGCTCATGGGGCTGAACGGGAAAGCCGTGCTACCGATGTTGCTGGGGCTGGGGTGCGCGACCATGGCCACGATGACGACGCGCATCCTCGAGACGCGCAAGGAGCGCATCGTGACCACGATGCTGCTCGCGCTAGCGGTGCCGTGCTCCGCGCAGCTCGGCGTCCTGCTGGCGATGATGGCGGCGCTGTCGCCGGCAGGCGCCCTCGTCTGGCTCTCGCTCGTGCTTGCGGTGTTGCTGCTGGTGGGGTGGCTCACGGCGCGTCTGTTCGGAGGTGAGACGAGCGAGTTCATCCTCGAGATCCCACCCATGAGGAGACCGCAGCTCTCGAACGTGCTCGTGAAGACGGCGGGACGGCTCGACTGGTACCTGCGCGAGGTGATCCCGATCTTCGTGTTCGGTACGGCGGTGCTCTTTCTGCTCGACAAGCTCAGCCTGCTGAGCGGAATCGGCCGCGCGCTGCGGCCGCTCGTGACAGGCTGGCTGGGCCTGCCCGCGGAGGTGTCGAACGCGTTCTTGATCGGTTTCCTGCGGCGGGACTTCGGTGCCGTGTACATCCTGGACGCGGTGACCGGACCCGCCCCGCTGCTCACGCCGCACCAGATCCTGGTCGCTATGGTCACGATCACGCTCTTCATTCCCTGCTTCGCGAACTTCCTCATGATCGGGAAGGAGCACGGGAAGAAGGTCGCGTTCGCCATGGCCGCGTTCATCTTCCCCTTCGCCTTCGCCGTGGGCGGCATCGTGAACCTTCTGGGACGGATGTTGGGGGGTTGATGGCCACCTTCGTCGCTTGCCCCATGTGTGGGTTCGATTTCGACCGGGATGACACGCTGTGCTCGCACGGCTGTCCGCTCGGCCCGATGTGTCGCCTGATCCGCTGTCCGAGCTGCGATTACGAGTTCAGCGAGATCCCGCGGCGATACTCATGGCTCGCCCGACTTCTGGGGAGAAGAGCGGAAGAGCCCTCGCGCCTTCCCCCCGATGTGCGGCCGGTGACCACGCTGGAGCCCGGCACACGAGCGGAGGTTCTCTGCATCGGCGGTCAGCAGGGCCCGCGGCCCAACACGCTCGCCGTGTTCGGGCTCGTGCCGGAGACCGAGATCACGATCGTGCAGCTACGACCCGCGTGCGTCATCCGGGTGGGGCAGACCGAGCTGGCGCTGGATCGCGAGATCGCGGAGGAGATCCTGGTCCGCGAGACGACTGACACCAGTAGGTGAGCGACGGCGTGCGGGCAGCGCTGCCGAACCGACCGAGGAGCTACGTACGTGGATGATTTCATGGAGGCCGCGATCGCCGAGGCGCGAGCGGGGCTCGCGGTGGGCGGCATTCCGATCGGATCGGTAATCGCGCACCGGGGCGAGTTGATAGGCCGCGGTCACAACCGGCGGGTGCAGAGCGGGAGCGTGGTGCTGCACGCCGAGATGGACGCGCTGGAGAACGCCGGCCGCCGCGGCGCGTCCGTGTACCACGAGTGCACGCTATATACGACGCTCTCTCCCTGTGCGATGTGCTCCGGCGCCATCCTGCTGTATGGAATCCCGCACGTGGTGATCGGCGAGAACCGGACCTTCCTCGGAGAAGAGGAGCTGTTGCGCTCGCGTGGGGTGCGCGTGGAGGTACTCGACGACCCGGCATGCGTCCGGCTGATGAGCGGCTTCATCGCGGCCAACCCCGATCTCTGGAACGAAGATATCGGGCTCTGAAGGGCGGAGGCGGCGCCAAGCGCAGCTGTCCCGCGGTCTTCGTCCCCGGCTGCAGCCTCAGATCCACTTGCAGCAGAGCGAGTCCGCCTTGCCCTTGATGAACTTCGACAGCCTCAGTGCGACCTTGATCTCCTGATCGGTCACGCCGAGCTCGCGAGCCACCGCGGCGTGCTGCTCCAAGATCTGCTCGCAGTTCACAGCGTGTGCGGCGGCGATCGCCACGAGCTCGCCGACCCGCGTGCCGTCTTCGCTGTCCGCGGCTGCATCCCGATCCGAGTCCGCTAACTCAGACCGTCTGCCGAGCAACTTTTGTCCAAGCACCTTGAGGGTATGGCGCTCCATGACACGATTCGCGGTGTCCCGAGTGGCGAGCGCGTCCGACGCCGCCTGTGCGATTTCCTCCTCCGAGGCTCCGGCTTTGCGCGCATCCTTTACGTGCACTTCGGTGCACAGCTGGCAACCGGACGCGATAGACGCGCCGATCGAGATGAGTTCTCTCTCCTTCTCGGTCAACGACATCGGGACCTCCCGCGCATGATCTCGATCGTGCTCATCTCTTTCCTTGCCCTCTTTCCGCGGTTGCCGCGTGTCTAATCAGGTACGCAACGGAGGCGAGCCAGACGCAACGTCGGACGAGACGGGTTGGCCGTCCGGCCCTCGAGTCCTTCGGGGCGGAATGTCCCCCGGAGATGCGAGCGTTCCAACGGCAGACGAGGCCACCGGACACCGTAATTTACTACGTGACATATGGTTGGACACACGAGCCCGTGGCGGCTGGAGGGCCTGTCTGACGGTCCCGATTTCGCCCTTTGTTTCCTAAAAGGCGAGTCGCGTGCCGCTCCACGCCCGTGTTGGAGAGCCACGCCAAGTTCGTGAGCCATGCGGTCACGGATCGACCCCTTATGTATAGACGAACCGCCGACGTCGAGGCGGAAGCCGGTTTGGTACGCGCGCAACGAGCGCTGGCGGACCGCTACGCGATCGAGCGGGAGTTGGGTCGTGGCGGCATGGCGACGGTGTATCTCGCCGATGACCTGAGGCACGGGCGGCAGGTGGCCGTCAAGGTGCTCCACGCCAGGCCGAGCTCGCCGCTGGCAGCCGAGCGGTTCTTGCGTGAGATCCGGATCTCGGCTTCGCTCACACACCCTCACATCTTGCCCCTTCATGAATCGGGCGAGGCCGACGGCCTGTTGTATTTCGTCATGCCGTATGTCGCCGGGGAATCGCTACGAGTCCGGCTCGAGCGCGAAGGGCGGCTACCCATCGACGAGGCCGTCCGTATCGCTGGCGAGGTCGCCGGCGCATTGGACACCGCACACCGGCAGGGGGTGATTCATCGTGACGTGAAGCCCGAAAACATCCTCATCGAGGAAGGCCACGCGGTCGTCGCCGACTTCGGGATCGCGCGGGCGATGACGGCGGCGGGCGGTGAGAGAGTGACGGCGGACGGCCTCCCGATCGGTACGCCATGGTATATGAGCCCGGAGCAGATCCGTGGGAGCAAGGAGATCGACGGGCGTAGCGACCTGTATTCGCTCGCGTGCGTCCTGTACGAGATGATCATCGGAGAGCCACCCTTTGAGAGCACCACCGATCCAACGGTCGCGCTGGCGAGGCACCTTGTCGATCCTCCTCCCTCCCTTACCGCGGTGCGATCCGAGGTCACGGAAGCGCTCGAGGCAGCGGTCATGAAGGCACTCGCCAAGTCGCCGGCCGAACGGTTTCAGACGACCGCCGAGTTCGGCCAGGCCCTGCTCGCCGACGGCGGCTCCGAACCCGGGACGACCACTCGCTCCATCGCCGTCCTCCCGTTCGTGAACATGGGGGGCGACCCGGAAGACGAGTACCTGAGCGATGGAATCGCCGAGGAGATCATCAATGCCCTGACGCGCATTCCGGGGCTGGCTGTGGCCTCCCGTACGTCCGCGTTCGCGTTCCGGGACGAGGCGACGGACATGCGCGAGATCGGACGACGGCTGAACGTGGGCGCACTCCTCGAAGGCAGCGTTCGGCGTGCCGGCGACCGTCTGCGGATCACGGTGCAGCTGATCAACGTGCGCGACGGATACCACCTGTGGTCCGAGAGATACGACCGTCTCATGGAGGATGTATTCGCGATCCAGGATGAGATCGCCGACAACGTCGTGCGTGCGCTGCGGGTGATCCTGAGCGACACCGATCGCGAGGCGCTCAGGAAGGTCCCCACGTCCAGCGTGGAGGCGCACGAGCTCTACCTCCGCGGTAGACAGTTCTTCCATCGGTATCAGAAGAAGAGCTTCGAGTTCGCGCGTCAGATGTTCGCGCGCGCGATCCAGATCGACCCGGACTTCGCGCTCGCGCACGCGGGTCTCGCCGAGAGCTGCGCATCGCTGGCCCACCTGTACGGGCAGACGGGACCAGAGACGCTCGTGGAGGCGGAGCGCTCCAGCCACAGGGCGCTGGCGATCGATCCCGAGCTCCCCGAGGGGCATGCCGCCCTGGGCTTCACCCTCTGGCAGCTCGGGCAGTTGGACGAGGCCGAGAAGGAGTTCGAGACCGCGCTCAAGCTAGAACCCAACCAGTTCGTCGCCTGCTATTTCTACGCGCGGGCCTGTTATCAGCAGGGCAAGCTGGAGCGGGCCGCGCGGCTGTTCGAGCGCGCGTGCCAGGTCCGCGAAAACCACGACGCTCGTTTCTTCGCGGCGCAATCGTATACGGCGCTGGGGATGACGGAGGAAGCCGAGGCCGCATACCGACGGGCGATACCCGTGGTGGAGAAGCACGTAGAGCTGAACCCGGATGACGCCCGTGCACTGACGATCGGCGCGGTCGCGCACAGCCGACTCGGGGAGCACCAGGCCGGCCTGGAGTGGGCCGCCAGGGCCCTCGCCGTCGATCCGACCGATGCCGGCGTGTGCTATAACGTGGCCTGTCACTACGCGGTGGAGGGAGAGATCGACAAGGCCATCGATTGCCTCGAGGACGCCGCGCGCGCGGGCTTCGCCCACCGCGATTGGATCGAGAACGACCCGGATCTGGACTCGGTCCGCGAGGATCCCCGCTTCAAAGCCCTCACCTGGGCGGATTGAGCAGCGTTCAATCCGAGGACGCACACCCATCCGAGGGCGCGCACCCATCCGAGGACGCACGGAGCGGCGCGGGTCGAATATCCCGTGCCGCATTGTCAGGCGGAGTCTGACATATCGCGAGAGTCACGCCGCGCCGTCTGTACGGAAGCACCCCGAAGGCCAGGCCCTGACTGGCGATCCGCATTGTCTGCCTCGGACCCTTGTCTAGCACGGGGATTGCCACACGAGGACCGGAACCTCAACGGCTGGAGGACCGGTCTTGCACTGCTTCATCTGCCGTGGCGCGGTCAGAGCTCACGTGATCACCGCCCTCGATAGTGTTCATGACTCGAGGGGCTGGACACTGCTGTGCGTCCCGTGCGCGATGCGCCACGAGCTGGACGGAGTCCTCGTGGCGGGGCCGGAGGACCGTGAGCTGGCGGATCGCTGGGAGGAGTACCGGGCGGGCCCACCCAGGAGACGGTCCCCAGCCTCATAGGTCGCCCGCGCTCGACTCGTCAGTTCGCTCCGGATTCGCCCGCGCTCGCCGAGGCGGCGGCGAGGCGAATCGGTAACCGCCGGATCCGCGTGCCCGTGAGCGCGAACACCGCGTTCGTGACGGCGGGGGCGACGGGAGGCAGCGCCGGCTCGCCGGCGCCCCCCGGCTCTTCCCGGTTTTTCACGATGTGCACGTCGATCACCGGCATCTCGCGCATACGAAGCATCGGGTAGTCGTGGAAGTTGCCTTGCACGACACGGCCGCCCTCAAGCGTGATCTCGCCATGCAACGCGGCGGTGAGGCCGCCCACGATACATCCCTCGATCTGCGCTTCGACGATGCCCTTGTGGATGATCTGACCGCAGTCGACCGCGCACGTGATGCGGTGTACGCGCACCTCGCCATCTGCCACCGAGACCTCGGCTACCTGCGCGACCAGCCCGCCCTTGTCCACGACCAGCGCGACGCCGCGCGCCCGGCCATCCGGAAGCGGCGTTCCCCAACCGGCCTTTTCCGCGGCGAGCTCGAGCACGTGCTTGAGCCTGGGATGGTGCTCCAACATCTCGCGCCGCAGCTCGAACGGGTCGCGACCACCGGCGTGTGCGAGCTCGTCGATGAAGCTCTCGACCATGAACGTGTTCTGGGAGGGGCCGACGGAGCGCCAATACCCTATCGGCACGGGCAGATCCGGCCGGCAGTAGTCGATGAACACGTTCGGGATCCGGTACGGCATGTTGGCCATGCCGGCGACGGAGTTCCGGTCCACACCGTTGGATCCGCCACGGCGTCCTCCACCGATGGGCGTGGCCGCGACGCGGATCTTCATGGCCGCCACACGGCCTTCGGCATCGACGCCACCCTCGAACACGCTGCAGGACGCCGGTCGGTAGAAGTCGTGCTGCATGTCCTCTTCGCGCGTCCAAACGACCTGGACCGGCGCGCCGACCTTCATCGAGGTCTCCACCGCGTCTCGCACGAAGTCCGTGCCTGAGCGGCGACCCCACCCGCACCCCAGGTAGGTGGTGTGCGCGGTGACCCGCTCGATCGGCAGTCCGGTGATCTGCGCCGCGGCCCGCTGCGTGCCCTGTGGGTTTTGCGTGGGCGCCCAGACCTCGCAGCTGTCCGAGCGAACGTCGGCGGTGCAGTTCATCGGCTCCATGGTGGCGTGCGCGAGAAACGGAGCCTCGTACGTAGCCCGAATGCGCCCCGCGGCCTGTTCCAGCGCGGTCTCGGCAGAGCCGTCGTCTCTCGCGACGGCGCCCGCGCGCTCGGTCAGACCCTCCAGGTATCCGGTGATCTCCTCGCTGTTCATCGAGAAGTTCCCGGTGTTCCAGGTGATATCCAGCGCACGCGCTCCCTTGAACGCCGCCCACGTATCGGCGGCGACGACCGCTACCCCCTGGGATACCTGTACGACCTCACGTACGCCGGGCACCCTCAGCGTCTCCGTCGCGTCGACGGACCCCACTGACCCTCCGAACACGGGGGGGTGCACGACGGTGGCGAACAGCATTCGGGGCGGGCGCACGTCCATCCCGAATCCGGCCTGGCCCGTGACCTTGAGCGCGGTATCGACGAGCGGCGGGCTCGTCCCGATGAGACGGAACTCGGAGGGGTCCTTGAGCCGGGGGTCCTGCGGCACGGGCAGCGCCGCGGCCGCCTCGGCCAGATCCCCGTACCCCAGGGCGCGATCCGATGCGTCGTGCATGACCCGACCGTTCTCGGTCCGGCATGCAGACGCGGCGACCCCCCACTCCGCGGCGGCGGCCACGATCAGCATCTCGCGGGCGGCCGCACCCGCCTGCCGGAGCCGCATCCAGGCGCCACGTCGAACGCTCGAGCTCCCCACCGTCATCTGCGAGCCGTATTTGTCGGGGTGCGCGTCCGCCTGAACGATCCGAACCGCCCCCCAATCCGCGTTCATCTCGTCCGCCACGATCATGGGCAGTGCGGTTCGCACCCCCTGCCCCATGTCCGCTCGGGCGGACCAGATCGTCACGGTCCCGTCCGGGTCGACGCGGAGGAAGGCGTTGGGTTGCAGCGGCCCCACCCCTGAGGCGGTCGCCGCCTCCAGCGTCCCGGGTGCCTCACCCGGCAGATACACGCCCAGCAACAGACCGCCGCCCGCGGCGGCACCGAGCTTGAGGAAGTCACGCCGGTCGAGCTTCACGATCCCGTCCATGACTCAGCCCTCCCGCGCCGTGACGTGGATGGCACGTCGGATCCGTTGGTAAGTGCCGCACCGGCAAACGTTGCCGGACATGGCGGCATCGATGTCCTCGTCCGTGGGATCGGGCCTGGAGGCGAGGAGGGCGGCCGCGGACATGATCTGCCCCGAGTGGCAGTACCCGCATTGGGGTACCTCCTCCGCGATCCACGCCCTCTGGATGGGGTGGCTGCCGTCGGGCGAGAGCCCCTCGATGGTCGTGACCGGCTGGTCCCCGAGTGCGGACACCTGGGTGACGCACGAGCGCACGGGCTGACCGTCCACGTGCACCGTACACGCCCCGCACAACGCTGCGCCGCACCCGAACTTCGTTCCAGTGAGCTGCAGGTGGTCGCGGAGCACCCACAGAAGCGGTGTGTCCGGCTCGACTTCGACGCTGTGGTCCTGTCCGTTCACCCGGAGCGTGAATGACGCCATCGTGGGGCCTCCTTCGTCACGAGTCGCATCGAACGTAGGCGTGGCGCCTCGATCCTTACAACACGGCGACGGCGAAGCGGGTTGAACGGCTCATGCAATGCAGGCACCTCGGAAGCGCGACGCCGGGTGGGGTCTCGGCCGTTGCTTTCTTGCCCGCTACTTGCGCGGGTGGCGACCGGGCGATTCCCGGTGCCGCGTCGCGCAGTTGATCTTCCACGCCGTAGCCAGGGCAGTCAGGTCGATGGAATCCGCGGCATTGAACAGGCGCGCCCTGCCGAACAGGCTGTCTCCGTCATCGAACAGGGCGACGCCCGCGCGCGTGGAGCCGTCGGACCACAACAGCCACAGCGTGTCGGCGCGCGGGAACCACCGCAGGATATCGGCGAGCGGATCGTCACGCTCCACACCCAGCGGGACAGCTCGTCGTGTCGCCTGGGCTCGCCCCCATTGGTCGATCGAGTCCGGCATGAGCATGACGCGCGTGGGGGCAGGGAGCTCCACGGAATCCGGGGTGGCCTCGAACGCCGATGCCTCCCAGGGATCCAGCCGGAGCTCATAGCAACCGAGAAGCTCCCAGGGGTTCAGATCGGGACGGGGTGGTGGCGCGAGCTCCTCCGGAGACGGCACCCGACCTCGGCCCAGAAGCGCCACGAGCGAGAGCGACGTCAGTAGGCCGAGCGCGACTAGGATCCGCTTCAGCATAGGGTGGCGGCCGTCCTGCGTTTCAGGGTCATCGGGCCGGGGGCTCCCTCACGTTCACGCCGATCTAACGCGTCGCCGGTCTCACGTCTGATCTTGGGAAGTTCGCGGTGCCCGTATCACATCTCGAGACGCGTGGGCACGCCGTGACGACACGTGAAACTGCCCTCGGGAGGGGAGAAGGGGCAACGCCGACGCGTCTCGCTCAGGCCGCGTAGTGAAGAACGGCGAAGAAGTGGCATGCGGAGCCGGCCAGCACGAACAGGTGCCAGACGAAATGGCTGAACCGGACGGTCTT
>JBDHAC010000032.1:0-36948 GCA_039588275.1 Gemmatimonadota bacterium
TCGCGCGTGTGTGCATTCTTTCTCTTCCTTGTGTATTCGAGCCCTCAATCGTCCGCCCTGACCATCATGTAGCCCGATGCCGTCACGACGCCGCTCTCCGTAGCCGCCTCACATCCCGAGGTGCTGTTGGCCGGGCCCGAAGGCCCCGAACAGCCACAGCGCCAACCCGATGACTCCGAGCAGTGCCCCCAGCCACCCGATCCAGCTCCGCAGCCCCGGCCGATCGTCCGCACCCCGGTCCAGCAGCGGGACGGCGACCAGGAACGCGAGCACGGCAACCGGCCCGACAACCATCCCCCACACCCCGAGCAGGTTCTCCAGTCCATACACCCAGAGCACCGGCCAGAGCGGCTTGGTGACTTCCACACCCGCGACCGGTCGGTAGCCGAGATTCTCGGGAGCGAGGAGTGAGAGCAGCCCGAGAAACGCGAAGACGAGCAGGCAGACGCCCGTCAGACGCGTCGCGTGGGTTCGGAACGTGCTGGTCTCCGAGTAATCCGCGTGGATGCCGAGATGCCGGATGAGCCAGAAGTGGAGTCCCATCAATGCCAGCAACAGCAGCGGAAGAAGGTTGGTGTGCAGGCTGAAGATCCTGGCCAGCAACGACGTGCTGCGAGTGAACCCCTCGGTGAAGAAGGTCCCCAGCGCGCCGACCAGCCCGCCGCCGCTCACGAAGTGCGCCAGCGCTTCGAATCCTTCCTGATCGTATCGAAGGACGGTCCCGGTCACGATCAGCAGGAACACCAATCCGGCCATGGCGACCCCCGCCCACCACGTCAGCTCGCGGGGCCGCTTGTAGGATCGACGCCAGAAGACGTACGCGAGATGGGCCGAGATCGTGAGGGTGACCGCGCCGGCGGCCCAGTAGTGGAGGCTCCGGATCCAGTCGCCGAACGGGGCGCGCGCGATGATGTACAGCACGCTGTCGTGCGCGCCCGCCGGGGTCGGATTGTAGAACTGAGCCAGGTACACGCCGGTGAGTAGAAGAACGACGATCAGGAACGCGGTGAGCCCACCCAGCATGTATGTCCAGCGGTTCGCCTCCCGGGGGATCGCGTACTCGAGCGCCTCCAGCGCCAGACGTCGGCCTGTGGCGCTCTCGTCAGCAGGTTCGGGCGCGGCAGCGGTATCGTTCATCGACTCTCACGGTGGCGAATGCTGATCGAGCGCGATGCGCTCTCCGAGTCGCGGGCAATCGCGTGGCTGGACAGGAGGCTTGCCATTTCGGCCTCGCGCCGCAAGCTCTCCAGGGCTGGACCCATGGAACGCCTTCTCACTCGAGGTATGCGGGATGGAAATCGATCGCTGGGATCACGAGCGTGACGGGCCGCCGACGGAGGAGGATCTCCGCTCGAGGCTCGAGGGGTTGGGGTACAGCGTCTCTAGATACGTATATCCACCCGGCACCTTCTTCCCCGAGCACACTCATTCCGTGGACAAGATTGACGCGGTCGTCTCGGGCCGGTTTCGGATGACGGTCGAGGGAAGGGAACTGATCCTCGAGGCGGGTGATTGTATCGCGGTGCCGCGCGGAACCACGCACAGCGCCGAGGTGGTGGGCGATCAACCCGTGGTCAGCCTGGACGCGATCCGCAGCTAGGAGATCGCCACGGCCGCCAAGTCGCGGCCTTCAACTCGCGGCCTTCAAATCGCGGCCTTCAAATCGGGCCATCAGATGGGTCGCACGCCGCGCGGTCGGCGGGGCCGCGTCGGCCCCGATCAGTCCGCCAGCCTCTCGCGAATCTCCGCCGGGTATTCGGGGAAGTAGCGAGCGATCTCGGAGATCTCGAACCGGCGAAGGATCGCTTCCTTCGGCTCACGCTCCAGCAGAAACCGGAACGACTCTTCGAGAAGCTTGTTCGCTCCGACCCCGCCCGCGAACCGGTCGAGCGCCGCGACGGGCACCTGTACTTCGTGGCGGGTCGAGCCCGTAAGGTCCTGCACCTCGACCGAGTAGGCATCGCCGCCGATGTGCGTCACTCGGATGTCGGTCATGGTCTCCTCCCTGGAGTCACCCTCGGGAGGAATGTAGGGCGTTCGCGCCCGTGGACTCCAGGCGGCCGGCTCCACGCGTTGCGGCAAACGCCCGGAGCCGGAGGCGCGCAGTCGGCTCTTGATTAGCCTGGATCAGTACTGACGTTGGAACCCGAGCCGTAGCACCTGCCCGACCACCGGAGTGAACGGCGGCAGATTGGCCGGATCGAGAAACCGCTGGTCGAAGTTCCAGTCCCGATTCGGCGGGCTGTAATACCAGCAGCAGTCGAACGGCCCCTGGGCGACCTGTGCGAACCAGAGCGAGACCAGCGAGCCGTTGATCGTGGCCGTCCGGCCCGACCAGATCTCGAGGAAGCGCGGGTAGTTGTTCAGCCACCCGCCGCCGTCCGGCGATCCGAAGAACGGCGTTGGGCTGTGTCCGGACAGCAATGCAACCTGGATCTTCGTGTCGAACGGGGCGTTCTCTGTGGGACCTTCGCCGCTCATCGCGTCGCTCCAGGCCGCCGAGAGGATGGTGAACGCATCCGACGCGAAGGACGCCGGCTGCCAGAAGTTGTCGTCGCTGTTGTAGTCCCCCAGCACGTACAACGGCAGGTCGGTCGCGATGGTCAAGGGTGCCTTCAGCACCGCGCCACCGCGCACCCGGACAACGGTTTGCCTATCAGCCGCCGGGGCACCGGGACCGGAGAAGTAGACGTACACGCCGCCGTTCCCGTAATCGGCGACCTGGAACTTCGTGAGGTCGATCTCGATGACGTCACGGTTCGAATTGTCGTTCTGTGATCCGCCCGCGGCGTCCTGCTCGCGATCGTCGTAGAACTGGTTAGGCGCGAACCACACCGCGGTCGGGTCGCTCAGCGCGACAGGACTCCCGGCCTGGTCGAAGAAGTCGAAGACGTACGCGTTTCCCTGAAAACGGAGCCGGATCGTGAGCCCGACGTTGCACGCGTACTTGAGTTCGGCCACAGCTTGGGCCTCGGCCCCCGTACAGGGCTGGATGAGCTCGTAAGGATCGATCCCCGTCGGGATCGGCAGGTTCAGCGGCTGGATGCCGCTCGCCCGGGTCTGGATGCGATGATCCCAGTTCGCCTTCGACCAGTCATCGAAGGATTGGTCCTGCGCCGGTGTCGGAAACGTCACCGGGTCGTCGTCGACACCGAAGTCGTGCCCGTCCTCGAGGACCTCGACCCAGCTGGCGTCGTTCTTCTGGATGTAAACGTCCAGTCCGTCGCTGCTCGCGCCGGCCGAGGCCTTGGTGTGGATGTGGAGATCCCCGGCGGCCGTCACCATGTCCCAGAAGTAGAGGCCGGTGCCGCTGTCGACGTACAGGTCGCCGTTCGAATGCACCCGGCCACGCAGATCCATCCTCGGTCCGGGGAAGTTCTCGAGGTCGTACTCGTAGAAGGCCGCGAACTGGAAGATCGGGATCGCCTGGGCGCGAGCGGCCAACTCCACGGCCGCGCGAGCGCCAGCCGGTCCCTCGACCGCAGACGTCACGAGAATGTCCTGGTCCAGGCTCACGAGGCCGGCGAACGGCCCCTGGGAGATCTGCCTGGTGGTCGGGGTGCCGCTTAGCGTCGCGCCGTAGTTGACGAACGTGTAGTCGGGGATCGTGGGGGGCGCACTCGCCGCCGCCTGGATCTCCGCCTGCGTGATCGCTCCATCGGCCAGAGCCTGACGCATTCCGGCGAGGAACTTCTCCGCGCCCGCCTCCGCCGCATACGTCGCCTGCACCGACACGTACTCGTTCGTCGCGATGCGGACCTCGGTGCGGCTCGCCAGGTGAGACGTAGCGACGACCCCGGTCAGCACGACCAGGATGAAGAGCACCATGGCCAGGGCATAGCCTCGCTGCGACCGAGGGGCCCCAGGGTGTCCGCCCAGGTTGGTCATCGGTGAGCCCATCATCCCCCCAGATTCCTCGTGTAGAGCTGGTTCCGCGGAGTCACGCTCAGCGAGTAGCTGCGCGCGTACGTCTGCCCACCGGCGAGGTCCTTGTCCCGCCAACGCGTCTGTGCGTCGAACGTCACCCGAACGGTGTTCACATCATCGTGATCGTTCGTGGGGTCGGCATCGCCGGCATCGGCCTCGGGGGCCGCGTCTCCGTCCGAGAACAGGAGATCGACCTGGAAGTCCGAGATCAGATCCGCGACCGGTACACGCTGCCAGGCCCCGCCCTGGTAGGAGGTGGCACGAACGAGGTACGGGTCGGTCGGGTTGGTCGTATCCAGGAAGTACGCGACCGCCCGTACCCTGAGCCCGACCGCGTTCGCCGTGTTCGCCTGCAAGACCCAGCCGTGCGTCTCGCCGTCGACCGGCGCCACGCTGAGAGTGGCTGTCCCGATCTGCGTCGTGGGTGGCTGCCCCCCGCAGCTGCCGCCAGCGCTCCGGTTCACCCCCGTGACATGTGCCACACCGCGCGCGCTCCCGCTGGCCAGGTACATGAAATCTCCCGTCGCGACGTCATCGACCGGGTCGCCACAGGTGATCTTGAGGATGACCTGTGACTTCTCCAGGCCGGGGGTCGGCGCGAGAACCACGTGGTCGGGTGTGCCGGGCTCTATGTACAGGATGAACAGCGAGTCCGGCTGCCCCGCGCTCCCATCGACGCTCGCGACGATTCCGAACGCCGTGTTCGGGTCCATGCCCTGGCCGGCCTGCTGCAGATCACGGGTGACCATGTCGGTCGCGTGACGAGCGTTCTGCTGAAGCTCGAGCCGAAGCCTCTCCGTCCGACTGCTCTCCCGGGTGAGATCCAACAATCCCAGCGAACCGGCCACCATGATAAAACCGATAAACATGGCGATCAGCAGCTCGATGAACGTGAATCCCGCCTCGGGAGTGTCCTCGGTCCTTGCTTCTCTCATCGCCAGCACCCCCGACACCCCATTCATGCGTTGCTCGGCTCCATGCGTTGCTCGTCCACCTCGACAGCTCCGGCTCAATTGACGTAGGTGAGGGTGTAGATCTTCACGGTCCTCGTGCCCCCCCGACCCGTCGGATAGTCGACCGATACCGTGAATGCCTTCGTGTTCTTCCCCTCGGCCTCGTTCACTACATCCACTTTTCGCTTGAAGCGGCCCTTGCCTTTGCCCTGGTTCCCCGTCTCGCTCACCTCCTGGACGCCCTCGGATTGAACCTGGGCGGGTGGGAGCCCCCTGAGCTCCTCGATCTTTTGAATCGCCAACGCGACGGCGCGTGCCTGCTCCCTGGCATCCGAGTCAGACGACATCACCATCGCGATCCCGCCCGCTGCCGCGACTGCACCCAGCGCGAACAGGGCCACCGCCACTGTCAACTCGATGAGCGTAAAGCCCGAGCTTGATTGCTGATTCATTTCCAGGTGTTTCCTTGCAGGTACCAAACCTTGATGAGCCCCGACTGGCTGATGGTCACCGCACGCGCCGCCGCGGGGTTCTTTTCGTGCGAGACATACACGGTGCCCATCCACAGCTGGTTGTTCGGGGCTGAGGCGACCATTCCGCGTCCGTTGAATACGATAGGGTTGGGGGACACATCGATCGGTCCGAGAATCGTACTCCCGTCCGGACCGGTGGCCGCAGCGCCGGCGTCGAACTGGACGCCGTCGGGAAGCGGAATCCCCAGCCAGCTTCCGTCCCTCTCCGCGCTCGGGAGGCTGACCGCCGCGATCTCGGCGGTGGTCCCCGTCGGTACATCGCCCGGGTTGCCGAGGTTTGCATACGCTGTGACGAAGTTCTTGGTCGGTCCCGGCTCGAAGTGGAAGTAGACGTCTCGATTCATCGAGATGGCCCGGAATCGGGCCAGCCGCATCGAATTGGCTATTGCCTCCGCGGCTCGCCCTGCGCGCGCCGTCGGACTCTCACGCAGGAAATACGGGACGGTAATGGCGCTCAAGACGCTCACGACCGCGACCACGAGGAGCATCTCGAACAGCGAGTAGCCGCCCCATTCCCTCCCCAGCTTCCTTGTCCGCCTGACGTCGATCACCGTGCTCCGGCTCCGCCGATCCCTCGTAATCTCCACTCTGCGGGCAGTCCGGCGCTCCGTCATCGCTGTCGAAAACGCCCCACCACCCGCGGCATTCGGGGTCATCTTCGGAGCACAAGCCGAACCTAAACGTGGCACGTATGTAACAGGCCTCATAGCAACGCGTTACCTTGACTCAGGAGAGCCCTTGCGGTCCGGGAGCAACAGGCGGGCTCGTGCAACCTGCATGGCAGGCGCGAGGTTTTGCGAAACGGGCTACCTTCGATTCAGCGGAACGAGCGGTCGGCTCGGTTGGCCGAGCCCATCCACACGCGGAGAAACCTGGACGCACGGAGACCGCAAGGTGATACAATCACTCGCTTTCGAGGTAGTCCTGGACTCGGCTCACGACGCGGCGGTAGACATCGTGACCGAGGCCCTCCAGGCCGAAGGCTTCGGCATCCTGACTCGAATCGATCTGCACGAGGCATTCAAGGAGAAGCTCGATATCGAATTCCGGCCCTATACGATCCTGGGGGCGTGCAATCCGCCCCTCGCCCACCGCGCCCTTTCGAGGCGACCCGAGATCGGTCTCTTGCTCCCGTGCAACGTCACGGTCGAGTCGAACGCAGAGGATGGGTCGACCGCCGGGGGCGGGACGACCGTCCGTATCAGCGATCCGCACGTGTTGATGACGACGACGGGTGGGTTCGACGCGGATCGGACGATCCTGGGAGTCGCTGCGGAAGCCCACGAGCGGTTGAGCCGGGTGGCGGACGCGCTTGCCGATCGTTGAGCCCTGTCGCCGAGAATCGACGACGCCCGGGGCGGAACGGCCGGGCGGGCTCGGAGTGGTGTGAAGCCGGGTCGCGGATCGGGCTAATAGCCGGGATACGCGGTCCGATATCGCCGGCCGGTCCGCACGTCGAAGACGTAGCGGTATTTGGTGCGCGGGTTCCGGTGGTCGTAGACGAACACCTCGACCACGTCATAGCGGTCATAGGGCCTTGCGAGCAGCCACCCCCCGCGCGGCACACGACGCTCGAGCCGACGGCACGAGCCCTCCGGCGACTGATTCGCGAGCGGAGCGCCGGGCAACCAGATGCGGCACCTGCCGGGGGCTGGTACATAGCTGCGAGGCACCCGTAGACGGTCCATACGAACCGCGGGGCGAGCATCGTACTCGTAGTATCGCTCCTCGTAATACGCGCCACCGTGCGCGTGCGCGCCGAACGCGTATCCGCACCCCGCGAGTAGCGGTAACAGCGCCAGAGTCGTGAGCTTGGCCCTCATCGCGGACCTCCTTCCCTCCATCGTCACCACTTGAAAGACGGGATGCGGACGACTCGCGTCACGAAGGTCCGCGCGCCGAACGGCCGCGAAGCGCTTCTGGCGCCGAGCGACCACGGCGGCTAGTTGAAGAAGGCCCTCACGTAGAGGTTACTGCGCGACAACCCCTTACACGCCGGAGGTCGCATGCGTCACCATGCACTCACCGTCTCGACCGCCCTGCTTCTCGCGACGACCGTATCGATGCTGGGACCTCCTGCCGCGTCGCAGGCTCAGGAGGTGGGCCCCGCCAGCGGAGCGCTCGTCATCGTCGGCGGCGGGATGCGGGATCCGGTGATCGTCGAGCGCTTCATGCAGCTGGCCGGCGGGCCCGATGCGCCCATCGTGGTGATCCCCACCGCGGGAGGAGCTGAAAGCTATGACGCATCCTTCGGCGGTTTGCGGCCCTTTCACGAATACGGGGCCCGAGACGTGACGCTTCTCCATACTACCGATCCCGAGGTCGCGGACAGCGACGAATTCGTGGGGCCGATTCGTGCGGCGCGCGGCATATGGTTCACGGGTGGCCGGCAGTGGCGTCTGGCCGACGCGTACCTGGGGACGATGACCGAGCAGGCGCTGTGGGAGCTTCTGGAGCGGGGCGGCGTAATCGGTGGCTCTTCGGCGGGTGCCACCATCCAGGGGTCCTACCTGGCACGCGGTGATACGCGCACGAACGAGATCATGATGGGTGACCACGAAGAGGGCTTCGCGTTCGTGAAGAACACGGCCATCGATCAGCACCTGCTGCGCCGCAACCGGCAATTCGATTTGATCGAGATCGTCGAGGCTCGCCCGGAGCTGCTCGGGATCGGGATCGACGAGAACACGGCCATCGTCGTGCGGGGTGATCGGTTCGACGTGATCGGCGAGTCTTACGTCGCCATCTATGACCACGGGCGCATGGTTGGGGAGGGAGGACGCTTCTACTTCCTGGCCCCGGGGGATCGCTTCGATCTCGTGGAGCGGCAGCCGACCCGTACCACGCAGCAATTCCAGCCCTTGGGCCGGGTAGAGGTCAGGGCCTGGCCGTAGGAGGGTCCGGCAGGCATTTCCTGAGCGGGAAGCGCGCCCGGCTCAGGCACCGGGCGCACTGCTCACAAGCGATTAGCCTTCCAGCGCAGGTACGAGATCTACGGAACGAGCTCCGGCTCTCTCTTACGCAGGACGAACAGTCCCTCGCGCATGCTGGTCACGAGGATCACACCGCTGTCGAAGAACGGATAGTTGCTCCACGAGCCGGAGAATCCCGGCGCGTCCTCGCCCCAGGGCACCGTATCGAAGTACGCCACCTCGACAGGGTTTTCGGGGTCCGCCACGTCGATGATCCGAAGCCCGCCCACGTAGTTGGACTGGTACATGTACCGGCCGCGCACGTACAGATTGTGATCTGACGCCGCCGTGGTGCCCATGAACTCCGTGGCCAGAACCGGGTCGTCCAGGTCCTCGATGTCCCATACGAGCGTGCGCGTCCGATCCGTGGAGCCGACGAGCTCATCGAGCTCGTCATCGAGGAAGAAATACCGCTGGTCGGATGAGATCCAACCCTGGTGCGCGTACCCGACGTTCGGATACGACGCGCTCGACAGCGGGACCGGGTTGTCCTTGTCGGTGACATCCGCGATCCCGAGCGCCGTCTCGCTCGAGTTGAAGCAGATCTCCTTGCCGCGGTGCTCTTCGTCGGGACCTTGATACGTCAGGCATTGGGCGTCGTGCGTGTATCCGGTGCCCGCATTCCCGGTCGCCGGGTCCCCGAAGCAGCCCGCGAACGTGGGGTTCTTCGGGTCGCGCACGTCGATCATGTGCAGCGCACCACCGCACGTCTCGCCGCCCATGCTGTTGCCGACCGTGTACGCGAACCCGGTCTCCTCGTTGATCACGATGTTGTGGGCGCTCCAGATCCCGTCGTAATGGGCCGTCTCTTCGAAGGTGACGGGCGCCCCGGCGACATCGCGCAACTGGGTGAGATCGAATACCTGGACGCCGTGCGGGCCGGACCCATCGGACACGATGAAGACGTGATCGCCGTAGACCTTGAAGTCGCGCCACAGGCTAGGCTGCGCACCCTCATGTAGAGGGAGCTCGCCCAGGTACACGGGGTTCTCGGGGGCGCTCACGTCGACGAACGCGGTCGCGTCGAAGCGCCCGACGATCGCGTACTCGCGCCCTGTCTGGGAGTCCCTCCAGCCCCACAGGTCGTTGACCTGCACACCGCGCTGCCCGCCCAGCGACTCGACCGGAAGGAAGGAAACGAGATCCACGTCGGAGCACGCGAAGCCGCCCACCTCGCCGTCCTCGCACTCGAGCTCGCCGCCCACGATGGGTGTGAGGCCTCCACCCGCATCCACGATGGATCCCTGCTCCGCCCATTCGCCCGTAGACGCGTCGCGCGCGTACACGAACCCGATGCCCGCAAAGAACTCCGCCCCGGGGGCGCCTACGACGATCAAGTCCTCGCCTCCCGTCGTCGCCGCCCCATAGAATCCCATCATCCCGCGCGTCTGGGTCGACAGCGTCTGCGCTGCATCCCAACCTCCGCCCTCACCGTGCCGCATGACGTAAGCGGCCCCGCTGAGGCCCTGTGCGCCGGGTGCGCCCACCACGAGGTCGGGTCCGGCCATGGTCAGCGAGTAACCGAACAGCGTCTGGGGGCTCGCATCGGGGGGTGCGATTCGCTCAACGAGCTGCCAGACGCCGGCCGCATCAGACTCGTAGGCGTAGGCGGCGCCGGTCGCTCGATCGGCGAGCGGAGACGTAACGATCGTGGCGTCACCGTCGAGAAGCACCGAGTACCCGAACGCAAGAGCGCCGCTTTCCGGCACGAGCCGCGCCTGCTCCTCCCAGCCACCCGCACCGCCTCGCGTGAACACATAGGCGGAGCCCGCTTGATACGCGGGAGGCGCCCCGAACATGGAGAGCGCGAACGGGCCGGGTGCGCCCACGAGGGCGCGCTCGCCCGCGACGCTGATCGCGGCGCCGAAGCGGCCCCCGACGTCGCCGCCTCCCGGGCGCAGCTCCGCCGCAAGGTCCCAGCTTTCGTCGGATTCGCGCTCGAATACGTACGCCGCCCCATATCCGTCACGACCCGGCGCGCCGATTATTGCCCGAGTGCCCTGGAGCGCGATGGCCTCGCCGAAAGCGTCCCCGGGCGCCGGCAGCGACAGCGTCAAGGTGGCCCCTAACGTCCACTCGTCACCTGTGCGCTGGAAGGCGTAAACGGCGCCGCGGCCATCGTTTCGCTGGGGCGCGCCCACCAGCAGGACGTCGCCCTCCACGGCAATGGCCAGTCCGAAGCCGTCGCCGACCTCGGCCTCCGGCGCGGTGACGAGCCCCCGCTCGACCCAGCCGTCGCCACCGACGCGGAATACGTGCACGCCGCCGATCTGCGCCGCCGGGGCGGGAAACACGGGGAACTCATCCGGCCGTCCCACGAAGATCTCGTCGCCGGAGACGACCACGGCGGCGCCAAAGCCGGTGTCGGGTGAGCCCAGCGGTGATGGCGGAAGGCCAGCCTCACCCGGACGGTGCGTCTGCGCGGCGAGGGGAACGGCGAGCGCGGAAGACGCCGCCACCATAGCGGCGCCAAGGAGGACGTGACGGGTCAATTGGAAGCGCATCTTGTTCTTCTCTCCTCAGCTTTGATGTGCGTAAGCCTCGTGCTCGGTCGGACACGACCGCCTGGTCGCACCCGCGGGCGAATGACGCACACGCGGATCGGGGGCGCCACGGAACGGGCAGCATGGCGCGCGACCGGATGTCGTTCGTGTAACCGGGGAAGGGCGATAGGATCCGTTGATCAGATGGGTCAACGCTTCGCACAGCCCGGCTCAGAGCTCCCCCAGGGCCAGGACGGCGCTTCCCACAGGCTGGACCACGGCCCCAATATGTGGGGTCTCGATCGCGTGGCAGGCCGCTGGGGTCTTTCAACAACCTGCCAGGTCTCGAATCAGAACGGTCCCGGAATGCCGAACCCTCCCGACGAGTCCACCCGTACCGAGCTCGCGCGCCGGCAGGCCGCACTGCTCCGTCTGTCGACCGAGATCGCGAGCGCGCAGGATGAGGCCGCCGTCTACCGATCGCTCGTCAACGGCCTCCGTGATGAGGCCCTCGGCTACAACTTCCTCGGGGCGTTCCTTCTGGACGAGGACACGGGGGACCGCGTGCTTCAGGCGAGCGTGGGCTGGGCCGACATCCCGGAGAAGCTCCGAGTCCACCACGGAGAGGGACTCAGCGAGCGAGCCATCGAGGACGGAAAGCTCCACTACACCCCAGACGTCCGTCGCGAATCCCGGTACCTCCCGAGCCTTGCCAGCGGATCGGAGCTGGATGTCCCGTTGCGCGTGGACGGCCAGACGATCGGCGTGCTCGTCGTCGAGAGCAGCGAGCCGAACGCGTTCGGGGAGGAAGACTTCGAAATCCTGACCGCCGCCGCCAACCAGGCGAGCATCGCGATCGGCCGCGCGCGGCTGCTGGCGGCGGAGCGACGCCGCGCGGACGAGCACAAGGCGTTGCTCGACACGATGGCCGACCTGTCGTCCGACCTCGAGCTGTCCAGGGTGCTGCAGGCCGTCCTCGCACGGGCCGTCACGCTCCTCGGCGTCACCGGCGGCGAGGTGGCGATCTGGGACGAGGACGCCGAGGAGTTGATCGTCGTCGCGAGCGAGAACATCGGAAAGGACTCGACCGGCACGCGGCTCAAGCTCGGTGAGGGTGCCATGGGTGCCGTGGGGGAGACGCGCGAACCTCTGGTCATCCCATCGTACCATGAATGGTTGGGCCAATCCGCAAAGTACGCGGACGTGACGGTGCACTCCGTGATGGCCGCCCCGCTGCTGATCGGTCGGCGGCTCGTAGGCGCGATCGCGACACTGCACTCCGACCCGGAGCGCATCTTCGACGAGGAAGACTTGCGGTTGCTCAACCTGTTCGCCCCACAAGCGGCGATCGCGATCGAGAACGCCCGTCTGTATACCGCGGCACAGCAGCAGAAGCAGTATTTCGAGACCCTGGTCCAGAACAGCCCGGTCGCGATCGTCACCCTCGACCGTCACCACAACGTCGTCTCGTGCAACCCCACCTTCGAGACCCTGTTCGGCTACGATCAGGCCGAGGCTGTCGGTCAGCAATTGGACGCGTTGATCACGACCGAGGCCACTCGCTCCGAAGCCATCCAGTACACGGAGGAGGCGCTCGACCGCCCGGTTCACGGTTTCGGTCGCCGTCACCGGAAGGATGGGTCACCGGTCGATGTCGAGATCCTCGCGGTTCCCGTCATCCTCGAGGGTGAGCCAATGGCGTTGATGGGGTTGTACCATGACGTCACCGAGTTGCTCGAGGCCCGGCGCGACGCCGAGGCGGCGAACGTGGCCAAGAGCCAGTTCCTCGCCAGCATGAGCCATGAGCTGCGTACTCCGCTCAACGCCATCATCGGGTACAGCGAGATGCTTCAGGAAGACGTGGAGGATCTCGGTCATGGCGAGCTCGGAGCGGATCTGGAGAAGATCCAGACCGCGGGCCGTCACCTCTTGTCCCTCATCGACGAGGTGTTGGACCTGTCCAAGATCGAGGCCGGAAAGATGGACTTCTACCTCGAAGTCTTCGACATCAACGAGATGATCGATGACGTGGTCACGACGGCCGCGCCGCTCGTGGCGAAGAACTCGAACACCCTCGAGCTTCAGGTTCCCGAGGATCTCGGCGCCATGCGGTCCGATCTGACCAAGGTGCGTCAGATGTTGCTGAACCTGCTCTCGAACGCGGGCAAGTTCACGGAGCAGGGCACGATCACGATGTCCGTGGCGCGCGATGGGGCGGAACAGGACGAGACCGTGACCTTCAGCGTGACCGACACCGGAATCGGGATGACGCCCGAGCAGATGGACAGGCTGTTCGAGGCGTTCGCGCAGGCCGAAGCGTCGACGACCAGCAAGTACGGGGGGACGGGCCTCGGCCTCGCCATCACGCGGAGATTCTGCCGCATGATGGGCGGGGACGTCGAAGCGGAAAGCACCGCGGGCGAAGGGTCGGTCTTCACGATCCGACTGCCCGTTCACGCGAGGCAGCCCACTCCGGGAGAGTAGGCCGCCAACCGGAGCGTGATCCGGGCCGGGCAGGAACGCGACGGACGAATAACCCAACGGGCACGAAAGCCGACGGGTAGGGAAGCCAGCTCGACACTTACGAGGGAGCGCCGCAGATGCCGACTATCCTCCTGGTCGAAGACAACGAGATGAATCGAGACATGCTCTCGCGACGGCTGAAGCGCCGGGGGTTCGATGTCGAGATGGCGGTAGACGGCCGCGAGGGAGTCGAGATGGCTCGGACCGGCGGTTACGACCTGATCCTGATGGACATGAGCTTGCCCGAGATCGACGGCTGGGAGGCCACCCGCCAGCTTCGCGCCTCGCGGCAAACCGAGAAGATCCCGATCATCGCGCTGACCGCGCACGCCATGGCCGGGGACCGAGAGAAAGCCCTGGAAGCGGGGTGCGACGAGTACGACACGAAGCCGATAGAGCTCGATCGACTGCTCTCGAAGATCAACGCGCTCCTGAACGCCAGCACGTGAACGGGGTGCCATTCCCCGACGCGCCGCTCACATCAGATGCGGCGAAGCAACTCCGCCATGAGCTGCGCACGCCCGTCAACCACATCGTCGGGTACGCCGAGATGCTGCTCGAGGATGCCGTGGATCCCTCCCTGGCCGATCGCCGCACCGCGCTCCAGCAGACGATCGACGCGGCGAGGGAAGTGTTGACGCTGATCAACGCGACCCTGCCATCCACGCGGACGGAGATACCGGTCTCCGACGTCGTCTCGCTGTACACCTCCCTGCGCGGACCTCAAGAACGGATCGTGAGGGCGATCGGCCGACTGAGGCGCGCGTCGGGGCCGGCAGCTGATCCCGAGCTCGAAGCGGACCTGGATCGCATCCTCCGGGCGGCCGAGCGCCTGGTGCCGGACGCAGCCGACGACGAGCAGCGAGGCGTACGTGGGACGGGGACCCCCGCCGACGAGGGCGGCGACGGCAGGACGACTACTCGGCTACTCGTCGTAGACGATGATCCCGACAATCGCGAAGTGCTCCGGCGCCGGCTCGAACGCGAAGGCCACCGCGCCGAATGCGCGGAGGATGGGGATCGCGCGCTCGAGATGGTGGCCGAGCAGCAGTTCGATCTCGTCTTGTTGGATGTCATGATGCCCGGGAAGGACGGGTACGAGGTACTCGAGGAGCTCAAGGGGTCCCCCGAGACCCGTGACATCCCCGTGATCATGATCTCCGCGCTGGACGATATACGGAGCGTCGTCCGCTGCATCGAAGGAGGTGCGGAGGACTATCTGCCGAAGCCGTTCGATCCAATCCTGCTCCGCGCTCGCATCAACGCGTCGCTGGAAAAGAAGCACCTCCGCGATCAGGAGATCGAATACCTGAGGCAGGTCGAGCTGGTGGCGGACGCCGCAGCTGCGGTGGAGGCAGGTGAGTACAGATCTGGCTCGCTGTCGAGCGTGGGGCGCCGGGCCGACGAGCTGGGACGCCTCGCGCGCGTGTTCGACGGGATGGCGGAGCAGGTCCGGGCTCGCGAGGGTCGCCTCCGGGATCAGGTGCGGGAGCTTCGCGAGGAAATCGACGCGGCTCGATCGGAATCCCCGAGGGACGAAGCCGTGGGTGGAGAGATCACGCTCGCGGCGGGGGAGAGATTCGCGGACCGCTACGAGATCGTGGGGGCCGTGGGCTATGGGGCGATGGGGACCGTCTATCGGGCCCACGACCTGGAGCTCGAGGAGGATGTCGCGATCAAGACGCTCCGGTCGGAATTCGTCTCAAACCCGGATTCGGTAGAGCGTTTCAAGGGCGAGATCCGGCTGGCGCGCCGTATCTCCCACCCGAACGTGGTGCGTACGCACGACTTCGGCGAAGCGGCGGGTGTCTACTACCTGACCATGGAGTACGTCGAGGGACTGACTCTCCACCAGCTAATCGAGAGCCGGGGGGTGCTGGGCGTCGCCGCCGTGCTGGCGATCGGCGCTCAGCTTGCGGAGTCGCTGGCCGTGGCGCATGAGCAGGGCGTCATCCACCGCGACATCAAGCCCGGCAACCTGCTTCTCGACGCCGCCGGGGTGCTGAAGGTGATGGACTTCGGTGTCGCCAGGCTGGCCGAGGGGACGACGACACTGACCCAGGCCGGCTCGATCGTCGGAACGCCCGCGTACATGTCACCCGAGCAGCTGCTGGGCGAGGCGGCAGACGCGAGGAGCGACCTCTATTCGGTCGGTGTCGTGCTGTACGAGTGTCTCACCGGGCAGCTGCCCCTGGATGCTGCTTCGACCATCTCCCTGATCGCGAAGGTGCTGAACGTCGAACCGCGACCGGTGTCGGAGCTGAACGACGAAGTCCCGGAGGCCCTGTCGGCCCTCATCGCCCGGCTGCTCGAAAAGAGCGCGGATGCGAGGGTCTCGGATGCCGCCCTGCTCGGTGAGGAGCTGAGCCGCCTGTCCTTATTCTAGGATCGGTGTTGCGGTGTGATGGGGTGGTGCCGCACGCGCGGTCGAAGGCGAAGCGTGAGCGCACGATCAAGGAATGCGAACGACCTCGCGGCATTTGGCCGGCGTCCGACACTCTAACAGACGCCGGAGGCTCTCGTCGTAGTGGATGGCGAATCCTCCGAACGCGGGGGAGTCGCCGAACTCGAACCCCGTTTCGTCCATGATTCGCTGCAGCGCTTCGAGACCCAGACGCGCGAAGGTGAGCTTGTCCGCGGGAACGGGAACTCGACGCACGACTTTCCACCATATGCGGCCATCCGCGGGAGCACCTCGGCCCGTATCGGGTCCGGCGACGCGCGCGGCGGAGTCGGGTTCCGGCACGCGCTCCAGCGTCATGCGGGTGGAATCGCCGATCACTTCGGCGACGATGTACTCTCCGGGGTCGGCCGGCGGTCCGCGCTCCGGGGTCCCCCGCAGGTAGAGCAGATCCTCGTCGGGGAGCGGACCCGTCTCGAGCCCGATCCACAGCTTCTTCCCCACGCTCGCCGCGTACTCGAGCTCGTCCCGCGCGTGACGGATGGTGCCGTCCGCCCCGTACGCCGTGGTCCGGTAGTCCATCACCGTCACCTCGTCGACGAGGTCGATCAGGTGCTCGCTAGCGGGCTTTCGGACGCCCTCGTACGCGACCTGCACGGGCTCGTAGGATTCCTCGTCGGGCGCATCGTACCAGAACGGGATGTCAAGGCCGTACGTGAGCCCTGCTTCCCGCAGGCGTCTGGCGGCCTCGGCGACCAGCTCCAGGTAGTCGAGGAGGATCTGATCGCGCCGGGAGCCGTGGAAGCCCGCGAGCAGGTACGGCTCGATGTTGTGGTGCAGCCCGTCGAAGCGCGCATCGGGTGGCGCATTCTTGTTGTGCCTGACTACCCGATCCACGATGCTCAGAACCGCCGGGTGGTGCTTTGCGAGGGCATAGCTCCGGAATCCATCCAGGGCGTACACCTCGAGGCCGGCATCGCGGAGCCCCCGGAGCAGGTCACGAAACGCCTCTCTTTCCCACGTGTCCCCGCCCAGGTGACCCGTCTCACCCGGCAGACCCGGGAGCTGCAGGAACACTCGGTCGAAGCCCTGCGCCTCGAGGAACTCGGCCAGGCTGGTTCTCGCGGCCCGATCGGCCAGCAAAGGTGTGGTGTTCCACACCCACGTGGCCTTGGGCGCATCATCCGATGTGTACGGCG
This sequence comes from Gemmatimonadota bacterium, assembly GCA_039588275.1. Classification (GTDB taxonomy): domain Bacteria; phylum Gemmatimonadota; class Gemmatimonadetes; order Palauibacterales; family Palauibacteraceae; genus JBDHAC01. The sequence goes on from JBDHAC010000032.1 coordinate 16,992, forward strand.
TCGAATCCGGACCGCCGAGCGCGGGTAGGTCGTCGGGCGTGATCGAGAGCGCCACCTGACGGATGTAGACCGTCGCGCCGCCCTCCACGGCACCCTCGAACACGATGGAAGCGAGCGCGGAGCGCACCAGTGGGGGAGGCAGGCGGAGCAGCGGAATGACCGCTCGCTGCCACTCCGTCTCGATGCGACCCGCGGGCACGAAATCGCCCAGCCGCCCGATAGCGAGAGCATCTTCTTTGAGCTCCCACTCGACGTCCGCGATCTTGAGCAGCAGCTCTTCGCCACCGGCCTCGCCGCGAACCCAGAAGCTCAAGACGCCGAAGGGGCTCGCATCCAGATACTCGCGGCGGTCGGGACGTCGGCTGAAGTCGAACAGGTGGACCCACATCCCACAGAATCCCTCCGCCTCGCGGCGGAGCGACAGCTTCAGCGAGCGACGGCCGTCCGGAGAGGCCGCCAGCGTGACGTCGGAACGGGATGGGGAGCTCTGGAAGGCATTGAAGTAGCCCCCCAGTCGGTTCCGGTTGCCATCGCCAGGCCCGTGCACGGTGAGCGTGTTCCCCTCGAAAGAAGGTACCGAGCCGGCCGCACTCGGCTGAAATCGGGGAGGGTCGTGGGCGGAGAGCTTGTAGGGGATGAGTCTCGGCCCGGTGGCCTCGTGGATCAGCGCGATGAGCCCGAACCGGAGGGCGGATGGCTCGGGCACCCCCCAATCGTCCAACGCCGTGGTGAGGAACGGATCGTTGCCTTCCTGCGCCGCGACCCGGTGCGCGCCGGCCAGGATGATGGACGCGCCCGCGAAGGCGACCCACAGGCCGACACGGCGCGGTTGGTTGAATGTTCGATGAGGTCCGTGAGGCTGCACCAGCCGCCACCCTCCGGAATACTCGGTCCCAACCCGCTCACACGCGTGCCAGCACAGCAAGATCCGTACTGCCGGCGGGCGATCCGGGGCGGCGGCGCCCCCGAGCTACGCTGTCAGCGTCCCGTCCACCGTGATCGCGACCGCCTCGGCGAGCCGAGCGGTCTCCTCCAACAGGCTGTCGAGGGCGTCACGCGTCGCGGCGGAGAACTCCTCGTCCCCGGTTTCCGGTAGGTTGATACGCACGTTGTAGGCTGCAGAGCGCGCGCCCGCATCGGCCAACAGCGCCGCCGTGCCCACGTCGCTGACCATCTGCGGATCGGACAGCGGGGCGATCTCGGCGCACAGCCTCAGGGCGTCCACGCACAGCTCGACGTTGACCAGCGGTACGCGTGTCGCTGCCTTGTAGCCCTCGCGCATGGCCTCGGCCCGCGTCTCGCGCTCTTCCTCCGTGTCTTTCGCCATGCGCATCGCCGCGATCACCGAGTCGAACGCACGCGTGTCCTCGTCCACGCCTCGAATGAGCGCATCCTTCAGCTCCTGGCCGCGCTCGGCGATCGAGCGCAGGGTCTCGTAGTGCTCGTCGAACTCACCCTTCGGGACCGAGAGATTCGCGACCATCGCGGCGAGAGCACTACCGAGTGCCCCGGCGAGCGCCGCCACCGAGCCCCCGCCCGGGGCCGGAGTGTCGCGGGAGACTTCATCCACGAAATCATAGGTGGGCCGAAGCACCAACGGCCCCTCGATCTTCGGCAGACCCAGCACACGCTCCTCCACGTCGAACGATGAGACTTCGCGCAGCCCCATCGACTGAACCGCCGTCTCCATTAGATCGGGCACCGGGAGACCGCTCGACCGCCTCATCCCCTGTAGGTAGAATCGGGCGGCCGACTTCATGGCCTCGTACGGAATCACGCCGACGATCTCAGATCCCGTGACCACGATCCCACGCTTTCGCGCTTCCTCGCGGGCTGCCTCCAGCACCTCGTGAGGAGGGCTCACCTTGTAGTCGGTCAGGTTGAGGCTGACCTGGGCGCGGTTGTATTCCTCGATCACCCAACCGAGGCCCTTCACGAACCTGAATCGCCCATCCTTGAAGACCGGTCCGCTGGGGCTGCCCGGATCGATCGGAATCGAGGCGTACCGTTCGCGCAGGTCACCTCCGTGGACCTCCGCGTAATGCTCGGCGAGCGCCTCGAACGACTCACCGGTGAAGTCGCAGTTCCCGCACGGATACGTGCCGTCCTCGGGAAAGCGCACCACCTCTCCCTTGTAGTAGAAAGGATCGGTGTTACCGGACCGCTTCCAGCGGCCTCGCTCCCGTAACTCGTACGCGATCTCGGTCGCGTAGCGGCGATCGGTCGTGTTCAGGTTGATGTTGTAGGCGATCAGGAACTCGCGCGCCCCCACGGCGGTGGCCCCTGCGCCGGGATTGAATCGGGCTGGACCGTAATCGGGGGCCTCCCCCGGGTCGGCGAGCTTCGCCTCCAGGCCCTCGTATTCCCCTGCGCGCACGCTCGCGAGGTTCCGGCGCTCCGGCACCTTCGCCGCGTGCTCGTAGAGATAGACCGGGATGCCGAGCTCCTCACCGATGCGCTGGCCGACCTGACGGGCTATCTCGACGCAGTCGTCCATCGTCACGCCGGCGACGGGAACGAACGGAAGTACATCCGTAGCGCCGAATCGGGGGTGCGTGCCGTGGTGCTGCCGCATGTCGATCAGCTCGGCGGCGCGCTTCACCGCCCGGAAGGCCGCCTCGCCGATGGTCTCGGGAGGGCCGATGAAGGTGACGACCGTGCGGTTGGTGTCCGCCCCCGGATCGACGTCCAGCAGCGTGATGCCGGACACGCCCTCGATGACGTCGGTTATCTGCTGGATGAGCGCCTCGTCCCGCCCCTCGGAGAAGTTGGGGACGCACTCGACGATTCGTTCCATCTATCTGTTCTCTCTCGGGGCTACGCTTAGGGCCTGGGCCGCCTCTTCCCGGGCCTGGCGCCGTCGGGATCTCGGGCCTGTGGCGCCGTCGGTTCCCGGGCCGGCCGCCCTCGGGATCTCGGGTTTACGCGGCCTCTCCTTCGAGGTCCGGCGACCACTGTCCGAGCGTCGCGAGCCCGTTCATCCTGGCGCGATGGCGGAACGCGGATTGGGCTGCCGGGACGTGACCGGCGTTGCCACCCCAGGCTGCCAGCGGGGCCGCCTGCAGCGCCCGCCCGTACGAGAAGCTCAGATTCCACGGGGTATCGTACGCGGCATTCATCGCGCCCAGGTGGGCCGTGGCGTCGATATCGGACTGTCCGCCGGAAAGGAACACGATGCCGGGCACCGCGGCGGGAACACCGCGCCGGAGACACCGCACCGTCTTTTCGGCGACCTCCTCGACCCCCGCCTGGTCGGGACACAGCTTCCCCGAAAGCACCATGTTCGGCTTGAGCACGGAGCCCTCGAGGAATACGCGTTGCTCGAACAGCGCCATGTACACCTCCTTGAGGGTCCACTCGGTGGCTTCGAAGCAGCGGTCGATGTCGTGGTCCCCGTCCATCAAGACTTCGGGTTCGACGATGGGCACCAGGCCCGCCTCCTGGCTGAGCGCCGCCATGCGGGCGAGCGCATGCGCGTTGGCCCGTATGCAGTAGGCGCTCGGGATGCGCCGATCGCCTTCGCGTCCGATGTCGATGACCGCTCGCCACTTCGTGAAGCGGGCGCCAAGCTCGTAATACTCGGCCAGCCGCTCCCGCAGCCCGTCCAGCCCTTCGGTGACCTTCTCGCCCGCCGCGCCCGGCAGCGCCTTCGCGCCCATGTCGATCTTGATGCCCGGGATCGTTCCGGCACCGGAGATGAGCTGTACGAGGGGTGTGCCGTCCGCGGCACTCTGTCGGAGGGTTTCGTCGAACAGGATCACACCGGAAATGTGCTCCTGCAACGCATCCGTCGTGCGGAAGAGCATCTCTCTGTAGTCGCGACGATTCGTCTCGGTCGACTCGACGCCGATACTGTCCAGACGCTTTTTCATGGTCGGGGAGCTCTCGTCCGCCGCCAGAATCCCCTTACCCTTGATCACCATTCCTTCCGCGACTTGTACCAGCTGATCGGCCATGGATCGCCTCCGCGTGTTCTTGCCATCGGGACTCGCGCGCGGCCCGAGCGTAAGAGTAACCTGATCCGACTCCGCCACGGCCAGCGTCAGCCGGACGCCAGCCGTCGGGACAGAGTAGGGGAGCAAATCTGCCGCGGGGTAACTGACGCCGTCAATGAAGCCCCAGCCGCGTGAGAGCGACACGAAAGTGACCGAGTCGGTCGTCAGGGGCCGCTCGCCTGTGTGGATCGGGCGCGCGTTGGCCTGGTGGGCCCGGTGGGTTATGCGGCACGCGGCGTGGATCGTGGCCGCGACCCCGCTCGTCGCGGGAGCCCTTCTCCTGTACGCCGTTCGGAACCTGGGTGTCGACACCGACACCGGCCGCATGGTCAACGACGATCTCGCGTACCGACGGGCGTATCTCACGTACCAGGCCGAATTCCCGAGCCGCCAGGACGAGATGCTCATCCTGGTACAGGGAGTGACACCCGACGTCGCGGAAGATGCCACCCGGGCGCTCGCGGCCGAGCTTCGCCGGGACACGACCGTGTTCGAATCCGTCTACCGGCCGGGCGGCGGGCCGTTCTTCGAGCGCCAGGCGCTCCTCTACCTGGATGCCGACAGCCTCGCACAGATGGTAGACCGTGTGGAGGAGGTGGCGGATTGGCTGCGAGACCTGGAGCGAGACCCGACGCTTGACGGTCTCGAGGCGACGCTCACCCGTGCCATGCGGGAGGAGCCCGACGCCGATCTGCGTCCATTCCTCGGCCTGATCGCCGCATCCGTGTATGCGGCGACCGAGGGGAGCTTCCGCCCCGTCTCCTGGCAGGCGTTGCTGCAGGGGCGGCCTTCGGAGCCCTCGGAGCGGCGACGCACGATCATCGTGAGGCCGCGCGCCAACGGTGCAGTACTTCCAGCCGGTGAGGCGATCGATCGAATCCGGGAGCTCGTGTCGCAGTTGGGTCTGGTGAAGCGGAACGGGGTAGAGGTTCGCCTGACCGGCACGACGGCGATCGAGCACGAAGAGCTACTGACCGCCGTGGGAGGCGTCCGTCAGGCGGGGCTGCTCGCGCTGGTGATGGTGATCGGCATCCTCTACCTGGGACTGCGCTCCTGGCGTCTCATGGCCGCATCTCTCGCCAGCCTCATCTTCGGTCTCATCGGGACCTCGGCGTTCGCCGCCTTTGCGGTCGGTGACCTGAACCTGATCTCCGTCGCGTTCGCCGTGCTGTACATCGGACTGGGCATCGATTACGCGATCCACCTTTGTCTGCGGTATCGCGAGCTGAGGCTCCTCGGCGAAGGTTCCGACTACGCGCTCCAGCACGCGGTTCGACAGATCGGCGCATCTCTGACGCTGAGCGCCGTCACGACCGCCGCTTGCTTCTACGCGTTCATCCCGACGGACTTCGCGGGCGTCTCGGAGCTGGGGGTCATCGGCGGAACCGGGATGTTCGTGAGCCTGGTGACGACGCTCACTCTTCTCCCGGCGATCCTCCATATCCTGCCCATGCGCACGGGCGATGCCGAGCGTCGGGCAAGGGCTCCGAGAGGTCTTCCCCATGCCGGCCGCTTCGTCCAACGGGTAGCGCGCCCGATCCTGGGCGTCGCGGGTGCGCTGACGCTGGTGTCGTTCGCCCTGGCGCCCCGTGCGCGATTCAACCACAACCCTCTCGATCTTCGGGATCCGGACACGGAGTCCGTGCTGGCTTACCGGCTGCTCCTCGCAGACACCGTTGCCAAGCCGCTCACGATCTCGATCCTGCGACCCGACCCGGAGACCGCACGAGAGACCGCCGAGCTGGTGGAGGCGCTCCCCGAGGTGGACGGGGTTCGTCTGCTGGAAGACTTCGTACCGGGCGAGCAGGCGGCGAAGCTGGGCCACATCGCGAGGCTCGATTCGATCCTGAGTTCCCCACGGAGTGAAAGCGGCTCGAGCGCCGTCGATGGCGCCGACGACGCATTGCTCCGGCTCCAGGCCAGTCTGACCCGGTATCGCTGGCAGGCGACGCCCGAAGGTGCAGCCCTCGCGCGCCAACTGTATCACCTCCTGCGTCGCTGGGAGCGAAGGGTAGCCGAGTGGGCGCCCGGCAACCGCGCGGACCACTCGGAGAGGCTCGAAGAGGCGCTGGTCGGGTCGCTGCCAGGTCGGCTCGCTGCTCTGCGCGCTGCCCTCGATGCCCGGCCGGTGGATCAGACCATGCTACCCGACGAGCTTCGAGATCGGTGGATCGGCGTCAACGGACAGCACCGGGTCGAAGTCCTCCCTCGCGAGAGCCTGGAGACGACCGATCAACTCCGACGCTTCATCGATGATGTGCGCACCGTCGCCACCGACGTGACCGGAGCCCCGGTCAGCGAGCTCGAGACCGGCCGGGTGGCGGTCGGATCGTTCCGCACGGCGCTCTTCTGGGCGGGTATCGCGGTGTCGGTGCTATTGCTGCTCCTGTTTCGATCAATCGCCGGTGCTTCGCTCGTGGTCGGTCCCCTGGTCGTGGCCGGATTGTGGACGGGAGCGGCGATGGTCGCTTTCGGTTTGAGATTCAACTTCGCGAACGTCATCGCCCTTCCACTGCTGCTCGGCGTCGGGGTCGACAACGGGATCCACATGGTCCACAGAATCCGCTTCGGCGGCGCGAGTGAGAATCCTGGCGGCGAGAATCCAGGCGGTGGGAATCCAGGCGGTGGGAATCCGGGTGGTGGTGGGACCGCCAGTCGTGGTGGGATCACCGCCGCCCCTGGGATCGCCGGTGGTCCGCTGGCCACCAGCACGGCGCGGGCCGTCCTCTACAGCACGCTCACGACGATCGCGAGCTTCGGCAACCTGGCGTTCGCGACCCACGTGGGAATCTCGAGCATGGGAAAGCTCCTCACGATCGGAATGTTGTGCGTGCTGGCCGCGACGCTGGCCGTGCTACCGGCGCTCCTGGCCGTGAGGCCAGGAGCAGGCCGCTGAGAAGAGACCCGAACGGCCCGCTTTCGCTATGCCGGTGCGGGATCCTCCTCCGGCATGACATCCCAGATGAAGGGTGCGGAGGAAGTGACGGTGATGCCGAGCAATTCTACGGTCGGTAGGGGATCGGGCTCGGGGTCGGGTCCCGAGAAGTGGTCGGCCTTCATGTCGTAACAGCCCGCTTCGACCGTGAAGCTCTTGGAGGTCCCAACGTCGATGACGCCTTCGATAGGATCGTTGGGGAGTCGATCGGAGCCCCACACCGCCGCCCCGCAGGTCTTGAAGAAGACTCGCAGAATCTTGCCGTTCGTCAGGTTCCGAACCGTGATCGTTGCGGGGTCCTGTATGAGGGGTCCTCCCTCGTCGCCTCCGCACGCGGCCAGGGGCGCGCCCACGGCGATCGTCGCAAGCAGTGCTACGGTCCTGAACCTGGTGCCACTCATCGTTCGCTCCATCTCGCTCGATTCGTACTGAATCGGCCAGCGTGTCAGGGAAGAGTCACGGGCAAGGTCGATGGGGAAAATATGCCCCCCCCGCCGCCATCGGGCCAGCTTCACGTGCCGCCGGAGGTGGCACGCGCGGGGTGCGGTGCCGATCTTGCCCCCGCCGGACAAGCGGGTTCGACCCTCCCGGGCGATCTCCGACGCAACTGGGAACGAACGAGACGTGGCGTGAGTGACACTTCCATCTGGTTCCACACCTTCGGGTGCAAGGCGAACCAGTACGACACGGAACGCATACGGCAGGAGCTCGAAGGTTGCGGCGCAGAGGCGTCCGCGGTGGACCGCGCCCGTGTGGCGGTGGTCAATACTTGCACGGTCACGAACCAGGCCGATGCCGATGCGAGGCACCTGATCCGTCGGCTCAGGCGGCGCCATCCGCAGATGACGATCCTCGTGGCCGGGTGCTCGGCCGCTCTGCGCGAGTCCGACTACCGAGCGATGTCCGAAGTGGATGGCGTCGTACCGGGTCAGGATCCGGAGCTCGTAGCACGGGCGCTGACGGAACTCGGCGTCATCGATGCGCCCACGAGCCTCGGTCCGCGCACGCTCCGGCGCAGTTCGAAGGGCACGCGTGGATGGCTGAAGGTGCAGGACGGATGCGACCGGAGATGCTCCTTCTGCGCGACCCGCCTCGCCCGCGGGGCCAGTCGCTCGAGGCCCGTGGACGAGATCGTGCGAGAGGCCGAGCAGCTGTCCGACGTACACCCCGAGCTCGTCCTGACGGGGATTCACATCGGCCACTACGGCCGCGACCTGGATCCGCCCTCCACGCTGGCCCGACTCTGCGAGAGGTTGCTCGAGAAGGTCCCGGTACGACTCCGGCTTTCGTCCGTCGAAGCGACCGAGATCGACGATCACATGCTGGAGCTGATGGCGCGGTCCGGCGGCCAGCTGGCGCCGCACCTCCATGTTCCGCTACAGAGCGGCAGCGACCGCGTCCTGAGCTTGATGCGACGTTGGCATACCAGGAGCGCGTACCGTCGCAGGGTGCTGGAGATCGCCGGCTGTCTGCCTCGCCTCGGATTGGGTGCCGACGTGATCGTCGGGTTCCCCGGCGAGGGAGAGGCGGAGTTCGCGGCCACGCGGTCGTTGATCGAAGAGCTTCCGTACACCTATCTGCACGTGTTTCCGTTCTCGGTTCGCGATGGGACCGCAGCGGCCGCGTTGCCGGATCGCGTCCCCGGCGACGTGGCGGCCGCCCGCTCTCGGGAGCTGCGTGAGATCGGGCTCGACAAGGGCCGGCGATACCGGGCCGGGCGAGTGGGGCAGACCGCGGATGTCGTGTTGGAGGGCGCGGACAGGGTCAAGGGGGGGCTGACGGGCGACTATCTGCGGGTGGAGATTCGGAGCGACGGCGTGTCGCCGGGCGACCGACGGACGATGGTCCTGGAGTCGGAGGGCGAGATCCTGTACGCGCGCCCACCGGCTATCGGCCCGGCCGTCCGGAGCCCACGGAGCCTCCCGATAGCGAAGGCCGTCTAGCGACCCTGACAGCGAAAGCCGTCCAGGGCCCCTGACAGCGAAAGTCGTACTTGGCGCGATTACTCCGCGCTGACGTTGAACGCCAGGAGCGCCCTGGTGCTCGCCCATTCGAAGACGATGACCCCGTCGGTATCCTCGCCTTCGCGGACGGATATCGTGAACCTTTCGACCGGCTCCGAGATGCTCTCCACCGCCATCGGCAAGCGAACGAGATCCTGGCTCTCGTCGTAGGCCGTTCCCCACTGCCCGGTCTGGCGGTTGATGATCAGGGTCCAACCGTCCTCCTCCGGGATCGTGTACAGCGTGTACTCACCCGCTGCGACTCGAACCTCACCGATCACCAGGTCGGCGGCGCTACGCAGGTGGGTGGCTTCGTTCGCGCCAGTTCGCCAGACGCTTCCGAAGGGCACCAACGCGCCAAAGATCTCGCGCCCCCGCATGGCGGGACGACCGTACTGGATCTCGATTTGATGCCCGGCGATCGTGGCCCGCGCGTGATCGAGCGGGCTGGCACGCTGCGCATCCAGCGAGCCGGCGGTCGCTAGAAGAGACAGAGCGCCCAATGCTCCCGGCCGAACCTTTTTCCCCATTGCCTTCATGACCCTTTCCTCCGCCTGCGCGCCAGTCTCTCGCTCGGGGATATCCACCATCAGCTCGTTGGAATCCGAACGAGCCTGACGCCTGACCGGCACCTTACGCGGTACGCCTCGGGCTCGCGAGAGACTCACCTCCATCTACCACGAAGATCGCCCCCGTGATCCAGTCTCCGGCCGGTGAGGCGAGGAACGTCACCATGTTCCCGATGTCCTCCGCAGTCCCCAGACGCCCGGCCGGGATGAAGCTCCAGGCGAACTCCTCGCCCGCCCGCTCGTCGAACAGGTCCGGCGTCCGCTCGCTCAACGCGGCGAACGCCTTCTTGACGCCTTCGGTGGGGATCGGTCCAGGCGCCACCGCGTTCACGGTGATCCCGAAGCGCCCCCATTCAAGGGCGAGCGTGCGGGTGAGCGCGTCCACGCCCGCTTTGGCGGCGGTTGCGTGCGCCATCTGTGGCCAGCCGCGGTAGTGCAGCGTCATCGAGGTGGACACGATCCTCCCGTACCCCTGCTCCTGCATCACGGGGAACGCCGCCTGGCACCCGAAGAACGTGCCGAACAGATCGATCTCGACCACCGCCCGCCACCCGTTCGGGGACAGATCGGCCGAGGGCGAGTAGAAATTCCCGGCCGCGTTGTTCACGAGCACGTCGAGACTGCCGAACGCCTCGACGACCGCGGCGACCGCGGTCTTCAGCGCCTCGGGATCCCTCACGTCCGCCGGGATCGTCAGAACCGATCCCGCGTGCCGTTCTCGCAACGTGCCGGCGGCGCCCTCGAGTCGCTCCGCGCTCCGGCCCAGGATAGCGACCGACGCGCCGCAACCCGCGAGACAATGGGCGATGCCCAGACCGATACCGCTGCCGCCCCCGGTGATCAACGCGACTTGCCCCTCGAGCAGATCGGGAGCGAAGACCCTCTTCTCGTCAGTCATCTGGAACCTCTTCGTTTCGCGAGTTCGGCACCTCTCGGAGCCCAAGCCAGCATCTCTCGGAGCCCAAGCCAGCATCTCTCGGAGCCCAAGCCAGCATCTCTCGGAGCCCAAGCCAGCGTCTCTCGGAGCCCAAGCCAGCGTCTCTCGGAGCCCAAGCCAGCATCTCTCGGAGCCCAAGCCAGCATCTCTCGGAGTCCACCCCGGAGAGCGTCGGGCGAGGGACTCGCGGCAGTCGCCGCCGACCTTGCTGCCCCGTGTCGCCCCGATAGTTTTGCATCTCAACATACCGAGCGCAGACGGATTCGAACCTGCTGAAGAAGGGGGATGAGATGTCGGTTGCCAAGGTCATCGAAGTCATCGCCGAGTCGGACACCGGCTGGGAAGACGCGGCGCGCAACGCCGTCGCAGAGGCCTCCGAAACGGTAAAGAACATCAAGGGTCTTTGGGTCGAGGGCATGCAAGCGGTCGTCGAGGACGGTGCGATCGTGAAGTATCGCCTGAACGCGAAGGTCACTTTCGTCGTGCGCGACGAGCGCGACTGATCTTCAGCGCCCGGCCGAGTGCGCGCCGCGGTTGCGGCGCGCACTCACTGCACCCACACGTTGTTGGCTCGATTCACGTCTGGGAACGCTCGCTCGGGATCGATCTCGACCCGAACGACGGGTAGCCCGCTTGGCAGGAGGACTTCCGCGGAGCGCTGGCCCGACAGCCAATGGCTGACCGGGATCTCTCGCCGCGTCTCGGTGCCGTCGATGCGCACCACGAGTAGACGGGTCGGCATCGGGATATCGCCCCGATCCTCCACCAGAACGCGTACTCCCTGCTCCGAGTCGATAACCCCCGCGATTGCGTGATCCAGGGTCCAGGTCTCGTAATACCAGCTACGCCAGAACCAATCGAGATCCTCGCCCGCCATGCGCTCGAAAGTCTGGAAGAAGTCCCATGGCTTGGGGTGTCGAAACGCCCACTCGGCGATGAAGGTGCGATAGCCCCGCATGAATGTTTCCTCGCCCAGCAAGCCCCGCAGGGCCACGAGCACGGAGGCGGGCTTCGAGTAGGAGGCGACTCCCCCCGCGCCTGGGTACTGGTAATCCGTCCAGCGCATCATCTCTCCTTCACGCCCGGACCGCGCGAGCTCCAGATAGGTCTCCTGCTCGAGACTGTCGGACGGATTCCCGGGGAAGAACTCCACCCGGGACTGATTCTCGAGGAAGGTGGTCATGCCCTCGTCCATCCACGCGCGACGTCGCTCATCGATCCCGACGATCATCGGAACCCACATGTGGGCCAGCTCGTGCGCGGTCACGTAGTACAGCGCCGTGTCGCCGCGCGCGTTGTAGTCGCCGATCAGAGTCAGCATCGGGAACTCCATCCCGCCTCCGATGATCCCGCCGCCCTCGACCGCGGTCATGTGCGGCCACGGATAGGGGAAGCCCGTGAAGCGCGAATGAAAGTCGATGGAATGTCGCGCGTACCTGGCCATCTCCGCCCACAGGGGAGCCTCGGGACGATATAGCGACTCGACCCTGGCGTAGTCGGGCTGGCCGTTCCCGTCACGGTCACCTACGGGTGTACGGACCGCGTCCCACAGCGAGGCCCGGGTGGCGGAGAACGCGACGTCCCGGGTGGTGTTGGAATGAAAGCGCCACACCAGCCAGCCATCGGTCGCGCGTCGAGTGGCTCGGCCGGGCCCGAACTCACCTTCGGCGAGGACATGGACGACCGTGTCCGAGGTCTCTGCCGCCTCGAGACGGTCGAGGATGGCTTCGGGGAATACCTCGAGCGGGTTCGTATGCCGTCCCGTCCCTCGCACGACCCAGCCGTGCGGCGCCTCGATCTCGAGCTCGTACCTGGCGAACCCGGCGTAGAACTCGGCGCCGCCGAGAAACGGATCGACCTGCCAGCCCACGACATCGTCGTACACGGCCAGCTGCGGGTACCAGTACGCCAGGTAAAACAGGTCGTCCCCGCTCCAGCCCATCCGCGCTCCCGCCCCTCGTTGGGGGATGTCGAACCACCAATGGACTTCCAGCTCCACTTCGCCGCCCGGCGGCAGCGGGTCGATCAAGGATACCCGCAGCAGGGTGCCCCGGATGTCGTATCCGGGGGCGTCGGCGTCCTCTGTCTCGTAGAGCTGCGTCCCGTCGGCGGCCAGAAAGTCGAGGTGAAGCCCGCCGGTCACCTCGAGCGGCTCTTTCCGCGTGGCACCCTCAGCGTGGACGTTCTGCGTCAGATGGAGGTATAGCTCCTCCAGCGTATCGGGTGAGTGGTTGCCATACCGGATTTCGGCCCGACCTCGGAGCCGCTTCGCGGCGGGCTCGAGGCGAGCGAAGAGCCGGTACTCCGCCGACTGTTGCCAGTAGCGTGGCCCCGGCGCGCCCGTAGAAGACCGGGTGCCGTTCGCGATCGCCAGGTCGTACGCGGCCGGCGGCACGATGGGGTTCGGCAGCGGCCGGCGGGCGCCCGGCTCCTCATCGCCGAGGTTCTGGAGGATCGCGCTGACGTCCGAATCGGGGTCTCTGCGCTCGACGTCCGTCTCCGCTCGCGGGTCGGGCGGGCTCCCGGATCCGGAGGCACAGGCGGCGACAGCAAGCGCCAGCAGGCACGTTGGCGCGGTCGTGATCCGCGCGTGGCGAAGGGGCACGCAGACTCGGCTCTTGACGGGGCTCACGGGTCTGTCGGGCTCATGTTCGATCCTCTCGAGGCGACTACCGGAGCAGGTTTCGGAGAACGAACCAAATGTTGGCCGGGCGCTCCGCCAAGCGCCGCATGTACCATGGGAACCAGGCGGATCCGTAGCTGATGAGTACCCGGAGCGGCGCCCCGTCACTCGCGAGCGCCTGCTGCTGCCGGAGGCCGATGCCGTACAGCATGGCGAACTCGTACGCGCTCTCGGCGATCCCCCGCTCCGCGATCATGGCGCGGAGACGGTCGATGAGCCGTTCGTCGTGCGTTCCGAGCACCAGGAAACCCGAGCCGCCGCCCGCGAAGTGATCGAGCAGGAGGGCGGCCAGCAGCTCGAAGCTCGCATCCGCGTCGGCTTTCTTCGCGTACGCGATGGAGGGTGGCTCCGCGTACGCGCCTTTCACGAGACGGATGGCCGGATCGAGGGGCAGGAGTCCCTCGAGGTCACGTTCAGTGCGGTACAGGTACGACTGTAGACAGAGACCCACGTTCTCGTGCTCGGCGCGAACCTGGCGAAACAGATCCAGCGTCGCGTCGACGTATTGGCTCGCCTCCATGTCGATCCACACGCGTCCACGACCCTCGGCGCGACGCGCGAGCCGGGCGACCAGGGCCCGAGCGCGGCCGGGATCCCGATCCAGCCCGAGATGCGTGAGCTTGACCGAGACCTCCACGTCGAGCTCGCGGCGCTCGGCCTCGTCCAGCGCCTGGAGGAACTCGTCGGCGACGGCCGTCGCCTCCTCGGACGTCTCGACGTTCTCGCCCAACAGCGTGACCGTGCTCGGAATGCCGCGGGCCGCGAGCGCCCCGGCTTCGCCGAGCGCGTCCTCCAGGCGCTCGCCGGGCATGAAGCGCCGCACGGCCCGCTGAACGAAGCGGCGTCTGGGCAGACTCCGGGCGAGCCATGGGTTCTCCGACCCCCACAGGAGCAGTCGTCGTACCGGGTTCATACGCCTATTTTGCGTCCGGAGAACCGATCCGTCCAACCATCAATCGTGAGCGACCGATGCGAGCGATGATCCTGCGCGAGCAGGCCTCGATAGAAGAGCACCCGCTGGAGGAGGTCGAGCTTCCGGATCCGGAGCCGGGGCGGCGCGAGATCCTCATCCGGGTGAGCGTCTGCGCCATCTGCCGAACCGATCTGCACGTGATCGAGGGCGACATTCCGATCGGCGGCCTCCCGATCGTACCTGGACACCAGGTCGTCGGTGTCGTCGAAGCGCTCGGGCCGGAGTGCCGCCGCCGCTTCCGGGTGGGTGACCGGGTGGGGATCGCGTGGCTGCGGAGGACGTGCGGCGAGTGCGAGTTCTGCCTGGCGCGAAGGGAGAACCTGTGCCCCGGGTCACTCTACACCGGCTACCATGAGCATGGGGGGTACGCCGAGCGCGCGGTGGTCCGCGAGTCATTCGCGTACCCGATCCCCGATTCGTTCACCGATGAGCAGGCCGCTCCGCTGCTGTGTGCGGGCATCATCGGATACCGGGCGTTGAAGCGGTCCCAATTGCCCCCGGAGGGGCGTCTGGCGCTGTACGGCTTCGGCTCTTCAGCGCACGTCGTCATCCAGATCGCGCTCCACCGGGGTCACGAAGTCTATGTGATGACCCGCGGTGAGGGGCACCGGGCGCTGGCGCGCGAGATGGGGGCAGCCTGGGTCGGGGGATCTCGCGATCTGCCTCCGGAACCGGTGCACAGCGCGATCATATTCGCGCCAGCCGGCGAGATCGTCCCCGACGCGCTACGGGCTCTCCGGCCGGGCGGGACGCTGGCGCTCTCGGGGATCCACATGAGCCCAGTGCCCGAGCTGGACTACGAGAAGCACCTGTTTCATGAGAAAACGCTACAGAGCGTGGAGGCGAACACGCGCGAGGACGGGCGGGAGCTTCTCAAGGAGGCGGCGGCCGTTCCCATCCGCCCGAAGGTGACTCCGTTCGGGCTGAGCGACGCGAACGAGGCACTCGTGCGGTTGCGCCGCGACGAGATCGACGGGACCGGCATCCTGGTCCTCGATTAGGCTCTGGGGCAGGGGATCTCGGCTCCGGGCAGGAGTCGAAAAGAGAGGGGGAGCGGATCAGGTCCGCTCCCCCTCTCTATCGCCGTAACCGATCGGCCACGGCCCTGGCTCCGGAGCGGTTAGCCCTGGACGCCCGCTTCTCCGGCTGCAGAGACGCTGAAGCCCATCCACATACCGGTGGCGGCATGGGCCGGAATCAGGCAAACGAGCGAGTAATCACCCGCCTCGGATGCGGTGAAGGTGATCGTCTCCGTCCCCCCACCCGGGGCCGTCGACTCGGTCATCGACGTCGGGTTCGAGGTCATCGCACCATCGAAGACCGGACTCGGGTCGTCGAAGGTCACCGGCCAGCTTCCCGAGCCCTCGAGCACGGCAACGCTGTGGAAGTTCGCCGGGTCATCGTTGCGGAAGTTCATGACCACGGTGTAGCCGGCCGGCACGACGACCGTCCCGTTGCCGCTCGCGTAGCCGTTGAAGTTCCAACGGTTGTTGTCGGCGGTAAGACCCGCGACGAGCTCGATCGTGACCGTCTGAGCAGCTTCGTCGACGGTCATCCAATCCGGCATCGACAGCTCACCCGCAGCGGGGGCCTCGCCACCCGCCGGAGCTGCGGCCGGGGCGGCCGCGGGAGCCGCTCCGGGATCGGATCCTGCATCGCCGCCGCCGCAAGCGACGAGGCTCAGCGCGATGAGGGCGGCCAGCCCTGAAGATGAGAAACGCTTCATTTTGACACTCCGTCTTCGGTTCGTCGTCTGAAAAGTCCGAGTACGACTCGCGGGCGACGCCGCTGGGAGGCCGCCCCAGGAAACAATCCAGAAATATACAGGGTGTGGCCGAATGTGGAATAGCGAACCGCCCTACGGCCGGTCTGGAACATGCAGGGGTCCCGAGGTGTTACGGGGGATGTCGGGATGGAGGGAGCGTCCGGTTTGGCGGCGGTGCTGGCGCGAACCGGCCCTCTACCCACATTTTCAGGTTCCCGCAGCAAAGTCGGCGATTCCGGCTCGCTCTCCCAGCCCACGGAATTCGGTGGGGGATCCAGTGCAGCGAGCCTTCGCGGCGCGTCCAGGCGCGCTACCCGCGGTTGCGGGGGTCCCGGTCCTCCGACTGGTAGCTCATCCGTTTCGGTCTCCGGATCGTTTCGAGGAATGCGAGGCCCATCCCGTTGGCCAAGGCTCACGGAGATCGCCGGGACTCACGGAGATCGCCGGGATCGCGGAGATCGCCGGCTTCACGGAGTACAGAGTGAATAGTGTGACAGGAGACGAGTAAGGTCGTGTCTGGAGAAATCGAAGCGACGGCGACGTCGACCACCGAAGCGGGTGAGGCCGCACCAACGGCAGCCGACACCTATCTGGGGGTCCTCGAGCGGTTGGGGAACGGTGCCGGGTTCGTCCGACGTCGACACGCGGGCTATATGCCGAGCGATGAGGACATCTACGTCGGCCCGAAGATGGTCGGGCGATACAACCTGCGAACGGGTGACGAGATCTGTGGCGAGGCCGGTAAGCCTCCCAAGCCCGGAAAGAGCCCGCCGCTCAGGAAGATCTTCACGGTCAACGGGCGCCCGCCCGAATCGATCGGCGAGCGGACGAAGTTCAGCCGGCTCAGCGCCCTCCACCCCGATCAGCAGCTGGTGCTCGAATGCGGTCTCGAGCGCCGCGGGCAGCCCGACTACACGAACCGGATCATCGACCTCTTCTGTCCGCTCGGAACCGGACAGCGCGCACTCATCGTCGCGCCCTCGAAAGCGGGAAAGACGATGGTCCTGCAGGCGATCGCCGAGGGCATCACGAAGAACCGCCCCGATTGCGGGATCCTGATCCTTCTGGTGGACGAGCGCCCCGAGGAAGTGACCGAGATGGAGGCGTGCGGGTTTGGCGAGGTCGTCGCATCCAGCTTCGACTTTCCGGCCGAGCGCCACGTTCAGGTAGCCGAGATCACGCTCGAGCGGGCGCGCCGCAAAGCCGAGATGGGGGACGACGTCGTCATCATCCTCGACTCGATCACGCGTCTGGCGCGCGCCTACAACACGGTCGAGGAAGGAAGCGGCCGGACGCTCACCGGCGGAATCGATGCGCAGGCGATGGAGAAACCGAAGCGGTTCTTCGGTAGCGCACGAAACATCGCGCCGGCCCAGGGCGGCGGTTCACTCACGATCATAGCGACGGCGCTCATCGATACCGGCTCGCGCATGGACCAGGTCATCTTCGAAGAGTTCAAGGGGACCGGGAACAGCGAGCTCGTCCTGAGTCGGGAGCTCGCGGATCGACGGATCTACCCGGCCATCGATCTCCCCGCGAGCGCGACTCGTCGCGAAGAGCGGCTACTCGACGACCAGGCGCTCACGATATCGCAGGCGATGCGCAGGGAGCTGGGGGACCACCCGCCTCTCGAAGCCATGAATGAAGTGTTGGGTCTGATGCGGCAAACGGGGTCCAACGCCGAACTGATAGAGAAGCTGAGCTCGCGCATCTAACTCCCGGCGGTCGCTCAAGTCTGCCGCGAGTTCCACATCACCACCTCGACGAAGCACTCAATCGCTTTCATCCGGAACGGTGCGTCGCCCATCCTCCGGGGGTGTTGTCGCCTCCGCCTCCGCGTGCTCCCGCGCGCGTTTTCGCTCTCTGGCCGCGAAATGGATCGCCTCGTACGCGGCGGCCTGTAGCAACCCTACCTCGCGCCGGTCCAGATCTGCCCTCTGAAACAGCGACCTGAAGCTCCGCATCTTGGGGAGCGGATCGATGCCGTGGAACAGGCCGATGTCGTGCATCGCCGTCTCCCAGATCGTGAAGAACGCTTCGAGCTCCTCGTGGGTGGCGATCGGCGACTGCCGGCGTCTCTTGTAGGACAGGTCGCGGGGCTCGGCGCCTTCGGCACGCTCTACAGCCTTACGGAGCTCGTAGAACACGATCACCGCGGCATGACCGAGGTTCATCGAAGTGTGGCGCGGGTTCGTCGGGATGGAGACCAGCCCGTGACACAGGTCGAGCTTTTCGTTCGACAGCCCCCGATCCTCGCGTCCGAAGAGAAGCGCGACCCGATCCGACCGCCCGACGATATGCGCCGCGGCTTCCTCGGGTGTCGACCAGCTCTGACGGCTCGAGCGCCGGCGAGCCGTCGCCCCGAGCACGAATTGCACGTCCTCCAGGCCCTCCGCGAGCGTGTCGTACACCTCGATCCGCTCGACCACGTCTTCCGTGTCGTGCGCGATGCCGGTGATCCGGTACGCGTCGTATTCCGCCGGGCGCACCACCCGCAGACGATCCAAACCCATGTTCTTCATCGCTCGTACGGTAAGAGCGATGTTGACCAGATCCTGGGGTTCGTCGAGGACGACGACGGTGCGATCCAGCGCGCTGTCCATTCGCGAGCTCGTCAAAGGCTGAGGGTGCGCTCTCCGGGCTGTTCAACCAGGTGGGACCGGTGGTCTCCGGTGACTCCACGAGCTGGTGGCAACGTTCGGGCGAAACCTAGCGGCGGTCCGAGCTTGCGAGCCAGTCGGCCGGGCCTCTACTTGTAGCCGCTCGCGGTACCGGATGCCGCCACGCGGTAGGGGAAGCCGCTGCTCTGATACAGGACGACCCGAGTGGGGAAGGCCACGGCTTGGAGAATGACGCGGTAGCCACGGACGCGAAACTGACGGATCCGCTCCCGGAGTTGCCCGGGGAGGGCCAGGTCTATACCCGGCTAGGCCCCGCGGTGTGGACCCTGGGCGGCGTGATGGTGGTGCTGGGGATCGTGACGTCGATCCTCATGCTGCAGGATTTCGAGTCCAGCAGCTACTACTATCTGGCGTTCTACTCGATCCCATCCAACACGGCGATCACGGTCTTCCCGCACGAGCCGGTCCTGTTCTACTTCGGGAAATTCGCGAACCTGTGGCTCACGGCGACGGCGGCGACCGCCGGCACGGTGGCGGCGGGGATCATGGACCACGCCGTGTTCGTGCCCGTCCTCAACCTGCAGAGCATTCAGGGCTACAAGCAGAAGAAGTTCTATCGGGCGGCGATCCGGTACTTCATGCGGTGGCCGTTCGCGACGCTGTTCGTGGCGGGGTTCACGCCGGTCCCCTTCTTCCCGTTCAAGTTCCTCAGCTTCTCGATGCACTACCCGATGTGGAAGTACGTGGCGGCGCTGATCGTCTCGCGCTTCCCGCGCTACTATCTGCTCGCCTGGCTCGGGATGGCGTTTCAGATTCCGACATGGATACTCGTAGCGAGCTTCGTCGTCATCATCGGCATGTACCTGTGGAAGGGGGTCCCCGCTGTGTACCAGCGCTGGCGTGCCAGGCGGAGGCAGACGTGGGAGAGCCCCGGCGGGTAAGGGCCACAGCCGGCCGGATTGACGAGGTTCGGCGCCGGGCGTAGTCTCACCATCCCCTGCGGGTGTAGCTCAGCTGGCAGAGCGCAACCTTGCCAAGGTTGAGGTCGCCGGTTCGACTCCGGTCACCCGCTTGCAAGGGTCGATGGCTCGCTTGCGGGGGCGGTAGCTCAGTTGGCTAGAGCGCTGCGTTCACATCGCAGAAGTCGGGGGTTCGAGTCCCTCCCGCCCCATTGAGCGCGTACGTGGTATCCCGCTTCGCGAGCTTGCAGACGCCTGATCCTCGGAGCCTCGTTGCGGCTGCGCCGCAGCCGAGTCTCCTCGGGGCGTCCGAGTTGCTCGTTCAGCGGGACACCACGCACGCTTTGAGAAAGGTAGAAGGGGTAACGCTGGACGAAGCGTAGAACGACTGCGGGCGTAGCTCAGTTGGTAGGGCGTCAGCTTCCCAAGCTGAAGGTCGCCGGTTCGAGACCGGTCGCCCGCTTAGCACCGGAGATCACGGAGACCCCCGAACGACGGGGCTCTTCGCACATCTGGG
>JBDHAC010000033.1:0-36435 GCA_039588275.1 Gemmatimonadota bacterium
CCAGATGTGGTGCGGCTGCAGGCCCCAGGTCGCCTGGATGAGCCAGCAGAGCCCGAGCGGCACGACGAGCTGGGAGATGATAGAGATATACAGCGGGCTGCGGGTGTCGCCGGTCCCCTGGAGCCCCCCCGTGTACACGAGCGCGACCGTGATGAAGAAACCCGATGCGCTCAGGAACGCCAATAGCTGGACCCCGATGTCGACCACGGCCGGATCCTCCATCCCGAAGGCTCCCAGCAGTATTCGCGGGATCGTGAGAAAGAGGATGCCCACCGCGGCGGCCACCGTGAGCCCGATCTGGGAGGCGACATGTACGGCGTGCACGGTCCGATCGGGCTTTCCGGCGCCGAGATTCTGGCCGGCGACCGCGGCGGTCGCGCCCATGAGCCCGACCGATGTCCAGGTGATGAGCGAGAAGAGCTCGGTATAGCCGACCGCGTACGCGGCCTGCGCCTCCGCACTCTGCTGGAGCGATCCGATGAACCGGAGGAGCAGAACGCCGCCGATGTTCATGGCCACGCCCTGGAATCCCGCCGGGAGTCCGAATCGGAAGAGTGCCCGAATGATCGACCAATCCGGTCGGAAGCTCATCCCGCGGTGGAGCGCGATGACCCAACGCCTCGAGAACAGTGCGTACGTCGCGTACAGCGTCATCACGCCGCCCGCGATCACCGTCCCCATCGCGGCCCCGGTCGTCCCGAAGGCCGGGACGGGCCCCAATCCGGCGATAAGGACGACGTTGAGCACGATGTTGAGGACGGTCATCACGATGCCCAGACGCAGCGGCGTGCGCGCGTCCCCCGCCGACCGAAGCGCCCCGCCGAGCATGAAGAAGACCATCATGCCGAAGCTGAACACGAACATGATACGCAGGTACGGCAGGGCCTCGACCTGCACCTCGGGCGTGGCGTTCACGACATCCAGCAGCGTGGGTGCGAGGAAGTATCCGGCTGGCGCCAGAATCCCGACGGAAAGCACGGCAGCGGTCAGAAACGCCTGGTGGACGGTCCGGTTGACCTTCTCGGGGTCATCGGCGCCGGCAAAGCGCGCGACGAGCACGCCCATTCCGGTGAACAGCGACCCGATGAAGACCATGACCACGAGAAAGATCTGCCACGACACCCCGATGGCGGCGTTCGCGGTGTAACCGACAAAGTTGCCGACCATCACGTGGTCTACGATGCCCTGCATCCCGCCGATCACGTTCTGGAGCATCGTCGGCCACGCGAGCTTCCAAACGGCGCCCGGAATCGGCCCCTCGACGATCGAGCGGTCGAATGATTTTCCTTTGGGCGGAGCTGGGGGCATCGAGCGTGAGCGGGTGCTGGCAGGCTGCCGAAGGCCTGCATCGGGGTCGTCGATTGCGATCGCGAGCGACCGAACATAGCACGGCCGTGCCTCGCCCCGCAGCGCCCAGCCGGTCAGCGGCGACGGTCGATCAGGTGTTGACTAACTGAGCGACCCGCTCGGCTGTCATGCGGGCAGGCCGCAGTGGCTATCGAGACAAGGAGGCCGAGCCATGAGGCGCCTACTTGCTATCTTCCTTGCGTTCACCGCATTCACCGCCGTGCCGTCGACCCCGGGTCGGGCCCAGGAGCCTGCCCAGGCGGAGGGTCTGGACAGACAGGTGCGGGAGTTCCTGGACGGCCACCGCCGGCAATGGCGTGACATGAACGTCCCCGAAGCGGACGGGCAGGCGTTATACGACCTGATCGTCGAGCACGGATTCACTCGAGCCCTCGAGGTCGGAACCTCGACCGGGCACTCGGCGATTTGGATCGCGTGGGCGCTCTCCAAGACGGGCGGTTCGCTGACGACGATAGAGATCAACGAGCGACGGTATCGGGAAGCCCTCCAGAACTTCGAGGCCGCGGGCGTGAGCGACCACATCGACGCACGCCTCGCCGATGCGCACGAGCTCGTGCCGCGGCTCGAGGGCCCATACGACTTCGTGTTCGTGGACGCGGACAAGGACTGGTACACCCGCTACTTCCAGTTCCTGCTGCCGAAGCTCGACGACGAAGCGTGCTTCACGGCGCACAACGTGTCGGGCCGAATGCGAGGGATGGGCGGATTCCTGGACGAGCTGGAACGCACCCCCGGTCTGGAGACCGAGATCGTTCGCGCCAGTCGCTCCGGCCTGTCGGTGAGCTGCAAGACGCCCTAGCTGCGCCGCTCGAGCGGTTCTCCGAGGGAAGCGTCGCGCGTGGACTCCGTACGGGACGGGCCGCGGAACCCCCTGCTCGGGCGGGTTTCGGCGTTCACGGCCGCCTGCCTGCTCGTGTCGAACATGATCGGCACGGGCATCTTCGGCACCACGGGGTTCATGGCCCTCGATCTCGGCAGCCCGTCGTGGATCCTGTCGCTGTGGGCGGTCGGGGGCCTGTTCGCCCTGCTGGGAGCTCTCGCGTACGGTGAGCTCGGTGCAGCCATGCCGCGATCGGGCGGGGAATACATCTACATCCGCGCGGCGTACGGCCCTCTGTTGGGGTTTCTCAGCGGCTGGACCTCGCTGACCATCGGATTCAGCGCCGCCATCGCGAGCAGTGCCCACCTGTTCGCCGGCCACCTCCTCGAGCTGGTCGCCGCTCTTCGTCCGCCGACGGCCGCCGGTCAGTCCGCAGCCCTCGAGCCTCCGGGCTCGCGCGCGCTGCTCGCTCTCGGATTGGTGTGGGCCCTCACGCTGGTGCACGCCTCCAGCGTGGAGAGGGGCGGGCTCCTGCAGCGTATCCTCACGGTCGTGAAGGTGGCTGCGCTGCTCATCCTCGTCGTCGCGGGGTTGACTATCGGAGCCGGGGAGTGGGGACGCTTCGTCCAGTCGGACCAACCGGCGTCTCCGAGCCTTCAGACCGTACTCGTCTCGTTCATGTTCGTGACGTTCAGCTACACCGGTTGGAACGCCGCCAGCTACATCGCCGGGGAGATCGAATCGCCAAGTCGCAATCTCCCCCGCGCGATGCTGCTGGGCACGCTGACCGTCGGGGCGCTCTATCTGCTCGTGAACGTGACGTACCTGTACGCGCTGCCGATGTCGGCGCTAGGGTCGCCTCCGATGGATCTGGTGGGTCACAAGAGCGCCTTCGCTCTCTTCGGTGGTGCGATCGGCCCGTGGTTCACGGCCCTGCTGCTGGTGTCGATCCTCGGCGCGGCCAGCGCGATGATCTGGGCCGGGCCACGGATATATCAGGCCATGGCGCAGGACCACGTGTTCCCCCGGTGGTTTGCCGGATCATCGGCGAGGGGCGGCGTGCCGGCGCGCTCGATTTTCCTCCAGAGCGCTTGGACCAGCGTCCTGATCGTCAGCGGCACGTTCGAGTCCCTCGTGCTCTACGCGACCTTCGTGCTGATCGTGTTTACGGCGGTAGCCGTCTCTGCGGTGTTCGTGCTGCGACGCCGCGTGCCCGAGCTGGAGCGGCCTTACAGGGTGTGGGGATATCCCTGGACACCGGCACTGTATCTGCTGATCTCGATCGCGATCCTGTGGGCGGCGCTCCAGCTGCGCCCGGTGGAGTCGCTCCTCGGGGTCGCGACCGTGCTGGCGGGGATTCCGTTCTTCCTGTGGTGGAGTCGCGGGACCGGGAGAGCCGGGATCCGGAACGCTGACCCGACTAGCGAGAGGTCAGTACCGCGGAACTCCGGCTGATCCTCAAGCGTCCTCGTCGCCGTGACGCATGCGGTCGAACGGCTGAACCACGGTCGAGGCGATGTTGCTCATGTGCGAGGCGATACGGCGGAAGATCTTGGCCGCCGACGCGTACACGACCGCCATGTCCGCGCTGAGGTCGCTCGCCGCCACGCGCTTGGTGAAATCGATGAGCTGCGGCCGCAGCTCCTGTTGGGTGGCGATCACCTGCTGGGCCAACTCGAGATCGTCCTCGCGAAACGCCTGCTCGCACACCTCGAACATCGGCCGCAGGCGTTGCGCCAGGTCGCGGAGCTCGTCGGCGAAAGGCCCGACGCGCGGCTTCCTGGCGAGGGGTGCGATCTCGGCCAGTCCCCGCGCGAAGTCGCCGATCCGCTCCGCATCCTGAACCATACTGACCAGGATGAGGCTGGTCACGAGATCCTGCTGCGGGTTGACGCTCAAGTGCTGGAGGATCGTGCGGCGGACCATCCGCTCGCCCTCGTCGACGACATCGTCCATGCTGTCGAGGTCGACCTCCAGCTCCGCGTTCTCGAGCAGCGCGGCGACCGCGTAGTCGAGCATACGGGCCGCCTGGCGGAACATGCTGCTGACGTCTTCAAAGGCGGCCTCGACGAGGGTGGATCTCTCTTCAGATCCGAGCAGTCGCTTGAGCATCACAAACTCCTTACACCCAGACTTACACCACAGGCTTCGGTCAGATCACGCCTGTGAGAAGCAAGAGGACGAAGGGTAGACCGTAAAAGAAGAGCAGGATGTATACGCCCGCCAGCGCGCGTCTCCTGCTCGCCAGGCGTCCAAGGAAGCGAGCGCCCGCCAACGGCAACGCGCGTATCGGCTTCGGCATGTAGATGAGCAGCGCACCGGTCATGTTGAACAGCAGGTGCGAGAAAGCCACGGCCACGGCTGCCGGATTCCCCGTGCTCAGAGCCGCGAGCATCGCGGTGATCGTTGTTCCGATGTTCGCGCCGATCGTGTATGGGAAGAGCTGCTCGAGCGTGACGACACCGGCACCCACCAGGGGGATCATGACCGACGTCGTGATCGAGCTGCTCTGTACCATGACCGTCATCACGAGCCCCGCCAGGACCGCGGCGGCTAGCGAACGGAACAACGTGCGGTGCAGGAGGGACTCGGCCTGCGCGGTCATTGCTCGTTTGAGAAGATCCACGAGCAGCTTCAGGCTCGCGATCAGGAGCAGCACTCCGAGGGCCAGCGTCAGACCGCCCGATTGCCCCAACAGCTCGGCGAACCACTCGGCGACGGGACGTACGACGGCTCGTAGCGGGTTGAACAGCTGGATACCACCGACCCCCTCCAGCACCCCCTCGAGGAAGAGGGACGCGCGGGCCAGATACCCAGTGGCCATCTCGATGGGGAGCAGGACCAGAACGGCCAGCCAGTTGAAGAGATCGTGCAGGGTCGCCCCGGCGAACGCGCGCTCGAACTCCACTCTCCGAGTCACGTGGGCCATCGACACCAGCGTATTGGTCACCGACGTGCCGATGTTGGCACCCATGATGATCGGTATCGCGCCCTCGATGGTGAGCGCGTCTGCGGCCACCAAACCGACGGTCATCGACGTGGTCGTCGACGAGCTCTGCACGAGTGTCGTGGCGAGGATGCCGGCGAACAGCCCCACGAACGGATTGGCGGTCTGCTCGACGAGCGTTTCCGCGAAGCCTCGGCCGAACAGCTTGAACGCGAGGCCCATCAGATCGAGCCCGACGAAGAAGGCGTAAAGAAGTCCCAGCAGGGCCAGAAGGAGAAGGACCGTGGTGCTCCGGCGTCCGCTCATCGCTTCGCCCCGAACCCTGTGCTGCTGATCTCACACTCCCTTCGACAAGAAGGTGCGCCGGCACGTCCCGGCTCGACTCTCTCGGCGCTGAAACGGCGGCAATGTAACGAGGTGGTTACAAAGTCGATACGGACAAAGTCGGCCACCTGGCGCATGTAGGGATTTCCCCGACATGACAACGCGAAGTGGCCTACATAGGCTAAACGGTGACCGCAATCCGAGTGCACCCCGCGGCCCCAATAGCAGGAGGTTCCATGGACCGGAGAGCGTTCGTAAAGAGCACGGCCGGCCTGAGCGGTGCCGCGCTGACGGCGCCCTTCGTCGACGCCGCCGGGATGTTGGAACACATGGGCTCGAGTGCGCGTGAGCCCTCTGCGGTCAAGGGCTCTGCAGCGTCACGTGTGGCCTTCGTCAAGACCACGGACCGGGCAGCGGGGGTCCGCCGCGCGCTGGAGCTCCTCGACTTCGATTCGCTGCGGGGGACGGACCTGTTCCTCAAACCGAACTTCAATAGCCATCACGACACTCCCGGCTCGACCCACAACGAAACCCTCGCCACCCTGGTTCAGGCCCTTCGATCCCGAGGTGCCGCCCGCATCACGGTCGGCGATCGCTCCGGCATGGGTGACACGCGCGGAGTCATGGAGCGCAAGGAGGTCTTCCGGATGGCGGAGGACCTGAGCTTCGAGACGATCGTATTCGATGAGCTGGACGAGACGGGCTGGGAGTTGAAGCGCCAGGATGACAGCCATTGGGACGCCGGCTTCGCGCTACCCCGCCGGGTCCTCGAGGCGGACGGCGTGGTTCAGACCTGCTGCCTCAAGACGCATCAGTTCGGGGGGCACTTCACGATGGCGCTCAAGAACTCGGTTGGCCTGGTGGCAAAGCAGCTTCCCGGAGAAGCACACGACTACATGCGGGAGCTGCACCGATCGCCGGATCAGCGGCGGATGATCGCCGAGATCAACGCGGCGTACCGGCCCGACATGATCGTCTTGGATGGGGTGGAGGCGTTCGTGGACGGAGGGCCTCACAGCGGCACCAGAGTGACGGCGGAGGTGGTGCTCGCGGGCACCGACCCCGTCGCGATCGATGCCGTGGGGGTCGCGCTTCTGCGTCACTACGGTACGACCCCCGAGGTGAGCCGGGGACGGATCTTCGAGCAGGAGCAGATCGCCCGCGCCGTCGAGTTGGGTTTGGGTGTGAGCGCTCCGGACCAGATCGAGTTGGTGACCGAGGACTCGGCGAGCCGTGCTTACGCGCAGCGGATCAGGGAGGTGCTCCTGGCCTAGGCGGGGGGCGGGCCGGCCGCGATGTCTCAGCCGCTCGCTCAGGATCAGGCGCTGGCCGCCTTCCGGCGCAGTTCGGGGCCCGGGCGCCAGATCCAGGCCTGCGGCACGCCCTCGCGCAATAGACTCTCGAGATCCGTGACGTT
The DNA here is from genome assembly GCA_039588275.1 of Gemmatimonadota bacterium. Lineage (GTDB taxonomy): Bacteria > Gemmatimonadota > Gemmatimonadetes > Palauibacterales > Palauibacteraceae > JBDHAC01. Next base: position 6,877 of record JBDHAC010000033.1, read on the forward strand.
GACCGGTTCCGAGAAATAAAAGCCCTGGACCAGCCGTCCCCCCAGTTCCCGCAGACGCTCCAGTTGCGTGGGCTCTTCCACCCCCACGACCGTGATCTCCAACCCGAGGAGCTGGGCGAGCCACAGACTGCTCCGAACGATCGCCGCCGACGCTTGGTCGACACCGATCGGGAGGACGAATGACCGGTCGACCTTCAGGCCGTCCACGTCAACCTGCTTCAAGTACCCGAGCGACGAATAGCCGGTGCCGAAGTCGTGGATGGTCACCCTCACCCCGAGCTCCTTCAGGTCGGCGATCTGCTGCGCGGAGCCACGGATCGCGTCTTCGGAGACGTCGACCTTCAGGCTGCTTGCCGGGAACCGTTCCTCTTTCAGGATGCGGCGGATATCCTCGACGAGCTTCTCGTCAGCCAGGTGCTGCGGGGAGAGATTGACGCTCAGGGTGAATCCCTTGCTCTTGATCGCGCCGGCCTGAGCCAGTCGCCGGATGTCTCGACACGCTCTTTCCAGCACCCGGAGGTCGACCTGTGTCACGATGCCCGAGTCTTCCGCGAGCGGGATGAAGCGGTTGGGGGAAACGACCCCGTGTTCCAGGTGTTGCCATCGCGCCAGGGCTTCAACCCCGACGATCTGGCTTCCGGCGATATCGACGACGGGTTGGTAGTGGACGTACAGCTCGTCTCGCTCGATGGCGCGGAGCAGGTCTCCCTCGAGATGTTTCAGCGATTCCGAGCGCGCCACTTCGAGTTCCTGCGTGTACAGCTTGTGCCGGTTTCCGCCTCGCCGTTTGGCCTCGTACATGGCCACATCTGCCTGTCGAACGAGGTCTTCCGGCCTGTTCGTGTCGGGAGAGCTCACGGCGAGGCCGACGCTGGCGCTGATATCGAAGTTCCTCCCGTCGCTCCGGAAGGGCTGGCTCAAGAGCTCCGCCGCGCGCTCCGCGACGCTGACCGCGCCGTCGCTGTCCTCCACATCTTCGAGCAGAACCGCGAACTCGTCACCTCCGACTCGAGCCACGGTGTCCTCGTCACGTAGGAGGCCTCGGAGTCTCGTAGCCACTTCCCGCAGGACTTCGTCGCCCGTCGGGTGTCCGGCCCGGTCGTTGATGGCCTTGAAGCCATCCAGATCCAGGTACAGGAGGCCCACGCGTCCACCGCGCCGGGTCGCGCGTCGCAACGCCTGCTCGAGACGGTCGGAGAACAGATCTCGGTTCGCGACTCCGGTCAGGTGATCGTGGAGGGCGCGAGTCAGCTGATTCTCCAGTTCCTTTTGCAGCGTGATGTTCCGCACGATCTGGTAGGCGCCGACCGTCTTACCATTCACGATGATCGGGACGATGGTGAGCTCGATCGCGACGTTGTGCCCGTCCTTCGGGAGCAGCTCGGTCTCGACCTTTGTCGGCTCACCCTCGAAGGCCTCCCTCAAGGCCGCGCTCACCATTCCGCGATCGTCGGAGGCGATGAGGGAAGCGAACGAGATCCCTTCGACCTCCTTCTCGTCGTACTTGGATAGCTGACAAAAGGCCGGGTTCACCCGCTCGACCGAGCCGTGTGCATCCACGGCGGCGACGGGGTCGCCATTCCTGAACAACGACTGGTACCGCTTCGTCGCGACCCTCCCGCGCCTCGTCTCCCTCGAGAGTTGGATCCGCCAGACGACCAGCGCGAGCGCGAGCAAGATGATGAACACGCCTTCCGTGTCACCGAAGAACTCGGGAAGGGGGGCCATGAAGCCGATCATGGACGGAAGTCGCCCTGCGGACGGGGGATCCCCCAGTCCGGGTGAAACGAACGGCTCTCGATCTCGACCTCTGCCGAAGCCCATCGCCACCAGGTGTGAATTCTCTCTCGGACGCTGTTGACAAATGTTCGTGCCGCATTAAGCGCGCCGATGCACCGACCTGCGGGCGACCTCCGGATATGGGACCGCTTTCCTCATGGGATGGAAGAGGTTGCGGTGATAATGGAGGTGGGGGTCATTCTGTCGGGTGCCGCATTGCGCGAGAGTGGGGGGCAGCGTGCATTTTTTCCCAAAACGAGTGGATCCAGGGCAAGACGTAGGTTCGCGGGTGCGTCGACTGTCCGCGGCGGACAACCGTGTGGGGAGCCTGGGCTGTCAACCGGACGGACCACCACGGTACTCGTCCTCGACGATAACCGACCGAACCTCACGAGAGGGAGGAGTCCAGTGTTTCGCGCGTCAACCAGCCTATCGATCGGCCTCCTGATCAGCGCGGCGTTCGCGCCGACGGCGACCGCCCAGCAGCCGGGTGAGACCGGCTACCTCGATGAGTCGGTGATGCCGACCGGCGCCATCGGAGAACGCATCGCCTCGCTGATCGAGACGTTCAACTCGGGTGATCCCGATCGCATTCAGCGCTTCCTGGACGAGGAGTGTACGGCGGAATTCCGGGATATCGCACCCCATGAAGAACACGTCGAGGTGTTCGGATCGGTTCGAAGGCAATGGGGTGAGGTGGAGTTCCACAGCATTCGTACCTATACGCCTCCTCGTCCCGATGAGACCGTGGTCATCCTGAAGGACACGAACTTCAACGCCTGGCGCGCGTTCACGTTGCGGTTCGACGAGAGTTCCGAGCATCGGGTATCCCGCCTGGCTTTCAATGACGCGCGCACGCCCTCGAACGTGGAGGAGCTCTCGCTCACCGACGACATCCTGGTCGACGAAGCGAGCCGGTTGATGGAACAGGTGTGCGATCGAGACGTCTTCTCCGGGACAGTGCTGATCGCCCACCGTGAGGAGGTCCTGTTCACGCACGCGTGTGGAGAGGCCAGCAAGCGCTTTCACGTCGCGAACAACCTCGATACGCGGTTCAACCTCGGCTCGATGAACAAGATGTTCACGGCGACGGCGGTCATGCAGTTGGTGGAGCGCGGGGTCGTCTCCTTAGAAGACCCGATCAGTCAGTACGTGGACGAGTCGTGGCTCCCCCGCGAGATCACCGAGGCCGTCACGGTTCACCACCTGCTCTCCCACACGTCGGGTCTCGGCAGCTACTTCAACGACACGTACTGGAACAGCTCGCGCGAGCTGTACCGCGATCTCGATGACTACAAGCCGCTGGTCAACGGAGAGGAACTGGCGTTCGAGCCCGGCGCCAGGTTCCGCTACAGCAATACCGGCATGTTCCTCCTCGGCGTGGTGATCGAGAGCGCGACGGGCCAGGATTACTTCGAATACGTTCGGAATCACATCTACGGACCCGCCGGCATGCGAGACTCGGACAGCTACGAGATGGACGATCCCGTGGAGAACCTGGCCATCGGATACGATCCTGCGCCGGGCTCCGCATACGGCTTCGAGAACAACCTATACAAGCACGTCATCAAGGGCGGTCCGGCCGGAGGAGGGTTCTCGACGGTGGGGGATCTCCACCGCTTCGCCGTGGCGCTCGTTTCCGGGAAGCTCGTGTCCGAGGCGTCCACGGCGCTGATGTGGACCGATCACTCCGACGAGGGCTACGGCTACGGGTTCGGCATCCAGGAAGGCGTGAACGGGAAAGTGGTCGGGCACGGGGGTGGCTTTCCGGGGATCAACGCGAACCTCGATATCATGCTGGACCGAGGCTATATCGTGGCTGTGATGTCGAACTACGGCCGGGCTGCGAGCCCCGTGGCACGAAGCATCGCCCAGATGATCGCTCGCGTGCCCGCGGCAACCAGCTAGCAGGGCTGAGAGACTTCGGCACCCGCACGACAACGAGCAACGAGATTCGGGGGAAGGCGTGTGCAGGAACATCAAGACGCTATTCAACTTCGATCCGCCTGCAACGGATGAGGAAATCCGTGCGGCGTCCCTTCAGTTCGTGCGAAAAGTGAGCGGCTTCCAAAAACCGTCGCGCGCGAACGAGGGGGCATTCGAGCGTGCCGTCGATGAGGTCTCATCCGCTGCCCGAGCACTCATCGATTCGCTGGTCACGAAGGCCCCGGCCCGGGACCGCGAAGTAGAGGCAGCCAAGGCTCGGGCGCGGGCGGCCAAGCGCTTCGGCCCGGCCCGGCCGGCCACGTGAGACCGTGAATCGCGAACCGGTCACCCGGGGTGCGAGACTCGTCCGCACTCTGTTGATGGCCGCGACCGGCTTTTCGGTATTCGGGTGCTCCGGCAACGAGCGGTACGAGATGGGGCAAACGATCGAGATGGGACCGTTCACCTTCCGGGTCGAGTCGGCTTCGGCGGCGACAAGCTCGCACGATGGGAAGCCGCGGAGGGAAATCGCGGTCGAGCTCTGGCAGCTGAACGTCGAACCGGGGGAGAACATTGATCTCGCCCGGTTCCTGATCCCGGGGTCGGAGTTTGCACCGCGCCCTCAAATCAAGATCCGAGATCGCGAGGGGCACGAGTACCTGGGGAGCGTGGGTCTCAAGCGTGGAGACCGATGGCCGGTCAGCTTCGAGCTCGTAGCAGGTTCGAGGTTCACGGCCGCGAGCCGTGAAAGGGCGGATCGCTTCGCGGAACAGCAGCTCTCGAAGGGGCCGCGAGACTTCCGCCTCTACATCACGAACCCCGACCGGCGCGCAGGACAACCGCGCGAGGTATGGCTGCAACTCAGGGATTATCGGCCGACGCGCTAGCGGAGATCCCCACAACTCCCGGCAAGTCCCGGCTCAACGGAGGCGCGGGCAGCCCGATGCGTCGAAATGTTGATCGATGCCCCGCATCACTTCGGCCGCGCTTCGATAGCTCGAAGGGATAGCCGACTCGCCTTCATCGCGAACCGCGGCGACCTTGCCCGACAGCGCGATGAAGGCATCATCCGCCGTTCGATAGGCTTCGGACATGCGATCGCAACCCACGCCATTGGTCTGATACGCCTCTGCGAGATCGTAGTACGCGTAGACCTCGGTTCGAAAAGCATCGTATTCAGACCTGAAGGTGGCCTCGCCGAAGACCTGCGGTAGTTCATGGACGGCGAACGGTGCGGAGAACAATGTCGTGTCCGGCGCGGACGATAGCGCGGCTGGGCGTTCCCGGAGAAGGAGCCCCGCACCACCAACGATCAAGACCGAAGCGGCCAGGGCGAGGGCCGATCGGCGACCTCGTCTCACCGAGTCCGTGGAGCGGCCGGACGGCGCCATCACCAGCGGTGTGACGAGTTGGCTCCCTGTATGCCGATTGGAAGGTGGAGGAGAAGCCGGGACGACCGGTGCCGTTGTCTCGTAGTTCGAGAATCCGACACAGGTGAAAGGAGGGCGAGCGCTCGGGTCGGTCGAGCCGTCGAGCCGCTCGAAGAAGGGCCTGTGTCTATCCGGCTGCAGCCGTTCGCCCTCGTTGCACCAGAATACGGCGCCCTTGGGTGCGGTCAGGTCGGAGACCATGAGGAGACTGAACTGCCAGGGTTCGCTGAACAGGCGCTTGTGGACCTCTATCTCCGCCTCCGTCAGCGTGCACTCTGACCCGGGGCGCGTTCGGTACCACCCGACGGGAACGCCGCCCGTCCAACACGGCTCCTCGAACAGCGAGAGCAGGGCATCCTCGAGCGCGTCGGCCGAATCGCCGTGCGCGCCCGGCTCCACGGCCGAATCGAGCCCCTTTTCGAAGGCGAGCCCGGCACCGATCGAGGCCACCACGTCGACCCACAAGCGCTGGGTGGACGGGCATTCCAACACGTGCCCGAGCAATAAACCGGCTGTGCGTCCCTCCAGATCTCGGACCATCTCGTGTCGAAGCGTGACGAACACGCGCTGCTCTATAACGATATCGGGTTGGTGCTGGGCTCGTCCGTTGGACGCTTCATCCCCACGCGGCTTCCAGCCGATCGAGCCCTCGATGGGGAACAGCTCACGTTCGTATGGGAGGAAATAGAATGGATTGGAGCTGTCGAAGGTTTCGCCGCCGCCACCCGGCGCTGCGCGATCGTCGGTCCCGGTCATCGTCCCCACCCCTCGTCACTCAGCAGCTCAGCTCACCGCCCCACGACGCATAAGGCTACGGTAAATGCGGCTCGCGCTCAACCTTGCGCCCCGACGCGTCGTGGACCACACGAGGAAGGCGGGATCGCATCGCACGAAGGATGGGCTCTCCCGGGCCATCTCAGGTGTAGGAGCGGAAGTCGACATCCTCGACCGAACGAGAGTGAACACCGTAAAGAGGTCGATCCGTGAGCCAGCCGAGCCGATGAGGAAAGCCGGATCACGACCCGCGCTATCGAGGACGGTCGCGGTGTGCGCGGCGATCGCGATGGCCGCGGCCTGCGGGGAATCCGGTCCTACGGGCCTCGAACTGACCCCGGAGATCGAGGGTGCGCTCGCGAGCATTACCGCGGGCGACCTGAGCACCCGCGTGGGTCTGATCGCACACGATTCGATGGCCGGGCGCGGCACCCCCAGCACCGAGCTGCAGATGACCGCGGCCTTCGTTGCCGATGAGTTTCAGTCGGCGGGTCTGCGCCCGGGGGGAGAAGACGGGTACTTCCAGCGCTTCCCGCTCCAGGGCGGATCCGAGGCCACCAACACGATCGGTTGGATCGAGGGCGCCGATCCCGCCTTCCGATCCGAGTACATCGTGTTCTCCGCACACATGGACCATTTGGGAGTGGGGCTGCCCCTGGAGGGAGACACGATCTACAACGGCGCGGATGACAACGCTTCGGGCACGGCGGCGATCCTCGAGCTCGCGGAGGCGTTCGGGCGATTCGGCGTACAGCCCCGGCGCTCGGTCGTGTTCATCGGCTTCAGCGCCGAAGAGCTGGGGCTCGTGGGCTCACGATGGTACGTGGATCATCCCACCTTCCCGCTCGAGAGCACGTTCGCGAACATCAACCTCGACATGATCGGGCGGAACTGGCGCGATACGATCGTCGCCTTGCGGTCACCCGATGAGCTGGGGGAGACGGCCGAGCGGGTCGCGCGGGCTCACCCAGAGCTCGGGCTCACGGTCATCGATGACCCGTGGCCGAACCTCTCCCTCCTGTCCCGATCGGACCAGTGGAGCTTCATCCGCAACGGAGTCCCGGCCCTGTTCTTCACGAGCGGGCTACACGTTGATTACCACACTCCACGGGACGAGGCGGACCGCCTCGATTACGAGAAGACCGAGCGCGTGACCCGGCTTCTTTTCCTCCTGGCCCTCGAGCTGGCCGGGTCCCAGTAGCCCGCCTCGCGCTCGCCCGCCCTGGCCCGCGCTCGCACGGCCCGGCCTCGCCGGGTCTTGGGCTTACGGCACCCGCGGCAGGTCGATCGCGGGGTTCCGATCGAAGAAGTCGAACGGCCGCAGCTCGAACGCCTGCCAGCTCACCGGCATCACGGGGAAGTCCTCCGCACGCACCACGTGATGCATCCCCACGGTGTACCACACGACGATATCCTCCGCCGCGATCGAACGGTTATCGGCCGTCCAGCGGGGCAGCCCCTCACCCGGCTCGCTCAACGTCGGATACGTGCCTGCGGCATAGCGCTCCCGAGGTTCGTATGGAGTCACCCACAGATGGTGGTCGATGAAGCCCGCCCGACCCTGCGGATAGTCCTCGGGGACCATCAGCGAGAGGGCGTTCGAGCGAGGCAGCAGGTGGTAGCTGACCGGGTAGCCCACGCCGTTGCGGGAGTTCGGGTTGATGACGCGCCATAAGGCGGGTCGCTCGAAGTCCAGCCGACGCTTCGCATCCGCCTCGCGCTGGGCGATCGTCGGCTCGACCACCCAGATGCTCTTTCTCGGGTGGTCTTCCGCGAGCCGCACCGTCTCGAGCGCGTCCACCTGCAGGCTGTTGCTCGGGCCGTCGACGTCGAGATCCAGCCGGAAGCTGAAGAAGTGGTCATGGTTCACCGCGACCAGATTCGGGGCCACGAAGCGCCCGTAAGCGTCGGCTCCGTTCGGCTCGAGCGCGTCCGCACCGTCCGCCGCGCTCATCCCGCTGGCCTCCGAGGCCGCGAAAGCCAGTTCTTGAGCTACCGCCTTCACGTTGCTGATGCCCGTGGCTGCCAGCCGCACCTCGATCGTCCCGTTCTGCTGGAACACCCAGTCGAACACGTAGTCGTAGTTGCCGAGCACGGCGATCATACGGACCACCAGGTCTCGCTTGGCCCGTGTCTCCGTCGTCCCCGAGAAGTCGTCCAGGTGGCGCCATGCGATATCGCCGGCGTAGCGCTCGAACACGCACGACGCGTTGGACGTCGTAGCCGGCTTTCCGTCATCCCCGGCGACGAGCGCGTCGAACATGACCGCGTTGTCCGGACAGTCGAACCCCGGCGTCATGGGCTTGGCCAGCCCGCCGGCGCTGTACTCGCCGGAGTCGAGGAAGTTGAACGCATACCAGGGCGTCGCCGGGTCCATGTAGGGGACGAAGATCTCGGACAGGTGCCCCTCGTACAGGATCGATCGCGAGCGATCCCCGTCGAGGTAGCGCACGTCGGACAGGATCAGCCCGACGCGCGGATCCACCCGATGATGGAAGGTCCACTTCTGCCATCGGACCACGTGCCCGTCCACCTCGAAGCTCGGGCCCTGCGGCTGGTGCACGCTGATCGGCGTGGGGGCCGGGCGCTGCGGGTCGATCGTCTCATCGTCGTACCGATAAGCGACCTCGGGCATCGGGACGATTCCTTCGTCCACGACCTCCAGCACCTCCCGCGAGTCCATGTCCACGTACGCCGCCAACCCCTCGACCACCCGGTTCCACGGGAAGGTCCGTGCCCCGTGGGTGTCCGCGCAGCTTACCGTCGCGATCCGCCGCCCGCGGCGCTCGGGGCGATCGAAGGTGCCGAGCGGCAGACCCCAGCACGCCAGATCGGCGTAGTCGGTGATGCCTCTGCGCTCGAGCGCGGCGCGAAACTCCGGGTCCTCCAGCACGACCGCTGCCCCGGTACCGAACTCTCGGTCCAACCAGGTCGGTTGCACGCCTTCGATCCTCTCCCAGCTCTCCACCTCGCGAGAGGCGAGATTCACCACCGCCTCGTACGTATCCGGACCGACCTTCAGGATGGCGAACGCGGCGCGTGGGATCGCCGATCCGGGCCGCCACGCCAGGACCTGTTCCTTGGGTGGGGGGCGTAGCGTCACGAGCGTGAACCCGGTGCCCTCGTCGATGCGCTCACTCTCCCTCAGAGCATCCACGACGGTCCAGTGCTCTTCGTGCGTCAACGGATCCATGGGGTGGGAAGCCGTCTGCGCGAGCGCGGGGGCGCTCGACGTCGCCAGGGCTCCCGCGAGGGCGGCCAGCGCCGCGAAAGCCCGCGAGTGTCGTGACCAGGATGTGTGCGAAACGTGCATGGAAGGAACTCCTGTGCTGCGAGGAAGGGCCGGAAAATCGATCGCGGAGTCTACGTCGGACCCGTGACTCGCAGCAACAGAGAGCCAACCGAAGGAGGAGGCGCCGGGCCTCCACGACTACTTGAGGATCTTCACCTCCAGATATGTCGAGTGGGCCGGCGAGTGGTACACGCGTTGGGTGGCGATGAGGAAGTCGTCCTCCGTCGCTTCGAAGATGTTGTCGACCCAGCGCTGTGGGTTTCGATCGATGAGGGGGAACCAGGTACTCTGGATCTGCACCATAACACGGTGTCCGCGCTTGAAGGTGTGGAATACATCCTGTAGCGGCAGCCGCACGGTTGTCACCTCGCCCGGCACGAACGGCTCCGGTCTCTCATAGCTGTTGCGGAACCGCCCGCGCATCACCTCGCTGCGCACCATCTGCTCGTATCCCCCGAGCACCACGTGATCGGGCGTATGCTCGTCGTTCTCCTCATCCTCCGGGTAGACGTCGATCAGCTTTACGACCCAGTCCGCGTCAGTCCCGGTCGTGGATACCTGCAGGTGGGCCATGATGTCGCCGGCCAGCGTGAAATCGTTTTCCAGAACCGGGGTCTGGAACTCGATCACGTCCGGCCTCCGGCTGGCGAACCGCTGATCCTCGGTCATGTACAGGCGCGGCGTGATGACGACCCGGATCTCGTCGGTGTAGGGCACCGGCTCGTTCGGGTCGCTGACGTACTCCGTGAACGGGGGCTCCGACCCTGCAGGTGGCGCGTCGGACAGCCCCTCGTTTCCATGCAGATACAGGCGCTGCGTCTCGGCGGCGCCCGGCGGCCACATCTCGAACGTCTGCCATTCCTTCAGGCCCGTATCGAACGCCAGCGCCTCGAAGGCGGGCGGCTCTCCTCCGCCCTTGAGGAAATGCCGGAAGAAAGGAGCCTCCACATCCCGTTGGTACCATTCGGAGATGTCTTCACTGAAATAGATGTTGCCCACCATGTGCGGCGACCGGGACCGCGCCCAGCCTCCGTGGCTCCAGGGTCCCATGACGAGGATGTTGAAGGTGCCAGGGTTCTCGCGCTCGAGGGTGCGGTAGATGTTGAGTGGTCCGTACAGGTCCTCCGCGTCGAACCATCCGCCCACGGTCATCACCGCGTGGTCGACTCCGGTGAGGTGAGGAAGGATGTTGCGGGCCTGCCAGAACTCGTCGTAGTTCGGGTGCTCGACCAGCTGGCGCCAGAAGAAGTTGTCCTCCCCGTAGGTGTCCGAGAGGCGACCGATCCCCTTGTAGAACTGATACCCATCCCATGTCGCCGGCCGCTGGATTCGGAACCAGCTGGAGGGGGTCGGCTCGGGCTTTTGATACCCGAACACGGGCGTGATCAACCAGTAGCTCAAGAGATACGCGCCATGGTGATGGAAGTCGTCGAAGAAGAAATCGGAGATCGGCGCCTGCGGCGACGAGGCCACGAGCGCCGGGTGCGCTTCGGGCAGACCGGCCGCCACGTAGAAACCGGGATACGAGATTCCCCACATCCCTACCTTGCCATTGTTCCCGGGCACTTGGTCGACCAGCCACTCGATGGTGTCGTACGTGTCCGAGCTCTCATCGATCTCGGCATCTCCCGGTACGTGCGGCCGCATGTTGTCGTAGCTGCCCTCCGACATGTACCGGCCCCGCACGTCCTGGCACACGAAGATGTAGCCCTCCCTCTCCATGACCCGGGAAGGACCGATCAGATTCGGGAAGCGCCCCGGACCGTACGGACCGCAGCTGTATGGGGTGCGCTTGAGCACGATCGGCCACGACCGAGACGAGTCTTTGGGCACGTATACGGCCGCGTACAACTCCACTCCATCCCGCATTGCGATGCGGTATTCGTGCTTGGCGTACCGACCCGGCAGCGGGACTGTCGAGCCCTCCTGCGCCGCCGCGAAGGACGGAGGCAGGGCGGCGAGGATCACGGCAGCCAGATAACCCACCAGAGAGATGTTCTTCTTGTCCATGGCTCGTCCGGTAGGAGAAGAGGTGCAGCCGGTCGCCGGCGTTCTTCAGCGACTGCGTCGGACGCTCGACGACTGTAGTCCATCAGGACGTCCCGGCCCCGGAGGGCCCCGCCACAATCTAGAGGGGTGATTGCGTCACGTCTGTAAGGCATTGCCCCTGCACGCTGTGGTGTTTGCTCCTACGGTCGGGTGCAGAGGCTGACCCGTCGCGGGGCGACCCATGCCGTCTCGCGCTCGGGGGCAATGAAGCACCGGGTCAAGCGTCCGATCACGCTTCAGCCATGACATGGTCACAGAGCGCGATCCGCGGCAGATTGAAGCACCTCGGAGCTGCTGGAACGCAAGGACCGATCGGGCTTGGATAGATGGAGGTGTCGACCATGCACGGAGCGGATACCCCGACGGCAGAGTTGCGCGAGGAGCACCAACTCATCCTGAAAGTCGTGGATGTCCTGGAAGAGATCATCGGTCGTGGCTCGACCCCCGACGATCTAGATCTGGAGGGCGTATCGGACTGCATCACCTTCTTCCGACAGTTCACGGATGCGTGTCATCACGGGAAGGAAGAGGGCCTCCTGTTTCCGGAGCTCCAGGCACACGGGATGCCGGCCCACGGGGGGCCGATCGCGGTCATGCTGGAGGAGCACCGCATCGGTCGGGCACTCGTCGCGCGTATGGCGGAGTCCGCCGACTCCGTACGCGGCGGGCAGGACCGCGGGGAGGGGAGCGCCCGGTTGATCGGCGCGGCCCGCGATTACGTCGAGCTGATCCGGGGCCATATCTCGAAGGAAGATGGCGTCCTGTTCGACATGGCTGACTTGATGATCGTCGGTCCCGCCTGCGCTCAACTGTGCGAAGCCTACGGGACGACGTGTCTCGGACACCTGGACGGTTACACCCGAGAGGAGTTGGAGGCTCTGGCCGGAGGACTCGTAGAGAAGTACCTGACCGTGTGACTGGTTGGATCCACCGGTTCGGGCCTACGTCGAGCCTTCACCTCCGACACGATCGGCGATCTCCATCGCGTTCACCAGCACGTTGTCCAGCGTCTCGCGCTGAAGGTCCATCTGCCTTTGCAGCTCCTCGAGCCGGCTCTCGACTCTGTCGAGCACCTCGTGGATCCGCTCGAGCCACAAGAGGACTCCATCCGCCTGTTCGGGATTCACGGCTCACCTCCTCTTCGGTGTCGGCGCGTGCATCTACCTCGCCCGGCTGAAGTATATACCGCGCGCGCGCCCCCCCGAGTTCTCCCATCCATTTGCCGCGGCAGCTTCCAAGCCGCAAGGATAGCGAGGAGGCGGGTATCCTATTGTGGCGGGGTGGCCAAGACGTGGCGGGGGTCCCAGTCCGACATGACCCGTGCTCGAGGACGCTCGCGGATGGGACAGTTTGACCCGCGAGCGCCACCCTCTCTGCGCGCTTCCGCCCGGTGAGTAGTCCCGTCAAAAGCCACAAGATCGATCTCTAACCTTAGCCGCCCCCACCTAGATCGCGTAATATTCATGGTCGCACGCGATTGCACGCGAAGCCCCGCGCGCGTCGCCACCGGCCCGCCGCTCTGGCACGTAGCGTGACGTGTGCGATCGCCAGAGAGAGGAGGCAAGAATGCCGGTAGAGAAGTTGAAGGACTTCCTCGAGAGCGAGGGAGTCAAGTACGTGACCATCTCTCACTCCCAAGCGTTCACCGCCCAGGAGATCGCCGCCTCAGCGCACATTCCCGGGAGGGAGCTCGCCAAGTCCGTCATGGTCAAGGTCGATGGCAAGATGGCGATGGTCGTTCTCGCAGCCACCGATTTCGTTAGCCTGGAACGACTCAGGGAGGCGGCGGGAGCGGGCGCCGTGGAGCTCGCGTCGGAGAGCGAGTTCAAGGACCTGTTCCCGAATTGCGAGCCCGGGGCCATGCCACCCTTCGGTAACCTCTGGGATATGGAAGTGTTCGCCGACGAGAGGCTGGCCCAGGATGAGCGGATCGCGTTCAACGCGGGTACGCACACCGAGCTCGTTCAGCTGGCGTATGCCGATTTTGAAAGGCTCGTGAAGCCGCGGGTGTTCCACGTTTCGACGCGAGAGCTCTCACCCACGGCGTGAAGCGGTGCCCTCCGGGGTGCGGCCTGTTGACCGCGGCCCGGTGCGGCCCGGGTACCCGATAACCGGTTGGCCGCCACCGTCCGCCACGAGATGAGCTTACGTCACTCCACGACTTCTTCGACCCTGCAGCACAAAACGGGTCGAATGTCGGGACACTTGCCTATGCACATCCCGCCCCATGGGCTCCAGTAGTAGCGCAGGAGCTTCTCTCCCTGTGCGTGCAGTGCAGCCGGCCCACCATCAGCCACTGGACCCAGCGTAGGTGCCAGTCCGGGTGAGAGTGCCAGCAGAACCAGAGCCCATCGCAGATACCTCTTCATGTTCCCCTCCATTTCCAGGTGTCGGAGAGTTCGCGGCGGTCTCGCCTGCGGCCTACTCCTCGACGAGATAGACGAGCCTGCAGCAGACCGCTCCCTCGGCGCAGTCGCTCCAACAGCCTTCGAGCCCCCACCAGTTGAAGTACAGGAAATCCGTTCCAGCGGCTCGCAGCGAACGCGGGCCCCCATCGAATCCCGGGTAAAGCCCCACTGCGGCCGCGCCGAAAACCAGGCACAGCACGAGTTTCTTGAGTCGATGCATTCTCTTCCTCCTTACTGCGAATGAGATCGTACGAGCAGTCTCTATGTAGAAAGCGGTCGTCTAGTCGCGTCCCCTCGATCGGGCGATCAGATGCGCGACCATCTCCCGCAGGGTGGGATCCGACCCGGCGCCGTCCCACGCCGCGCCTCGGCCGGGTCTCCAGAGGCCTCGGATCGTGTCGCGGAGACTCAGGTACAGCGCTGGAAGCTCCGTGCGCCCGAACGCCTTGCGGTACGCGTCCATGTCCAGCGAGCGATGGACCGTCTCGATTCGCTCCCGCTTCAGGAACGGCCTGGCCAGGTCCCCGGGGTCTTGCACCGCCACCGTCCAAAGCCGGAGGCGATCTCCATGTTCCGCCTGCAAGCGCCTCAGATCGTAGGCGGGCGTGAAGCAGCTCAGGCAGTCTTCGCCCCGGAACACCCAGGCGACCACGGGTGCCGTTCGATCCGCTCCCCGCCAAGTCCCTGGCGTGGGGTCTCCCTGCCGTAGCCCGTCACCGTCACCGAAGCGCCCGATCGCGGCCGCGGACAGGGTCAGGATCGCCATGAGCGCTATCGAGGCTTTAGAACGCCGAATTGCCATCGGTTAGGCACCATCGCTCGAGGGTCGAGAAAGAAGATCGTGTCGCCGCGCGTGCTGAGGATCTGACCCCCGTTGCGCAGCTCGAACAGCGGCGCGCCGTCCCTGGAGAAGTGTGTCCAATGCCAGAGGTTCTCCGGCCCTTGCCTCTCGCCGAACAGCACCAGGAACGAGCGCGGCATGACGTGTACGGCCTGGATCGGGGTGAGTTGCGCTATCCATCGCTGGCGTGCCTCCACGGATCTCGACACGTCCTGTTTCGGCGGGATGATCGTAAAGCCCTGAATGGGCACCGGAGTCTTACCGATCGGTCGGGGCGGCGACGCGGTCAGGCTGAACGCGTACACCGTATCCGTGAGCGAAAAGGTCGCGAATAGCGTGTCGGCCCGCCGGTCGAGACCCACAAAGCCGAGCGACAGCGCGGTGGCGGAAAGCTCGGGCGCCACGGGAACGGGAAAAAAGCTGGCCTCGATCCTCTCGCTGCCGAGGTTCCATACGTGAAGCAGCCGGGGCCGTGGGGAGCCCGGCTGTCGTCCCGCGAGCAGCAGACGCTCCGAGCTCAGGGGGAGCGCGTTGTACAAGGGAAACAGAGGTGGATCCTGCGTGTCCAGGACGGAGTCCGCGTTCGCCGTGAACACGGTCAGCCGGGCGTTCACGAAATCACCGGTCACCAGGCGTCCGTCCGGGAGCCGGTGCACCATGGCTGGTGAGCGGAACTCCCCAGGTCCGTCCCCCGGACCGCCGACCGCCGCGCGCAGAGAGCCATTGCGCCTGTACAGACGGACCTGGCTCTCCTTGAGATCCGCGACCAGGAACCCACCGTCTGCGTCATCGAAGAAGATCGGGGCCACGTTGATCACGCGGTCGTTCTCCTCCGCCTGGATCTCGCCGCGAAGGTCGACGACTTCCGTGAGGCTGACGGTCGGGCCTGCCGGATCCGCAGCCGGCGTCGGTACCGGGTGGTCGTCATCCCCGCAGGCCCCGAACGCCACCGCCAGGGCGAGAGTTGTCCGTGTGAGTTCACGCATGGGTGTGCCTTCTTCCTGGCGACGCGTCGTGGAGGGCGCACCCCTCCACCGCGAACGCACCCCGAGGGTGCCGTCCGCCATCAACGGAATGTCAAAGCGGATGGGAGACGAAGTGACGGTGTGCGGGAGGTGAGGTGGCGGTGTGTGGGAGGCGAAGTGCCGGAGGCCGCGTGAGCCTCGCGGCTCCGCTCATGCCGTTTCGTCGGTGCCGGGCTCGGGGAGTGCAGCACGCTCGCGGTGGGAAAGGAGGTTCTCGACGAACTCCTGGCGCTCACCGATGAGATCGAGTTGTCTCTCGAGTGATTCGAACGCGCTCCTCAGCTCGGCGATCTCACCGCCGATCTTCGCGACCTGGCCTTTCTCGAGGCGGGCTTCGCGACGTTCCCGGACCGATTCCTCCATGAGCCCGCCCAGCCGCTTGAGAATCGGGGTCGTGATGATGAAGCCTCCGATGATGAGGACCATGACGACGGTGAAGATCATCGCCCCGACTGTGTACGGATCCATATGCCGACCTCTACCCAAGCTCGCGTGGCTCACCACCGGCACATTGGCGGGCAAACTTCAAGAAGCTACGGGAATCGCGGTGTGACGAACCAGAGTTGCCCGGCGAAGGCCAGGCTGGAGGAGGGGATGAAGAAAGAGCCCCGGAGCCTGTCCGGGGCTCTTCTCGCGCGGAGGCTGAAGCTCGGGAAGGGCGCGGTGACCGTCGCCAGGCCCACCCTGACCTTAACGCGGCCGACTACCCACCTCGCGGCGGCGGACACTCCGACAGCTCGTAGTGAACGTCGATGACGGTTGCCTGTCGCCCCGCGCTGCGATATGCCTGAATTCCCGGTCCGGCGAACTGATCCCGTGCCGCCTCGAAGCGGCTGCCTAGTCGCCGGTAGGCATCCCTGACCGCCCGGTAGGACAGGTTCAGCGCGTTGCACCCCGCGAGCAGATCGTCGAACGCGATCCGCAGCGAGTCGTAGCGCGTCACTTCCTTGCGGAAGATCGTGAACGCGTCTTCGAAGGCCGCCACCGTGGGGTCGTCCAGCTGGAGTCCCTCGAGCCTCAGCAACACCGAGGTGTCGACAGCGGCAGCCACCGCCGGCGCTGCATCTGCTGAAGGGGACTCGGCGGCGGGAGTATTCTCTCGCTGTGAATCCGCGCTCGCGGCCGCGTCTTGCTCCGGTGTGGCGGTCGCCGGGGTCGCCTGCGGAGGAGCCTCTTCGAGCGCCGGATCGGCCGGTCCTGTCGCGCCCAAGCCCTCACGGTCGCTCTGCAGCGCCTCCTCCGTGGCCGAGGCTCCTCCGGTAAAGGAGCTGTCCCCCTCGGCCGTGATCGCGTCGGCCGTGATCGCTGCCGCGGGCATCTCTGGACCGACCCACAGGAACTCGGCCTCGGCTGTCTCGAGGGCGCCCGACCCGCGCGGGAACAGAGGCCCTTGACCGAGCGTCACGCCGGCCATCGATGCGTCGCGATCCTGGGTGGTCGGCAGCTCCCCCGTCGCGACGGGCAGCGGCGCATCTTCACGCGCGGACGCATCGCGTGCACCACCCAGTCGCTCCAGGACGAGCCAGCCGCTACCCAGGAGGGCGACGAGGCCGGTCGCCGCCAGGGCGACTGTCCGCACCGGGATACGCGACTTGCGTCGAGATCCGCCGACCAACGTCTCGATGCTGTCGAAGGATGCCTGAGCGTCGGGCGGCTCGAGTCCGATGTACTCTGAGCTGACCGGCGGAAGCTGCACCGAATCCGGTGGTACCCGCTGGCTTCGCACCGGCTCCGGAGTCGCGGGTACTGAACCGATCGGCTCCTTGCGGACGGACTCGGTCGAAGTCGCTCGGGATGCGGGAGCTGCAGCAGTGGGTGCGGCGTCGCGGGGCTCGGCGCTGATGGGGTCGGGGGGCGCGGTCGTCGCTTCCTCGTCCTCGAGCTCGACCGGGCTTGCGTCGGGAGTCGGTAGCTGAGCACCTAGACCGGTGGCAGCCGATGGCCCCAGCGTTCTCCCGACAGCGCTGAGCGACCGTCTGATCTGTACCTCTGACCAGCTCTCCTCGGCCTGGTCGGTCTCGTCGGTGGCGTCGGCGCTAACTGGAGCCGCCTCAGCGGTGGGTGTCGGGGCCGCGTGGACGGTCGGCCCCGGAGCCGGGTGGACGACCGGCACCGGATCTACCTCGGCGCCCGGCGCTTCACGAGGTGGAGATGACGTCCGCTCGAGCGGCTCGATGGGGGCGGGTGCTCGGTCGGCTCCGGGCTCGCTGGGGACCGGGCCGTCGGAATCAGTTTCGCGGGCTTCCTGGGTGGCTTCCGGGTCGGACGGGATAACCGAAGAAACGCCCGCCTTACCGGCCAGCGCGACCGAGAGGTCGGTTTGGTAGTTGGACCAACCGGCGAAGGTCCGCTTCCAACCTGGTGCAAACTCCGAGCTCGGATCGATCAGCTCGAAGAACGCGGCATACCCGCTCCTGCTCAACGCCCCGGTTTCGGTGCGCTGGAAGACTCCCCCGACCGGGTGTTCCGGGGTGCCCGCGAGGATCACCGCGCACTGCCAGGGCTCGCCAAAGCGAGTCTCCTGGAGTCGTGCCTCCTGCTCGGAGAGATAGACACCTGTGAGGGCATGCGTGCGGTACCAGCCGACGACCCTGTCGGCCTGCGCGGGGTCGATGACCTCCGCCAAGGCCGCCCACAGAATCTCCGCAGACGACTCCTCGGGGAGCAGTCGTCTCGCGCGAACGGCGACTTCCACGAGTACCCACTTGCGCCCACAAGTCGGATCCTCGCGGACCCGACCGAGAAGGACACCCCCGACGGGCGCGTTTGGAGACGAAGACGCGTGCTCGCGCGCCTGCTTCAGAGCCGGTTGGCTGAACACGAGGTCCGCCCCAGCATCCGGAGCCACGCCGGTCGCCAGCTTTCGTGGCGTCCACAGGATGCTCTGGACAAAGGGCGGGGCTTCTGGCTGCCCGCTCTGACCGCCCGTCATCTGTCCTTGATTCCCAGTCTTAGACACCGTGGCCTCGGCAAAAAATTCCGCTACCTCGCTACTTCGTAACGGGGCGTACGATCCGGTCCGGCCCGTGGCAGCGCCCTGGTCGCACCGAATCGTCTTGTAGGACGCGCTTTCCTCCGATCTCATGCCTCGTCCAGGCGCGTGAAATCGCCCGTCATCCGAGGCTTGGGAGGTGCAAGAACGTGGCCGCGTTCGGCAGCCGGAAAGGGGGGCGTTGCGGTGCTCTTGTCGGCGCTCCGACCGGTGTTACGGCCGGTCGCAGCCGGAGCCTGAGAAGTGGCTGCTCACGTCGACCACCCGCAGTGCAGCCGCCTCGTATTCCGCACGTCCGTCACCCGGGGTGGCCAGGCTGAGGGCGGCGTAGGCCATGGCGGCCGCGCGGAAGTCCCGTTCGGCCCGCGACAGGCCCGAAGCGAGTGCGTCACACGAAGCCTCCGGGGGACCCTCGAGCCTCGCGTACGCGTCCAGGGCGCTGCCAAGACTCGTCATGGCGCTGAGGAACGCGGCCTCCGGTGACGGTGGCTCGGAACGGTCCAATCCCGAGGCGTCCGCCTCGGTCGGCGCGGAGAACTCGAGCGCCGGCCCCAGACTCGGGCCAAGCCGCTCCCACCCGTACCAGCCGGCCAGGAACAGGGCGGCTGCAGCGACGACTGTGACGATGACTCCTCGCCCCCGAGATCGTCGAGAGCCCGTCGCGGGCGCATCGAGGCCGTCGTCCCCAGTCATCCAGACCAGGTCCTCCCGCGAGTCGGGCGTCTCGCCCCGCGATCGTCTGGGCCGGGTCGCCGGACCGCCCAGCCGCGGTGGAAGGACCCCCGCGCTTCCCGATCGAGCCTGACCGGACGCCAGATCCCGAAGTGAAGTGGGATCGATCAGATGAACGCGGTTGTCGGTGGTGTAGTTCTGCCAATGAATCATCGTCTGGCGGCTGCCGTCCGATCTCACCGTCCGCGGCAGCTCATAGAACGGTGCATACGCGGTGCGGGAGAACACCCCGCCTGGTCCTCGCTGGAACACCCCTCCGGCCGGATCCGAGCGCGCCACGAGGATGAGCGCGAACTGCCAGGGTTTCGAGAATTCTCGCTCGTGAAAGCGGCTTTCGGATTCCGTAAGGGTGACTCCGACGCGCGCATGACTGTGGTACCAACCGACGCGCACCAGAGTGCTGTCGTCCGCGTCGAACGCAGCCGGACCAAGCGCGGCCGTCAACGCGCGCGCATCACACGCTTCGGAGAGGGACACGGTAGAGCGCCATACGGAATCAGCGCGCACCCACCGCCGGCCCGAGGTCGGGCAGCGGAATAGTCTGCCCACCAGGACCCCGCCGACATCCGAGTCCCCCCGCAGCACCTGTTCGAGGATCGTGGCGAGGGCAGACTGCGTGAGCACGATGTCCCACGCGGCAGCGATAGTCGTCTCCGTCACCCACAGCTTCCATGGGGTCCACAGAATGGCTTCCTCCCCGGGGTGTGGTCGCGGCCGAAGCGGTGGCACAACCGCCTCGCGTCTTTCCGCCTGCGGCTTCGAGGCCGATCGCGGCCGGTCGCTCATCAGGCGGACCCTCCTGCCTGGCCCTGAGTCCGTTCACACCCGGACCCCTCGAACTGGTTACGCACCTCACGCATGTCGTCGGCGAACGGCCGGAAGTCGACCGAGCCCGCCGGAGCCAGCGCCACGTGCTGGGACAGCTCACCGAACGCCGCTGACAGGACCTCGTACCCCGTCGCGAGTCCGGTACAGTCGATCCGCCCGAGCTGGAAATCCGCCTCCCGCTCTTTGTACGCGGCGAGCGCTGCGGTGAACTCTCCGGAGAGGCGGATGAACTCCGGTGCCTGCGCGGGAGGGCGGACCGTCGGCGGAGCGACGGTCGCGGGTGTCTGAAATGCAGGCTGCGGAGGCTGTTCCCGCCCGAGCAGGAACCAGGCTGACACCGCCGCGATGACCATGGCGGCGGCGATCAGCGCCCGGTCCCGCTTGCGACGAAGCGACGGAAACCAGCCGAGACCGTCTTCGGTTGGCATGACCACCGGGATCTCGGCCAGGCGATCCTCGTCCGGATCCTCGCTGACACCCACGAACGCGGACCGCGGCTGGCGCCCGGTTGGGGGCGCTGCAGTCTTTGCCTCGGACGCTGGCATCATCACCTGAACCGGCTCACTGGGGTCGCCTGGCGGCGGCGCATCCTCATCGCCCCCCGCGTCCGGCGTCTCGACTTCGTCTGCCGCGATCTCCGCCGATTGCTCCGCGGCTTCGGAGTCTGTCCGCTCGGTAGGCGCGAGTCCCTCGGCCAGCGTTTGCTCCACCAGACCCAGGAGCCACTCGAGCGAGCCAGCGGCCGAGTCCGCCTCCGGTGGCTCCGCGCCGAGGGCTCCGTCCCGCGTGCCGACCTCGGGCAGGATGCCGGTTCCCTCGAGCGTGGCGTCCATCTCCGCCGCCTCCGTCGGCATGAGCTCCCGATATAAGGGGAGCTCCAGAACAGATGCCTCGTTCGCCTCCGGCTCGAACGGTGCGGGCCCCCAGATGGCTTCCAGGAACTCCGCGACCTGGCCATCGTCGGCGTCCAACGAAGGACGCACCGGCCGGCTCTCGGCGGGTGCTTCATCGGGCTCGAGGTCCAGCGCACTAACGGCTTCGTGAAACTCGCCGCTGAGATCGGCCGCTGTCGCCGCCTGCTCGTCGCCGGGCGGTTTGGCCTTCTTGGTCTTTGCCGCCGACTTGGCTTTCGAGGTGCGTTTCTTCTTCCGTGCAGGCTTGACCTTGGCGGTCGGCTTCGCCTTGGGCGCGGACTTCTTCGATGCGGGTGTGCTGCGCTTCTTCCAGCGCTTGGCCGGCGGCCCACTGCGGGGCTCCGACTTGGTCTCCGCTTCCCCGTCCGCGTCAGTCTCGGGCCGGGCCTCGTCACTCTCATCGTCCTGTACATCGGGCGTCGGGCGGGGGCGCCGGGAAGGGACAGGCCACGTCGCGGGAACGACCTCCACCCGCTCTTCGGCCCGGTAGTTGGTCCAATCCACCACCGATGGCTTCTTGCCGTCGATCAGCTTCGCGTCAAGATCGATCAGCTCGTAGAAGCCACTGATGCCCTTCCGGTACAGGCTGGCTCGCCCGGTACGCTGGATGAAGCCCCCCACCACGCCTCGCTGGCCTGGTACGATCAGGAGCGCGCAGTGCCACGCCTCTGGGAAAAACTCCTCCTGCAGTTGAAGATCCGACTGCGAGAGGTGGAGCCCGAGAACGCCATGCTGGTGATACCACCCGATGATTTGACCGCGCCTTCGTCGGGCCTCACGCGAAGCGGATGCCCACGAACGACGAAAGGAGTCCACGTCGCCGCTGTGGGGGGCGTCGTGTGTCTCCCGGCGGGCGGCATCGATGACTACGTAGGGCGCTCGCGTCCAGGGACAGTACACGACGTGACCCAGCAAGAACCCATACGGCTCGCTGTTCGCCGAACCGATGAGATGCGCCCGAACCTCTCGCAAGACCGATTGTGCGACGAACAGCTCGTGGGGCTGGGATCGGTCCCGGACATGCGCCCGCCGCCCCTTGGAAGGGACCCAAGCGATCGCCCGCGAATACGGCTTGGGTCGCTTGCGGAAAGGAAGGCTCGGCGGCCACTCGTCGGGTTGATGCCGCTCGCCGGTATCGCCCGGGTCCGGCACCGGCAGCAACACGCCGCGCGAGCGGCGCTGCCACCAGGCGACCACTGCAGAGCCAGTCTTTTCGAAGCGCGATTCCACCAGATAGACCTCCAGCAGACCGCCGAAGTACTTCATCAGCCGGCTGCGAAGCGCACCGATGCCCGAATATCGAGTCATGCTCGGGGATCTCGAACTTTCCGAGCCCTTCAATATACCTCCGAGACGGTCGAAACGCCGCGTTGGTGGCAAGGCCTGGCCCGAATCCGGCAACTCGGCACGCACCGTGCCCCACTCGCCCCTCGCATCGTGACTCATCGGCGGGTCGCGTCGCCTGCGTAGGGCGTCACGGCGTTTTCGTCCTATGTACGTAGTCGTGCCCGCGCGAGGCGATCTAAACGGTGGTGCGGGCAAAGTGCGGCAAGCCCTGACCTTTACCGGGCATCCGGGTCTGGGGCGGCATGCAGGAGGGAGAGATCGCTTGAAGGGCGATCCGAGGGACGACGGCGTCTCGCAGGCGGCAGGCCTTCTTGGCCGGGCCGTCCAACAGCACCGCATCTATCCAGCCGCCAGCCCCCTGTGCTTGGAGTCCATCAACAACTGCCTGTCGGCGTTGGAGCAACTCTCGGGCGAGGCCCTCGAGCTTCGCGTTGCGCCGCGGCAGATCTTTCATGGCGCCGATCCCCTCCCCGGGACGGCGGCGCTCAGCGAGCTGGCCGACCGGCTCTTCCGCGCCGACGTGGAGGAGTTGCGCGTCAACCGGGAGACCCCGGCCAAAGAGCTCGGGCGGTTCTGCCGTCAGCTCGCCACCTGGGACCGCCGGAACGAACGGGACGGCTCGTTCGCCGAGATCCTCGGAGAGCGGGGGGTCAACTCCATCACCGCGCGGGCGGCGGACAAGCTGGAGATCCTCGAGGTCGACGTGATCTCCAACGAGAGATTGGCCCAGTTGAGCGAGGAGCGACGGGCGCGAGCACCCGAAGACCAGCCCCGTGAGGGCGACGGAAGTCACCAGGCATGGATCCAGGTCGATACCGATTGCGATGTGGAATCCATCGATCTCGTCGATCTGGCCTTTCTCGTCGAGAACCAGGCAGACCTCGCCCAGGTGCTCTACGACATCGCGGAAGGAGGTGCTCAACGCGCATCGGGCGCCGAAGCGCTCCGCGAGAACATCGCCGAGCTCATCGAGCTGTACAGCTCGCTCAGCCCGCGTGTTGCCGAGAACCGATTTGACGACCTCGCGCGGACGCTCATGACGCTGGATCCGGAGACGCGGGAGGCCCTGACGCAGGATGTGCTCATGCCGGACCTCCTCGAGACCGGCAAGGCCGCCCGCCTGCTGCAGTTACTCCCGGACGAGGAGATGGTCGACGCCATCCGTACGCTGGGGGAGCTCGAGGTCGGGGCGCCGGGCCTGGTGAAGCTCGCGTTCGATCGGCTCGCGCTCCCGGACGAGCGGCGCGTGGCCCTCGCGAGAACGGTCGACGAATCGCTCCACCCGGGTCCCGAGGAGGGAGAGTCCGACTCGACCCACGTAAGACTCTCGGCGGATGGATCAGAGAGTCAAGATCTTCAGGAGTACACCGCTCACGAGCTTTCCGTGGACGAAGAGACGGCTGCGGAGCTGGACCGCATCAAGACCGCGGTCGAGGCGGTCCAGCCGGCCGAGGGGGGGTCAGAGTGGCTGCGCGGCTGCGCCAATCTCGTTCGTCACGTTCGTAACCCCGACCATGTCGAGGAGATGCTCGAGCTTGCCGCGGAGGCACTGGTCTCGCTGATTCGCTCGGATGCCGGGAAGGCCGCGGGGGCTGTCGACGACCTCTGTTCCGCGGCCGATGCCGTGCGCGACCACAGGCCGGAGGTCGCCGAGGCCGTGGATGGGCTCATGCTGTCCATCTGCTCTCCGTCTTTCCTGCGGGCCCAAGCGCAGGACTGGCTCGGCCAGGAAGACCCGGATTCTGCCGGGCGGGCCCTTCTGCTGGCCCTGGGGACCGCTTCGATAGAAGCCTTCGTGCGCTTCCTCGATGAAGAGCCGTCGCGGGCCGTACGGCGACGAGTGATGGACTTCATGTGCGAGAACGGACGCGCGCTCGCCGCCGTGTCGATCCCTTATCTGAGCGACGAGCGCTGGACCGTGGTGCGCAACATGGTCCGGATCATCGGGTTCGCCGGCCCCGGACATGAGGCACAGCTGGCTCCCCTCGTCGGGCACCCGGAAGACCGCGTTGCCAGGGAGGCGCTTCTCGCACTGGCACGTATAGGGTCACCGGAAGCCGCCAAGCTGGTGGTCGGAAGGCTCGAGGAAGAGAACCCATCCCGACGAGCGATGGCGGAGGAGTCGATCCGCACCTTCCCGGTGGAGGAAGGTCGCCGCCAGGCGCGCCGACTGCTCGCGGACCAGAGACTCCTGCGTCGCTCCCCCGAGCTTGCCCGTAGCCTCGTCGAGCGATTCGTCGCGACCGATCGAACGGGCTGGGAGGATGTTCTCTCTCCGATCCTGTCGCTGCGCTTCCGGTTCTGGAATCGCAGGCAGATGGCGCTGGGCCGGGCCGCAGCGGCGGCGCTCAAGGGGAGTCGACGGTGAGTGGGCTGGCCCGAGACTCGAGAACGTTGACGCCGCTCGTCATCCTGCGGGCGTTGAGCGGTCTTCGCAGGAGTCTCGCGCTCTACCCCTCCGGCCACACGGTGATCGAACAGGCGATCGATGAGTTGGAGCGCGTGCTCGAGCAGGTCTTCGTGGAGCACGACAGGGTCCGCATCGAGCTCGTCGACAAGACCGCGCACCTCGAGGGATACCCGTTCCGGGTCGAGAGCCACTCGAACGCCGATGCCCTGGAAGAGTTACAGCGACTCGAGATCGAGTGTCTGCAGATCGAGCGTGGCGTGGAAAGGGACGAGCTCGCGGAGATGGCGGGCCTCCTCCATAGATTGGGGGATCGTGTCCCAGAGGATTCGATGCGCGGCCTCCTGCTCGC
Organism: Gemmatimonadota bacterium; assembly: GCA_039588275.1. Lineage (GTDB taxonomy): Bacteria > Gemmatimonadota > Gemmatimonadetes > Palauibacterales > Palauibacteraceae > JBDHAC01. Next base: position 31,973 of record JBDHAC010000033.1, read on the forward strand.
CGAGGGGGTGAAACGGGTGACCATGACTCGACTCGTCCCGGTCGAGACCCGTTTCCAGTCGTTCGAGTGGCCCAGTGAGCCCGAGAGTATCCTGGAGCCGGGGTATGCCAGAGCGCTCGATGACGCGCACGACTCCATCGGTGCGATCTTCGAGGGTGGGACGCCGGACGCACAGTCGCTGCACCAGCTGCTGGCGTGGATTAGCGAACAGGTCGCAGACAGCACCTCCGCCCTGAGCCAGATCCTCTCCGTGAAGAGATACGAGAACCACACCTACTGCCACTCGGTGAACGTGGCGACGCTCGCGATGCTCCTCGGTCGCCGGATCGGACTCGAGGAAGCCGAGCTGATGTCGCTCTCGGAGGCGGCTCTCCTCCACGACGTAGGTAAGCGCCAGATTCCCTCGGACATCCTCACGAAACCGGGCCCGCTCAACCGGCGTGAGTGGCGCATCGTGCAACGTCACCCCGTCATAGGCGCGAGCATCCTCACGCGCGCGAGCGGTTTCGAGCCCCTCACGCCGACGGTAGCCCTCGAGCACCATCGAGAGTACGGAGGTGGCGGGTACCCGGATCTGGAGGAACAGAGACCGCATCTGTTGAGCCAGATCGTCGCGGTCGTGGATACGTACGAGGCACTCACCGGAGCCCGGCCCTACCGCGAGCCGTTGGTTCCGGAGGAAGCATGTCTCATCCTCGCCCGGATGGCCGGGGAGAAGCTGAATCCGGCATTGGTGAAGGCGTTCGTGAGCCTGGTCACGTTCTTCCCGCTCGGCTCGGTGGTGCGAACCTCTCTCGGGGAGATCGGGGTGGTGATCGACACGTCGGAAGACGACCCGCTCCACCCCGTGATTCGATTGGGTGGTGGCGGTCTGGACTCGCCGGGGACGAGGATCGATACCGCCGACCGGGATGCCGGGGGAGAGTACGTGCGACACATCGTCGAGACGCTGCCCCGGTCCGTCGCCGATCCGGATCCGGAACCGGAGCCCCTCGCCGCCTCCGCCTGAGTCGACGCAGCGGCCTTCCACACGCCGAAGCGCAGCCTATACCTCGGTTGGAGGGGCCCGAGTCCCGGTTGGAGGGGTCCGAGGCGCCCGCTATATTCGCCTCCCACCCAGGCCCCGTAGCTCAGGTGGATAGAGCGCGGGATTCCTAATCCCGAGGCCGCAGGTTCGAGTCCTGCCGGGGTCACTCGCAACCACGCGGGTTTTCGGCTGTTACAACGGCACCGAAAGCCCGGATGGGAACCGTTTTGGGAACGATTCCGCCCCCCGGGTCCCAGACGAGAGGACGCACCCCCACAGCAGTCCGACGCCCGGGCTTGAGGACGGGATCGAGACTTACGTCCCCGAGTTCGGTTTGCAGACGGTCTGGTACGACGATCCCTAGACGCACGCTGCCTCTGCTTGCCACTCGCGGCTGATCCTCGGCTCCTTGGGGATCGCCTCGGACTTGGGTGGAAATGTGTGGGATATGGCCACCCCACTGCTCCCCTCGTCCTCCGGTCGCGGTGTAACACAAGAAGCGATCGGGGGTCCGACGGATGGACCGATTCAGGGCGAGATCGTTTACCCACGACGTACCATCGTGAGCGAACCGATCGTGGTCCTAATCAACAACAACATCACTGACAGGCAGAGGCCTCTGGTCGAGGCCTTCACGGACTATCTCTGGAGCCGAGAAGCCCAGCAGCTCCTTGTCGACTACGGCTTTCAGAGCGTCCTGGAAGAGCTGAGTAGTCCCGACCAGTTTATGGATGCCGAAGATGCCTTCACCCTGGAGGACCTCGGCGGGGCTAGGGTCGCCAGGCGGGAGATTCTCGAGGCCGTCTGGAAAGACAGGGTCCTCCCTGAGGTGGAGCGCTAAATCCGGCATGCCGAACGCATCGTCCTGACGCACGTGCTCGGTGGCGACCCTTCGGTGCATCGTCGAGTCCGACAACCTCCACCTACGCGGATCTCACGGCTCAGGCCCCCGCCTCGGGCTCGGGTTCGAGATCGTCGAGAACATCACGCCGTATTGACGGATAGTGTCCTTGATGCACGGTAACTCGGGATGCTCCATTGCGTCCACGAGATTGTCCACGAACGACTGATCCGCCGCGTGAGACTGTCCCAGCGCGAAGCTCTCAGCCAAGCTGTAGCGAGACCACGACTGAACCTGCAAGATCCGGTGTCCGCAATCCCGATACGCTCTGTAAAGAGCCAAGAACGCGCTGAAGAGAACGTCAGGCGGGCACCGACTTCGATCGAACCAGCGGTCAGCCTGTGAGCGTGCACCGCGCAGGGTCGCGCGGGCCGGCAGGAGCGAGTCGTGAAGCGTTCTCTCGGCAGGCTCGCGACTGTTACGGAGTACCGTGAGCAGGTTCTTGAACGCGGACTCCATCCATCGCCGCCTCGCCAGGGTCTCGCCGACGCCGAGATCTAGGGATTCCTCTCTGACATCTAGACGACGCGGACGGGTTGCTACTCGGAGATTCTCACCTTCCGCGACAGTGTTGTGGCCGAACGTGGAGACGTCCTAGATTTGCGTCAGCCACGCACCCAGAATTGCCGCTAGGGGCAGGACCAGGATTGACTCACGGCCTCCGGGGACGGTGTTGCTGGAGCTCCACCGACTCCAATCGCTCGCGGGGAGGCCCTCAAGTGGAAGAGTTCAAGGAATCGCGCCTTGCCTCCGGAGCCGGGGAGCTGTGGGATCTCGCTACGCGCGCTGAGTTCCTCGACGCGGTCGGCGATGGATCCCTGCCCGAGGAGGCGTTCAATCGCTGGCTCGTGCAGGATTACCTGTTCGTGCGTGGCTTCACCCGCTTCGCCTCCCTGACGATCGCCAAGACGCCGCGGCCGGGTCAGAGCGTCCTGATTGGGGGCCTGGCGGCTCTCGACGAGGAGCTCAACTGGTTCGAGGCGCACGCCCGGGCCAGGTCTCTGGATCTCTCCTCCGCCCTTCATCCCGTCTGCCGGCGCTACGCGGACTTCCTTCTCAGCTCCGCCTACTCGGAGCCGTTTCAGGTGCTCCTGGCCATCTTCTACGGCGTCGAAGTGGCCTACACCGTCGCATGGGGCAGGCTCGAGCCTCAGGGACCCTACGAGGAGTTCATCGACCGATGGACGCACGAGGACTTCGTCGCGTACGTTCGCGCCCTCCTCGCGCTCGTGGACGAGCATCCCCACCCCCGGCAGCAGGCGATGTTCAACGAGGTGATGCGTCATGAACGAGGTTTCTGGCGCATGACCTGGGAAGGCTGAGCCCCACATGCCTGCCCAGCCGCTCCACGCCACCCTCTGGAACCAGAATCGAGCCCTGGCCGAGGCGTGTCTGGCCCATCCGTTCGTCCGCGGGCTGGGAGAGGGCGATTTGGATCCCGAACTGTTCAAGCGTTATGTGGCCCAAGACGTGTTCTTCCTGCGGGCGTTCTTCAGCGCCTACGCCCTGGCAGCCGTCCGGGCGATGGCGGGACGTGGGGTGGTAGAGCGACTTCACCGGCTCATGGGGGGCGTCCTTGATGAGCTGGGTCTGCACGAGGGTTACGCCGAGAGTCTGGCAATCCGTCTGGAAGACATCCGACCCCACCCGGCCACCCGCGCTTACACTGATTTCTTGCTGCGGACCGCGTGGACCGCCGATGTAGGCGAGATCATGGCGGCGATGACGCCGTGCATGCGGCTCTACGCCTGGTTGGGTCAGCGGTTGGCAGTGAGTGACCTGTCTCGGAATCCATATCGAGAGTGGATCGAGACCTACTCGACCGACGAGTTCGAGGCGCTGGCGGTCGAGCTCGAGCGGCTGCTGGACTCGTTCGCCGACGACACCGCCGAAGTCGCCGCCGCCTACGGCTACGCCATGCGCTGTGAGCTCGACTTCTTCTCTGCCTCTCTTGCCGAGGCTCCATGATCAGCACGGCTCGACATGTTGCGGCGATCTCACCGCTCTTGTGCATCTGGAGGAGATTGTGGCGGAGCGGGGCCGAAGACGGCGTAGTCGCCCCGATACGAACGTCAAAGATGTTGTCGTGGTGTTTAGACAGAGTGCCCGAGGAGAAGACGAAGACTTGCCGTGGGACGGCGGCAGCCGCGCAGATCCGCGCCCTCGAGGACACATGGTGTTGCGACATGGCTGCCGAGAGCTTCGCGGAGACGGTTGAGCAGGTCGTCGCCGTCGCGACAACAGGCCGTGTCTGAACTGGGTGCATCGGGCGCGTCGTCAAGTGTGGAGTGCGCGCGATGGGCAAGCGGGAACGCGCCATGACTACGTCATCTCTTGAAGCTTTCATTCGAACCGCAAGGAACATCGTTGGCCGGGATGCGTGTGATGCATTCTCTCTTGAAGATATCTACTCCCTCGCCTACCAACTTGGATTGAGTGGTGTGCTGTTTCTTGAGAAGTTGGAGGACAGCCGACATGTGAGCGTCCTGTTGGGTCTGGATGAGAGCAGCGTGGTACTCTACGATCCGCTGTCCG
>JBDHAC010000034.1:0-29985 GCA_039588275.1 Gemmatimonadota bacterium
GGGATTCCGGCGATCTGGGTCTGTGTTACTTCCTGCCGCTCGAGGACGGGGCCCCCGCCGCCGCCGATCGGAACGACCGGCGAGCCACCCTCGAGCCGGGACAAACGCTGGACTCGCTGGACGGTGCGGCCCTGGAGAGCCTGTGGAGCACGGGGGCCCGTCTGACCGACACGGAACGTCGGTTCGTGGGACCAGATGATGCCGTGTGGTTGGCCCAGAACACGGGTCCGGTGTGGGCGGAGGCGAGCGCGGCGCCCGACTCGACCGGGGTGCTTCTTCGGTGCATCAGTGCCGAGCGTCCGGACGTCGAGGTGACCCACGCAGGACCCGTTCGCGACGAACCGTCGAGCCGTCTCCGCGAGATGCTCGCGAGGACCGACACGAGCTCCTAGCCGTCGTCGCTCACGGTTTCAGCGTCGTGCTTCAGTCTCGCCCTCAGCGTTCTTGACTGCTCGGATACAGAACGGCGTTGCTGAGAAGGGAGAGCTGGCCGCGCGCTGTATCGAACAGGGCCAGAAGCGTTTCGCCGTCGATGGGGTGTCCGGCGATCCCGAGACGCGCCTCCTCGCTCCATGCACCCACGCGCTCGAGACCTGAAACGAGCCGTCGCGCCACACGGCGGGTCTCGTCGAGGCTCGTCTCGGGAAGCGCGACCGCAAGCGTGCGGTCCACGTGCCGACCGGCTAGATCGGACTCGCGCAGGCTTCGGCGGACGACGCCGGCAGCTCGCCGGAGCCCATCGGGGTCACGCTCCGGCAGCTGGAGAAGCAGAAGCGAGAACGTCCTCTCGTAGCGGCGACAACGCTTCAGCTCGCCGCTCGCCACGGCGTCGAATCCTTCGCGACTGTGAAGCCCGGTGTCTTGATCCCGAAACGGCGGATAGCGCGGCGCCCCGCCATCCTGAATCACGCGTGATTCGGGAGTCCTGGGCGGTGTCGGAGATTCCGTTTCCATCCGCGGGTGCGGTAGCGCAACGCGGGTGGGTTCCGCGCGGGGGGGCGCGGCCGCGGCCGGAGGACCCTCCGGCGGCTCGAGCCCACCAGAGGCCTCCGCGACGAGGAGCCGCGAAGAGCGCAGGTGATCGTGCAGCGCTTCGATGCTATGGCCGAGTCGGGTGAGTGATGCGGCGTTGGGTCGCTCCCGAAAGCGATGCCAATCGCGCTCGACAAGGCGAAGAAGGCCATCGAGCACTCCGTGTCGCTCGCCTAGGGATAGGAGAATCCGCTCGGTGTCGATCGGCTTGCCGCTTTTCAGGGCTTGAATCCGCGGGACACACTCGATCGTATCTCGTGGCGGCTCGCGCTGTCAACGGCGGCCGGATCGTGGGCCTGGTTGACGCGCGATAAGCCACGCGTACCTTCGCCCGGACCGTTTCATCCGATGCCGAACCGCAATCTCAGGGAGGGTGCTATCCTCCGCCTCACGTTTCTCGGCACGGCGTCCTCGCGTCCGACGGTGACTCGCAACGTCTCGTCCATCGCGGTTCAGCGAGAAGGGCGCCTGTTCCTCTTCGACTGCGGAGAGGGTACGCAGCGTCAGATGATGCGGTTCGGCGTCGGGTTCTCCGTCACCGACATCTTCGTCACGCATCTGCACGCCGACCACTACCTGGGGCTGACCGGCTTGCTGCGCACCATGAGCCTCCAGAGCCGAGTCGACGAACTTGCGGTGTGGGGCCCGCCAGGCAGCTACGACGTGCTTCACACGCTGATCACCCTGGGGGGGGAGCGGCTCACCTTCCCGACCCACGTACGTGAGCTGCCGACGGGGGAGTCGCTCATGTTGGACGGGTACCGGATACAGGCGTATGCGACGGATCATACGCGCGAGGCGATCGGATTCGCCCTAATCGAAGAGGCGAGACCGGGTCGCTTCGACGTTGGTACCGCAAGGCGCTTGGGAGTCCCGGAGGGTCCGCTGTTCGGAGTGCTCCACAACGGTGAGTCGGTGCAACTGCCGGACGGTCGGGTGATCCAGCCGGACGAGGTCGTCGGCCCGTCGCGACCCGGGCGCAAAGTCGTGTACACCGGGGACACGCGCCCCTCGCCTGCCACGATCGAGATCGCGCAGGAGGCCGATCTCCTAGTACACGAGGCGACCTTCGACGAGGAGGAACGCGAGCGCGCGAACGACACGGCACACTCGACGGCGCGTCAGGCGGCGGAGGTGGCGGCGGCTGCCGGAGTCCGCCAACTCATCCTCACCCACCTCAGCGCCCGGTACTCCGATCAACCCCGGCGCCTGTTGGCGGAAGCGCGGCAGGTGTTTCCAGCGTGTATCGTGGCCAAGGACGGTTTGAGCGTGGAGGTCGGGTTCCGCGACGGGTCGAGCGACGACGTGGTCGAAGGCGATCCATGATCACCTTCCGCCCCCCGGGCGACAAATCGATCGGGCACCGCGCGCTGTTGCTGGCCACTCTGGCGGACGGTCACTCCTGGATACGAGGCCTGTCACATGCCGCGGACGTGGCTTCGACCGCCGGCGCGCTTCGCTCGCTGGCCGCCGGTATCGCGGATTCTCCGGAAGGGGTCAGGGTACATGGACCCACGGCTTTCGAGTCGGCGGCCGAAACGATCGACTGCGGGAACAGCGGGACCGCCGCTCGTCTACTGACCGGACTGGTGGCAGGACTGGGCCTGTCTGCGATCCTCGATGGGGATGCCTCGCTCAGGGGCCGCCCCATGCGCCGCGTCGTCTATCCACTCCAGGCGATGGGAGCCCGCATCGAATACCTGGATCGGCCCGAGCGCCTCCCGCTGCGTATACATCCACGCGCCAGTGGGGCGCTTCGGTCGCTTCGCCACCGGCCACGGGTCGCGAGCGCGCAAGTGAAGTCGGCCCTGCTGCTGGCGGGAGTGACGGCGCGCGCAAACGTCGAGATCCATGAGCCGGGCGTGTCGCGCGACCACACCGAACGCATGCTCGCTGCGCTCGGCGCGCCCGTTGCCGCCTCCGTGGGGGACGGCGAGGCGACCGTTCGCCTTGAAGCGAAAGGGTGGGCCGGCACGCTGTCGCCGCTTGATCTCGAAGTGCCTGGTGATCCCTCGTCGGCCGCATTCATGATCGCCGCCGCATTGCTCCGCCGTGAGTCGATCACGGTACGGCGAGTCGGTCTCAACCCTACGCGAACGGGATTCTTCGAAGTGCTGCGGGACATGGGCGCGGACGTGCGAGAACACGCGGAACACACGGTCATTGGCGAGCCGGTGGGCGAGATCCTAGTCCAGCCGCCTGCCCGGCTACGGCCGTTTCGAATCAGCGGCGAGCTCGTGCCCCGGGTCATCGATGAGATCCCGGTGCTGGCCGTGCTCGCGTCGCGCGCAGTCGGGCGATCACGGATCGAGGACGCCGGCGAGCTGCGAGTCAAGGAGAGCGACAGGATCGGTCGCATGGTCGCCAACCTGCATCTTCTCGGTGTCCGCTGCCACGAACAGCCCGACGGTCTCGAAATCGACGGGTGCGACTCCCCTCTCGAGGGACGCATCGAGACGGGGGGTGATCATCGGATCGCCATGGCGTTCGCGGCACTTGAGGCGGAGCCCGGCAATCGCGTACACGTGGACGACCCGGGATGCGTCGAAGTCTCGTTTCCGGAGTTCTGGGAGGAGTTGGGCAGGATCACCTCATGAGACACCCCGTAGTGGCCATCGATGGCCCGGCCGCATCCGGGAAGAGCACCACGGCCCGCCGGGCCGCGAATGGCCTGGGGTTCGCACACCTGAACTCCGGGCTCTTGTACCGTGCGATTACGTGGATGGCCCTCGAACGGGGATGGGGTGACTCGGCGCCAGATTTCGAGACGAACGTGCGCGGCCTGGACATCCAGCTGGTGAGGACACCCGGGAGCCTTCGCGTGACGGTCGATGGAGAGGACCCGGGCGCCGCGCTCCACGCGCCGCGCGTGACCGAGAGAGTGTCGGCCGTGTCGAGCGTGCGAGCCGTCCGCGAAGTGGCGTTGACGCACGTGCGCGCGGCGGCGCAGATGCGCGGTCTCGTGTGCGACGGCCGTGATATCGGAACCAAGGTTTTTCCCGACGCGGAGGTCAAGGTATTCCTGGTGGCAAGCGCAAGGGAACGCGCGAGACGTCGGTTACTGGATCTAGGGGAGCCACCGACCGAGGCTCGGGTGGACGAGGAAGCGGTTCGGCTTCGTGCCCGGGACCGTGCTGATTCGACGCGAGAGCTCTCCCCTCTGCGACGCGCGCCGGACGCCGTCGAAATCGATACGACGAGCCTCACCGTGGAGGAGGTCGTGGGGCAGATTCTGGTCCTCTGCCGAGACCGCGGAATCCGCCCCGAAGACGCCCCGGAGGCGCCCGCGCTTGGTTGACGTAGTCGCCCATCACGTCTAGTTTTCCGCGCCGTTCGTCGGATCGCGGACGGGTCACGTGGCGCCCGTTCCGCCATCCCCGTGAGACCTACGAGGGATCGGCCGACGGCTGGGCAACTGAGCGAGGGCTCGGCCCGGCCGATCTTTTTTTGCCACACGCTCGCCGTGCACCGTCTGCGCGGCGCTAAGGATGCGACCTACCAATGGTTGAAGACACCCAGGAACCCCGTACCGGCACGGCGGTCGACGCCTCCGAGGTCCAGGCCCCCGAAGACGACGCCGAGCTCGACGCTCCCCAGACTCAAGCTACTGAAGGCGACGCGCTGGAAGCCGAATCCGTGGAAGTCGGGGTGCCGGAGGCGGACGGCCCCGAGACAGCTAGCGATCCCGCAGACACGTCGACGGCCGACGCCGCAGAGTCAGGAGACTTCAGGGACTTCGACCTGACCCTGGATGCAGATCCTCGACACGAGTCGGAGTACGACGCCGAGGAGTACGAGGAGCTCCTATCGCTGTACGAGGAGACGCTGAGCGAGATCGCGGAGGGCGAGATCGTGACCGCGCAGGTGCTCTCCAAGAACGAGACCGAGGTCATTCTGGATGTCGGCTTCAAGTCGGAGGGAGCGGTTCCGCTCGACGAGTTCCGGGATCCGGAGAGCGTTCAGCCGGGCGACTCCGTGGATGTGTTCCTTGAGAGCCTCGAGGACGACCAGGGCGTGGTCGTCCTCTCGAAGAAGAAGGCCGACTTCCTCCGCGTATGGGAGAAGATCAAGGAAGCCTACGACGAAGACCGGCCGGTCCAGGGGATGATCAAGCGGAAGATCAAGGGTGGCGTGACGGTCGATTTGATGGGGGTCGACGCGTTCCTCCCCGGTTCACAGATCGCCTTGCGACGTGTGCCCAATGTCGATGACCTGATCGGCGCGGAATACGAGTTCAAGATCCTGAAGCTCAACAAGCGCCGGCGCAACATCGTCGTGAGCCGCCGCGTCCTCCTCGAGGAGGACCGTGCCGAGAAGCGCGAAGTGCTCAAGACCGCGCTTGAAGTGGGGCACGTGAAGAAGGGCGTGGTGAAGAACATCACCGACTTCGGGGCGTTTATCGATCTCGGCGGGATGGATGGATTGCTCCACATCACCGACATGTCATGGGGGCGCATCGGCCACCCCTCGGAGGTATGCGAGATCGGCGAGGAGATCGAGGTCAAGATCCTCGACATCGATTGGGACCGCGAGCGCATCTCTCTGGGTCTCAAACAGCTCCAGGAGTACCCGTGGAAGAACGTGGCCGAGAAGTATCCCGTCGGCAGCCGGGTGCACGGCCGCGTCGTGTCGATCACCAACTACGGGGCCTTCATCGAGCTGGAGAAGGGCATCGAGGGCCTGGTGCACATCTCCGAGATGAGCTGGACGCGCAACGTGCGGCACCCCTCCCAGCTCGTCACGATCAACGAAGAGATCGAGTGCGTCGTGCTGCGGGTTGACGAGGAGGCGCAGAAGATCTCGCTGGGCATGAAGCAGATCGAGGAGGATCCGTGGTTGGCCCTGCCGGCGAAGTATCCTCCCGGAACGAAGATCTCGGGCGTGGTCCGTAATCTGACTTCCTTCGGGGCGTTCGTGGAAGTGGAACCGGGGATCGACGGCCTCGTGCATATCTCCGATATGAGCTGGACCCGCCGCGTACAGCACCCCTCGGAGGTGATGCACAAAGGCGACGAGGTCGAAGTCGTCGTGCTGTCGATCGACCCCGAGCAGAAACGTATCTCCCTGGGTCTCAAGCAAGTCGACGAAGATCCCTGGTATGAGCTCGCTCAGACCTACCAGCCTGGCCACGAGGTGACCGGGAAGGTAATCCGCCTCCTCGAGAAGGGCGTGGTCGTCGACCTCGGGAACGACCTGGAGGGCTTCGTGCCGATCTCCCAACTCGGTGTCGAGGAGCACATCGATCAACCGTCGGACCGGTTCGGGGAGGGAGACAGTCTGGAGCTCCGAGTGTTGGAGACCGATCCCATCAACCGGCGAATCGTCCTCGCAGCCGCCGGAGCCCCCGAGACCGACATCGATCCCTCGGAGCTCGTAGGTGCGGATGAGAGTGGCAGCTCCGACGAGCCGGCCGCCGAAGCCAAGGAAGCGGAGGAGCCTGCCGCTGAGGCCGAAGCCGAGGAGCCGGTCGCTGAAACCGAGGAAGCTACGGAGGAGCCTGCCGCTGAGGCCGAAGCCGAGGAGCCGGTCGCTGAAACCGAGGAAGCTACGGAGAAGCCTGTGGCTGAGGCCGAAGCCGAGGAGCCGGTCGCTGAAGCCGAGGAAGCTACGGAGGAGAAGGACTAGGCTCGAGGCGCTCGTGTTCACGCGGAAGGCCCTTCTCGCGCCCGGGCCCGGCACTCGCCGCCGGGCCCTTTGTATGTGAACCCATGGTTAGGACTGCTGGAACGCTCCCGTGACCGACCAGATCAGACGAAACGAGCGGCGTGGAAGACCCGGACACAGTCTCGCAGGGGAGGGCGGCCGCATCGGACGGTGTCGTGTCGGGGCGCTAGCCACGTGGCTGCTCGGGCCGCTGTTCATCACTGCCTGTGCTTTCCCAGGGCGGGCGGAACCCGACTCGCCTACAAGACCCACGACCGGAGCTGATGCGCGGATCGCCGTGGAGGCGTTGCAGCGCGCTGAGGCCGATCTGGAGGGAGGACGACTCAAGGAGGCTGTCGCGGCGGCCGACTCGATGTACTTGGCGTGGAGCCGCGACCGTTCGCTGGAATCACTGGCGAACCGCGCCCTGTGGCTCAAGGCGCGTGCCCTCGAGGCGGATGGCCTGTTGGGCGACGCCGGCACCACGCTGGATGTGCTGCTCGGCAGAGTCGAAGCCGGTCCCCTCCGAGACGAGGCGGTCGCTCGTCTCTCCGGAATCTGGACACAGACGGGCGAGTCGGTCCGGGCCGCCGATTTGCTGCTCGACAATCCGACGGCATTGGATGAGAGCCGACGCGGCCTGCTCCGCGAGCTGGTAACTGGCCTTTCACTCACACAGCTCCGGGGATTGGCGCGAGAGTATCCGCCGACTTCCGCTGGAGCAGCCATCGTACACGTCCAGCTCGCGCAGCTTCTGGTTGTCGAAGACGAGGCGGACTCCGCGCGCCGCGTCGCCCGGCGCGCACTCGATGCCCGCCCTGATGCTCCGGAGCGGGACATCGCACGGCTCATTGCCGAATCCAGCGGTTCGCTGCGGGAAGGTACGGTTCGAATCGGTGCCATCCTTCCGCTGAGTGGCCGATTCGGTGGCGTCGGGCAACTCCTCAAGGAGGGCCTCGATCTCGCGTTGGATGGCTATCGAAGTGGCGCCGGCGACGCGTTCACCATCCAGCTCATGGTGCGCGACGACGGCTCCGACTCAGAGCGCGCACCCGAGTTGCTCAGGGAGCTTGAGAGGGAAGGGGCGGTCGCGGTCATCGGGCCGATCCGCTCCGAGTCGTTCGCCGCCGCGCTTCGGGCCCGCGTCAATCCGCGCATGCTCGTCGTGAGTCCGACGGCGACGGAGGTGCTGGAGCCGACCCCGAGCGCGTACACGTTGTACGAACAGGAGCGTCTTGACCGCGACGTGGCTGCGGATCTGGCCAACTGGACCGCAGGCGAGCTCGGGCTTCGCAGGGCGGCGGTGCTGTATCCGCTCGACCGGGCCGGACGCTCGGCCGCCGGCGCATTCCAGGCAGGGCTCGAGGCGACGGCGGTCGGCGTGCTGGCAGCTACCGGATACAATCCGGATTCGACTACCTTCAAGGAGTCGATCGAGGCTCTCGCGGCGCAGGAGCCCGATGTCGTCTTCGTGCCCGCTCCAAACTCCCGCTCCGTGCTCACGCTGGCGCCACAGCTCTACTATTACGGGCTCGACCATTCGATCATCCTGGGGACGAGCGCCTGGGCGGACCCCGCAGTGCTGCGACGGCTCGCGCGGAACGATGGTGACTATCGGGTCATCGGTCTTTGGGTCGACCGAACCAGCCCCGGTACACCCTGGCAGAGGTTTGCGCTCGACTATGAGCGTAAGTATCGCAAGTCACTGCGGGACAACGTTTTGCCGGCATTGTCATTTGACGCGATGCGGTTGATACTCACCGCGCTGGACGAGGCGCGTCTCCCGATCCCGGCCGCGCTGTCTGCGTATCTTCAGCGTCGTCCCGTCCTCGCCGGCGTCACCGGCCAACTGGAGACGGATCCGACCACCTCGACGGTCCGTCGGCGCACGCAGATCCGCATGCTCTACGACGGGCAGCTCGTTCGCCCCGATCGCTCCCAGCTCCTGAATTGGCTCGTCGAGGCGCGGGTCGCCGCTGTCGAGCGACGGGAGCGAGAGCGAGAACGGCCTCCGGAATGACCATGGACGAGAAGCTGCTCGAGCTCGATGAGCGCCGCCGTCGTGCCGAGGAGGGGGGCGGCCGCGAGCGGCTGGAGCGACAGCACGAACGCGGAAAGCTGAGCGCGCGGGAGCGGCTGGACATCCTCCTGGACCCGGGAACCTTCGTGGAGCTGGACCGCTTCGTGGAGCACCGCTCCTCGGACTTCGGGCTCGACGCCCGTCGGATTCCGGGCGACGGGGTGGTCACCGGCTACGGGCAAATCGAGGGACGCCCGGTCTACGTGTTCAGCCAGGACTTCACGGTGTTCGGCGGATCGCTCGGTGAAGCCCACGCCGAGAAGATCGTGAAGTTGCAGGAGCTGGCGCTCTCGAGCGGCGCTCCGCTCATCGGGCTCAACGACTCGGGCGGCGCACGGATTCAGGAAGGAGTCGTCTCGCTGGGCGGGTACGCCGACATCTTTCTCCGAAACACGCTGGCTTCGGGAGTCGTACCGCAGGTCAGCGCGATCCTCGGTCCATGCGCAGGTGGTGCCGTCTATTCGCCGGCGATCACGGATTTCGTCTTCATGGTGGACGGAATCAGTCACATGTTCGTGACCGGGCCGAACGTGGTGAAGACGGTCACCCACGAGGAAGTGACGTTCGAGGATCTCGGAGGCGCGGCGATCCACGCCTCGCGGTCCGGCGTCGCCCACTTCCGCTCCGGCTCCGAGCTGGAGGCGCTCAAGCGCGTCCGGACGCTCTTGAGCTATCTGCCGTCAAACAATGCCCAGCCTCCACCGTACCGATCGACGGATGACCCTGTTGACCGTGGCGACGAAGAGCTCCTCAATATCGTGCCCGATGAGCCGAACAAGCCGTACGACATGCACGACGTGATCCGTCGGGTCGTCGACGACGGCGAGTTCCTCGAGGTCCACCGGGAGTTCGCCCAGAACATCGTGGTCGGGTTCGCGCGACTGGGTGGGCATTCGGTGGGGATCATCGCGAATCAACCCGCGGTGCTGGCCGGCGTCCTCGACATCGATGCCAGCATCAAGGCCGGTCGTTTCGTCCGCGTGTGCGATGCTTTCAACGTCCCGCTCATCACGTTCGAGGACGTTCCCGGGTTCCTGCCCGGCATCGACCAAGAGCACCGGGGAATCATCCGTCAGGGGGCCAAGCTCCTCTACGCCTACTGCGAGGCCACGGTACCGAAGCTGACCGTGATCACGCGCAAGGCGTATGGAGGCGCGTACGACGTGATGTCCTCGAAACACATTCGCGGAGACCTGAACCTGGCGTGGCCCACCGCCGAGATCGCCGTGATGGGACCCAAGGGAGCGGTGGAGATCCTGTACCGGCGAGAGATTGCGGACGCGGCGGAGCCGGACCAGGCCACGGACGAGCTCGAGGCCGGGTTCAGGGAGAAGTTCGCGAACCCGTATCTGGCTGCGGCACGCGGCTTTCTCGACGACGTAATCGACCCGCGCGAAACGCGTTGGCGGCTGATCTCCGGACTCGAACTGCTCACCAACAAGCGAGACCGGAATCCTCCCAAGAAGCACGGAAACATCCCGCTTTAGCAGGTCACGGACTCCATGTTCGACAAGATCCTGATCGCGAACCGGGGCGAGATCGCCGTACGTGTGATCCATGCCTGTCGCGAGCTCGGGCTTGGCAGCGTGGCCGTGTACTCCGACGTGGACCGCCAGACTCCGCACGTACTGCTCGCAGACGAAGCCGTCCCGTTGGGTGGTGCATCCGCGGCGGAGAGTTACCTGAACGTCGAGCGCATCCTCGAGGCGGCTCGGCGCACCGGGGCGGGAGCGATCCATCCAGGGTACGGGTTCCTGGCCGAAAACGCTGACTTTGCACGGACGGTGGAAGAGGCGGGTCTCGTGTTCGTCGGTCCACCGGCCAGCGCGATCGAGGCGATGGGCGACAAGACTGCGGCGCGCGCACGCATGCAGGCCGCGGGCGTACCCGTCATACCCGGGTCAGAGGGTGCGCTTTCGAGCGTCGAGGAGGCACTCCCGGTCGCCGAGCAAGTCGGATATCCGGTGATGCTGAAGGCGGCAGGCGGCGGGGGTGGAAAGGGCATGCGGATCGCCGCCGGCCCCGACGACCTCGAATCGGTGTTCGAAAGCGCCGTGCGCGAAGCGCGGCAGGCGTTCGGTGATCCCCGGGTGTACCTGGAGCGGTTCCTTACGGGGCCTCGCCACATCGAGATACAGATTCTGGCCGACGACCTCGGAGCCACGATCCACCTCGGAGAGCGCGAGTGCTCGATTCAGCGTCGGCACCAGAAGCTGATCGAAGAGAGTCCCTCTCCCATCGTGGACGCCGAGACCCGGGCGCGCATGGGTGAAGTCGCGGTGCGAGCCGCCGAGGCGGTCGGCTACCGGAGCGCCGGCACGGTGGAGTTCCTCGTCGAGGGGGGAGATTTCTACTTCCTCGAGATGAATACACGCGTCCAGGTCGAGCACCCTGTCACGGAGCTCATCATGGGGATCGATCTGGTGCAGGAGCAGATCCGGATCGCTCGGGGCGAGGGCATCCTGTGGAGGCCGGACGGTAACGAGCCGGCAGGCCACGCCATCGAATGCCGCATCAGCGCAGAGGATCCGCTGCACGGGTTCTTGCCCGCGACAGGTCGGGTAGAGGGCCTGCGCATCCCCGCGGGGCCGGGGGTGCGTTGGGACGCCGGCATCGACGAGGGTGTCGAGGTGGGACTTCACTACGACCCCCTGCTCGCCAAGCTCATCGTTCACGGTGGGACGCGGGAGGCCGCGATCGCCCGCATGCGTCGGGCGCTGAGGGATCTTCGGATCGGTGGTCTGGCCACAACGATCCCGTTTCACCAAGCGGTCATGGAGGAAGCCGATTTCCTCGCCGGGGAGTATTCGATCCGTTACATCGAGGAGCATCCGGAGCTCACCCCGGAGACCGTACCTGCCCAGTGGCGTGATGCTCTGCTGGCGGCGGCCGTGCTGCTCGAGGAACAGGCCCACGACCGGCATCCGGGACACGTCGGTGACGGAGCGCCCGGCCAAACAGGGGGCCTCAGCGACTGGCAACGCGCGGTGGATCCGTGGCAGCGGCCCGCGACGGCGTGGAGGCACCCTATAACATGAGACGCGACGCGACTTGAGGTATTTCGTCCGTGTGGGAGATGACACCCACGAGGTCGAGCGCACGGGACAGGGTGTGCGGATCGACGGCCGTGACCTGCCGGCCGAGCTGGTCCACACTCCCGACCAACCCGGTGCCCATCTACGCATCGCCGACCGTGGGTACGCGATACTGGGAGTGCGTTCCGAATCCGGCTGGCACATTCAGCTCGGGGGCCGGCGCTTTGCCCTCTCGGTCGAGGATGAGCGGGCGCACGCGATACGCGAGCTGACGGGAGACGTGGGAGCCGCGGCGTCGAGCCAGGACCTGCGCGCTCCGATGCCCGGGCTCGTGGTCAAGGTCCTCGCCGAACCCGGTCAAGCGGTCGAGGCGGGGGCCGGACTGGTGGTCGTGGAGGCGATGAAGATGGAGAACGAGCTCAAGGCCGAGGGGCCGGGAGTCGTGTCCACGATTCTCGTCGAACCGGGCCAGGCGGTGAACCGGGACGATGTGCTCGTGACCTTCGAGCCGGAGGTGGGATGAGCGGGCGCGACGCCTGGGAGCGCGACACACTCCAGCCGTTCCTCGACGCGTCGAACGGCGAGCGCCAGGACGCCTTCGAGACACCCAGCGGACTCGATATCGATCGGCTGTACGGCCCGGCCGAAGAGGACGACCTGTACGAAGAGGGACTCGGGTACCCTGGAGCGTATCCGTACACGCGCGGGGTGTACCCGACCATGTACCGCGGACGGCTGTGGACCATGCGCCAGTACGCGGGCTTCGGGACGGCGGAGGAGACCAACGCGCGGTTTCGTTACCTGCTGTCTTCGGGTCAAACCGGACTTTCCGTGGCCTTCGACCTCCCGACGCAGATGGGCTTCGACTCCGATCACCAGATGGCCTCCGGCGAGGTGGGTCGCGTGGGCGTTGCGATTGACACGCTCGAGGACATGGAGCGCCTCCTGGTCGAGATCCCGCTCCACCGAGTGTCGACCTCGATGACGATCAACGCGACGGCACCCATCCTCCTGGCGATGTACGTGGCCGTCGGGGATGGACGCGGCATTCCCCGCACGGCGCTTCGGGGAACGGTGCAGAACGACATCCTCAAGGAGTTCGTCGCCCGGGGGACGTACATCTATCCGGTCGAGCCCAGCCTCAGGCTGGTGACCGACGTGTTCGACTTCTGCGCGCGTGAGCTACCGCGCTGGAATTCGATTTCGATCAGCGGCTACCACATGCGCGAGGCCGGAGCCACCGCCACGCAGGAGCTCGCGTTCACGCTCGCCAACGCGGTGGAGTACGTGCAGCGTGCGCTGGATCGCGGACTGGACCTCGAAGAGTTCGCACCGCGGCTCAGCTTCTTTTTCGCCGCGTACAGCGATCTCCTGGAGGAAGTCGCGAAGTTCCGCGCGGCACGTCGGCTGTGGTCGCGGCTCATGCGAGAGCGTTTCGGCGCGTCCGACCGCAGCTGCCGCCTGCGCTTCCACACGCAGACCGCCGGTTCCACGCTGACCGCGCAGCAGCCCCTCAACAACGTCGTGCGGGTGACCGTGCAGGCCCTGGCCGCGATTCTCGGCGGAACCCAATCCCTGCATACGAACAGCTACGACGAGGCACTCTCCCTGCCGAGCGCGGACGCGGCCAAGCTGGCGCTCCGGACGCAGCAGGTATTGGGGGCGGAGGCCGGTGTCGCCGACACCGTGGATCCGCTGGGAGGCTCGTTCTACGTCGAGAGCCTGACGGACCGACTGGAACAGGGTGCGCGGGCCTATATGGAAGAGATCGAGGGGATGGGGGGGGCGGCATCCGCCGTCGAGTACATGCGCGAAGAGATCCACCAGACCGCGTATCGCTACCAGAAGGCGGTGGAGCGGGGTGAAGCCGAGGTCGTCGGCGTGAACGTGCACCGGGAGGAGGAGCCACCACTCTCACCGCCCGAGATGCCGGACTTCGCGGCACTCGCCGATGGGCAGCGAGAGCGCCTGGCGCGCGTCAAGGCGGGTCGCGATGCCGCCAGTGTAACCGATTCGCTCGACGCGCTGCGCCTCGTGGCTGCTGGGAGCGACAACCTCCTTCCCCTCATCGTCGAGGCCGTGAAGCACCGGGCTACGCTCGGCGAGATCAGCCAGGTGCTGCGCGATGTATGGGGCGAGCACAGGGTGGCCGGGTGACCCGTGGCGCGACGCTACGGTAGCGACCGTTCCCATGGCATCTCGGCAGGTCGAGCGCCCGCTCCGCCTCCGCCGTTGATTCCAGCTTGAAGAGCGAAGCGTAATGCCGACGTACGAATACAAGTGCAGCGCGTGCGGCCACGCCTTCGAGCGCTTCCAGAAGATCTCCGCCCGACCCGTCCGCACCTGCCCCGAGTGCGGGGCGCGCCGGGTTCGGCGCTTGATCTCATCCGGGGGCGGGCTGGTTTTCAAGGGACCCGGCTTCTACGCGACCGACTACCGGAAGGACACGCGCGGGGCGCAGGACCGGTCGAGCCCGACATCCGACTCGAAGGAGAGCACGGGGTCCGCAAAACCGAGCGAAGGGGGCGATAAGAAAAGCGAAACGGGAGACGGGTGATGAACGCGTCAGCACCCCAGCATACCGATCTGGCGCGGGAGCTGCGCCGAGCCGCGCGGGAGGTCGGAGCCCCCGACGGGTTCGAGCCCGAGCTCACGCGACCTCGAGACGCGACGCACGGCGATCTTGCCTCGAACGTGGCGTTGGTGCTCTCCAAGCAACTCGGCGAGACGCCGCGAGACCTGGCGCTTCGCATCGAGAGCACGTTCGATCGAGTCGCGGCAGGAGTCGCCGATGTCCAAGTCGCTGGGCCAGGATTCCTGAACTTCCGGCTCTCTAACGAGATCGTCCAGGAGCAGCTGGTGAACATCCTGGCGGCCGGCGACGAATACGGCCGCTCGGAATCCGAGCGCGCCGAGCGCATCAATGTGGAGTTCGTGTCCGCGAACCCTACCGGACCCTTGCACGTCGCGCACGGGCGCGGCGCCGCTCTTGGAGATGCGATCGCCTCGCTCCTCGAATGGACGGGACACGAAGTCGCACGCGAGTTCTACGTAAACGACGCGGGCCGACAGATCCGGCTTCTGGCCGAATCGGTGGAGGCTCGCTTGCTCGAGCTCACGGGCACTCCCACGCCGATCCCCGAAGGCGGCTACCACGGAGAGTACGTGGTCGACGTGGCCCGCGAGATCGCGGATCGGTCGGGTGCCGAGGCTCTCCTGACCCTGGATCGTGACGAGCGACTCCGGCGGATCGAGGCGGAGAGCGTAAGGCGCCTCAGAGAAGGGCAGGCGCGCGATCTCGAGGACTTCCACATCGAGATGGACCTCTTCTATTCCGAGCGCAGCCTGTACGAGAGTGGCGCGATCGACGCGCTCGTACAGCGATTCGACGAAGCGAGCCTCCTGTACGAACAGGACGGAGCCACCTGGCTGCGGACGACCGCGTTCGGAGATGAGAAAGACCGGGTCCTCGTCAAGCGGGACGGGGAGTTCACGTACTTCGCGCCCGATCTGGCGTATCACCTCGACAAGGCCGAGCGAGGGCACGACCGGGCCATCGACATATGGGGCGCGGACCACCAGGGCCACGAGCAGAGGATGCTGGCCGCCCTTGCCGGACTCGGGTTTCCGGACCTGCTCGAGGTCGTGATCCTGCAGATCGTCACGGTCCTTCGAGGTGGTGAAGAGGCTCGGATGAGCAAACGGGCCGGCCGCTTCATCACGCTTCGTGAGCTCTTTCAGGAGACCGGCGTGGACGTTGCCCGTTACTTCTTCCTGATGCGGCGCCCGGAAGTGCATCTCAACTTCGACCTCGACCTGGCCCTGGACACGTCGGAGGCCAACCCCGTCTACAAGATCCAGTACGCGCACGCGCGCATGTGCAGCGTGTTCTCGCGCGGCGAGATCGACCCGCGGGGTCTGGCTCCCGATCCGGTGGGGCTGGATCAGCTTCGCACGGAGGCCGAACGAGCCGTCGCGACGTCGCTCCTCCGCCTTCCGCAAGTGATCGCGGCGTCTGCCGAATCGCGGGCACCACATATGCTGTGCGTTTACCTGGAGGAGGTCGCCGGTCTGGTGAACTCCTGGTACCACCAGGGCAACCTGGATCCGGCTCTGCGCATGCTCGTGGAGGGTCCCGAGCGCGAGGGACGGCTCAAGCTCGCGCGCGCTACCCAGATCACGCTCCGCAACGGGCTCCGGGTCCTCGGGTTGTCGGCCCCGGAACGGTTGGTTCGGGAGGAGGGAGATGGTGGAGAATAACGCGGGGGCGATCCTCGTGGTGGGAAGCGTCGCGCTCGACGAGATCGCGACACCGTTCGGGCACGTCGACGACATCATCGGTGGCGCGGTGGTCTACTTCAGTGCGGCGGCCTCCCTGTTTGGCAGGGTGCAGATGGTGGGTGTGGTCGGAGAAGATTACCCGATGCACGAGCTGGACTTCCTCCGTGAGCGAGGTGTCGATCTGAACGGCCTCACGCGTGCCAGCGGCCCGAGCTTCCGGTGGGGCGGGGTGTACGATTACGATATGAACACTCGGGAAACGACCCATACCGAGCTTGGCGTGTTCGCCCGGTTCCGGCCTGACCTGCCCGAGGCGTATCGATCCGCCGCCTGGGTATTCCTCGGCAATATCGATCCGGTTCTGCAGCTTCATGTATTGGATCAGGTCACCGAGCCTAAGCTGGTGGCATGCGATACTATGAACTACTGGATAGATGGCTCGAACGACGCGCTGCTCGAGGTGATACGTCGGATCGACATGCTGACCATCAACGATGAGGAAGCCCGACAGCTGTCGGGGAGCCCCAACCTGGCGAAAGCGGCGCGCTGGATCCAGGATCGCGGCCCGCGCCACGTCGTGATCAAGAAGGGCGAGCACGGGGCGATGCTCTTCTCGGATGACAGCGTGTTCTTCTCCCCCGGGTACCCGCTCGAAGAGGTGGAGGACCCGACCGGGGCGGGGGACGCATTTGCCGGCGGTCTCTTCGGCCAACTCGCGCGCTCGTCGACCACGAATCACATGGAGCTCCGGAGGGCCGTGGTATACGGGTGCGCGCTCGGATCCTTCGCCTGTGAGGCTTTCGGGCCCGGCCGGCTCGCGGATGTGTCCATCGATCAGATCGAAGATCGCGTGAGGGCATTCCGGCACCTCACATACTTCGAGGAGCACGTGGAGATGGAGAGCTGATGGACTCCGGACT
The DNA here is from genome assembly GCA_039588275.1 of Gemmatimonadota bacterium. GTDB lineage: Bacteria > Gemmatimonadota > Gemmatimonadetes > Palauibacterales > Palauibacteraceae > JBDHAC01. The sequence continues at coordinate 16,992 of JBDHAC010000034.1, forward strand.
CACGTACCGGGAGGCCGGCGTCGATCTGGAGGCCGCGGCCCGCGCGAAGGCTCGGCTGGGCGAGCTCGTCGAGCAGACCCGAACGGAGGCCGTGGCTGCCGGCTTCGGTTCATTCGGCGGCCGGTTCCGGGCGGCCGCCGGCCGCGAGCTGGTGGCGAGCGCGGACGGAGTCGGGACCAAGCTGAAGTTGGCCTTCATGACGGGACGACACGACACGGTCGGGATCGACCTCGTGAACCATTGCGTCAACGACATCCTGACCGAGGGGGCCGTGCCGCTGGTATTCATGGACTACTTCGCGTGCGGAGTCCTGGATCCGGACACCGTCGTGGCGGTCGTTTCAGGTCTGGCTGCCGCGTGTCGTGAGAACGGGTGTGCGTTGCTGGGCGGAGAGACCGCCGAGATGCCGGACTTCTACGGGGCAGGCGAGTACGATCTGGCGGGATTCGTCGTCGGCCAGATCGAGTTTCAGGCGGTGGCCGATCGCGAGATCCGGACCGGCGATCGAATCGTCGGACTGGCGTCCAGCGGCTTGCACACCAACGGCTTCAGCTTCGTTCGACGGTTGCTGTTCGACCGTCTGGGTCTTGCCGTGTCGGATTCGCTCCCAGGTGTGGACGCGAGCGTCGGCGAGGTGCTCCTGCGACCGCACCGCTCCTACCTCGAGGTGCTCAAGGGCAGCTGCGCGGCCGGTGTGGTTCGCGGGCTGGCGCATGTGACCGGGGGCGGAATCCCTGGCAATCTCGGGCGTGTGCTTCCGAAGACGCTGAGCGCTCGCGTCCGGGTTTCCGCATGGACGCCCCCTCCCGAGTTTCAGTTCCTGTCTGACGAGAGTGGGGCGTCGCGGGATGAGATGTACCGCACGTTCAACATGGGAATCGGGATGCTGGCGATCGTCTCGTCCGAGGACGAGACGGGCTTCCGGCAGGTCGTGGAGGGCAGCGGCTGCGCCACCTACCCGTGCGGCGAGATCGTCGAGGGGGACGGTTCGGTCATCATGGAATGGACTTGATGTGTACCCGATAACCGTCGACACCATAACAGATACGGCGTCGCGTCAAGCAGAGGACGCGCGGCACATGCGGGCGGCGCTAGAGCTGGCGCGCCGCGGGTGGGGGCGTGTCGCTCCGAACCCGATGGTCGGGGCGGTCGTCGCGAAGGGGAGCGAGGTCCTCGGACGTGGCTGGCACGCCGAGTACGGCGGAGACCACGCCGAGGTCGTGGCCCTGCGTGAGGCAGGCAGCGGGGCCTCGGGCGCCACGCTGTACGTGACCCTCGAGCCCTGCGACCACCTCGGGAACACGCCCGCCTGTACCGAGGCCATCCGGCGGGCGGGGGTCGGCCGGGTCGTCGTGGCGTCCCGAGACCCGCACGCGGCGGCCGGCGGTGGAGCCGACTCGCTGCGCGCCGCCGGGCTGCGTGTGGACGTCGGGCTGGAGGCGGAAGCGGCGAAGCGTCTCAACGCGAGCTTCCTGTGGCGCCACGCGACAGGAACGCCCTTCGCGTCGCTCAAGCTGGCGCTCTCCCTGGATGCGAAACTCGGCGCCGCCGGCGTGCGATCCGCGGTCTCCGGGCCCGCCGCCTGGGAGCGAGTACACGAGCTCAGAGCCGCACACGACGCGATAATCATCGGCCGGCGGACCGCGGAGGTCGATGATCCGCGGTTGACGGCTCGCGGCGAGGTCGAGCCCCGGCGACCCCCGATTCGAGCCGTATTGGATCCCTCCGTGCGTCTTGGACCTGACTCGCGTCTCGCGCGGTCGACGGATTACGGCCCGGTTTGGCTCTTCGCCGACGTCGAGAGCATGTCTAGCGATCGCGGGCGCCTTCTTACGGATGCCGGGGTAGAGATCGTCGGGATCTCGCGTGACGATCACGGGCGCATGCGCACGGAGGACATCTGGGCGGCGCTCGTGGATCGCGGGGTCGACTCCGTCTTGGTGGAGGGAGGGGGCCAAACGGCCGTGACGTTGCTAACAGAGCACCGCATCCAGCGCATGCACTTGATTCTCGCTCCGATCTTCTGTGGGGAGGCGGGGGTCCCGGCCTTCCCCGGCATCGAATCCATCGAACCTGGGGAGTGGGAACCCATGGAGAGGGAGGCGCTGGCGGCCGACACTTATCTCATGCTCGAGCACGCCGCGCTTCGGTCCACGCTCGGTGAGATCTAGCAGGGACCAGGATATGTTCACCGGTCTGGTGCGCGGCGTCGGAATCGTCGATTCCCGCAAGCGGTTCGAGGAAGGCATTCGATTTCGCATCACCACGCCCGAATGGGCGGCACGGCTCGAAGCGGGCGATTCCGTGGCGGTGGACGGCGTATGCCAAACGGTCGTCCGGGCCGACGAGGAGTCCTTTGATGTGGAGGCCATCCGCACGACGCTTTCACGCACGACATTGGGTGAGTGGGAACCCGGGAGGCAGGTAAACCTCGAACCCCCCCTCGGCGGGGGTGAGCCGTTCGGCGGACACCTGGTACAAGGGCACGTGGACGGAGTCGCCGAGGTCGTGAGCGTCCGTGAAGCGGGTGAAACCGTCTTCGTGCGCATCCACCTTCCCGCCCATGTGGCGGAGGTCACCGTACTGTACGGTTCTTTAGCCGTCGATGGCGTCAGTATGACCGTCAACGACATGGACGGTGACATCGCGGAACTGGCGATAATTCCTTATACATGGACGCATACCTCGTTTCCGCGACTGCGACCCGGTAGCCGCGTGAACGTGGAAGCGGATCTTATCGGCAAGTACGTTCGTAGACTCCTCCAGCCGTACTTCGATGCTCCACCAGGAGAGCGACGAGGGGAGCGCACGAAGGTATCCAAACCGACAGAACAGGCAACCGATCGATGACGGAACGTTTCCATGATGAGGTCGAAGCAGCGATCGACGTGATTCGCCGCGGGGGCATGGTGATCGTCGCCGACGATGAGAATCGCGAGAACGAAGGAGATATCGTCTGCGCGGCCGAGAAGGTCACGCCCGAGCGGATCAATTTCATGTGTACGCACGGGAGAGGGTTGATCTGCCTCACCCTCGCCGAAGACATCGCGGATCGTCTCGAGCTCCCGCTGATGACCAACGGCAAGCTATCCGATCCGAACGAGACCGCGTTCACGGTTTCGATCGATGCCCGAGGTGACCTGGGTGTCTCCACCGGGATCAGTGTACACGATCGCGCACGGACCATTCAAATCGCCGTCGACCCGAACACTCAGCCGACCGATCTGGCTCGCCCCGGGCACGTGTTTCCGCTGCGGGCCAAGCCCGGAGGGGTACTCCAGCGCGTCGGACAGACGGAAGCTTCCGTAGACCTCGCCCGCATGGCGGGATTGAGGCCCGCGGGGGTGATCTGCGAGATCCTCAACGCGGACGGCACCATGGCTCGCCGCCCAGATCTCGAAGAGTTCTCCGGGGCCCACAGCATCCCATTCATCACCGTCGCCCAGATCGTGTCCTACCGGCTGCGTAACGAACGACTCGTGCACCGCGTGGCGGAGGCGGATCTGCCGACTCCGTGGGGCGACTTTCGCATCATTGCCTACGGAAACGACGTGGACCAGCGGGAACACGTCGCGCTCGTGCGGGGGGATGTGACGGGCCAGAAGGACGTCCTAGTTCGAGTGCACTCGAAGTGCCTGACCGGGGATGTGTTTCACTCTCACCGGTGCGACTGTGGGGCGCAGTTGAGCACCGCCATGCAGCGCGTCGTGGATGAGGGGATGGGGGCCGTCGTCTATCTGGATCAAGAGGGAAGGGGCATCGGCCTTATCAACAAGATCCGGGCGTACGCGCTACAGGACGAGGGACATGACACCGTGGAGGCCAACGAGGCGCTCGGGTTCCCTCCCGACCTGCGGAACTACGGAATCGGAGCGCAGATCCTCCTGGATCTCGGTCTCCATTCGATACGAATCATGACGAACAACCCCAAGAAGCTTGCCGGCCTGGAAGGTTTCGGCCTGACCATCAGCGGACGCGTTCCCTTGGAGCCGAAATCAGGCGACGTGGCCAGACCCTATCTCCAGACGAAACGAGAGAAACTCGGACACCTCATCCAATCTTCCTGACCGGGGCGGCCGCCGCCCCCCGCGGCGACGAGTAGATGGTGGACTACAAGGGCCAGCCTGACGGCGCCGGGCGACGCATCTGTATCGTTGCCTCCCGCTTCAATCCGATGGTCACCGACCAGTTGGTGGACGGAGCTCGCTCCGAGCTGCTTCGGCGAGGCGTGGCCGAGGCGAGTCTCGACGTGATTTGCGTTCCGGGAGCCTGGGAGATCCCGGCCGCTGCGGCCCGTGCCGCAACCGGTCCCTACGATGCGATCGTGGCGTTGGGGTGTGTGATTCGTGGCGAGACGACTCATTACGAGCACATTGCCACCGCCGTAACCGACGGCCTCACGCGAGTCCAACTTCAGACCGGTATTCCGATCGCACTGGGAGTCCTGACCACCGAGTCTCTCGAGCAGGCCCTGGCCAGGGCCGGCGGGGAAGTGGGGCACCTTGGGGTCCAGGCCGCCGAGGCCGCCCTCGAGATGTGCGACCTGTTCTCACGCCTGGAGCCATCGTGAGCGAGCGACACTCTCGTCCCGCGCACGCACGCTCCCGGGCGCGCAGCTGGGCGCTTCAGCTCCTGTACGGCTGGGAGATCAGGGGCGAGGGAGGGCTCAGGGCGCATGCCGTACGTGCTCTGGAGCACCGTCGCATGGCTCCCCGCTACCGGCAACACGTCGACCGTATCCTGGCTCTTGTCGAGTCGAACCGGGAGGCAATCGACAGGCTACTCGAGGAGACCATGCCGAATTGGAAGCTGGGACGCCTGGATGCGATCGATCGGAATGTTCTGCGTATCGGGATCGCCGAGCTCCTGTATGCGGACGACGTTCCCCCGAAGGTCGCCATCCACGAGGCAATTCGACTGGCCGGCCGCTACGGAAGCGCGGAAAGCCCCCGCTTCGTGAACGGAGTGCTGGACGCCGTGCACCGAAAGGCGGCGGTGTAGGCGCCGCGCGTGTGATTGCGTGGATCGTTCCGACGTCGATCGCCCGCTCCGTCTCCTCGTCATCAACTGGCAGGATCGCCGGAACCCGCAGGCCGGCGGTGCCGAGGTGCATTTGCACGAGATCTTCGGGCGGCTCGCCGCCCGCGGACACGACGTGCGACTACTCGTCTCCGGTTGGGCGGATGGCTCCGTGCGCGAAGTCGTCGACGGGATGCGAGTCTTTCGCGCAGGACGAAGACACACGTTCCCGGTTCACCTGCGATCCCTATACGAGTCGGCGTGTCACGGCACCGGGATCGACCTCGTCGTCGAAGACATCAACAAGCTTCCGCTTTACGCGCCGCTGTGGGCTCGGAAGCCCGTGGTGGGTCTCGTCCCGCACCTGTTCGGAACCACAGCGTTTCGCGAAGCCGCCTGGCCGATGGCCGCTACGGTGTGGGCTGCGGAACGTGGGATTCCCTGGGCCTATCGTGGCGTGCCGTTCCAGGCGATCTCGGAGAGTACGGCCGATGATCTGGAGTCACGCGGTCTCGACCGGTCGCGAATCGAGGTCATCCACCCGGGTATCGACCACGAGCGCTTTCGACCCGGGGCCGAGGATTCCCGCTTCGCGGAACCAACCATCGTTTACGTCGGTCGTCTGAAGCGTTATAAGGGGCTGGAAGTGGTCTTGCAGGGTTTGGCGAGACTGACCGGAGAGGGTTTGGAGCCGCGTCTGTTGATCGCGGGTCGGGGTGATGACCGCCCCCGTCTCGAGCGAGCAGCACGCAAGATGGAGCTCGCCGAACGCGTGCGCTTTCTGGGCTATTTGGGCGAGGACGAGAAGGTAGAACTGCTGCAACGAGCCTGGGTCAACGTGTATCCCTCACCCAAGGAGGGTTGGGGTCTCACGAACGTCGAGGCCGCAGCGTGCGGAACCCCTACGGTCGCGAGCGACTCGCCTGGTCTGAGGGAGTCCGTCGAGGACGGCGTGTCGGGGTACCTGGTCGCTCACGCTGACCCTCTCGCATGGGGCGACCGTCTTCGGGCAATCCTCGTCGACGCCGATCGGCGCCGTGACTTGGGCGCCGGTGCGACGGAACATGCCGCCCGGTTCTCGTGGGACCGAGCGGCATCAGAGACTGAACAATCACTGGTGCGGATCATACGGGATGGAGGAGGCCGCGGATGAACGTGATTCTTTCGGTGCGTAATTCTCAAATCGACGACGACCTCCGCGAGCTCGTGCAGCGGCGGTTCGATCATCTCGAGCGTTACGAACCGCGAGCGTCGAAGGCCGAGGTGACGCTGACGGAGACCAAGAAACGGGTCGAGGTGGAGGCACTGGTGAGCGTAGACCGCGCGGACCGTGTCCATGCTCGCGCGGAAGCCGAGGACGCGCGGACCGCCATCGATCGACTGGTGGAGAAGCTGGGGGTACAGCTTCGTCGCCGCAGGGGCAGGCGGCGTAATCACCAGGCTCCGCCCCGTGGGGACCTCGAGCAAACCGGGAGCGAGCCTTGAGCGGATTGAAAGTCGGCGATCTTCTGGACACCAAGCGCGACGCGCTCTCACTCGAGCTCCTCGCGGGCGAGGCCGGACTCGAACGAGAGATCACGGGCCCCGAGGTATCGAGCCCGGGACTGGCGCTGAGCGGGTACACGGACCGGTTCGTGGCGGACCGTGTCCAGGTCCTCGGCGAGACCGAGCTTTCGTATTTGCACAGTCTGCCGGCCGACGAATGCCGCGACGCGATGGGTCGTGTGTTCCAGTTCGGCGTCCCGTGCGTGATCCTCACGAAAGGACAAGAGCCTCCCGCTCCCCTGACCGAAGCAGCCGAGGCGTACGGCATCTCGGTGATCCGGACGACGCTGAAGACGGGAGACTTCTATCGCCGGGTGAAGCCGTATCTCGAGGAGGAGTTCGCCCCACGGACCGCGATTCACGGGTCGCTCGCGGACGTGTACGGCGTGGGGCTCCTGTTCATCGGACCGAGTGGAATCGGAAAGAGCGAGTGTGTCCTCGACCTGGTCGAGCGGGGCCACCGGCTGGTCGCGGATGATGTGGTCCTGGTCCACAAGCGCGGGCATGACATCCTGATCGGGCGAGGGCACGACTACCAGCAGCACCACATGGAGATTCGCGGCATCGGGATCATCGACGTTCGCGCGCTATTCGGCATTCGCGCGGTACGCCAGCAGAAGCGGATCGAAGTCGTCGTCCAGTTGGAGGAGTGGCGGGAGGACGCCACCTACGATCGCACCGGCCTCGCGACCGAGACGAGCGACATCCTCGACGTGCAGATCGCCAAGGTCATCGTCCCGCTCAACCCGGGGAAGAACATCACGGTAATCGCCGAGGTCGTCGCGATGAACCATCTCCTCAAGTACTCGGGGGTGGACACGGCGCGTGACTTCGACCAGAGCCTGGTGGAGCGCATGCAACCGATCCGGGAATACCTCGAGGAGGACAATGAGTGATCCGGTCCGCGGTGTCGTCTTGGCTCATGCGGACCTCGCCGAGGCCCTTGTTCGAACGGTCGAACAGATCTCGGGTGTGACGGATGTCTTGCTTCCGATCAGCAACGAAGGATTGCGGCCCGAGGATTTACGCTCACGACTGGAAGCTGCGGCCACCGGGCGACCCTCCATCATATTCGTCGATATGTCGAGCGGGAGCTGCGCGTTCGCGGGGCGGATGATCGCTCGCGGCAATGATGACATCGCCGTCCTGACCGGCGCGAACCTTCCGATGCTACTCGACTTCGTGTTCCACCTCGACATGCCGTTGCCCGAGCTGTCGGAGCGCCTGTTGCACAAGGGGCGTGCCGGGATGGATGCGCACCACGCGTCTGGCCACGCCCGCCCCGACGGGCCCTGAACGGCGCACCCGATCCCGTGGCGTTCACGCTGTTCCGCGTCGACGAGCGACTCCTGCATGGCCAGGTTCTGGTCGGTTGGGGGGTCAGGCTGGGCATCGACTACTACGTTGTGGTCGATGACGCGCTCGCCGAAAGCGAATGGGAGCAGGAGCTCTACGCCAGCGGTCTCACCGAGGGAGTCGGGGCGACCTTTCTCGGGATCGCGGAAGCATGCGACCGGTTCGAGGAGCTGGACGAGCGTGCGGGGCAGGGTGCGCTATTGACGCGGGGGACGACCGCGATGCGACACCTGGCGGAGAGTGGCTTGTTGAAGCAGCGACGCGTGAATATCGGCGGATTGCACGCCGCCCCGGATCGGTCGAAGGCGCTCGACTACGTATACCTCGGCCGATCGGAGGCGGATGACCTCGTCGCCATGAAACCGCTCGTGCGCGGCATTTCGGCGAGGGACCTGCCGACGGCACCCGAGACTCCACTCGAGCAGATTCTGAAGTCCGTTGGCCGGTCTTGACCTGAATCCGGGCCTGTGGGTCGGCATCGTGCTCCTCGGCGCGTTGGTCGGGCTCGATGGAATCAGCTGGTCTCAGTTGATGATCTCGCGGCCCATCGTGGCCGGCACGCTCGGCGGATTGCTGTTCGGCGATCCCGGCGCAGGCTTCCTGAGTGGCGCACTCCTCGAGATCGTGAGCGCGCGCCACCCGCCATACGGCGCGGCCAGGTACCCCGAAACGGGCCCCGCCGGGCTCATCGCCGGGGCAGCGTATGCGAGTGTCGGATCCGCGGGATTGTTGCCGCTCATCACGGTCACCTTGGCCGGTTGGGCGATCGGTTGGACCGGAAGTCACTCCATCCAGCTTCAACGTGCGCTCAACGGGCACCTCGTGGGTGATCCGACCGCGTTCGGTGGTGATGCCCGGATGCTGACCCGGAGACATCGGCTGGCCATGCGTCTCGACGCGGTACGGGCGGCGTTCATTACCGCAGTCTTCGTGGTGCCCACCATGGTCGCGGCCAACTTCGCGGCCAGCTTCGCTCCCCCGACCCATGCTCGCCTTTCGGGCGCCCTGGCTGCCGCCGGTATCGCGGGGCTCGCGGGGGCGGGAGCCAGGGTCTTGGGGGGACGACCGAGGGGCTGGTCGGCATTCGCCGGTGGAGCCTTGGCCGGAGCAGCGCTCGGAGTGTTGCTCACATGAGACCGACGCGTTCGGACCACTCCGCCGCCTTCCTTCGCAGCTTTGCGGTCCAGGGGTCGTGGAATTACCGTACGATGATCGGAGGAGGCGTCGCATACGCTCTGTGGCCCCTCCTCGCGCGGATTCACGCGGGCGATCCCGTGGCGCTCCGCGCCGCTCTGGAGCGACACGCGTCCGCGTTCAATGCCCACCCGTACCTGAGCTCGCTCGCGGTGGGCGCGCTGGCGCGCGTCGAGCACGAGGAGCACGAGCCCGAGACGATTCGACGGTTCCGGACGGCCCTCCGTGGCCCGCTGGGCGCGATCGGGGATCAGGCGGTCTGGGCCGGGTGGCGGCCGTTCTGTCTCCTGACGGCGATCCTTGCGTTCTGCCTCGGGCTCGACGCCCGGGTCGCCGCACTCGGCTTCCTGCTCCTCTACAACTCCGGGCACCTCTCGCTGCGGGCATGGGGATACCGACGGGGCTGGCGGGAAGGTCTGAACGTGGGAGGGGTACTGGCCCGCTCCCCGTTGAAACAGTTCGCCCAACGGCTTGTTCCCGTGAACCAGGCGCTAATGGGGGCGGCAGTGACGCTGCTCCTCGTGCGGCTGCCGGTGGAGGCGAGCGCGCCGGAGACGATCGGGAGCGCTTTGTTGTTGGCGTTTGGGGCGTATTTCTTGCCCGCTCGTGGTGCGGTCTTGGCGATGTCGCTCCTGTTTGGAGCCTGCCTTGCCTGGCTCCTCTGAGCACTGTCGTGGAACCGGAGGCGATGAACGAGGCGATGGAGCAGCGCCAGGATATGATCCGCGAGGCGCGCGAGACCGCTCGGATCCGCAATCGGCTGGGGTTGCACGCCCGGCCGGCGGCGGAGTTCGTCAAGCTCGCCTCCAAGTTCGACGCGGAGATCTGGGTCGAGAAGGATGGCCTCGAGGTGAACGGCAAGAGCATCATGGGTGTCATGATGCTCGCGGCGGAGGCCGGCTCCGAAATCCTGATCCGAGCCCTCGGCGTGGACGCCGAGGACGCCGTGAGATCACTCGCCACCCTTGTGCATAATGGTTTCGACGAAGAGTTGGCCGCCGGGCTCGAGCCGCTTGAGGGCTCCGCGTGACGTCGGAGGGTTCATGACTCACGCGAGCCGGCGCCTACTGGGCATCGGGGCGGCACCCGGAAGAGTCGTCGGTGTGGTCCGACGAGTGAGCTGGGAGCTTCCGCCCGCGGAGCATCGCACGATCTCCGCCACCGAGGTCGAGCGCGAGATCGCCCGCTTCGACGAGGCTCGGGCTTGGGCACGCGAGCGCGTGGAGGAACTGCGCGAGACGACGGCAGCCGGGCTCGGCGACATCGAGGCCAAGATCTTCGACCCTCAGATCCTGATGTTGGACGACCCCGACCTGATCGACGGCACCGTCCAGTACATCCGCGAGAACTACCTCTCCGCCGAGCGCGCATTCGATTGGCGGCTGCTCGAGCTGCGCGCCCAGATTGTCGATGCCGGCCACCTGATGATCGTCGACCGGCTGGCTGACATTCAGGACGTCCGCTACCGCGTCCTGGCTCGCCTCCAGGGACGCGGGAGCGACCCGCTGGCCCTGCCGGACGAGGAGTCGATCCTCGTCTTCAAGGACCTGACCCCGAGTGTTGCGGTTCGGCTCGATGTCGACCTCGTCCTGGGGCTCATCACGGGGGCCGGATCCCGAACGTCGCACAGCGCCGTGCTGGCGCGCTCGATGGGGATCCCCGCGGTGGTAGGGGTCGGCTCATCCCTGACCGACCTCGAGGACGGGACGCTCGTCCTGCTGGACGGAGGATCGGGCAGCATCATCGTGAACCCTACGGAGGACGAGGTCGAGACGCACCGTCGCATGATCGATCGGTTGAGCGAATGGACACAGCGTACACCCGAGCTCGCCGGTCGCCCGCTCGAAACCGCCGATGGGACGAGGATCCGGCTGCGGGCGAATCTCGACCAACCCGACGACGTGGAGGCCGCACGTCGCGTCGGCGCGGAGGGAGTCGGGCTGTTCAGATCCGAATTCCTCGTCATCGGGCGACGCGTGATCCCCAACGAGGAGGAGCAGTACGAGGCGTACCGGCGGGTGGTGCGGGCGTTTCCGAACGACCCGGTGACCCTGCGCACGTTCGATATCGGCGGGGACAAGTTCCCGCTCTTCCTCGAAATGCCACCGGAAGAGAATCCGTATCTCGGCTGGCGTGCGATCCGGGTCTGTCTCGATCTCCCCGACCTGTTTCGCAATCAGTTGCGCGCCGCGGCCCGCGCCCGGGCGGATGGCGAGCTTCGGATCCTCCTCCCGTTCGTGACGAACGTGGACGAGATCCGGCAGACGCGGGACATCCTGGAAGACGTCATAGACGGGTTGCCGGACTCGGAGCCGGTTCGACGGATCCGGCTGGGCGTCATGGTCGAGACACCGGCTATCGTTGAAACGATCGATCTGATCTCGGGGCTGATCGACTTCGTATCGCTCGGGACCAACGACCTGACCCAATACGCGCTCGCCGTCGATCGCGGTAACGCGCGCTTGGCTCACCTGGCCGATCCGCTCCACCCGGCGATGATCCGCTTCTATGCGCGCGTGCAAGACGAGGCGTCGAGCTTTGGCCTGGACATCGACGTGTGTGGTGACCTCGCTGCAGATCCGATCGGCCTCGCATTACTTCTGGGCCTGGGCTACCGGGACTTCAGCCTCTCGGTGTCTTCGATTCCGGAGGCCCGCGAGGTGGTCCGGTCCGTATCGTGCGAGGAACTGGAGGAGATTTGCAGGCCCCTCGACGCGGAAGCGGTCGCGGGGCTCAAATACCGGCTCGCGGAGTACGTGGCCGAGACCGTGCCGTTTGACACCGCCCCCGCGGCCTCCTGAGCCCGGCGTGACCGGGTCGTCAGTGAAGCGCGGGCGGTTGCCGCAGAAGCGAGGCGGAATCAGTATTCGCGCCCCCCATGGGGGACTCGAGAGAACGAGTGGTAGACGAACGAGGCGATCCCTTGCTTGATGGAAGACAGCGATTCACATCGGAATCCGTGACCGAGGGGCACCCTGACAAGATCTCCGATCAGATTTCGGATGGGGTGCTCGATGCGGTGCTGGCGGAGGATCCGGAAGCACGCGTCGCGTGCGAGACGCTGGTCACTACCGGCCTCGTGCTGGTAGCCGGCGAAATCACGACCCGGGCGAGTCTGCACTTTCCCGACATCGCACGCGGTATCGCTCGCGACATCGGGTACACCGACGCGGATTATGGACTCGATTGGGAGAAGTGCGCGGTCCTCATCGCGCTCGATCGACAGTCAGAGGACATCAAACGGGGCGTCGATACGGGTGGAGCGGGCGACCAGGGGATGATGTTCGGTTATGCAACCGACGAAACCGAAGCGCTCATGCCCCTTCCGATCACGCTCGCGCACGCGCTAACGCGCCGGCTGTCGGAGCTCCGCCACAGCGGGGAGATTCCGTGGCTGCGGCCCGACGGCAAGGCGCAGGTCACCGTCGAGTACGAGGACGGCCGTCCGGTCACGATTCCCACCGTCGTCGTGGCTGCTCAACACGCACCGGAACCCACCAATGAAGAGATCCGCTCTACGATCATCGAAAAGGTCATTCAGCCCGTGCTTCCGAGCGAGCTCTTCGATCCCGATACGATCACGTACCACATCAATCCCACGGGCAGGTTCGTGATCGGCGGACCCCAGGGAGACTGCGGGCTCACCGGCCGAAAGATCATCGTGGATACCTACGGAGGGGTCGGCAGCCATGGAGGGGGCGCCTTCAGCGGGAAGGATCCCTCGAAGGTGGATCGCTCCGCAACCTACGCGGCTCGTTGGATCGCGAAGAACCTCGTCGCCGCGGGGCTGGCGAACCGGGCGGCCATTCAACTGGCGTACGCGATCGGGGTCGCCGAACCTGTGAGTATCATGGTGGATACGTTCGGCACCGGCGTCGTC
>JBDHAC010000034.1:29996-65807 GCA_039588275.1 Gemmatimonadota bacterium
GTCTTCGACCTGCGGCCCAACCACATCATCGAGCGGCTCGGGCTACGCCGCCCCATCTACAGATCCACGGCTACCTATGGTCACTTCGGGCGGTCGCCGACCGAGGAAGGCCACTTCACGTGGGAGCGCACGGATCAGGTGGAAGAGCTCAGGAATCGACTCGCTACCGAGCAAGGGGCCCTTTCGACCGCGTGAGGGCCAGAAGGAACCCCAGAAGAGGAACAGCACACTCGACATGAGCGACACGACTCAGATGACCTACGATGTGGCGGACCTGGGACTGGCGGACGCCGGGCAGAAGCGTGTGGCGTGGGCCGCGCGCTTTATGCCCGTACTCGCCCAGATCAGAGAGCGCTTCGAAGCCGAGCAGCCCTTTGCGGGGGTCCGGCTTTCCGCCTGTCTGCACGTGACGACAGAGACCGCGAACCTGATGGAAGCGCTTCAAGCCGGCGGTGCCGAGGTGCTCCTGTGCGCGTCGAATCCTCTCTCCACCCAGGATGACGTGGCGGCCTATCTGGTCGATCGTTGCGGGATCGGCGTATTCGCGGTTCGAGGCGAGGACAACGAGCGGTATTACGACCACATCCGAGCCGCCCTCGCGCACGGTCCGCGCGTGACCATGGATGACGGCGCCGACCTGGTCGGGTCGATTCACATGATGGCCCTCGGCCGCTATGATGACTTACCGCCGATCCTGCGGACGTGGGCCACGTCGTTGAGCGACGACGAGCGCGCCGAGCTCCTCGGCGGCGTGCGTGGCTCGACCGAAGAGACCACCACGGGGATCATCCGGCTTCGAGCGATGGCCACGGATGGCGTGCTTCAGTTTCCAGTCATCGCGGTCAACGACAGCTACACGAAGCACCTGTTCGACAACCGGTACGGGACCGGTCAATCCACGCTCGACGGGATACTGAGGGCGACCAACATCCTGTTCGCCGGATCCACGGTGGTGGTGGCTGGATACGGGTGGTGCGGTCGCGGTGTCGCGCAGCGAGCCCAGGGGGCGGGAGCGAAGGTGATCGTCACCGAAATGGACCCGCTGAGGGCGCTCGAAGCGACGATGGATGGCTTCCTCGTGATGCCGATGGACGACGCGGCACGAGTTGGAGACGTGTTCGTGACCTTGACGGGGAATCGCGACGTGATTCGCGAGGAGCACTTCGGACTCATGAAGGACGGGGCGATCATCGCGAACTCAGGCCACTTCGACGTGGAGATCGCCGTCGCCCGGCTACGGGAGATCTCGGAAGGACCGCGAGAGCTGCGTCCGCTCGTGGATGAGTACGTGTTGGACGGAAAGCGGATCGTCCTGCTCGGCGAGGGGCGGCTGATCAATCTCGCGGCCGCCGAGGGTCACCCCGCGAGCGTAATGGACATGTCGTTCGCGAACCAGGCGCTGGCTGCCGAATACCTGCTCAGCGATCGCGGTGCCTCGCTGGCAAGCGACGTGCATCGTTTGCCCCTCGAGCTCGATCGAGAAATCGCGAGCTTGAAGCTGGCAGCGATGGGAATCGAGATCGATACCCTCACGGAGGCGCAGGAGCGGTACCTCGATTCGTGGGACCAGGGCACTTGAGGTGCCTCGGCGAGTGCGACACGCAGAGGGTGGCGAATTGCCGGGTGGCGAAATGCTAGTGAAGCCTGCGGAGCACTAGAGCTACATGGATCATGGCATGATGGAGGTCACGGTCGCGAGCCTCGGGCTGGACAAGACATCCAGCACCCCGGTCGTGATTCTCAAGGAAAAGGACGGTGAGCGCCTGTTGCCGATCTGGATCGGTCCGGGTGAGGCCTCCGCCATCGCCATGGAACTGGCCGGAATTCACTTCGCGCGTCCCCTCACACATGATCTGTTCACGGCCGTGGTCCGAGGACTCGGGAGCTCACTGGTCCGCGTCCTCATCACGAAGGTCATCGACAACACCTACTACGCATCGCTGGTGTTCAGCCGGAACGGTGAGTTCATCTCGATCGACTCGCGACCCAGCGACAGCATCGCGCTCGCCCTCAGGGCCGAGGCCCCGATCTTCGCCGACGAGAATCTCCTCGAGCTCTCTGCGCTCGAGATCGAGGACGCCGACGTCGACGAAGCGGACGGGGAGCCGGTCCTGGAGATGGGTGAGCCGGACGACGGCCGAGAGGAGTCGCTGCAAGAGTACTTGAAGCGGCTTAACCCGGAGGACTTCGGACGTTTCACGCCGTAGCGGGCGACCCCTCCCTCACGACCCTGAATAGAGCCGACGGCCCTCAAGGCGGAGCAGCATTTGCGGTCGCCCGTTGGGGGGATTTCTCCGACGCGAAAAAAAGAGGTCGGGTTGCCACGCCTGGCTGCCCGAGACACTTTGCTTCGTCGTAGACATAGCATGGACGGGTCGAACGGAAGTTCGGTGAGAAACCGACGCGGCCCCGCCACTGTGAGAGGTCCGGCGTAACCGCCGACTCCCCCGGGCACCAAGCCACTGGCGTGAGTATCCCGCCGGGAAGGCGCACCGGGAGAACACCTCGAGCCAGGAGACGTACCCGTCCACAGCCCCATCGAGCTCTTCGCGGGAAGGGTGTGGGCGGGTCCAGCCTTTTCTGAGTCGGCCGACTCGACCCGATCCCTTCCGGGGAACGGTGCAGTGCATCAGCGAGACTCCAGCGCTCCCGCTTCACGCGCGAGGTGGATCGTCGCCGGCGGCGGTCTGTCGACGTTGGCGCTTGTCTTGGCCCTCGTCGGCGGCCTGGTCGAGTCGCCCGCGCAGCCGTCGCCCGCAGGTGGCGCGGGCGACGCGAGGCGCGCGGATGAGGCGCGTCGCGATGAGGCGCGTCGCATCGTGTCTCTCATCCCCGCCGCGACCGAGATCCTGTTCGCGATCGGGGCCGGCGACCGTCTGGTCGGACGGACCCGCTGGGGCGTCTACCCGGCTCCCGCCCGAGCTGTCCCCGACGTCGGTGACGGGGTTCGCCCGGCGCTCGAGTTGGTGGTGGCCCAACAGCCGGACCTCGTCATCCTGTACGCGGGAGCCGAGAACGCGGGTGTCGCCGAGCGGCTGGGCGACCTCGGAATCTCCACGCTATCTCTCCACCACGACACGCTGGCGGACCTGGACCGCAACATCCTCGCGCTCGGTGAGGCCACGGGGTGCTCCACCTCCGCCCGGCGCCTGCAGAGCCACATACGTGAGGCCTTGTCCCGCGTGACGGCATCGGTGAGGTCGCGCGATCGCGCGAGGGTCTACTACGACGTGTGGGCAGACCCACCGATCACGATCGGTCGTGGCAGCTATCTGGACGTGCTGATCCAGACAGCCGGGGGGTTGAACGTCTTCGGCGACCTGGTGGACCCCTCGCCGCAGGTCAGCCTCGAGGCCATCGTAGCGCGCGGGCCGGATGTGATCCTGCACCCGGTGTCCCGGCACGAACAGCGCTCGGCCCCCGAAGAGCGGCCCGGATGGACGATCGTCCCCGCCGTGGGCTCGGGGCGCGTGCACCGCATAGACGGGGATCTGGCGCACCGGCTCGGGCCCCGCGTCGCCGAAGCCGCCCTGCAGATCGCCCGTGTCCTGCACCCGGACGCCTCGGACTTACGCGACCTGCCGGTCGACACCCCGGAGCAGGGACCCTGTCTCCGGTGAGCAGCAAGTCGATGGGGATCGCGACGCTCGCCGGGTTCTTGCTGCTGGCCGGAGTCTGTGGTCTGCTGCTCGGGGCTGCACCGTTAACGCCCACGGCGGTGTGGAGCGCATTGACGGACCCCGGCGCCGATCCCGCCGCGCGCTCGATTCTCATCTCTCTCCGCTTGCCCCGAGTCGTCGCGGCCGCCCTGACCGGGGCGGCCCTGGCCGTTTCCGGTGCGTTGTTCCAGGCGTTGCTCCGCAACCCGCTCGCGGAACCCTACCTGCTCGGCGTGTCTTCGGGGGCCGCATTCGGCGCCGTCGGCGCACTTACCCTCGGCCTCCCCTGGCTGGGCCCCGCGGGACTGGCCGTGGCCGGTTTCGCCGGGGCGCTGCTCGCGATCGCCATCGTGTTTCGGGTCGCCTACGCCGTCGGTCGACTCGACACTCACATCATGATCCTCGCCGGTGTCGTGGTCGCAGCGTTCTTCGGTGCGGGCGTCATGCTGCTGCTGACCATGGCGCGCGGTGAGGCCATGCGGGCCGCCGTCCTGTGGACGATGGGAAGCCTGAGCGGCGTGTCCTGGGACATGACCCTGGCGCTCGCCGGGTATACCGGGGTCTCTACGCTCGCCGCCCTCGCGCTCGCGCGGCATCTCAACGCGCTCGCGCTGGGCGAGGAAACTGCGGCTCACCTGGGAACGCGCGTCGAGACCGTCAAGCGAGCCTCCTACCTGCTGGCGTCTTTGCTCGCCGCGGCCGCGGTCAGCGTAGCGGGTGTCATCGGGTTCATCGGCCTGGTGGTGCCACACGCCGTTCGCCTCGTCTGGGGGGCGGATCATCGGTACCTGATCCCGTTCTGCTTCCTGGCGGGTGGGGGCGTGCTGGTACTCGCGGACACGCTCGCCCGAACCACCTTTCGTCCACTCGAGCTGCCTGTTGGGGTGGTAACGGCACTCCTGGGAGTGCCCCTGTTTCTCGTCCTGCTCCGGAGGCGACATGCATGAGCCAACGCCCCTCTTAGAGCTGCGAGACGTGCGGTTCGCGTACCCACGGACCGGTGACGAAGCCGTGAGCGGCGTCACGTGCCACATTCAGGAGGGTCGCTGGACGGGTGTAGTGGGCCCGAACGGAGCAGGGAAGAGCACGCTCCTCCGTCTGCTTTCCGGCGTGCTGCGGCCGTCGGCGGGCGGGATCAGCCTTCGAGGTCGCGCGCTCGATGAATGGGGACGTCGAGAGCTCTCGAGAGACATGGCTGTCGTCGCTCAGGAGCCGCCGCTACACGTACCGCTGTCCGTGCGCGAGTTCGTAGAGCTCGGCCGCAACCCGTACGTACGTCCGTGGGCGTCGTTGGCGGCGGCGGACCACGAGGCCGTCGACGCAGCCCTGCGGCGCACAGACATGTGGGCCCTCGCCGGTCGCCAGTTGGCGCAGCTCTCCGGCGGAGAGGTACAGCGTGCGAAGCTCGCGCGGGCACTGGCCCAAGCCCCCAGCGTACTTCTGCTGGATGAGCCCACCGCGCATCTGGACTTCGGGCACGCGGTCCGCTTCTTCCAGCTCCTGCGGCGACTGGTGGGGGAGCGGGGGTGGACCGTCGTCTGCGTCACTCATGACCTGAATCTCGCCAGCCGCTACGCGGACTCGCTTCTACTCCTGGCGCGAGGGAAGCTGATCGCGCGCGGGGCACCTAGCTCGGTTCTGGAGCCCGACGCGCTGCGCCGGACGTACGGATGTCAGGTCCAGGTGGAGGACCTGGGCCAGCTCGGCCTGTTGGTCGTACCCGTGGCCGAGCCCGTCGCGTCAGGCCCGGGGAGGCGTCCGGAATGGTGAGAGGCGAGCGGACCGCTCGCGCACCCGGACCGCGACGCGGGCGGGCAGCAGCGACTGTGGCCGGTCTATGCGCCCTGGTGCTCAACGTGGGGACCGCGGCGCAGGACGTGAGACGTGCCGTCCCTCTGCAGGGCAGAGCGGCTCAAACGCCTGCGGCCGTCGAGCTTCGAATCCGACTGTGGGCTGGGGAGGGAGATACCCGTCAGCCGATTTCGGGCGCACGGGTCTGGCTACACCGAGCGGAGGGAACCCCCGGTTCGTCTCCCGCGATCCGGGTCGTCGAGATGCGAGAGCCGGGCACGTACCACGCGGCCGTTGTGGAGGGCGGCACGTTCGAGTTGCGCCTCGGCGCGATCGGGTTCGCTCCCGAGACGCGTCTGGTGCGCGCCGGCGATGCCGATGACGAACTCGACATTCACTTGCTCCCGGCGCCCGTTCCCGTACAAGAGCTGGTGGCCCGGGTCGAGGCTGAACGCCGCCCCGAGCGACAGGGCCACACGATCCACTACATCGAGCTCGGTGAGCGTGCCTCGCCGTCGACGACGCTCGCGGATTGGCTGGCCGGGCTCCCGGGGCTCGAGCTGCGTCGACGCGGTCAAGGTGGACCGCAAAGCGTCGCGATGCGGGGGAGCCGGCCCGAAGCGGTGCTGGTGATCCTGGATGGGATGCCGATCAACGACCCCCTGACGGGCACGGCCGATCTGTCCGGCATCCCGACCCGCAGCCTCCAGTCGGCGACTGTGCTGCTCGGCGCCAACGCGGGCGGTGGTCCGGGAGCGACCGCGGGGCTGGTATCGTTGCGCACTCGATCCGCACCACGCGGCATGACGGCCGCCCTCACGGCCGGGTCATTCGGACGCGTTGGATTGGACTTGGCCACCGGTTCGAGCGGGCGGTTGGGGACTCTGGGCGTCGGGGCGCGACTGCAACGATCCACGAACGACTACACGTTCGAGAACCGGGTCTCCCCGACTCATCCACTGGAAAAGCGCAGGAACGCGGATCGGAAAGACGCGCACGTGACGGTCTCAGGCCGACTGCATGGCCTGCCGTTACGGGCCGTCGGGCGCATCGACGCGGTGGATCGAGGCAGTCCGGGGCGTATGGGAACTCGGCTATTCGACGAAGCTCGTTGGCGCGAGGTGACGGGTCAGCTCACGTTGAGCGCCAAGAGCCGGGGCGGGTCCGAGCTGAGCGCCGGATACACCCATCGGCGACAGCGCTACACGGACCGTCGCATCGACCGTGAGGAGTCGTTGAGCGCCCGGCAGATCCGGATGCAGGGTCGTTGGCGCCCCGGTCCATCATCCCCGTGGCTTCTCGCCGGCCTCGTCGGGAACGAGCGCGTCACTGGAGATCCCCTGGAGGGGCCGAGCGGGCGCTGGATGGCGGGCCTCACGGCCTCGAGAACGTTGGGCTCCCCGACGCTGGAGGTCACTCCGTCGCTCTCCGTCGATGTCGCCGGCGGCGACCCGGCGGTGTCGCCGGCGCTGGCTGTCGGCAGTCGGTTCGCGGAGCGATGGCGGGCCTGGGCCCGCGCTGGCCAAGCATACCGAATCCCCACCTTCGCCGATCTGTATCTGGGCTCGAGCTATCAGGTGCGGCCGAATCCCGATCTACGTCCGGAACGCGTGGAGCTCGATGCCGAGATCGGTCTCGAGTGGAGCCAGGGGAGCCTTCGCGCCAGAGGCAGCGGGTTCCTCAGGCGGACCACCGATCCAATCGTCTGGCTGCCCAGTAGCACTGCGGTGTGGAGCGCACGAAATGCGGGGCGTCTGAGAGCGGCCGGAGCGGAGGCGGAGTTGAAGCTGTCACCGGCACCGGGATGGGACATCAGACTCACGGGTACCTGGATGCAGAGCCGGGTGCGTTTCGATGCGGATCGCGCGGCCCTTCCATATCAGCCCGAGTGGTCGGGCGGGGTGGCCATCGAGAGGACCTCCGGTGCGCGGCGTGCGCTCCTGCGGCTTCGATATACCGGTCCACGCCCGACCTCGCTCGCGGCGACGCACGAACTGCCCGCAACCGCACTCGTGGACATCGCCGCACGCCAGAACATGCACGTGGGCAATGCCGACCTCGAGATCGAGCTGGGAATCCGGAATCTGCTCGATACGCGGTATGAGCTCGTCGAGCTTTTTCCTGAGCCGGGGAGACAGCTGACGGTTCGGGTCGGCATTCACGCACGACCGAGGCCCGGGTTGCCCTCTGATCGGCAGGCCGGGAACATGCACGAGGACGGCCCATCCTTCGATGCCGGGGAACCCACGCCGGACCCCGAGGTCCCGGCGGCCCGGCCTGATGGCGATCCGTCCGACATACCACTCTCATGAGGAGGCGGAGGATGCACCGAACGTTGATTGGAGCGATGGCCCTGATCTTGGGACTGGGGGTGGTTACGGGGGCATGCAACGTGTCCACCGGCACGAACGGAAACGGGAACGGAAACGGACCTCCCATAACGGCCGAGATCGTGGTGCTCAACTCGTTGAGCAAGACGATCTCGCGCCTCGTGGTACGCGGCGACGGGCTGGAGACGGCCGCCAGTCCCATCGTTCTGCCGGCGAATTTCGACGGCAACGCGATCGACGTGCTCGACGACGTCTGGGTCACGACGATCAGCGCAGCCGGTGGCAGCCAGGTTCTCTTCGGGAGCTTCGCCACGGGGGAGCAGCGCATCACGACGTTCCCCGGCGCGGAGGGAGCGCTGGCCGATCCCTCGAAGCCGAGCCTGGTGATCGACCTCGGAGGCACCGTCGGCGTGTTGGTGGGCACGCGCGGGAACAACTCCATCTATATCGCGTTTCCGGGATCGCCTGCCGCTCAGCTGCTGGCGGCAGACGTGGGCGAGTTCACGGAGCGCGTCATCCCCGTCGCCACGACGTTGCTCTCCATCGACGCGAACCTGGATGATGTCGGCGGTACGTTCCAGCCGTTGGGCGATCCTCGCATCGGACTCTACCTGTTCACCGACGGTTCGTTCTTCGACGAGATCCCGCTGACGGGAGCCGTCAACGCGAACGAGGCGCTCGTCCTTGGAGATGACGTCCTCGTGCTCGCCGGCGGCGGGTTCGGCCCGGCGCCCGACTTCGCACCTCTCGGCAATGGGCAATTGGTGCTCGCCAACGCCAGCGCGCGAGCGGTGATCACCTCCCTCTCTATCGGGGGCAACGGCATTTCGTTGGAGCCAGGCCTGGACGGGTTCGTGTACGTGACGCGGACCACGGCGGGCGACTTCGAAGGCACGGACGTCCTGTCGTTCAACTTCCCGTTGCGGACCTTCGAACGGGGGCCGAGCAATCCCATTCGTCCGCGGGATGCCTCCGGCGCGGATCTGAATTGCTGGACCGCGACCGCCCTTGTCGACGGGCGGCTGTTGTGCGTCACGTTTTCCGCCGGGGCCAACGGCCGCCTCGCGTTGCTGAGCGAAGACGGCTCGTTCCTTGATGATATTCCGGTCGGGCAGGGGGCGACCGACATCGTCGTGCGCTGAGGCAGTCCCTTGATTCGAGGCTAGATGGGAATAGTCACCACGCGGGCGGTCGTCCTTCAGACCTACCGGTACAGCGACACCAGCAAGATCCTACGGCTCATGACGCTGGAGCACGGTCCCTGTTCCGCCCTGGCTCGTGGGGCCCTTCGGCCGAAGAGCCGCTTCGGTGGCCTGCTCGAGCCGTTCTCGGAAGGTGACGTGACGCTGTACATGAAGGAGGGCCGTGACCTGCACGCGCTGTCCTCCTTCGAGCTCGTGCGCGAACGTCGAGCATTGGGGGTGAACCTCGGATCGTATACGGCGGCCAGCGTCATGTGTGAGCTGGTGATGCGGCTGGCGCCCGAGCACCGAGACGACCGATTGTACCGAACGCTGACCGATGGGTTGGACGCGCTGATGGCGGCGGACGCGGCGCGGAGCCGTACGGCGGGACTGCGCCAGATCTGGGCGCTCGTCGCGACCCTCGGCTTCCAGCCCGAGTTGGGCGTCTGCGTCGCGTGTGGACGCCCCATCGGCCGCGGACGCGCGCGCTTCGACTTCGAGGCCGGCGGACTGGGCTGCCTGGAATGTGCCCCCACCGGCCCCACGATCGAGCCGAACGAGCTCGCCAGCCTTCGCGGGCTCGTGGAAGGCGGCCCGCTCGAGGTCGCTGTCGCGGGACCCCAGGGCCGGTGGCTGTCCGACTTCATTCGTTACCACATGGCGGAGGGCTCGCAGCTCCGATCTCTGCCGTTTCTCAGGCAACTCGCGTGAGCTCGACAGAGCCTGACGCGATCCCCTCGCGGGGTTTCGTGATCGGAACCGGCGGCCACGTGGATCACGGGAAGACGGCGCTCGTGCGGGCGCTGACGGGAGTCGAGACGGACCGCTGGAAGGAAGAGCGCGAACGGGGCCTCACGATCGATATCGGATTCGCGGAGTTCCAGCTCGAGCGTGATCTCGAGACCGGGATCGTGGATGTTCCCGGTCATGAGGACTTCCTCAAGAACATGCTCGCGGGCGCGACGGGCATCGACCTGCTGTTGTTGGTGGTCGCAGCCGATGAAGGACCGATGCCGCAGACCTACGAGCATCTTGCCATCGCCGGATTGCTCGGAGTCGAGCACGGCGTCGTTGCACTCACCAAGACGGATCGAGTCGATGCGGCGTGGCTGGAGCTCGCCACGGAGGCTACAGGGGAGTTGCTGGGCGACGTGCTCGGTCACAGAGGATGGCCGATCGTGCCCGTCTCGGCCGTGACGGGCGACGGCCTCGATGCGCTACGAGAGGCACTTCGTGGCGAGATCCGCGCGACCGAGGGGCGCGAGGCCAGCGACATGTTCCGCCTTCCGGTCGATCGCTCCTTCAGCATTCGTGGAACGGGGACGGTGGTGACCGGAACCGTGTGGACCGGCGGCGTGACCGTCGGCGACCAGCTCACCGTCATGCCCGGTGGGCATGTGGCACGCGTACGGGCCCTTCAGGTGCACGGTCACACTCGGTCGCACGTGTCCGCGGGACGTCGATGTGCGCTGGCTCTGGTGGGACTGGAGCCTCCGCAGGCGCCCCGGGGCAGCGTCCTCGTCGCGGACGACAGCTGGCGTGAGTCGGATCGGCTCGGGGTCAGAGTCCGCACCCTCGAACGCCCCGGCCGCTCCCTCGAGCATGGACAGCGCATCCGCGTGTACCTGGGCACTCGGGAGACCATGGCCCGCGCCTTGTTGCAGGATAGGCGCGGACTCGCACCCGGTGCGGCGGGTTGGGCGGCGCTGGTGCTCGAGGACCCTCTCGTCGCGCGAGTCCGCGACCGTCTCGTCCTTCGCTTCTACTCTCCAGTAACGACCATCGGCGGGGGTGAGATCGCGGAGCTGCAGCCGCCCCACCGGTGGGAAGCCAGATCGGAAGCCTGGGCATCGATCCTGGACGATGAACCGTCCGCCGCC
This sequence comes from Gemmatimonadota bacterium, assembly GCA_039588275.1. GTDB lineage: Bacteria > Gemmatimonadota > Gemmatimonadetes > Palauibacterales > Palauibacteraceae > JBDHAC01. Next base: position 40,841 of record JBDHAC010000034.1, read on the forward strand.
ATCCGCGCGGCAATTCGGCTGCGGGATACGGCGGGCCTTCCAATAGAGGAGGCCCCACACGCGACCGGACATACGGCGGCGGCCGTCGCCGACGCCGGCGAAACCGACTCCGAGCTGCTTCGCATCGGAGACGCATGGTTCACCGAAGCCGCGCTCGACGAGGCTACGGCCCGAACGCTCGAGGCGGTCGAGCGACTTCAAGAGGCACACCGGCGCGCGACGGCCGTGTCCCTCAGCGCGGTACGGGCCCGGGCTCGACGCTCCAGCGCCTCGGAGCTCGTGGATGCCGCGCTCGAGGACCTGTCGCGGCGCGGAGCCATCCAAATCGATGGACCGCGCGTCTGCTTGCCCGGACATGAGCCCCGCTTGACGCCGCCGGAACGCGATGCTCGAGAGGAGATCCTTCGAAGAATCAGGGTAGGTCGGCTTCAGCCCCCGACCGTGAACGACCTGGGACGGGAGCTTCGGATCGACCGCGATCTGCTCGACGATCTGCTCCCGCTCCTGCAGGATGAGGGACGCCTGGTCGCGATCACGCCTGAGATCCATATCGCGAGCGAGGAGCGCGAATCGCTCATCGCCCTTGTCCGGGCCCTGCTGGCCGATGGAGAGGTCGCGCCCCCGACCCGCTTCAAGGAAGCGCTGGGCCTTTCGCGGAAGTACTTGATTCCGATCCTCGAATACCTGGACCGCGAGGGCGTTACGCGGCGAACGGGAGATGGCCGAGTGCTCGCCCGCTGACGTCGGGCATGGATGCCCTCAATCGACGTGGTACAGGAACCGGCCGCAGTTCTCGCACACGTCGATGCGCCGATTCCGATCCGCCTCCGAAGCCCATGCCGTCGGAACGGCCATGAAGCAGCCATAGCAGATCCCGGTCAGCACCGGCACGACGGCTCGGTCCCCCTTGTCCGTGATCATGCGATAGCGCTGCCGCACCTCAGGACTTAGTCGCTCCTCGAGCTCGACGACTTTCTCGTCCAGCCGTCGAATCGCATCCTCCACCTCGACATCGAAGAGCTTGCTCTCGACGTCCCGTAGCGGCTCCTCGTGCAAGCCGACGCTTTGCGCGCGCAGGTCCTGGATCTCCAACAGGAGCTCGAGCTGCGGGTGCACGGCTATACGCCCTTCGACTCGAGCAGCTCGATGAACCCTTTGCCCTGCTCGAGGGCGGCGAGCTTCTCCGGCACATCGGGTTCCTTGCTGAACTGAGCGATCTTGCCCAGCACGGGGAGGTACTGGTTGGAGACCTCCAACGGGGGCGCTACGATCAGGAAGATGTAGCGAACGGGCTTTCCATCGATCGCCTTGAAGTCGAGGCCGGACGCCTGCCGGCCGAACGCGACGCGAAGCCGGTTCACGACCAGTGAACGGCAATGTGGGATGGCGATTCCGCGTCCGATCCCGGTCGATCCGAGGTTCTCGCGGCGCTTCAGCATCTTGAACAGGATCCCCTCTGACTTTTCATCCAAGCCGAAGAGAGTCACTAGCTCCTTCAGCGCATCGTCCTTCGTCTCGGCGTTCAGATCGAGCTTGATCGTGTCGGTCGAGAAGAAATCTCTGAGCAACATCTATTATCTCCTCCGCCGTGGCGGGGTGGTTGACGGATCTCGGGGCCACTGTCCCGGTCACAGAGGGGCGTTTGGATGGCGCCACCTGGGACGGGGACGCGATTCGAGTATACCTGGGCGGCTTCCGGACTGTCAAAACGCGCCACCTGCCTCAGCGCAGGTGGATGCGAGCGGGTCAAGTGATGCCGCGGGGTGTGCTTCTTGCGCGGAACCACCTACACCAGAATCGTGTATCCTGTGACGACTCTCCGAAGGCACTCACCCTTCGGGGTGTACCATGGCTTCTTGAAAACTTGGGGGCGACACGGCTTCGACGCGTGAACCGGAAGCCGCGGGAGCGTGCCGAGGTGCTCGGAACCTCGAAAAACACCGGGAAAAACTTTAGCTGCCAACGACAACTTGGCGCTGGCTGCGTAAACTAGCGTAGCCCGTCCCGAGGCTTGGCCCGGCCCGAGGCCGGCCACGGGGCGACGACAAATCGGGCTGGTCACCAAAACACGCCGTGGGTGGAGGTGACGAGATCGCGGCTTCGGCCGCTCACGGCTGGTCCCGACCCGGTGGTCCGTGAACCGGCGATGGACGAGACTCGAATCGCGGACTACGCACGTAGACACTGTGGTGGATGGGCTCGCGGACGCGGGTTCGATTCCCGCCGCCTCCACTAGCATCCGAGGCGCCGCTTGCAGGGCGCCTCGGCTTTTTTTGTATCCGCGCGGACAGCGCGGGCAAGTGACGAAGGGCGGCGATGCTGGACGATATCAAGCGGAAACTGTCGGATGAAGCGGATGCGTTGCTTCACGAATTGAACGTCGTGCTCCCTCGAGAGATCGAGAAGGCGGCGGCGCAGGGGGACCTGCGTGAGAACTCCGAATATTCCGCGGCGCTCGAGCGTCAAGGCTTCGTCCGCGCGAAGCTCGAGTACATTGCGCGGCGATTGTCCGCGATGGGCGAGATCGATGCGGAGAAGGTGCCCGTCGACCGCGTCGGGTTCGGTTCGCGCGTGACGGTTCGAGACGCGGCGGATGGCACCGTCGAGGAGTTCACTCTCACTCTCGGGGATCACCTGGACTTCGATAACTCGGAGATCTCGATGGAGTCGCCGATCGCCAGGGCCCTTTTGGGGAAGCGTCCTGGTGACCGCGTCAACGCGAGCCTGCCTGTCGGCTCACGCGAGTACGAGATCCTGGAGCTCCAGACGTTGCACGAGATCCTGAAGGATGGCCGTCCGGGAGAGGCCTAGCGCTCCGTCGGGGCTTTCGACCGGCTAAAAGACGCGGATCGGTGGGATGAAGCGCTTCGGGTCTTCCCGCAGATCCTGCAGCAGCGCGTTAAGATCGACCATCGTCCTCAACAACTCTTCGTACAGTCGCTCGTCCGTGATCAGTCTCCCGAGAGAGCCGTCCCCACGCTCGAACCTCGCCAACAGCGAGTCGGTACGGGTCGCTGAGGAGCTGAGAGCGCGGTATAGCGAGTCCGATTGCACGAGCTGCCCGAGCGTTCCGCTCCCCGATACGAGCGCGGCCGTTAGCGAGTCGAGTCCCTCCGTCGCGCTGACCAGCCGGTGGTACAGCGTGTCCTCCTGGATGAGTCGACCCAGAAAGCCCTGACCCTCCGAAACCGGGCCAATCACCTCGTTCAGTCCCTCGCTCAGGTCCACGAGACTCCTGTACAGACGGTCGTCCACCAACATCTGCCCCAGCGCCCCCTCGCCGGTGAGCAGGCTGTCCGTCACCGCCGACAGATTTTCCGCCAATGCCGTCAGGTTCTGCACGGCGTCGGCGGCCTGACCCAGGATCTCCTGATAGCTGAGGGCCGGCGCCGCCGCGAGGGTGTCGCCTTCCGCGAGCACGGGGCGATCGGCCGATCCCGGCTCGATGTCGATCAACCGGTCGCCGAGAAGTCCCTGCGTCCTGACCCGCGCACGGGAGTCCGATCGTACCTGCTCCCGGATCTCCACGTTGACCGCGAGCCATACGGCCACCGCCTCACCGGTGGGCGGGCGGTCTTCGGGGCTGATGAACTCGATGTGGTCGACCTGACCCGCGTTTTGACCGGCCACGTGCACGGGGGCTCCCGGAACGAGCCCCGCGGCCGATTCCATCAACGTCACCAGCCGATAACGCGTACCGAATACGTCCCCGATGTCGCCGATGAAGAAGACGCCGAGCGACAGGACGACCAGCGCCGTGAGGAGCACCAGACCCACGCGAATCTGGTCCCAGGTGACGGGCTTGGATCGTCTCATCGTCGACCTACGCGCGACTCGGGCTCAACCCAGAAAGGCGCGCACATATGGATCATCGGACGCAAACATGTCCTCGGGTGCTCCCTTGAAGATGATCTCTCCGTCGAGCAAAAGGGCGGCCTCGGTCGCAATCCGCACCGCAGAACGAATGTCGTGCGTCACGACGACCGCGCAAACCCCGAGCTCGTGTCGGAGCTTGAGGATCAGCTCATCCACGGTCCGGGTGGTGACAGGATCCAATCCGCTCGTGGGCTCATCGAACAGGATGATCGGGGGCTCGTGAACGATGGCGCGAGCGACTCCGACCCGCTTCTTCATCCCACCGCTCAGCTCGGCCGGGAGTAGCTCGAGCACCTCACGCGGATCGAGATCCACGAATCCCAGCACCTCCATCACGCGCTCGTGGATCTCCTCATCGCTCATGTTCGTGTGCTCGTACAAGGGAAACGCCACGTTGTCGAACACGGTCAGCGAATCGAACAACGCCGATGCCTGAAAGACCATACCCATGTTCTCGCGCAGCTCCAGCACGTCGTCGTACGAGACCGAGCAGATGTCCCGCCCCCCGACGAGGACTTCGCCCTGGTCAGGCAGGAGCAGCCGGAGAATCAACCTCAGGATGGTCGACTTGCCAGCGCCGGAGCCACCCAGAATGCATAGCGTCTCTCCGCGTGAGACGCCGAAGCTGATCCCCCGCAGCACGTGATTGTTTCCGTAAGCGAGCCATACATCGCGAAGCTCGACGGTGTGGATCCCGCCGGTGTCGTCTCGCCGCTCGGTCGCCAGCTCCTTCCGCACCTCGGAGCGCACCTCTTCGACGAAGGGATTCGGTGACCCGGTCGGTTCCCCCCTCGGTCGTTCCGGCATCATTCCACGAGGAGCGCGATGAGGATCTGCGTCAAAAAGTAATCCGATGCGAGAATCAGGATGGAAGACGACACCACAGCTTGCGTCGTGGCGCGTCCCACTCCTTCTGTGCCCCCCTCCGTCCGCAGCACGTAGTAGCAACTCGTCAACGCCATGATCCCACCGAAGGCGATGGGTTTGACGAGGCCCTGGATCAAGTCGATCGGTATGTACCTGAGGACGAACCCCGTGTCGGCCAGACTCACGTAGACGGATCGCATGTATAGATCGGCAGTGAGGTCCAGCTTCACGATCGCGATCAGCAACCCGCCAAGGATCGCGATCAGATCCGTGATGATCGTCAACAACGGCAGCATGAGGAGGGCGGCGAGCACGCGCGGCGTCACCAGCTTGCGGACGGGGGCGACGCCCATCGTGCGAAGCGCATCGACCTGTTCCGTGACCTTCATGGCCCCGATCGCGGCCGCCATCCCGGCTCCCGCGCGCCCGGTGACCATGAGCGCCGTCAGCACGGGCCCTAGCTCGCGCACCGCGCTCGCCCCAACGAGGCGTCCGATGTAGATGGTGGCGCCGAACTGCTTCATCTCCACCGCGGATTGAAGGGCCAGCACCATTCCCGTGAACAAGCCTGTGAGGACTACGATGAACAACGATTTGACCCCGATGGTGTCCATCTGCTGGAGAAAGTCCCGAACGTAGGCGGGCTTCGTGAACACCGTCCGGATCACCCTGCCGAGGAGAGCGAAGTACTCCTGCACCGCGAACGCGACACGGAAGATGGAGTCGCGGGTCAGGCGCGCGGCGGAACGGCTGGCGGAGGGCTGGCCCATGGCCTCGTCTTTTGACACCCTTCGGAAGTTGGTCGTATTCTTCGCGCCCGATTTCGGCGCCCGGACGGCTGGCCTCGCTTACGGCCCGGCGAGTCCCGCATGCCCGGGCGTGGCGGAGGTTACCGGCGCCGACCGACACAACGCAAGATAGCTTGATGATCCCTCCGACACTCACCCCTGCCATGCTCGAGCGCCTCCTCGCCGACGCCGTCGAAGCGCGGGTGCTGGTCATCGGAGACATCATGCTCGACCGGTACCTGTCAGGCGAGGTGGGCCGCCTCTCGCCCGAGGCGCCGGTCCCGGTGCTCCAGGCCGTTGCGCACCGCCGAGCGCTGGGTGGCGCCGCCAACGTAGCGGCGGGCGTGCGAGCCCTGGGAGCCTCGTGTCATCTGGTGGGTGTCGTGGGTGATGATGCGGCCGGAGCGCACGTGCGTCGGCTCCTGAGCCGACGGGCCATTCCCACCGATGGGCTGGTCGTGGATCCTTCCAGACCGACCACGGCCAAGCTCCGCGTCCTCGCCAGACACCAGCAGATTGTCCGGATAGACCGCGAGTCCACGGATCCGGTGAGCGACGGTGTGGCCGAGGCGCTCCTCGAGCGGGCCACCGCGCGTCTCGCGGAGGTGGACGTTCTGGTGTTCCAAGATTACGACAAAGGGTCGTTGCGTCCCGAGGTTGCCGGTCCCCTCCTGGCCGAGGCGCGGGCGAGGGACATCGTCTCGATCGTCGATCCGAAGCTCCGGAACTTCTTCGGGTACTCCGGTTGTCACGTGTTCAAGCCGAATGGTCGGGAAGTCGCTGCCGCGATGGGGCTCGAGAGCGCGCCCGAGGCGTTCGATGAGCTCCGTGCGGTCGCGACGCAAGTGGGGTGTCGGCACCTCTTCGTGACGCTTGGCGAGCGCGGGATTCGCCTGTTGGAGGAGGGCTCCGAGGCAGTCGAGCGGATTCCCTCGCATGCCCGCGAGGTGTACGATGTCTCGGGGGCAGGAGACACGGTCACCGCGGTGCTTGCGGTCGCGTTCGCTGCCAGGGCCACGCCCTCTGAGGCGGCCGTGCTGGCGAATTTCGCCGCAGGCCTGTCAGTTGCGCGATCGGGGGCGCGCCCGGTCGGGCGCAGGGAGATCCGAACAGGCCTGGAGGGGCAGGGCAGCCCACACGGCGGGGTATGACACTCGAGCGTCCGTCGGCCAATACCGAGACAGGAGTAGAGCGAGTGATACAGGATCAAACCGTTGCGACGGCAGCAGCCCCGGCAGCGATCGGACCCTACTCGCAGGGCACCTGGGCCGGCGATCTGTTCTTTTCCGCCGGGCAGATCGGCCTCGACCCCGAGAGCGGCGAGTTTGTGAGCGACGACGTGGCGGGGCAGGCTCATCGCGTGTTCCAGAACTTGCAGGCGGTCCTGAGCGCCGCCGGGCTCACGAGTTCTGACGTCGTCAAGACGACGGTCTTCCTGGCCGACATGGGCGAGTTCGGGGTCGTGAACGAGATCTATGCCGAGTATTTCGACGCGCCCTATCCCTCGCGCTCCACCGTCGAGGCCGCGCGTCTGCCGCGCGACGCGCGAGTCGAGATTGAGGTCGTGGCCCACCGCTCCGACTGATCGGACACCGTGCGATCGTGAGGCGAACCGGGTGAACCCGCGAGCGGGAGGATAGGGGAGCGGATGGCGACTGGTGTCGTCTGCGGTCTTCAAAACCGTCACGGGGCGTGCAAGCGTCCTGGGTGGGTTCGATTCCCACACGTTCCCGCCATCTTCCCGCCGCTGGCTCTGGCCGCGGCGCTTATCGCCGCGGCCCTCTCGCCATCGAGGGCGAGAGCCCAGGAACCCGAGCAGCCCCCTGTAGCCCGCGATACGGGCGCCGTCGTGGTGGCGGACACGAGTGCCGTCATGGTCGCGGACACGGTCCCTCCGGTCAGTCCGGTCGGCGCCCTTTTTAGATCGCTCGTGCTCCCCGGGTGGGGACAGACCGCGGTTCAACGGCCGGCCCGCGGCGCCGTCTATTTCGCAGCCGAGACGGCCAGCCTGTTCATGGTGTTCAAGACTCAAGCGAAGCTGAGTGCCGCGCAGCGGGCGAACCCACCCAACGAGAGCCTCGTCGACAGTCGCACGGCGCAACGTGAGAACTGGATCGTTCTTTCAGCCTTCATTGCGTTTCTGAGCGGCCTCGATGCGTGGGTGTCCGCCCACTTCTGGGATTTCGAGCCCGAGGTCACGGTCCCCGACGACGGCTCTCAAGGGATTCAGGTCACCTATCGCATCCCGTTGAGGATCCCCTGACAAGGCACCCGCACCCGCGCGGTGAAGCCGCCCCGCTCCATTTCGCTGCCGCCGGGTCCACGGATTCCGGCGCCCCGATCGGGGTGTTCGACTCGGGAATCGGCGGGCTCACGGTCCTACGCGCGATTCACCAACGCCTCCCGGCCGAGTCCACCATCTACCTGGGCGACACGGCCCGCCTTCCGTATGGTCCCAAGTCCCCGGAGACGGTACGCCGTTACGCCGCCGAAGCGACGGCATTCCTGCTCGAGCGCGGGGTGAAGGCGCTGGTTATCGCGTGTAACACCGCGACAGCGCACGCGTGCGAAGGGATCGCCGAAGCGCTCGAGATCCCCGTCATCGGCGTCGTCGAGCCCGGGGCGCGCGCCGCTGTGCTGCGCTCCGAGGTGAGCACGATCGGGGTGATCGGCACGCAGGGCACAATCGAAAGCGGTACCTACGAGCGGGCGATCCACACCCAGAGCCCGAACGCGACGGTCCACTCTGCCGCATGCCCGCTGTTCGTGGCGCTGGCCGAGGAGGGCTGGGTAGAGGGCGAGGTCGCTCGCCTGACGGCGGAACGTTACCTACGGCCACTTCTGCGGCAGGGGATCGACACGCTCGTGCTCGGGTGTACGCATTACCCCCTGCTCAAACCGCTCATCGCCCGGGTGGCCGGGGCCGGCATCACACTGGTCGATTCGGCCGAGGCCACCGCGGCCGCGCTCGAGGAGGACCTCGAGCACAGCGGACTTCTCACGGGGAGCTCGGCGCCCGACGTGCGCGAGTATTTCGTGACGGATGACGCGGAGCGCTTCCGCGCGATCGCGAAGCTCTTTCTCGGCAGACCGCTGGATCACCTCGAGCCGGTCGATCTCGGAGAGCCGTTCGGCCGCTAGGAGGGCGGGTCATCCTCCCACCTGAGGAGACGTATGGAGCCCGGGTCGACGAGGGCATACGTGAAGTGGTGGATCCAGTCCCCCGCATTCAGGTAAAAGCGGCCCGGCTCGACTTCCCGGAGCTCCGGCCGGTGCGCGTGTCCGAACACCACCAGCTGCAGCGACGGATCCGCCCGCAGGAGCCTTGCGGCGTGCTGTGACAGATGGTCGGCCCGAGCGTCCTCTCCGCCCGGCCCCGCGGATTGCTTCTGCAACGTGGCGCTAGCGTGCGAGGCGACCCGAGTTCCAAGATCGGGGTGCACGAGGCGGAAGAGGGCCCTGCCCGGACCGCTCCGCGTCACGCGCTTCAGGAAGCGATAGCCCAGATCACCTCCACCCAGCCCGTCTCCGTGCGCCACGTATGCCCTCCGCCCCCCGACCTCGGTAACCACGGGCCCGTCCAGGAGCTCCAGTCCGATCTCGTCGCGCAGAAAGTCGCCCCCCCATGCGTCGTGGTTTCCCCCCACCAGCCGCACGCGCACGCCAGCGCGGACGACATCGGTGAGGCGTCGGAGAGTATGGAAGTGGTTTCGCAGAATGACGCTACGGTACTCGAACCAGAAGTCGAACAGATCGCCGTTGATCAGCAGTTCGGTCGCCAGCGACGGAATGCGCTCCAGAAGTTCCCCGAACGCCCGCTCGTTGTGGGCGGGAACGGCCCCCAGGTGTGCATCAGACACGATGAGCGTTGCGCGTGTGGCCATGGCGGCCAACATACCCTGACCCGGAGTGTTTGACACCGGGAGGGACTGTGGATACGCTCGCGACTGCTTGGCCATCCTGGGAGGTCGCGTGAGCCACGCGCTCGAGCTTCACGTCAGATATGCGGAAACGGACCAGATGGGCCGCGCACACCACGCGCACTTCCTCGTGTGGTGTGAGTCAGGCCGGTCCGCACTCATGCGTGAAGCCGGTGCGTCGTACGCCCGGCTGGAGGAGCGCGGTGTGCGGCTTCCTGTCTCGCGAGTGAAGGTCGCGTACCGGCGTCCCGTGGGATACGACGCGCTGGTGCGCGTGGAGACCCGTCTTGAGGAGGTCCGCAGCCGCAAGGTCGCCTTCTCGTATCGGATCCTGAACGGCGACGGCGAGGTGATCGCGACCGCATGGACCGAACTGGTCTCGACGGACACCGCGGGCCGTCCGACGCGGCTCCCCGCCGACGTGCGCGAGCTACTGGAGTCACTCCGCGAAGTTCACGCGGGACAGGAGTTTGCTTGACCCGCTTTCTCGACGGCGTATAGTTTCGGTCCGTGTGAGCACGCGATCCAAGATCGGGGCGGTGCTGGTGATCAGCTCGATAGTCGGCGCTTGCGCCGCGTCGCTCCAGCGTGGTCCCCCGCTCGCAGATCCGGCTGAGGTCGCGGCAGGAGCCCGCGCGAGCAGTGGAGCGCAGCGTCCCTCTTGGGTGCGGTTCGAGTGGGAGTACGCGGATGAGCGCGGAAACCTCATGGGGGACGGCGTGAGCCGTGTGAACCCGCCCGACAGCTTCCGGCTCGACCTGTTCACGACCGGAGAGGGCGGGATGAGCGCCGTGCTCGTGGACGATCTCCTCGAGACTCTCGGTGAGATCGAGGATGTGGAGTTCCCGTCTCCGGTCTTTCTGTATGCCATGGCGGGGGTCTTTCGTCCCGGGAACATGCCGCCCGCGGCGGGTTTCGAGAGTGACGGGACGGAGGTGCTCGAGTACGCCGGGGCGGACGGGGAGAGGCGTTACTACTTCCTGCGCGACGCGCGGCTCGTTAGGCTTGAGGAGCGTCGCGGCGACCGGTTGACGCGACGCATCGAGCTGGAGTGGGGTCCGGACCCCACGTGGCCCAGTGAGGCGAGGTATAGAGACGATCTCACACGAAACCGGGTTCGATGGGCGTTGGTGGAGGTGCGCGTGCAGGATGCGCGCTGGCCCGCGGGGATCTATGACCTGGGTCCGCCGCCCTAAATCTGTTGCGCCGTTCGCGCTCGCGCTCGCGACCGCTTGCTACAGCTTCTCCGGTGGCGGCGGCCTGCCCGGCCACATCGGAACCGCGTACGTCGAGCCGATCACGAACGAGACGACTCGGTTCGGCCTGTCCGAGATCCTCACACAGGAGTTGTTGGACGCGGCCCGGGACCGCCTCGGGCTCCGACTTGCCGCGGAAGGCGAGGCGGACGCGATCATTCGGGCTTCGATCCAGCGGTATGCCGACGACGCCGTCAACTTCGATTCCCGCGAGGGCGAGGGCGCCGATGTGTTCCAGCGACGGGTGACGATTTCCGCGCGTGTGGAGATCTACGACGTGACGCGCGACGAGATCATCTGGACCAACCCGGGCCTTACCGGCGTCGGCGAATACGATCCGAACAACGAGACGGAAGACCGGGGCACCGAAGTCGCGCTCGAGAACCTGATCCAGAAGATCGTGGATGGCGCCCAATCCCAGTGGTAGATCGATGACCGACTCGCGAGGGAAGGTACGGCTCGGCTGCCTGCTCTTTTTGCTGCTCGTTGCGGTGGCGGGGTACGTGGGCGTGTTGTACATCGGGAGCGAGTTCGATTTTCGATCCCTGCGCGGGGAAGCGCAGCGGCAAGCCGGATTGGCGGCACAGACGACGGACCAGGAGATCCTCAACATCCTTCAGCGACGGGCCCGAGAGCTGGATCTTCCGCAACAGGCGGAACGCATAGAGGTCCGCCGTCTCCCCGGGGACCAGATTCGGATCACGGGCCACTACTCCGACACGCTCAGATTCTTCAACCGCTGGGAGTGGATTCGGCCGCGTCGGATCAACGTCCAACAGGCCTTCTAGAAGGCCGCGCGGCGACCAAGGGTTCGCGCGGAGCCGCCGTTGAGGTACTCCATCGGCCTCGGCCTCGTACTGGTAGCCGTGTGGCTTCTCCTCTCCGGTCACTACACCCTTCTGTTGCTCTCGCTCGGCGCGGTGTCGTGCGCCGGTGTTCTGGCCATCTCGATCAGAATGAACGTCGTTGACCGCGAAGGCGCACCTGTCGAGCTGCCCCTGCGGGCCCTCCGGTACCTCCCATGGCTTCTGTGGGAGATCATGAAAGCCAACGTTGACGTGGCGGGACGGATCCTTCGACCGGGCATGCCCATCAGCCCCCGGCTGATCAAGGTCCGTTGCACGCAGACGCATGACATCGGTCGCGTTATCTTCGCGAACTCCATCACGCTGACCCCCGGCACGGTCTCTGTGGATACGCGCGGCGACGAGATCACGGTGCACGCGCTGACCGCCGAAGCGGCGGAGGGTCTGATCGAAGGGCATATGGACCGCCGCGTGACGCGTCTGGAAGGGGCCCGCTGATGTACGTGGCCGCCATGGCAGCGATCCTCGTCACGATGGGGCTCGCCCTGTCCCGCGCCGCGGCTGGGCCGACTGTATTCGACCGCATACTGGCGGTCAACATGTTCGGGACGAAGACCGTGCTGCTGATCGCCGTGATCGGGTTTCTGACTCGACGACCCGACTTCCTCGACCTGGCTCTCGTCTACGCGCTGATGAACTTCATCGGCGTGATCGCGGTCCTTCGGTTTTCGCGTTACGGGCATTTCGCCGACCTCACCGAGGACGAGACCGGCTGACCATGGATCTGGTGCTCGACGTTCTCAGTATAGCGTGCCTGCTCATCGGCTCGGCGTTCGCGGTCATTGGGGGCGTCGGTATCGTGCGGCTACCCGACTTCTTCGCTCGGATCCATGGAGCCGGGATCACCGACACGCTGGGCGCCGGATTCATCCTCCTCGGCTTGATGTTCCAGGCGGGGCTCACGCTGATCCTGGTGAAGCTGCTTCTGATCTGGTTCTTTCTGTTCATCACCAGCCCGACATCGACCCATGCACTTGCCAAGTCGGCACTGACGCACGGGGTGGAACCGGAGCTGGCGGAAACGGGGGACGTGCCATTCCTGGGGTAGGGGCAGCTGCGACCCAGCTGATTACGGTCCTGATCCTGACGTTGCTCGCGCTCACGGCGATCACGATCGTGCGCATGCGCCAGCTGTGGGCCGCCGTGATGCTCATGGGCATCTACAGCTTCCTCGGCGCTTCGTGGATGTTGATGCTCGACGCGCCCGATGTGGCGTTTACCGAAGCCGCCGTGGGGGCAGGCATCTCGACGTTCCTCGCGCTCGCCACGCTCGCGCTCACGACCCGGAGGGCCAAAGGGCCGGTCCACCGGCCGCTGCTGCCCCTCGTCGTGGTCGTGATTACCGGCGCCGCGCTCGTCTACGGCACGCTGGACATGCCCCATTTCGGGGACCCGGAAGCTCCCGCCCAGCGATATCCGGAGCCATCGTACATCGAGCGGGCCGAGTCGGAGATCGAAGTGCCGAACGTGGTCACCGCCGTGCTGGCCAGCTACCGGGGCTACGACACGCTGGGTGAGACCGTCGTGATCTTCACGGCCGGACTCGGAGTGCTCCTGCTCTTGCGGCGAGGCCGCTTCCGGAGACTGGAGGTGGAGCGCGAACGGGCCCAGGAGGAGGAGCGCGCATGACTGCGCAGACGATCCTGCGGGTCGTGGCGAAGTTGCTCGTCCCGCTGATTCTCCTGTTCGCGCTGTACGTCCAGTTCCATGGGGATTACGGTCCGGGTGGGGGATTTCAGGCGGGTGTGATCTTCGGGGCGGGATTCATACTCTACGGCTTGATCTTCGGTGTGACCGCCGTTCGACGCGTCGCCCGCAGAAGGCTGATCGAGTCCCTCGTCGCGATCGGCGTTCTGATCTTCGCTGGGACCGGCGTGGCCACGATGCTCTGGGGCGGCAACTTTCTGGAGTACGCTGCCTTCAACGAGCACCACCCGGCGCACGGCCAGCATATCGGAATCCTCCTCATCGAGCTTGGCGTGGGGATCACGGTGGCAGCGGTAATCATCTCGATCTTCTTCACCTTCGCCGGTCGCGGACGGGCCTGATGGACAGCATCCTCGGGCTGTACAATTACTGGGTCGTCATCTTCCTGATGATGACCGGGTTCTACATCGTCATCTCGCGCGAGAACCTCATCAGGAAGGTCATCGGTCTCAACATCTTTCAGACCTCTGTCTTTCTCATGTACATCACGATCGGGAAGGTGAGGGGAGGCACCGCCCCCATCGTGTCGGAGGAGTTCACGGTCTACACGAATCCGCTTCCGAGCGTCCTCATCCTGACCGCGATCGTGGTCGGGGTGGCCACCACGGCGGTCGCACTCGCGCTGGTCGTCCGCATCTACGAGGCGTACGAGACGATCCAGGAGCACGAGATCCAGGAGCAGGATCCGCTCCCGTGATCGAACCGCACCTCCCGATCCTTCAGATCATCGTACCGCTGATCGCGGCGCCGCTTTGCGTGCTGCTGCGACACGCGAAGCTGGTGACCGCATTCGCGATCCTCGCGTGCTGGGTCACGTTCGCGCTCGCGATCTTGTTGCTGGATCAAGTCATCGCGACCGGCGTGGTGACGTACGAGCTCGGCGGGTGGGCGGCCCCCTGGGGGATCGAGTACCGAGTCGACGCCCTGAGTGCCTTCGTGTTGCTGTTCGTGTCCGGAATCGGCGCGATCGTCATGTCATTCGCGCCCCGGAGCCTGGTGAACGAGATCGCGGAGCACCGCCGGTACCTGTTCTGCGCGACCTATCTACTTTGCTTGACCGGCCTGCTCGGAATCGCGATCACCGGTGATCTTTTCAACTTGTTCGTGTTCCTCGAGATCTCGGCGCTGTCTTCCTACACGCTGATCGCGCTGGGCGGGAAGAGGCAGGCGCTTCCCGCCGCATTCCAGTACCTCGTGATGGGCACGATCGGGGCGACCTTCATCCTGATCGGGATCGGTCTCATGTACATGATGACCGGTACCCTGAACATGGCGGACATGGCGTCGCGTCTGGAGCTCGCCGACGGCGTGCGAACCGCGCTGGTGGCGTTCGGCTTCCTCTCGGTGGGAATCAGCCTCAAGATGGCGCTGTTTCCGCTGCACCTGTGGCTGCCCAACGCGTACGCGTTCGCGCCTTCCGTCGTAACCGCCTTCCTGGCCGCGACTGCCACCAAGGTCTCGGTCTATATCCTTCTCCGCTTCGTGTTCAGCGTCTTCGGGATCGGCTTCGCGTTCGAGGCCATGCCGCTCGATGCGATCCTGATGCCGCTCGCCCTCATCGGGATCTTCGTCGCCTCGACTGTCGCGATCTTCCAGAGCGACATCAAGCGGATGCTCGCGTATTCCAGCGTCGCGCAGATCGGATACATGGTGCTGGGCATTTCGTTCGCTTCAGTCACCGGGCTCACGGGCGGCATCGTCCACATGTTCAACCACGCGCTCATGAAGGGGGGCCTGTTCCTGGCGATGGGCTGCGTGGCCCTGCGGCTCGGTTCCGTCGATATCGACGACATGCGGGGGGTCGGGCGGCGCATGCCGTTCACGATGGCGGCATGGGTCGTCGGCGGCCTCGGGCTCATCGGGGTGCCCGTGACCGTCGGCTTCATCAGCAAGTGGTACCTGATTCAGGCCGCCCTCGAGAGGAGCTGGTGGCCGGTGGCCGTTCTCGTGTTGATGAGCTCGCTCCTGGCTCTGGTCTATGTCTGGCGGGTGGTCGAGGTCGCCTACTTCAAGGAACCGTCCGACAGGGCGAGGGACGCGAACGAGGCACCACTCTCGATGCTCGTTCCGACCTGGGTGTTGATCGGGGCCACGCTGTTCTTCGGGCTCTCCACCTCGGCCTCCGCGGGGGTCGCAGGACAGGCGGCCCGGATCTTACTGGGCGGATCACCTTGAGCGGCGCCGCTTCAGTTCAGCTCGCGCTGGCGCTACCCGTCGTCGGTGCGGTCATGACGGCGGCCCTCGGGAGGCGGCCCAATCTGCGGGAGGCGGGTACGCTCACCGTCGCGGTGAGTCTGTTCCTCGTCGTGGTCACGCTTCTTCCGTCCGTGCTCGACGGCGGCCGGCCCTCCGTCCGCTGGTTCGAGGTCTTGCCCGGACTCGCCATCGCGTTCCGGGTCGAGCCGCTCGGGATGCTGTTCGCGCTCGTGGCGTCGGGGCTGTGGATCGTCACCTCGCTGTACTCGATCGGCTATATGCGGGCGAACGACGAAGCGCACCAGACGCGCTACTACGTCGCGTTCGCGGTCTCGATCTTCGGGGCGATCGGGGTGGCGCTGGCCCAGAACATGTTCACGCTGTTCATCTTCTACGAGATCCTGACGCTCTCCACGTACCCGCTCGTCGCGCACCACGGCACCGAGAAGGCGATGCAGGGTGCGCGCACGTACCTGTCCATCCTACTCACGACCTCGATCGCCTTCCTGCTGCTGGCCATCGTGTGGACCTGGAGCATCGCGGGAACGCTCGATTTCACGGAGGGCGGGATCCTGGCGGGGAAGGCGGAGGGCCCCGTCATCTTGGTGCTGTTGGGCCTGTACGCGTTCGGCACCGGCAAGGCCGCGCTGATGCCGTTTCACCGGTGGTTGCCGGCCGCGATGGTGGCGCCGACCCCGGTCAGCGCGCTGCTCCACGCGGTCGCGGTCGTCAAGGCCGGCGTATTCACGGTCATGAAGGTGGTGGTCTACATCTTCGGTCTCGATCTGCTGCGCGACACGGGGATCGGTGTGGCGCTGATGTACGTCGCCGGGGCGACGATCATCATCGCGTCGATCGTTGCGTTGACCAAGGACAATCTCAAGGCCCGGCTCGCATATTCCACGGTGAGCCAGCTGTCCTACATCGTGCTCGGCGCCGCGCTGGCGAACACGTGGGGGGTCATCGGCGGCAGCATGCACATCGCGATGCACGCGTTCGGCAAGATCACCCTGTTCTTCTGCGCGGGCGCGATCTACGTCGCGACGCACAAGACCGAGATCAGCGACATGCGGGGCATCGGGCGCACGATGCCGTTCACGACCTTTGCGTTTCTGCTCGGCTCGTTGAGCGTGATCGGTCTGCCGCCGATGGGTGGGACATGGAGCAAGTGGTATCTGGCGCTCGGAGCTGCGGAGGCTCATCAGATCGTGTTCGTGGGCATCCTGATGGTCAGCTCGCTCCTCAACATCGCGTACCTGATCCCGATACCGATCCGCGGCTTCTTCTTCGCTCCCACGGGGAACGAGCCGGCCTCGGGAGTCAGGGAGGCGCCGCTGTTCTGCGTGATCCCGCTATGCCTCACGGCGCTCGGTTGCATCGTGCTGTTCTTCTTCGCCGGGGAGATCGCCCGTCTTCTGGAGCCTCTGGCAGGAGCGACCGCGGTGACGGGCGCCGGTCCATGAGGGCGGCACGATGAGCTCTGAGATGGGCGCCGAGCGCAAGCGCTGGCTCGACGAGCCGCGCAATGTAACGCGCCTCGTGTGGACGCTCGCGACGGTTTGCGCGGCCCTCGTCATCGGCGACCTGGTCTACCACAAGCACGTCCATTTCGGCTTCGAGGGGTGGTTCGGCGTCTACGGCTTCTTCGGCTTCGCGGCCTTCTTCTTCATCGTCATGGCCGGGAAGTACCTGCGGAAGATTCTGATGCGGCCGGAGGACTACTACGATGAGTAGTCTAGTGGCCCTCCCGCCCGCCTGGATCCTCATCCTGGGCGCCCTGTTGGTGCCACTCCTGCGAGGGCGGGCCCAGATCGCGTACGTGCTCGTCCTTCCCGTCCTGAGCGCCGTCCAGCTGCTCGGGTTGTTCGGGCTGGCCGAGGGCGCGTACACGCAGGTCGACCTGCTCGGCTACACGCTCACGTTGGCTCGGGTCGACAAGCTCAGCCTCGTCTTCGGGCTGATCTTCCACATCGTCGCGTTCCTCTCGGTCATCTACGCGGCGCACCTGAAGGACACGGTGCAGCATGTCGCCGGGCTGGTCTACGCGGGAGCCGGTATCGCGGCGGTGTTCGCGGGCGATCTCATCACTCTCTTCCTGTACTGGGAGCTGACCGCGATCGCCTCCGTCTTCCTCATCTGGGCCAGACGCACCGAGCGGTCGTACAGAGCGGGGATGCGCTACCTGATCATTCAGGTGGGCTCGGGTGTCCTGCTTCTCGCCGGTACGATCATCCACTATCGGGCGACGGGATCCCTCGCCTTCGACCACCTCGGGCTCGGGTCGCTCGGGACGGACCTGATCTTCGTCGCGTTCGGGATCAAGTGCGCCTTTCCGTTCCTGCACAACTGGCTGCAGGACGCCTACCCCGAGGCAACCGTAACGGGCACCGTCTTCTTGAGCGCCTTCACCACCAAGCTCGCGGTCTACGCGCTCGCGCGCGGGTACGCCGGCACCGAGATCCTGATCCCGATCGGGGTCATCATGACGATCTTCCCGATCTTCTACGCGGTGATCGAGAACGACCTCCGGCGGGTATTGGCGTACAGCCTCAACAACCAGGTCGGCTTCATGGTCGTCGGGATCGGGGTGGGAACCGAGATGGCCCTGAACGGGACGGTGTCGCACGCCTTCGCCCACCTCCTGTACAAGGCACTCCTGTTCATGTCGATGGGTGCCGTCCTCTACCGGGCCGGGACGATCAAGGCTTCGGAGTTGGGAGGGCTGTACAAGTCGATGCCCCTCACCGCGACGTTCTGTATCATCGGGGCGATGTCGATCTCCGCGTTCCCGTTGTTCAGCGGGTTCGTGAGCAAGTCGATGATCCTTTCGGCTGTAGGCGAGCAGCACTACACCCTCGCGTTCATCGGGCTGATTTTCGCGTCGGCCGGCGTGATGGAGCACTCGGGGATCAAGATCCCGTACTTCGGGTTCTTCGGTCACGACTCGGGGATCCGGTGCAAGGAGGCTCCGGGCAACATGCTCATCGCGATGGGCGTGACGGCGGCGCTGTGCATCGGGATCGGCGTGTTCCCCGGCCCCTTGTACAGCCTTCTGCCGTACGACGTGGAGTACCGGCCGTACACGACCACGCACGTGATGACCTCCTTCCAGCTGCTTCTGTGGGCAGCGCTGGCCTTCGCGGTCCTGATCCGGACGGGGCTTTATCCCGCGGAGAGACCGTCGGTCAACCTGGACTTCGATTGGACGTACCGCCGGTTCCTGCCGCGCCTGGTAGGAACCGTGGGTCGGGGTATCGGGTGGGTGCAGGGCCACGTGTTCGACCGGGCGCAGAGGAATGTCGGCAGGTTCCTGGAAGGCGTGTACCGGCACCATGGCCCTCCGGGCGTGTTCGCGCGGACGTGGCCTACTGGGAGTACCGTGCTGTGGATCGCGGTAATGCTGGCCGCATACCTGTTGCTCTACTATCTGCAGTGAACATCGCCGGCCCGCAGCGACTCGACGCCGCAGGAAGAATCCTCGAGCGCGCCGAAGCGGTTCGCCGCTATGGTCCGGGCCGCGCAGAGAGACTCGTGTTCACCAACGGCTGCTTCGACATCGTCCACAAGGGGCACCTGTCTTTGCTGGCGCGCGCCCGCGGGCTCGGAGACGCGCTGCTGGTGGGGCTCAACTCGGATGCTTCCGTCCGACGATTGAAGGGGGCCGGTCGGCCGATCCTGCCGGAGGCAGACCGGGGCCTGCTACTCGCGTCGCTCCGGTTCGTCGATGCGGTCGCCGTCTTCGCGGAGGACACGCCGCTACGGCTCATCGAAGCGCTGCAGCCTGACGTCCTGGTGAAAGGAGCGGACTACCGGCTGGAGGACGTCGTGGGTGCAGACGAAGTGCGGGCGCGCGGTGGAAGCGTCATCCTCCTGCCACTCGAGCCCCATCGCTCCACCAGCGAGTTGCTCCGCAGCCTGACGGAACGGTGATCGTTCGGGCGGCCCTGCGGCCACCATGCGTCGTCGATGTGGCCGTGGACTGCGGCGGACGCCGCTTGACGCCCATGAGTCGCGCCGTCCAGGTTGGTCGCCGAGCCCACATGCCGCCGCGGTCGGTAACGATAGCCGTGGCACAGTCACGACGTTGAGTCCCGTGCGCCAGAGAAGGAAAGGCCGGTCCATGTCCGATGCGGCGCCCGCTGCCGTGAGCAGACGATCCAAGGTGAGCGGCTCGGGGGACCGAGCCGCCCGAGCGCCCGCCCGTCAGCCGGCGGTGCCGCGTCGGCGCGCGGCCGACTATGTAGAGCTGACGAAACCCCGCATTACGGCGCTCGTGCTCGTGACGACGGCAGCCGGCTTCTATCTGGGAAGCCCGGCCGGGTTGGATATCGTACTTCTCCTCCACGCCCTGTTCGGAACCGCACTGGTGGCGGGCGGAACCAGCGCGATGAACCAGGTTCTCGAACGCGACGTCGATGCGCGGATGGAACGTACCCGCGACCGGCCGCTGCCCGCCGGCAGGCTGAGCCCGGGACCCGCAGCGTTGTTCGCGGGCGGCCTCTCCGCATTCGGAATTGCGTATCTCGCCATCGCCGTGAATCTGTTGACCGGTGTGCTCGCGGCGCTCGCCCTGGTCGTTTACGACCTCGTGTACACCCCGTTGAAGCGCGTACACTCGCTCTCGACCCTCGTCGGCGCGATCCCCGGTGCACTGCCCATCGTGGGTGGTTGGGCGGCGGCCACAGGTGAGCTCGGGGCCGGCGCGTGGACGCTGTTCACCATCCTCTTCCTGTGGCAGTTGCCGCATTTCCTGGCGCTCGCGTGGCTCCTGAAGGACCAGTACCGCGATGCGGGGCTTCGAATGTTGAGCGTCGGGGACCTGAACGGGATCAGCACGCGCCAACAGACTCTGCTCTACACGCTGGCCCTGGTCCCTGCCAGTCTCGTTCCCGCGCTGCTCGGGCTCGCGGGGGCGGTCTATTTCTGGGTCGCGCTCGGTCTCGGAGCCGTGTTCGTGTGGCAGACCTGCGTGTTCTGGGGCTCGACCTCGCGTCGAACGGCCGGGCGGCTGTTCCGCTACTCGGTCATCTATCTTCCACTTCTCCTGGCCGTGCTGGCCGTCGACAAGCTGTGAGCGCGACGCTTCGGTCAGCCGATCGGACGGTCCCTCGAGCTCGCCGCTCGAGGCCGGTATGAGCTTGTCTGCGCGCGCCGTGCGGGACGGCCTCGCGGCGGGACTGCTGGCCGGGTTCGTCCTGGCGGTGCTCTTCTATTTCTACGACCTGGGACAAGGGGCGCCGCTCCGGACCCCCACGTTCCTGTGGGGCGCGATCTTGCAGAGGGGTGAGGTGGAGCCTACGGCGGGAGTGCTCATCGGGTTCACTCTCGTGCATTTCGCCGTGTGGGCGGGTCTCGGGCTGCTGGCTCGTGCCTTGATCGGCTGGGCCGGGCTTCCGCGCAATCTCTTCATCGGCGCCGCATACGGCCTGTTCGCCTGCTCGCTGGTCTTCTATTTGGGGCTCATCCGCGCCCCTGTCGACCAGGTGCTGTCAGCACCCGGGTGGCCCGCTGTCTTCTTCGGTAACGCGCTCGCCGGCGTCGTGATGTTCACGCACCTGCACTGGCTGGGGAGTGAGCCCGGAGTCACCGGGATGCTCGACTTTCTTCAGGCACACCGGACGACGCGCCTCGGCATCACCGCCGGATTGATCGGCGCGGTCGCCGTCGCACTCTGGTTCCTCATCGTGGATGCGATCGCGCGCGAGCCGTTCTTCACGCCCGCTGCGCTCGGGGCGTTGCTCTTCCGGGGCGGGGGCGGAGTCGAGGACGTCGTGATCGGAGTCGGACCGGTGCTCGGCTACAGCTTCGTGCACTTCACGTTCTTCATACTCTTCGGCGTCACCCTCTCGGGACTCACCGAACAGGTCCGGAGGTTCCCGCCCCTGGTTTTCGGTCTTCTGATCCTGTTCGTAGTGTTCGAGGTCTTCTTCATCGCGTTGGTGGCGATTCTAGGACGGTGGTTCCTGCAGGAGATGGCGTGGTGGTCGCTGTTGATCGGAAACCTGCTCGCAGCCGTCAGCATGGGAGTGTACATGTGGCGCGTACACCCCGAGCTGGCCGGGCGACTGAGGGACGACGTCCTCTGGAGCGTGTAGGCCGCGCCCCTCACGAGCCTTCACCGCCCGGGCGGCAGCACCCATGACTCCGGCCATCGAGCAGCCCACCGTCATCGCATCCCGCGGAGCGGAGCGGTGAGCGCGGATCCTCGCTTCCTGCTGGCAACGCGCAGCGAGCACAAGCTGCGCGAGGCGCGCGAGATTCTGTCGGAGGCGCGTGCCCGCATCGTGAGCCTCGTCGAGGTTGGGCTTCCCGAGACGCCCGAAGAAGCACACCTCGAGCCGTTCGATACGTTCGCGCAGAACGCCCTCTCCAAGGCCCGACACTTCCACACGCTGTCGGGGCTGCCCACGATCGCGGACGACTCCGGGTTGTGCGTGGACGCGCTGGGCGGGCGCCCCGGAGTCCGGACGAAGCGATTCGCACCGGACCGGATGGCGGCTGAATGGGGCAGGGATGAGGCAAACAACCGCTACCTGCTCGAGCGGATGACCGGCGTGCTCGAGCGTGAGCGCGGTGCCCATTATCACTGCGCGATCGCGCTCGTCGAGGACGACGGCCACGCGATCTTCGAGGGCCGGGTGAGCGGTAGGATAGCCCACGAGCCGAGGGGGAGCGGCGGCTTTGGGTACGACCCGCTGTTCATCTTGCCGGAGCGGGGATTGACCTACGCGGAGCTCCCACCCGAGGTCAAACGTGCCACGAGCCACCGGGCCCGGGCATTGATCGAGCTACAGCGCTGGCTGCGGACCCGGTCGCCCGGAGGGGCTGACACCGATTCGGAACGCCTTCGCTAGGGCGTGGTTAAACGCCGCGCTTGCTGCGCGTACGCAGCAAGAGACCATCCCACCACACGGCCACACGTAATGTCGCGTCTTAGGTAAGAGGCGAATGCGGCTGCCGTTACAGCAGTTACAGCGATACGCTCGCGGACGTGGCCGGCTGGCATACGCGTTGCTTCTTCGCAGGGGTGCGGGTTTCCCAGGTGCAGGTGGGGTGCTTCGGGGACAGGGAGAGGTTGAAGTTGAGGATACGTCTGCGGAGGCTCGGGAAGACCCGCGGGTTCCGCCGGGGCGAACGCGGCCAGACCCTGGTCGAGTTCGTCCTCGTCGTGCCGGTACTTCTCCTTCTGTTGGCCGGAATCTTCGACTTCGGCCGACACTTCTTCACGCGCCTGACCTTGCGACACGCGGTGGCCGAGGCGGCGCGATTCGCGGTCACCGGGAACCAGCTCATCGACCCGGGCAGCGGCGAGCCCATGACCCGGGCGCAGTCCATCATCGAGGTCATCGTGGACAAGGCAGGTGATCTCAACGTCGACCTGAACGGGCTTCAGATCACCCCGCCCGACGGAGGGGGGCCGGGCGACGTGGTCCAGATCAGCGCGACATACCGGGATCACTTCGTGATGGCGCCCGTCATGCGCTTCTTCAGCACGGGGTACGTGGATTTCACCGTTGCCACCGTCGTGCGCAACGAACCGGTCTTCTGAGTGGTGCATGCGACTCTTGGTGAGTAAACGCGTGGCCCGCCGGCTGGCGCGAAGGTTGACCCGATGCGAGCGGGGGCAGGAGCTCATCGAGTTCACGATGACGCTCCCGATCCTGATGATCGTCGTGTTCGGCCTTCTCGAAGTGGGGATGCTGTTGGACGTGGGACATGCGATGGCGGGGCTTTCGCGCGAGGGCGCCAACATCGCGGCACGTGGGGCCGCACTCGACTCCGTCGTTCAGATCACCGTCACGAACGGTGGGACGATCGGACTCGCGGGGCGCGGCGGAGCGATCGCGACGAGACTCCGCATGCAAGGTGGCTTCCCCGTGGTGGAGTCTCAGTTCGCGAGCAGTGGCTTCATGGGTCTCAGTCGCATGGGTCTCCCAGGTGACTCGGTCGGCACGCTGGTGACGAGCGGGCTCCTGGATGGCCAGTCCTACTACGTGGTCGAGCTGTTCCTCACGTACGAGCCCTTTACGCCCTTGAGCCGAATGGTCAACTCGCTAGTCCCGGATACGCTCTATGATCGCTCGATCTTCTGAATCCGATCCACTTCGCGCAGGAAGGCAAGGCTCGTGCGCCCGACGGGCCGTGGCGCGGACAACCGCGCGGGCGCGCGGATCGTTGGCCGACGAGTCTGGCGCAGTGCTGGTCCTCCTGGCCGTATCGCTGTTCATGATTCTGGGAGCAACCGGTTTGGCGCTGGACCTGGGTCGTGGCTATCTGGAGAAGATGCGGGTCGGGCGAGCCGTGGACGCCGCTGCGCTGGCAGGCGCCCGGGCCCTGCGATTGGGACAGCCCGCGGCGTTGACCCAGGCAAACGCGGTGGCTCGCGCCAACGGCGTGGCGGCCGGACCGGGCACCGGCACCTCGGTCACCTTCGGCAGCAACGCCCGCGGAGAGAACACGGTCACGGTTTCAGCAGCCCGTACGGTCCCGACGACTTTCATCCGTATTCTCGGTCAGACGAGGATGGACGTGCGCGCGAGCGCAACGGCCGCGGTGCCACCGGTGGACCTGGTGCTCGTCGTCGATCAGTCTGGCTCGCTGGACCGAGAGGG
The DNA here is from genome assembly GCA_039588275.1 of Gemmatimonadota bacterium. Lineage (GTDB taxonomy): Bacteria > Gemmatimonadota > Gemmatimonadetes > Palauibacterales > Palauibacteraceae > JBDHAC01. The sequence goes on from JBDHAC010000034.1 coordinate 64,929, forward strand.
CGCGTGGGACGACCTGCAGGCCGCAGCGACGGAATTCGTCGGTCAGTTCAACGACGGCATCGACCAGATGGGGCTGGTTTCATTCCAGATTCGGGGCACCGAACGCTTCGAGTTGGGGCACGATTTCACGACGCCGATCTCTCAGGCCATCAGCGCCATGAATTCGGCGGGGGACACCAACACGGGCGAGGGACTACGGTTGGCCCACGAGCAGATGCTGCTTCCGGCGGTACGGCAGAGCGCCGCCAAGGTCATCGTGTTCTTCACAGACGGGCGACCCACGGCCGTGCGGGACTTCATCGGACCGCCCTTCAATACACAGGACCGTGTGATCGCCGTATCCACGGTTATCACGGGCAGGGTCCGAGGTCTGTTCAACGACCCCGACAACCTGCCCACCGACGTCATCGCGAACCCTCCCGACGACTGTCGGCGCTTCAGAAACTGCTACGGGTGGAACGAGAACCGGGTCCGTAATCAGGGGCGGGTGCGCGGTGACCAAACGGCGCGAGCGATACGCCGTGACGGGATTCTCGTTTACACGATCGGGCTTGGGAACCCCAACAACCCGGACCCGATCCTGCAACCCGATCTCGATTACCTGCGTCGACTCGCCAACGAGAACGGCGTGGTGGACCCCGATGAGCCGCAGGGCAGGATGTACTTCGCCCCTACGGCCGACGATCTGCAGGCCGTCTTCGACCAGGTCGCCCGAGACCTGTTCGTTCGGCTCTCGCGCTAACCGGGACGCAGGGCGCGCGGCGCGGACTGGCGACCCAAAGCGCGCCCACCCATAATCCCCCCCCACGGGGCGTGGCGCAGTCCGGTAGCGCACCTGCTTTGGGAGCAGGGGGTCGCCGGTTCGAATCCGGCCGCCCC
>JBDHAC010000035.1:0-34166 GCA_039588275.1 Gemmatimonadota bacterium
CACGGAAGATCGACTGGATCTGTGTGTCGCTGAGACTCGACGTGAAGACGCGTTGCATGGGCATCCTGACACTTGACCTTGGTCCACCAAGTGTCAAATGCCCTCAGCTGAAAACGTCTGGGCGCTATCAACGGGCTCTGAACGCAGGCCGAGACGTTTCCGCTGAAACGCGTTCTCTCGATCAACCGATTCTCAAGCCCGAGGCGCCCTTTCCCGCGTGACCCACCCATCCTCGCGACACACATCTAGGGCGCGCTCCAGCGCATGATCGGTCTGGTTTCACTCCGCCGGGCCACTTCGGAAAACCCGGCGGCCAGGTACGCTGACGCGATCCCCGTCCAGGCGAACGCGTCCGGCATCCGGTCTTTGCGCGGCTCCGTCGGATAGCCCTCCACGATCCGGCCGCCGCTCGCGACCGCGAACTCCGCCGCACCTCTAAGCAGCGCCACCGAGACGCCGCGCCACCTCCAGGCGCGAGTGACGAACAGACACACGATCGACCACACCGGCCGCTCATCCACCGGCTTCAGGATCCGCGAGCGGTTCAGACGCGAGAAATCCGGGCGTGGCCCGACAGAGCACCATCCGACCGGCTCGTCGCCGGCGTACGCGATCACGCCGGGTGGGGGACCGCCCTCCACGATCGCCTTGAAGGAGGCCCGGTTCCCTTCCCCCTTGTGTTCCTCGAACTCGCGCTGCGTCTGACGCCAGTACATGCACCAGCATCCGGCGCACGCGCCGCGCGGTCCGAACAGGATCTCGAGATCGTCCCAGCGATCGGGGGTGGCTGGGACGATGGCGAGCGTTGGGAGCTCGCCACCTTTGGAGGGCAACGCGGGCGCCTCAGCTCGCGCGCAGGAGATCTTCGCGCCCCTCGATCGTGAGGAGCGCCTCCTTGTACTCGACCCCGCCCCCGTAGCCGCCCAGGCCGCCGTCACGGCGCACGACCCGGTGACAGGGAACGACGATCGCCACGGGGTTGTGGCCGAGCGCGTTCCCGACCGCGCGCGCGGCCTTCGGACGTCCGATCCGGCGGGCCAGCTCCGAGTACGGCACCACCGTCCCGAACGGGAGCCGGCTGGCACCTTCCAGCACGCTGCGCTCGAACTTCGACAGCGCGCTCAAATCCACGGGGAGGTCGAACGCGGAGCGCTCGCCGCCGAAGTACTCGCCCAACTGGTGCTCCGCTTCGGCCAGCGCCTCGGGATCGTACACCACCGGGTGCCCCGGGAAGCGCGTCTCCTGTTCGCCGACGAAGGCATCGTCGTCCGGCTGTTGCCACGAGACGCGCACAAGCCCTGCGTCGCTCGCCGCAACATACGTCCGACCGAACGGCGTCTCGAAGCCGTGCCAGCGAATCGTCTCCTTCTTGCAGCAAGTCGGTAGAACCTGTTCCAGCTGCCGGAACTCCACCGCCTGATCGCAACACGCTTCGCATTCGCCCAGGTGCTCCGCCATTGCCGCTTCGGCCTCCGGCTCCATCTCGCGGGCGACGTACGCCAGCACCTCGTCTTCGGTATACGTGCAGACGTCCGTGCTCATATCGAAATCTCCTCGCACCAGATCTCGCACAGCTCCCTCCGAAGCCGCTTGAGACCCTGGTAGACGTTGGCGCGGGCCGTCCCGGGCGATCCGCCGAGCCGGGCCGCGATCGTGTCGTAGTCGCACCCTTCCAGCCACCGGAGCCACACTGCCTCGCGCTGGCGCCGCGGGAGCTGGGCCACCGACGCGCGTACCCGAACGCGAGTCTCTTCGGTAAGCCGCCCCACCCACGCGTCGGGTGAGGCCTCGGGCTCGGGAGCCACGCGCCCCGACCGCTCCGTGAGGAGCTCGCGGTGGCGCCGGTGGCAGGCCAGCACGTCGAGGGCCCGCCGCGTCGCCACGCGGTACAGCCAGGCTCGTGGGTTGGAGTCGGGTCCGTCGTCGGGGGGCGATCGGAGGGCCGTGACCCACACCTCCTGGAGGATGTCGCGTGCGTCTTCGGCGCGGAGCGACATCCCGAGGAGGTGCCGCTCGAGTTCCTCTCCGTGCGCTTCTACCCAGCCCGCGAGCCGAGCGTCTCTCGCGATCTTCGCCTCCCGTTCAGGCGGTTCATGGTCACGGCCGGGTCGCATCGTTGCCGGTCGTGATCCGATGCCACGCTGAACCGCGGCGCCCGTTCCCGCCAGTGGCTGCCCGCACCCCGATTCGCTCATGCCTCGCATCCCCTCGGGCCGGCCGGCCGGCTGGGGTGCCGGTGAGCCGGGCTCATGCCACCCACGGCCGCCCCGTGATCAAGACCGCGCCCACGGCGTTGGTCAGGAGGAGCGGGACGCCGACGCTCACCAGCACCAGAAACACTCCCCCCCGAAAGATCTCCGTCCATGTCCAAAAACGTGTCAACATGTCGCTTCCCTCTCGTTGATCGGTCGGCTCTTCACCGCCGCATAATCTCGTCGCTTTCACCCCTATAACGGGCGACCTGGATCGACGTGAAAGGGTCGCTGTCGAGCGGAGTTCTGCCCGTGCCCGCGTGTGCGGTCGATCTGGTGTCCTTTCATCGTCCGAGGGGGCTGCCCCACACCCCACGTAGAGCATCTCCCGACTTGCGCAGGGAGAACTGCGCATCATGGTGACGCTGCTTCACACCGAGCCGCGACGTGCTGTAGCCGATGGCACGCCACGACCCCGCGTCTGCCCCTGCAGACACAAACCGTGGCAGACGTAGTTCCCTTCATCGGCGTGGAGGGGTTTTCCCATGAGACCCGTGTTAGTCCCCCGACTTATCCCAGTCTTGCTCTGCAGCGTGGCTCTAGTGGGCTGCGAAGGAACTTCGGATCCTGAACTCAACGTTCCTGATCCCGCGGTGGACGATCTCCAGGCGACGACCAACCCTAAGCACGAAAACCCGTTCCTCGGCGCTTGGAAGCTCACGAGCGCCGTGGTGGGTGACGACGAGCTCCACCCCGGACGACACTTTTCGTTTATCATGACCCTCTGGAGCGACGGAACGCACTCGGTGTCCGTTTCCGGTGACGCTGACAACCTGGTTTGCCAGGCGGACACCAGTTGCGGCTGGAGCGGCACGTACACCTACACGGGCACTACCATCACCACTGATGAGCCGGAGCACCCCGATCCCGGGGAACGAGGCGAGGATACGAGTTTGTACGCTTTCTGCGCCAACAAGCTGATCTTCATGGATGAGGCCGACGATGATGCTGGTTTCAGGTTGACCTTCGAGAGGACTCGCCGGAACTGCTACGTGAGAGACTGCACCTGAACGCCTGAGGGCGGCTCCACCGGGGCCGCCCTCCTCACCGCCCGTCCTCCTTCGTAAGCTCCGTCGAACGGTGTCCGCGTTCCACGTGCGGGGTTGATCCTCCTGACCGGCGGCTGAAAACTGGCCCCGGAGCCCGCGCCGCCGTACCGTTCGCATCGTGCCGCGAGAGCCATTCGAGCGGCCTCGGACCTGTCGGACATCTGGGGTCATTCCTCCCCGTCAACCATTGAAATCAACTCGAGAGAGAAGGTCAACGTGACTTCGCGAACGATAGCGTTCAGCACCTGCCTGCTGGCCCTTGACGTCACGGCCTTCGGCTGCGCGCCGGCCGATGAGACCGCCGACACCGAGCCACAGGCGGAGGCGACGGCCGAGGCTCAGGAGCCCGGACCGGCCGAAGCGTACGAGCCCGAGCCCGGTGAGACCCGAATCCAGAACCTGCGCATGCTCACCTTCGCCGGGGAGAACGCGGAGGCGTACTTCTCGTCCGATGGGCAACAGCTCATCTTCCAGCGGCACGGCGCCGGCGAGTACGACTGCGATCAGATCTTCACGATGACGGCGAGCGGCGGGGAGAAGCAGCTCGTCTCGACGGGGACGGGGCGCACGACGTGCGCGTACTTCTTCCCCTCCGGCGATCGCATCGTCTACAGCTCGACGCACGAGGTCGGAGCGGAGTGCCCGGCGCCCCCGGACTACAGCCGCGGATACGTGTGGGCACTGTACGATTACGACATCTACGTGGCGAACCCCGACGGCTCGACCCCCGAGGTCCTGTTCAGTTCGCCGGGCTACGATGCGGAAGCGACGATCTCCCAGGACGGCTCCAAGATCGTGTTCACGTCGGTGGCGAACGGCGATCTGGACATCTACACGATGAACGCTGACGGGACAGACATCCGTCAGCTGACGGACGAGCCTGGGTACGACGGCGGGCCGTTCTTCTCGGCGGATGGGACAAAGATCGTGTACCGCGCTCACCACCCCACCGACCCCGGGGAGTTGGCGGATTACCAGGCGTTGCTCGCCGACGGCCTCGTGCGACCGGGGGTGCTGGAGATCTGGGTGATGGACGCCGACGGCTCGAACAAGCGCCAGCTCACGGACCACGGGGCCGCCAGCTTCGCGCCGTTCTTCCACCCGAGCGGCGAGCAGATCATCTTCGCGTCCAATTTGCACGAGCCGACGGGACGCAACTTCGACCTGTATCTCATCAACATCGATGGGACGGGGCTCGAGCGCGTGACCACATTCGACGACTTCGACAGCTTCCCCATGTTCTCGCCGGACGGCTCGAAGCTCGTGTTCGGGTCGAACCGCCACCAGCGTGAGGCCGGGAGCACGAACGTGTTCATCGCCGATTGGGTGGATGAACCGCAGACCCCGTAAACGATTGACCCGCATTCGAAACGGTCGACGGGCGTCGAGCGCCGACGTGTTCGGTTCCGGGGCGACCGTGCGCCTCACACGCCCCGTGCCCGCGCCGACCTGCGCACTCCTCGGCCTCGCCGCGATCGCGGCAGTCGTAGCCCCCAGCTCCGCCGGGGCACAGACACCGGACGGACTGGTCACCGATGTGGATGCGCACGTTCGCGCTGTCATGGAATCCGCCTCCTTGCCGGGTGTCGCGGTGGCGATCGTGTACGGAGACAGCGTCCTGCACCTGGCCGGATACGGCGTGGCTGACCGCGACACCGGCCGTCCGGTCGAGCCGGGCACGCTCTTTCAGATCGGCTCGAGCAGCAAGACGTTCACGACCGTCCTGCTCGGGATGCTGGTGGAGCGCGGGCAGATCGCGTTCGACGACCCGGTGCAGCAGCACCTACCGCCCGACGTCACGTTCCCCGAATCCGAGGGGGCGCCCGTCACGATTCGCCGACTTGCCCTACACATGGCAGGACTGCCGCGCGACCCGCCGACGCTTCGGCGCGCGCACGGCGACGCACCCGTGCTCGCGTTCACGCACTTCGAACTCTATCAGAGCATCGAGCGCTCAGATCTCGAGTTCGAGCCGGGCGAGGGGTGGCAGTACTCGAATTTCGGCTTCGCGGTGCTGGGGCACGCGCTCGAGCGCGCGTCCGGGATGCCGTACGAGACGCTCCTCTGGCGAGAGCTGTTGTGGCCGCTGGGGATGGAGAACAGCACGATCACCCTGTGGCCCCGCCACTTGCCCCGTCTGGCGCTCCCGTACTACCCCAACACCCGTACCGGCGAGCTCGAGGACTACACGCCGTGGGATCCGGAAGCGATGTCGCCGGCGGGTGGCATCGCGTCGACCGCCGAGGATCTGGCCAAGTATCTCACGCTTCACATAGTGCTGGATATGAACGATGGCAAGCTGATTTCCAGTAATATGTTAGAAGAGCTGCACGAGCCACAGGCCACGCTCAATGATGAGCTGTCGTATGCGTACGGGTGGTTCGTGCGGGAGCTGCAGGGCGTAGGCCGGATCGTCGAGCACGGCGGAGAGGTGGACGGCTACACCTCGTTCCTCGGGTTCGCTCCCGACGCTCGCGTGGGCGTCGCAGTCCTGACCAACACGGGCGACGCGCCGACGAACGACCTGGGCGAGTGGATCCTCCGCCGCGCCGTCGCGTCGCTCCGCTGAACGCTGACGCGGGCTGACAAGCGGTCGCGGCGGTCGGGGCCAGCTTGAACGATCGCGGGCCATCCCTGGTTTTGCAGCAGCGTCCTGGTTTTGCAGCAGCGTCACCTGGAGACGGAGCAGATCGTGATCTCGACACACGCACGCCTCAGGGTCCTTCCCATGTTCGTCTCGTTGCTCGGGTTCTTCATGCGGCCAGCGTACGGGCAAACTGATTCGTACCACATTCTGCTCACGAACGACGACGGCATCGAATCTCCTGGTATTCAGGCACTCGCCGAAGCGCTGAGAGCAGTTGGACAAGTTCACGTGATCGCGCCATGCGGAGAGCGCAGCGGCAGCAGCATGTCGGTGGCCCTGAGGGACGAGCTCTACCTCCGAGCCGTACAGCAAGACGGCGACACGCTTGGACATTGCGTCGATACCACCCCGGCCGGTGCCGTGATGCTGGCGATCACCACCTTGTCCCCGGACAGTGGGTTCGACCTCGTGGTAAGCGGAATCAACCGCGGCGCCAACGTAGGTACGTCGGCGCACATGTCCGGAACGGTGGGCGGCGCGATGATGGGCGCGTTCTACGGGTTGCCGGCGGTGGCGGCATCACTCGGGGGGCGTACCGCGGACTTCGACTACTCGGCCCGGTTCGTCGCCGCGTTCGTCGACGAGCTGAAGCAACGTCCCGCTCTATCCGGGATCGTGCTATCGATCAACATCCCCCGGGCCTCGGAAGCCGATATCGCCGGGGTGACCGTGGCGAAGATGGGGGGAGGCCACCTGACATTCGCGTACGAGGAGGTAGAGGACGTTGGCGATGACAGACGCTTCACTCCGAGGATCGGGCTGGCAACGGACTTTCCCGACGAGACCGACACGGAGGCATTCATGCGCGACATGATCACGGTCACGCCGCTCGAATTCGACTGGACGGCATACTCCGTATTGGAGCAGCTGAGGGGATGGGGGCTGAGTCACGAGGTCCCTCGCTAGTCGGACCGGTCCCAGACACTGGAGAGCCTCAGTAACCCCGCTGAAGGTCGACCACATTCAACATTCTGTCGCCCGCGACATAACGGCGGAGGTTCTCCCGATAGAGCAGGAACTGATTGTCTCGATACCGGTTGGAGTAGTCCGAGACATGCGGCGTCATGATGACACGGGGTAGGTCCCAGAGCTCCCAGTCGGTCTGAGGCAGGTCGTCCGTCCCGAACCCCGCGATCTTCCCCGATCTGAGCGCCTCCTTCAAATCCTCCCAGTTCACGACCGGAAGTCGCACGATGCTGACGAAGTACGCGCTTTCTTTCATCGCGTCGAAGAACCTCGCGTCGAACATCTCTCTGGTGTCGGGGGTGCTGGGGACCGAGGCGTATACCACATCGGCTTCGGCAGCTAGGGAGTAGAGCTCATCCGGGAGGCCCACGTAATCGACAAAAGCCGGGCCGGATCGGCTCGTGTTCCGAATCCCGATCACCCGCATGCCCAGGGCGTGAGCGAGACGACCCACCTCCGTACCGATACTCCCGAGCCCGACAACGAGCAGCGTCTGATCCTGGAACTCCTTATCCAGGTGCTTGTCCTTCACCACGTCCGTCTGCGTGCGTCCCCAGACGTGGTTCTCCTGCCGTTCATCGTGGATATCCATGCCGCCGATCAACGAGAGCATGATCGTGAGAGAATGCTGGGCGATGGCGCGCGCGGTCATGCCACGAATCGAGGTCACCACGATGTTGCGTTCACGCAGAATCCGATTGGTCTCGCCGGGCGGCGTGCCGCTCAGGAAGCAGCCCTCGACGCCGACGCTACCCGACTGAACCCAGTGGACCTCCGGACCGATCGCTGCCACGGTACTCGCGGCGCACCCGAGTCCGAGCACCGCGTCTGCATCCGCGAGCACGCCTCGATCGACGGCGTCTCCTCGATTCCTGACGGGGATGAGCTCGACACCGGGGGCGACTTCCTGCAGAAACGCCATCCGCTCCTCGCGTCGATCCCACTCCTCGGGAACGACGACGACCACTTTTTCGGGGGGAGCCCAACCCGGCAGCTCACGGACCGGCATATCGTGCTCGCGAAGATCGAACACCCGTACCAGCTCTTCCGACGTGAAGTCTTCGTAGGACCCAGTCGGGGGAGCTGCGGGCTCGCGCGCTGTCTGGGGAGCTGACGGCTCGCGGACGGCCGGGGCTTCCCCGCCCCGCGAGCAAGCGAGTGATATCGCGCAGAAGCCGACCACGAGTGGCCGCACCACGAGGTGCCAGCGAGTCAACGGCGCCGTGCACATGAGGGTCCCACCTTCCTGTGAGTAGTTCGTCGAGAAGCCGACGACCGAACCCCGCGCCGGGCTTGTAGAGATGGGCTCTTCGAGCAGATTACGACCGGCCGTTGGCGCTGTCGAACGCGTGACACCGGTGGCCCTCCCAGGGCCGTAACCTTCGCTATTCCAGAGAACGCTCCATGAGCCGGTGCACCGGCTCATGGTCTGCGAAGAAGCTCCAGAGCACCACCTTCCCTGCCCTCACCACCGCCTTCCATGCCGCGGGGACTTCCCACCTGTAATCCGGCCGTAGCTCACCGTCCAGCGCGTAGGTTCCACGCGCGAGGCCGAACAGGGCGACCACGTCGTCCCGGCTCAACACCTCCTCGATCTCGATCTCGTAGTCCGGGAAGAGGCGGTAATAATCGATCCACGCGTCCCGCATCGCATCGCGGCCCCTGAACGCCTGCCCGCCGGCGTCCACGAACCTGTGATCGGGGCCCATCAACTCCATGAGCCCGTCCACATCGTGCGCGTTGATGGTTGATGGTTGATGAAGGAAACGAACCGGAGTGCGACGTCGGTCGGAGTCTCCATCTTCTCGATCCCCTGGGGCTACGGGAGAGCACGGGAACCACGTCTCCCCCGGTCCCTTTCACCCCAGGATCCCGGGCTCGGTTCCCGGCCGCGCCGGGGACTTTGACAGGGGTCCGGGCCAACCCTAGGGTGGACAATCCCACCGCTCCAACGCCAGTCGACCCCGGCGAGCGAGCCGGCGGGCGCAAACCCCTGAATGGAGTCAGCCCATGCTCTCCGAGGGGGACACCGCCCCCGATTTCGAGCTCGAGCCCCGACCGGGTCGAATCGCACCAGCGGTTTCGGGACAAGTACGATCTCAACTTCCGCCTCCTGGCCGACCCCGACCACGAGGTCGCCGAAGCCTTCGGGGCCTGGGGTCTCAAGAGGATGTACGGGCGCGAGTACGAGGGGATCCTGCGCTCGACGTTCGTCATCGATGCGGATGGCACGATCGTCAGAGTCTACGCCAAGGTGAAGCCCGCGGACCACGCGGAGCGGATCCTGGCCGACCTAGAGTAGCCCCTGGAGCGATTCGAAGCACCGGAAGCCAGGGCCGGCGCGCTTCGAAGGGCGATCTCGGGTGTGACGCGACCCCGGTTCGTACCGTCTGCATTTACGAGGCGCTCGTACGCGGATTCCGGGGCTCTCTTGCGCCCGGCCGCGTAGGGCCTCTTCGTAAGGTGTCACGGAGACCACAGGAGCCACCGATGTACAAGGCGCGCGTAGGCAAGGCAGAGGCTCGAGGGGTGGCGACGGCGCTCGCCATGTTCCTCGCCGCAGGGGCCGCAACGTTCGCGACCGCGCAAGAACCCGAATACCAGGAGGTCCCCGAAGGAGCCGAATCGGCTGACGCATACGGCTACTTCAGGGTCATGGACGGGGATGCGACCCTGCTGCAGGCGGGGTCGGGCGAGCGGATTCGCGTGCAGACGAACGAGCCCGTGCTCGTCGGCGATCAGATCTTCCTGTCCAGCGGGCGAGCCGAAATCGTCCTGGCGGACCACAACCTGATCCGTATCGGCGATGACGCCGAGCTGGGTCTGGAGGCGCTCGCCAACTCACCCGATGCCGCGGACCGGGTCACGATCATCGAACTGCGGCGCGGCAAGCTCCAGCTGGTCGTGGTCGAGGGACAGCTCGGTGACGAGTACCCGACGATCCTGACCCCGAACGCTACGATCCGCATTCTGGATCGAGGCTCCTACTTCGTGGATCTGGACGGCGGCCCGCGCACAGAGCTGGTGGTCCGTGACGGACGTGCCGAAGTGTCGACCGAGTTCGAGGTGGCGGAGGTTCGGGTCGGTGAGGAGCTGAGGATCGAAGGGCGCTCGGGAGATCGTATTCGGTACGCCGACGCGCGCGGCCTGGACGGCCTCGAGCGCTGGGGTCGCGATCTCGCGTACTACCGCGACGGGGAGTACCGCGACTACGTCGATAGCGACCTCTACTACGGGGCCTCGAGCCTGTACGGACACGGGCAGTGGGTCACGGTCGGGGCTCGCTACGCGTGGAGGCCGTATGTGGGCGCCGGGTGGCTCCCGTACCACCACGGGCGCTGGCGATACACGCCGACCGGGATGTTCTGGGTCTCGTACGAGCCCTGGGGCTGGGTCCCGTACCACTACGGTAGCTGGGACTTCGTGGGAGGCTACGGCTGGGTGTGGTACCCGGGTCGCTACTTCCGTCCCGCGCACGTCTACTGGTACTGGGGGCCGCACTACGCGGGGTGGATCCCGTCCGGATACTACAATCGGCACTACGGACACTACTACGGACGCGGGTTCGGTTTCTACGGCGGCGTGTACGGATACCTGGGCGGAGGGTTCGGACCGTTCCGCTACTGGGTGTTCTCCCCCCTCGGTCGGCTGGGGCACTACCGGCAGCACCAGTACGTGTTCAACGGATACGAGCTGTCCCGACGTCAGAAGACGCTGGGTCGCGGGATTCTGACGACGGACACCCGTCACCTGCGACCTGAGTTGTGGCGGCGACCCACGGACGCGCTCCACACGCTGCGGCGTGTCGGCGGTGCGACCGCCGCCCGCGATCTACCCAACGCCCGGCCGTTCGTGGAACGGGTCGCGAAGCTGCCACCGACGCTCGAGCGGACCGCGTTGCGCGGAATCGAGAATGGTCGGCTGACCGGCCGGCCCGCGAGGGCGGACCTGGCAGATATCGAGGCCCGCAGCCCGAACGCGCTGCCTCGACAGAGGAACGCCGCGGCTCTGGAGCGAGGCGGAGTGGGCGAGCGCACCAACCGAGGGCTCCCGACTGTCGAGCGCCGCCAGGGGGCCGAGACCCTGCGACGTCCCGAGACTCGCTCCGCGGGAGAGCGTACCCTCGAGCGCGAAGCGGCGGGCCGAACGGGCGCGGCACGCCCCACCGCACGGCCGACCGGGCGTACGCAACCCGGTGTGACACGGCCCGAAGCCCGGCGACCTACGGCGCAACCACGCGGTGAGGACGCCCGGCGCACGCTGGAGCGGCCTACGCGCCAAGCGCCGGCGGCGCGACCGGAGCGTCCATCGACGATCCGACCGCAGGTCGAGCGGCCAACGGCCCGGCCGCAGGCCAGGCCCACGAGCCGGCCGGCGCCGAGACCGCAGGCCAGACCCAGTGGCCGCAGCGGGTCGCGCCCTCAGGCGCGGCCCACCAGTCGACCGGCACCACGACCGACCGCCAGACCCAGCGGCCGCAGCGGCGGGTCGCGTCCTCAGGCGCGGCCCACCAGCCGTCCCGCACCAAGGCCACAGGCCAGGCCCACGAGCCGGCCGGCACCACGGCCGACGGCGAGGTCCACCAGTCGACCCGCACCACGACCGACCGCCAGACCCAGCGGTCGTAGCGGCGGGTCGCGTCCTCAGGCGCGGCCCACCAGCCGTCCCGCACCCAGGCCACAAGCCAGGCCGAGCAGCAGACCAGCGCCAAGACCTCAAGCCAGATCCAGCGGCAGATCCGCACCAAGGCCTCAGGCGCGACCCAGCCGGCCGGCACCGAGACCGCAGGCCAGACCCAGCAGCAGATCGGCGCCACGGCCGCAGGCTAGGCCCGCGAGCCGGTCCGCACCGAGGCCGCAGGCCAGGCCGAGCAGCAGATCGGCACCGAGGCCGCAGGTACGGCGGAGTAGCAGCCGCTCGCGCCCGACGGCCCGCAGGGGCGGGGGCGGAGACCCCGAGGACTAGGCTCGGTCGCAGCCCCGCGTCGCGCGCGGGAACCATCGCCCGAGACAGGTGAACCCGGGCCGCCCAAACGGCGGTCCGTTTCGCCTAGAAGATCAGACAGTCGGCCACACGGTCGGATCCCGCTCCATGAAGTCCTCCGGGTCGACCCCCAACGCGTCAGCCATCCTCGCATAGTAATTGAAGAAGCCGATCACCTCGGTGGCCGTGAGGATCTCCCCATCGGTCCACCCGTGCCCGCGTAGCTCGTCGATCGTACGCCGCGTGACCGTGTCCGGCTCGTTCGTGACCTGGACGGCGAAATCCATGAGCGCGCGCGTCTTCGAGTCCAGCGCCGCACTCCGGTAGTCACGTCGGACCTGCTCGGCGAGCCCTTCATCCCCGGTTACGACACGGAGATCCTCTCCGTGGGCCTCCGTTCAGTAGAAACAGTCCAATTCGCGGGATGTGACCGTCGCGAGCATCTCCCGCATCTCTCGCGACAGGGGCCCCGGCCCCAGCATCAACGCTTTGTAGAGGCGAATCGAGGCATCGAGCACGGGCGCGTTCAGACTCTGGATGCTCACGATATTGAACACACGCCCGGCACGGGCCATCGCCTGGTCGTACTGGAGTTTGAGAAAGCCGGTCGCGTCCTCGGGCGAGATCGTCCGTATGTAGGGCATGCCGCTCGTGTCCTTTCCCACTTGATCCACCTCTGGCGCGGGGCCCGGCGGCCTGGAGGCCGGAAACCCGCCTTGAAACACTAGAGCGGCTCGAGCGCCGTTGCACCCCGGTCGACGCGGCCGCGGGACCCTCGGGACGCGTAAGCCGGTATGTTATTTGCCTCTGGGCGATTGGCGAGCCATTCACCGGTCGACCGACGAGTGTACATGCGAGCTGAAACAGCACCCCGGGCCGGTTCTGAAAACCCGGAAGCCACCAGGGACGTGCGGGGCGATCGCAGGCGGGGATCGGCGGCTCGGTTCTCTTCCACCGCTGCACTCCTGTGGCTGTTCGCGGCCACGGGAGCGGTGCTCATGCACGTTCGGGCTTCCCAATCGGTGTGGCACGACCCCACGTTTCCCCTGATGGGGAAGCTCTCGCTCCTGGGCCTCGAGCTGGCGCTCCTCGCATATCCCTGCGTGATCGTCGCCCTTCCCGTCTTCGTGCTGCTCGAGTCGTCTGGAAGCGGCTGGCGATCGTCGGGGGGGACCCTCCGTCTGGCAAGATGGATCGGAGCCCTGGCGGCGCTGTGGCTGCCCGCGCTCGCGTATGCGGCCTCGTGGGCGACCCTCCGCAGCACGGGACATTTCCTGAACGCCTCGATGGTGCGGGTGTGGTGGAGCAACCCGGTTCAGATCCTCCAGCATGCGAGCCACATGGAGCCGCTCACGATCGTGGTCGCGGTCATCGGGACGCTGGCGTTCGCGGGAGGCGTCGGGTGGCTCCTGTACCGCACCCGCGGGCCCCGCGGCGGTCGCTGGGGGTGGACGCTCACGGGCGCGGCCGTCGCTCTGGTGGCGGCCTGCCTGCTGCTTCCTGACAAGATCGGGTGGGCCGCCGTCGACGGGTTCCTCCGGGCGCGGCGCGCCGAGGCCACGGGCCCCCTCGTCGGCCTGGTCGCGGATGCCCGGTCGAGGTCCATGTTCAGCCAGGACTCGATCTTCCAACGTGTGGAGCCGCTCGTCCACCTTCCGCCGATCGTCCCCATGAGCGAATACGTAACCGGCCTGCCCCATGAGTGGGCGGACGAAGGCGCCGCATCTTCAGCGCGACGATACAACGTCTTGCTCGTGGTGGTGGAGTCGCTGCGATCCGATCAACTGGTAACGTTCGGCGGCGATCGGACGGTCATGCCGACGGTCGACGCCATCGCGGCATCCGGGCGTCGCTTCACCCGGCACTACACGCAGGCGAGCCACTCCGACTACGCGGATCCGACGATCCTCTCCTCGCACTATCCCCTCCGGTCCAACGTGTATCACGTCTATCCGGACGTACCGCCCTATCCGCGTGTGCTGATATACGATGTGCTCGCATCTCTCGGGTACCGGGCTGGGATCTTCTCGTCGCAGAACGAGGCCTGGGGAGGGATGAAGCATTACCTGGACACGGGGAGCCTGGACAGATTCCTTCACTCCGAGACGTATGACGGCCCGACGTACGTGCCGGACAGGGACGAAGGATTCGCCGGGTGGGCGAAGGGAACGAGGAGATCGGGCAAGATCGACGATCGCTTCACGGTCAACGAAGCGATTCAGTGGATCGGCGAGGCCGAAGAACCCTTCGTCATCTACATGAACCTGCAAAACAGCCACGTCCCGTACGTGGTCCCGAGCGACTTCGACCCGCCGTTCGGCAGCGGGCAGGTGTCGTTCCCTATCCTGTTCGGCTCGTTTCCCGAGGACTCGATCCAGGCCGTGAAGGACCTGTACGCGAGCAGCTTGGCGTATGTCGACTATCAGCTCGCGCGGTTGGTGAGTTTCCTCGAGGGCTCCGGGCTGATGAGCGAGACCGTGATCGTCATTACGTCCGATACGGGGCAAGCCTTCTACGAGCACGGATTCACGTCACACGCCGGCGCCCTGTACGACGAGGTGATGCACGTGCCCCTCGTGATCCGGTCGCCCGGGTTGGAGCCCGGCGATGAGTCGGGCTTGTCCCAGCACATCGACATCCCGCCCACCGTCCTGGGACTCATGGGCCTGCCGCCGCACCCGAGTTTTCAGGGCGTCGATCTCCTGGCTCCCTCGGCCGACGAGCGCGGGGGGAGGAGCATCTTCCTGGTGGGACAAGCGCTCGAGGATCAGTACTCGCTCGTCGAGGACCGCTGGAAGCTGATCTTCGACGCCAAGCTCGGCGAGTACCAGCTCTACGATCTGGAGGTCGACCCGGGTGAGGTGGAGGATCTGGCGATGAGGCGTCCGGAGATCGCCGCCGCGTTGGCGACACGCCTGCAAGGATGGAGGAAGGCGCAGCTGCAGTACTACAGCGATCCGATCGCATATCGGAGCACCTATCCCCCGCGGGTGCGGGGTATGCGGTGAGAGAAGAGGCGTTGCGCGAGGGAGAGACGGTTGGCGACTGACGACACCGGTGGACTCACTGCAGGCGAGTCGCACCAGGAGTCTGGCGGAAGGCGGCGACCCGGAGTACCGGTCCGCTTGCTCGCCACGGGCGCCCTTCTGTGGTTCGCAGCGTGCGTCGGGGCGATTGCCCTACACGTATCGGCTCCCCTGACGGCATGGCACGACGACACGTTACCGAGGATGGCGAGGGCATCATTCCTCGGGCTGGAGCTCTTCTTCCTCGCCTACGTCTGCCTCGCCCTGACCCTCCCGGTGTTCATGCTCCTGGGCCGCCCACGGATCGATGCCATCCCGTCGCGCAGGACCGCCGTCGTGCTCCGTCTCGGCGGGATCGTGGCCGTCCTGTGGCTCGGCGCCTTCGCGTACGTGGCCTCCTGGATGGTCTTCCGAAGCACGGGCCACTTCCTGGACCTGACGACCCTGCTGTTGTGGTGGACCAACCCGGTTCAGATGCTCCAGCACGCGATACACATGGAGCCCCTCACACCGGTGACGGGACTGCTCGGCTCACTGCTGTTCGCGAGCGGCGTAACGTACATCCTGTGGCGCACGCAGCGGTCTCCCAGCAGACGCTGGAGGCTGGTCATCTCGGGTGCGGGCTTGTTGCTCGTCCTCGCCTGCCTGTACCTCCCGTCCGTCATAGGCTGGAATGCGGATATCGGGCTGGCGAAGTCGCGCTTGTTCGATTCCACCGGTCCGTTCGTGCGTTTGAGCGCGGACCTGCGCTATCGGCTCACGGCCGACAATGACTCGACGTTCAAGCGGGTGACGCCGGTCCTGGATAACAGGGCGATCGTTCCGATGGAAGAATACGTCGGCAACCGCTCCCAACGGTCGACCGTCGCCCCGTCGAGTGTCGACGCCGAGTCCGGTGTCGACGCCGGGTCGGGTGTCGAAGCCCGGCAATCGCAGGGGGCCAACGTACTCGTCATCGTCGTGGAGTCTCTCCGACCCGATCAGCTGTTGTCTTTCGGGGGCGAGCGAACCGTGATGCCTACGGTCGACGGGATCGCCCGCTCGGGGCGCCGATTCACCCGTCACTATACACAGGCGAGTCACTCGGACTATGCGGACCCGACGATCCTGTCATCACATTATCCACTCCGCTCGTCCATGTATCACATCTACCCCGAGACACCGCCGTACCCCCGCGTACTGATCTACGATGTCCTTTCAGCGCTGGGGTATCGGGTGGGCATCTTCTCGTCCCAGAATGAATCGTGGCAGGGGATGAAGAACTACCTGGACACCGGGAACGTGGACAGGTTTCTGGATTCCGAGACATACGATGGTCCGACGTACGTGCCCCCCGGGGACAAGGTCTTCGAGGACTGGCTGCGTGAGGCAGGGAAATCGGGCAAGATCGACGATCGCCATACGGTGGCGGAAGCGATCGACTGGATTGACGAGAGCCATCGACCCTTCGTCATCTACATGAACCTGCAAAACAGCCACGTGCCGTACGTGGTCCCGCCCGATTTCGATCCGCCGTACGGGAGCGGACGGGTCTCGTTTCCGATACGCTTCGCGTCTTTCCCGCGCGACTCCGTTCAAGCCGTCAAGGATCTCTACTCCAGCAGCCTCGCGTACGTGGACGCGCAGCTCACCCGGCTCGTTGATTTCCTCGAGGAAACCGGGCGCCTGGACAACACCATCGTCGTACTCACCTCCGACACGGGACAGGCGTTCTACGAGCACGAATTCGCATCGCACGGTAGCGCGCTGTACGACGAGGTCATGAGGACCCCGCTCATCATCCAGGCGCCGGGCCTCGAGCCCGGCGACGAGGCGGGTCTGTCTCAACACATTGACGTTCCGCCAACCGTGCTCGCGCTGTTGGGTCTGCCACCGCACCCGAGCTTCCAGGGTCGGGACCTGCTCACGCCGATGACGGAATCGGCGGACGACCCCACGGTGTATCTCGTCGGGCAGGTGCTCGTCGAGCAGTATGCGATCGTGCGTGACCGCTGGAAGTTGATCTTCGACGCGAGGACGCGGTCGTACGAACTGTTCGATCTCCATTCAGATCCGAAGGAACTGGAGAACGTCTCGTCCGTGCACCCTGACACGGTCACCGGGCTCGCGGCTCGACTGCACGGGTGGCGGAAGGCGCAGCTGGACTACTATTCCAATCCGGCCGCCTACCGGACACGGTATCCACCGCGCCTGCTCGGGATCCGATCTGAGCGGCCCTGATACGATCTTCTCCCGGCCCCGGCATGTCGCTCGAAGGTCCGGTGGTTCTCGATCTTGCTGTCGCGGCGGCTCGGACACATTCTGCGCTGGATGTCGTGTGGTCGGGCCGTGGCGCGTGGTCAACGTGGTTTCAGGAGGTCAAGATGAGACGTCTAATCGCGCTCACAGGAGCCGTCGCGGTATCGTGCGTGACGATTCCCGCCGGCGTCGCCGCGCAGGAGGGCGGCGATCTGGCTCAAGTGATCACATGGGAGGTCGATCCTGCTGACGCGACGGGCTTCGTCGAGGGCATCGAGGCGATCGTCGCGGCCGCCAAGAAGATCGGGCTGTCCTCGGACTACGGATGGACGTTCTGGCAGGACGACCTCTACCAGTACAAGCTGGTCTTCCCGATCGCGGCGATGTCATACTTCGACGATCCAGAGCAGTGGATGGCCCAGTTCATGGGAACGGACGCCGAAGCCGATCTGATGGCGGCGTTCGAGACGCTGAACAGCGTCGAGTCCCGCGTGCTCGGCGACGCCGTGTTCGAGGAGGTGGCCGACTGGTCGCGCATGCTGGAGGACATGGGCGAAGAGATGCCGGGGCTCGTGCATATCGACGAGTTCTGGCTCAAGGGAGGCGTCGAGGAGGAGTTCGGCACGCTCGTGAAACAGGTCTTCGCGCTCTACGAGGAGGTCGGTGTTCCCTACCCGACCATCGGGCACCGCCCGCGCATCGGCAGCACCGGCCAGATCGTGTTCGTGACGCTGGTGGACTCACGCGAGAACTACTACGGAGTGAACAACGCGATGGGTCTGCTCCAGGCGGCGGGGAAGGTGGACGAGTGGAGCGCGTTGGTTGCCCAGTTCAACGAGCTGATTACGGCCGGGAAGCACTATGACAGCGACTTCCTGCCGAGCATGAGCTACATGGGCCCCGAGATGGGGATGTCTGAAGGCAACTGACGGGACTCGCCAGCCCGCGGTAGCGCGCACCCGGCAAGCGGGGCGGGCGCGACGTTAGAGAGGCCCGCGGCCACCGGCCGCGGGCCTTCCTTCATCAGCGCACGAGGAACCCCTCCCCCAACGGGTCGCCGGGGTCGATCACGAATTCGTGTCGCCCGGTCAGGAACGCGCGGCCGCCGACCTCCGGGATTATGGCGTCGTGCTCTCCCAGGCGGGTCGCATCGGTGATCAGACCCGAGAAGCGCGTGCCGATCACGCTCTCGATCCAGATCTCTTCGCCCAGCTCGAGCTGCCCGTGCGCGCGCAGGAGGGCTAGCCGCGCGCTCACGCCGGTGCCCGTCGGGCTTCGATCCACTTCGCCGTCCGCGAACACGCACACGTGCCGGCTGTGGAGTGACGCGTCCGACGGCGGGCCCGTGAAGATCGTGCCGTACAGGAATCCCAGCTCGGGCTCAACCGGGTGAGTGATGTCCGGATCCGTGGAGACCGCCCGTTTGATCGCTCTACCTGCACGGATCAGCGCCTCGGAGTTCGAGGGCACCAGCTCGAGCCCGAGGTCACTGGCGTCTACAAAAGCGTAGAAGGCGCCCCCGAAGCCCAAGTCGTACGTCACCTCCCCGAGCCCCGGCACGGCCGTCGTCTTTTCCACGCCAGCGGCGAAGGACGGCACGTTCCGGAACCGCACCTCCCGGACGCGTCCATCCTCGACACGGGCCCGGGCACGCACGAGACCCGCTGGCGTGTCGATCGCCAGCGGTGTGGTCGGTTCCTGCACCGGGAAGCGACCGGTTTCCAGCACGACCGTGCAGACCGCGACGATCCCGTGCCCACACATCGTGCTGAACCCGGCGTTGTGGAGGAACAGTACGGCGAAATCGGCGTCCTCCGTAGCCGGGGGCATGAGCAGACAGCCGTACATGTCAGCGTGGCCGCGGGGCTCCAACATCAGAGCCGAGCGGAGGCGGTCGAGGTGCTCGCGGGCGTATCGACGGCGCTCCAATACCGTATCGCCCGGAGGCTGCGGAAAGCCCTCCAAGATCACGCGCAGCGGTTCTCCCTCCGCGTGCGCGTCGATGGTCACGACACGTGTCCAGCCTTGGGGAATCTCCCACGTGCCCTGCGTCGTGTTCATCGCGATCGGATCCACGGTGTAACTCCAATGCCTTCGCCGATGTCCGTGAGGACACATTGACGGAGTCGCTTCGAGGCTCCCATCGTGCGCGGGCTCGCGCGGTCTGTCGCCGCTCGCGGGCGGCGCCGCGGAACCCCGCGACGAATCCCCGCGACCCCTATCGAAGGAGGCACGATGAAGCCCAGAGCCCTGGCTGCCGAGCTGTTCGGCACCTTCGGACTCACGTTGGCGGTCCTGATCTCGATCAACAACCCTGATTTCCCGATCCCGACCCCGATCATCGCGGGGCTCACGATGGGACTCTTCGTCTACACGATCGGGTCGATCTCCGGCTGTCACATCAATCCGGCGGTCACCATCGGGCTCGCGTCGATCGGGAAGATCAACATCCCAAACGCCGCTGCCTATATCGTGTCACAGTTCGTCGGCGCGGTGATCGCGCTGGCGATCGGGAACGTGATCTTCGCCGCACCCGTAGAGTTGGTGGCGGGCGGCTCGGTCGGCATCGGCCTGGCGGAGCTGCTGGGCGCTCTCGTCTTCCTGTTCGGGATCGCGGCCGTGGTTCTGGGACGCGTGCCGGAGGCGATGAGCGGAGTGGTCATCGGGTCGTCTCTCACGCTCGGCGTGCACTTCGCCGCCCACACCTCGAACGGAGTGCTGAACCCCGCGGTCGCGCTCGGGATCGGATCGTTCAGCGCCCCCTACATCTGGGGCCCGATCGCAGGCGCCGCGCTGGGCGCGTGGATCTCGTCGATGCTGGCGGAGCGCAAGAAGAGCTAGAGGAGCCAGCGGAAGGGCGAAGACGGGCGAATCGGAGAAGGCCTGCCACGGCGCACGCGGCAGGCCTCTCAAATCAAGAGGCGGCGCGACGACGTCAGCTGTCCTCGCTGCCGATGTTGGGGACCCCTCCGACTGAGTCGGCCGCCGCCGTCCCGGGAATCGGATCGATCTCGTGCCAGCCCATGACGATGCCCGGGTGTCCGACCTTGGCGGAGTATGCCGTCCCGTCGTCGCAGATCACGTACATGCGATCCGCCTTGTCGTGCAGGATGATGCCCACTGGCCTGCGCTTGTTCATCGGTCCTCCGTAGCCCTCGTTCCCCTGCCTGGCGCCCTCCGGGCCTCGCGATCCATCGCGTAAAGCGGCCCGCAAAACGGGTGTTTCCTCGATCTCAGAGCCCGTCCGGCGGGCTCGATTCCAAACCGATTGTTGCAGGACGCGGGCCAGCACGCCCGGTGTCGGGTGAACGTCGAGCGGTGAGCCATATGAGGGCGACTGCTACCGTTGCGCCTACCAGGTTGGCGACGAGGTCCCAACCGGTATTCCGGTAGCCTCCCACGTTGGTTTCCGGTACCAGCAGTGTGGCGATGAACTCGACCACTTCGTTGAGTGCACCGAAGCCCAGGCCCCCCGCCGCCGCGAGCACCAGGGTGCCGAAGGTGGGCGCCACCACGCCGCCGCGGCGGGAGATGGCCGCGCGCAACCCCTGCCAGCACACCCAGGTGGTCATCCCGAAGCCGTACGCGTGTACGACCTGGTCGTACTTGAGCCGGCCTGGGATCAGCCACAGCGTGTACAGTACTCGGCTCTCCGCGCTCACGGGCCACGTCTGGGGCACGACCAACAGCCCACCGGCCATGTGCGCGAGCCCCCAGACGCTCAATCCCCAGAGCGCACCCGAGCTCAGGCGCACCGATCGGTGCACGGTCCACACCACACCGATCAGGACGAGCATGACCCCGATGTAGAAGAGGAACTCCGCGTTTCCGCGCACCAGCGCCATGATGAGCGCGACGCCCAGGTACGCGAACGTGAACGCGGCGACCGGCCACAGCTTGCCGGCTTCAGCCAGGTTCGAGGTGTCTGCTAGATCTGCACGCCGCACGGCCGTCCACTCCCTTCTTCACCCATCGTACGGGTCCCCTGAAGGCTCACGCCTCCGGATCCCTCACGGGTATCGGTCAACGACTCCGGAGCCAGTGTGCGAGAATCGGTGCGAACAGGCTCGAGATCAGCACGAGCGGCCACACACGACTGCGGCGCACGTTGTAGTCCGCCAGCAGCCTCTCCCAAGAATTGCCGAACAGGTAGTGCCCGGCGAGGAACTCGAAGGCGAAGGTAAGGGTCAGCCACCCGCCGCCGACGATCCAGGCATCTCGAACGGTCCCCACCCCGATCCAGGGGAGCGCCAGCCACGCGATGAGGAAGATGATGCCGCAGAGGACCCCGGTGCTGACGACGTGCCCTTTGTACTCGCCGCGGCGTGGGCCGACCAGTCCTTCGCGCGCGGCCCCGTTCAGGATGGCCATGACGCAGATACCCAGCCAAATGATGGCCGCGCGGATCAGCATGCGAGCTTGGCGGTGTCTTCGAACCGGTGACGATTCCGTGAACCGGGCTGGGCCGGACGGCGAGCTACTGGAACAGCTCCATCAGCTTCGCGAGCTCGTCATTCCCGGGACATAGCTCTTCGAAGGGGAGCTCGACCAGGGGCGTGTCGACCGTGTCCAGCATCGCGTGCAGATCGCTCGCCACGGGATCGATGTACAGGAGCCCGGTGACGACCTCACCCGCGGCCAGCCGCTCCCGCACGTACAGGTAGGCCCCCTGGCGATCGGTCGGGTCGAAGTCTTCGGCGACCTTGCGGAAGCGGACCATGCTTCCGTCGTGCATGCGAACCTGGCGGACCTCGCCTTCCTCGTACTCGGCCGTGATCTCGTCCGCCGGAGGCACGAAATCGGCTGCCGCCAGCTCCGAATAGTGCAGGCGCGTGTAGGCGTAGCTCTTCGTGGAACCCTCGTGGTCGTTGAAGGTCACGCATGGGGAGATCACGTCCACGAGCGCGAAGCCGGGGTGCGTAATGCCGGCTTTGAGGATCGGTACCAGCTGTTCCTTGTCACCCGAGAAGCTCCGCGCCACGAAGCTCGCCCCCAGGGTCAGCCCCAGCAGCACCGGATCGATCGGCGGCTGCGGGTTCGGGATGCCCCGCTTGGACGTCGAGCCCACGTCCGCGGACGCCGAGAACTGCCCCTTGGTCAGACCGTAGACTCCGTTGTTCTCGACCAGATACAGGAGGTTCAGGTTTCGGCGCACGGCGTGACACAGCTGCCCCAGCCCGATCGAGAGCGAGTCGCCATCTCCGGATACGCCGATGTAGACGAGCTCCCGGTTCGCGGCGTTGGCGCCGGTGGCGATGGCGGGCATGCGGCCGTGCACCGCGTTGAACCCATGCGATTGCCCCAGGAAGTACGCAGGCGTCTTCGAAGAGCAGCCGATTCCCGAGAGCTTGGCCGCCCTGTGCGGTGGGATATCCAGCTCCCACACCGCTTCGACGAGCGCCGCGGTGATCGAGTCGTGTCCGCACCCGGCGCACAGCGTCGACATCGACCCCTCGTAGTCACGCTGCGTCAGACCGAGCGCGTTCTTCTCGAGTCCGGGGTGGACGATTCGGGGCTTCGTAATGTACGTCACGGCGCGACAGGCTCCAGCTGCGACTCTCCGTGTGCCCGGATCCCGTCCAATACGTGGTGGGCACTCATGGGGTACCCCCCGTAATAGCGAATGGATGCGAGTCGGTCCTTGCCGATCGGGGTCTCGTTCAAGAGAAGCGCCTTGAGCTGTGCATCCCGGTTCTGCTCGATCACGAAGTTCACCTCGTGCGCCGCCAGGAACTCGATGACCTCGGGCGAGAACGGAAACCCGCGGATCCGCATGTAATCGAAGTGCTGGCCGTCCGCCTCGAGCAGCTCGAGCGCCTCGCGGACCGCCCGGTTGCAGGCCCCTACCGTCACGAGAGCACGCGGCGTATCCGGCCGCGTCTCGATCCTCGGTGCCGGGACGGCGCTCGCCGCGCTCTCGATCTTGCGGGCCAGACGGTCCACCACCTCCGTGTACTCGTCCGAATCTTCCGTATAGCGGCCGTACTTCGTGTGTCCTGATCCGCGCGTGAAGTACACCCCCTTGGGGTGTACGCCTGGGAGCGTGCGGTACGGGATCCCATCCCCGTCCACGTCCACGTACCGGTAAAAGCGGTCGATCTCTTCCAGCTCATCCGCCCCCAGGACCTTCCCCCGATCCGGGACGTACGCGTCATCCCACTCCAGCTTCGGGATCAGCCAGTCGTTCATCCCGATGTCCAGGTCCGAGACGACGAACACCGGCGTTTGAAAGCGCTCGGCCAGATCGAACGCCTGCACCGCGTCGTCGAAGCACTCGCCGGGGTCTCCGGGGAAGAGGACGACGTGCTTCGTGTCGCCATGCGAGGCGTACGCGCAGATCGTGATGTCTCCTTGCTGCGTGCGCGTCGGCATGCCGGTGGATGGTCCCACGCGCTCGATGTCGAAGAAGACGGATGGGATCTCGGCATAGTAGGCCAGACCGATGAACTCGCTCATGAGCGAGATCCCCGGACCGCTCGTGGCGGTGAACGCGCGCGCACCCATCCACGCGGCCCCGAGCACCATGCCGGCGGCCGCGAGCTCGTCCTCGGCCTGGATGATGGCGGCACGCAGCTTGCCCGTCTCGGGATCCCTTCGGAATCGCTTGCAGAAGGTCGTGAACGCGTCGACGAGCGAAGTCGACGGGGTGATCGGGTACCAGGCGGCGACTGTCGCGCCGGCGAAGATGCAGCCGAGCGCGGCCGCCGTGTTCCCATCCATCAGGACGTGATCGTCGATCGCATCCAAGCGCTCGAGTCGAACGGGCAGCGGGTGGTCGAAATGCTCGACGGCGTAATCGTACCCGAGACGCACGGCCGTGAAGTTCGAGTCGAGCAGATGGCGCTTGCGCTCTCCGAAGGTTTCCTCCAGAAGCTCCCGGATGAGGTCCAGATCGATCGCCAGCAGCGCCGAGAGCACTCCCACGTACGCGATGTTCTTCATGAGGATGCGCTCGCGCGCGCCCTCGAACGTGTCGACGCACATCTTCGCGAGCGGTACACCGAGGAAGGTGATGTCGTCGCGCTGCAAGCCCTCGTCCATCGGCCAGCTCGAGTCGTACAGGAGCCATCCGTCCTGCCGGACTTCTGCAATGTCCCGCTCGTACGTGGCCGGGTTCATCGCGATCATGAGATCGAAGCGGGGCGTGCGCGCCGTGTGCCCCCGGTGGTTGACCCGGATCTCGTACCAGGTGGGGAGCCCCTGGATGTTCGACGGAAAGATGTTCTTCCCGGAGACCGGAATCCCCAAACGGAAGATGGATTGCATCAGAAGTCCGTTGGCGCTCGCTGAACCGGTGCCGTTGACCGTCGCGATCTTCAGCGCGAAGTCGTTGACCCCGGACGAGCCGTTCCTGCTCATGCCGTCGCCGCCTGTCGAGCGGGCTCAGGGGACGCGGGCTCGCCGAGTTCCGAGTACGGGTGCCCCGGCTCGTGTCCGGCGTACGGCTGCAACAGGTCGAACTGACGCATGTCCCACGCGGCCGTCGGGCAGCGCTCGGCGCACAGCCCGCAGTGGATGCACAGGTCCTCGTCCTTGACCATCACGCGCTTCGTTTGCAGCAGCTCACCCGAGACGAACAGATCCTGATCCGGGTTCGCCGCCGGTGCGCTGAGCCGCGTCCGCAGGTCGGCCTCGGGACCGTTCTCGGTGATCGTGAGACAGTCGAGCGGGCAGATGTCGATGCACGCATCGCATTCGATGCACAGCTCGTCCGTGAAGTGCGTCTGGATGTCGCAGTTGAGACAGCGCTCCACCTCGCTCAGCGCCTGCTCGATGTCGAACCCCTCCTCCACTTCGATCTCGAGCTTCGAGAGCCGGTGCTCGAGCCGCACGTGCCGCATCCTGGCCCGGTGCGCGTAGTGGTAGTCGTTCGAATAGGTCCACTCGTGCAGCCCCATCTTGGTGCTCACGAGGTTCATCTCGCGCTCCGGCCGCTTCTCGAGCGCCTCCCCGTTGCAGTAGGCATGGATCGAGATGGCCGCCTGGTGACCGTGCTCCACCGCCCAGATGATGTTCTCGGGGCCCCAGGCGGCATCGCCGCCGCAGAACACGCCGTCGAGCGTGGTCATGAACGTCGTGCGATCGACGAGCGGCTCCTCCCATTCGTTGAACTCGATCCCGATATCTCGCTCGACCCACGGGAAGGCAGTCTCCTGCCCGATTGCCAGGATGACGGCGTCCGCGGGGAAGAACGTCTCATCCAGCTTCTTCGATTTGAGTCGTCCGCCCTCGGCTTCGTGCCACTCGACGATGTCGAACTTCATCCCCTTGAGCACACCATCTTCGATCACGAACTCCGAGGGCGAGTGGTTCTCGACGATGTCGACCAGCTCCTCCTCGGCATCTTCGAGCTCCCATGCGGAGGCCTTGAAGTACTCCTTGGACTTCCGGGCCATCACCTTCACGTCCTTACCGCCGATTCGCTTCGAGGTACGACAGCAGTCCATGGCGGTGTTCCCCACACCGATGACGAGGACCCTCTCTTCGATCGAATCCACGTGTCCGAAAGCCACCGACTCGAGCCAGTCGATCCCGATGTAGATGTGGTCGGAGTCGTAGCGCCCCGGGAGCTCGAGGTTCTTCCCGCGCGGCGCGCCCGAGCCGATGAAGATCGCGTCGTACTCCTCCTCCAGGAGCGCCTTCATGCTCTCGATGGGAGAGTTCAGACGCAGGTCGACCCCCATGTTGAGGATGTAGTCGATCTCCTCGAACAGGACCTCGGGTGGCAGACGGAACTGGGGGATGTTCGTCCACATCAACCCACCCGGACGATCGTTCTTCTCGAAGATCGTGACCTCGTACCCGAGTGGCATCAGGTCGCGCGCGACCGTGAGCGACGCCGGGCCGGCTCCCACGCACGCGATGCGCTTCCCGTTCTTCGTATCCGGGATTTCCGGCAGGCGGGGCGTGATGTCGTCGCGAAGGTCGGCCGCCACGCGCTTCAACCGGCAAATCGCGACCGGCTCGCCGTCGATACGCGTTCGCCGGCAGGCAGGCTCGCAGGGCCGGTCGCACGTGCGTCCCAGGATCCCGGGAAAGACGTTCGACTCCCAGTTCAGCATATAGGCGTCGGAGTAGCGCCCGTTCGCGATCAGACGGATGTATTCGGGGACGTTCGTGTGGGCCGGACAGCCCCACTGGCAGTCCACGACTTTGTGGTAGTAGTCCGGGTTCCAGACGTTTGTCGGTTCCACCGGTACCCTTGCGTCTCCGTCTGAAAAAGCGCCGCTCCGACCACGCCCTGTGCGGTCGCGAAGCGGCGCGCTCCGTACAGGCCGTCGGCAGCCTGCCCCTGAGCAGTTAAACGCTACATCCTACCGAACCCCGCAGTGCGCGGCCAGTTTCGAGGGTTGTCATCCAGGGTCTCGGCGGGGAAGGCTCGCAGGGTGATCGCGGAGGGGTACCGCACGTAGTCGCATACGGAGGCATGTGCCGAACCGCTCACGCCAGCGCCGCCTCGACCTCCTGCCAAGCTTCCTGGCGGAGGCGCGCATCGGTGTCCAGACGGCGCGCGAGATCTCCCAGCCGCGTGGGGGCGGCGACCGACGCGACCCGGGCTCGCCCGAGCCCCGCGAGCGTCTCGAGCAGCCGCTGCACCAGCGCGTCCCGCGCCCTGCCTGCGCGGGACGCGGTATCCAGCCAGCGAACGTCTGATTCATCGGACGCGGCCCGATCCTCCAGCACCCGCAGGCTGTCATCCAATTGCTGGAGGTCGAGCGCGGCATCGCTCGACAGACGCAGGAGCTCCGGCAGAACCTCGGTGAGATCCGCGTCATCCATCTCCGAGGCGCCCCCGTACAGCCCGGATGCCATTCGGATGATGTCCCGTAGCAGCCGACGCGCGGGTCCGTCGGGCAGACGGGAAAGGGTCTCGCGTACGCCAGCACGGACCTCGGGGGGGAGCTCCGGCTCCGCCCCCGCACGGGGTAGCCAGATCGGCGCCTGGGCGCGGCGCACCGCGATCAGAGCGAGAAGCGACGCGAACAAGGGGGTGAGGGGCAGCATCTGGGGCGCGGCGAAGAAGCCGGCCGTGACCCCGGATACGAGCACCAGCACCACGAGCGCCACGAACGATAGTGGCAGCCGCCTCCAGGCGTGTGCGCGCGAGACGCGCTCCGCCGTCACGCCTCGCGCTGCCAGGACGCCGACCGTCCGTTCGGCCGCACTTCCGGAAAGAGACACGATCGGGCGTTCGCCACGAGCGGCGTCGCGGACGTCGGCTGTGCGGACGGCCCCGCCCAGCGAATCGAGCAACCACTCCTCCAGGCCTCGGCGGTGTGCTGGCGCGGCACCCGCCGGCAAATACACGAGCGCATCCGGATCATCGGCTGCCGCACAGGCGGGACACGTTCCGAGAGCCATCGGGTCGACCGTGCCGCACACGTCACAGGCGCTCGGTACGCCGGGATCGATGGGGGTCAGCTCGCGGGTGAGGTCATCGTCCGCGAGTGCAGGTGACCCAGGGGCTTCCGGGATTGCGCGCAGGGCGTCGGCGAGCGCCCGCGTGGTCGGAAAGCGGTGCCCCGGCTCGGCCGCCGTGGCGCGCGCGACGATGGCATCCAGTGCCGCGGGCAGCTCGGGTCGAATGCCCCGCGGGTGATACCCGCCCTCGGCGGGAGGCGGAGGCAGGCTACGAGAGGCCCGCTCGGGCAACTCTCCCGTCAGAGCGTAGTACAGCGTGAGCCCCAGAGAGTACAGATCCGAGCGTGCGTCACCGCGCTCGCCGGCCATGAGCTCGGGCGCCGCATAGGCGAGCGTCCCGACCAGGCCACCGGTCATCGTTACCGTCGTCTGCCCCCCGAATCGAGCCGAGCCGAAATCCGACAGGCGGGCGCTCCCTCCCCGATCCATGAGTACGTTGCGCGGTTTCACGTCACGGTGGAGCACACCGCCCTCGTGCGCGAGGCCCAGAGCGTCGGCCAACTCGAGTCCGAGCCGCGCCGCGTCGGGTGCCGGTAGCGGCCCCTTCTCGCGCACCCGCTCGAACAGGGTCGGGCCGTCCACGTATTCCATGATCAGGAAGCTGCGTCCCTCGTCTTCCACGTAGTCGTGCAGCTTCACAATGTTGGGGTGCTCGAGCTCGCGCCCGCCGGCCGCCTCGCGCCGCATGCGCTCGCGAGCGATGTGTGCCATCGCCGGAGGTGGAACCAGCAGCTTGACGGCGACGGCCACGCGCCCGTCGCCGGCCTGGCCGTCGTCTGACTGGTCGTGGTCCGGCTGGGAGGCCGGCTGGGAGGCCCGTAGGGAAGCGCGTGCCAGATAGACGACGGAGTGTCCGCCCCGTCCCAGTTCGCGCTCGATCTCGTAGCGTCCGTCGACGACGGTGCCGGGCTCGAGGTAGCCGATCTCCCCGCGCTCGGAGGAACTCACCGCGCGCCCAGCTCCTCGAGGACCGCGATGGCGTTGGACGTAAACCCGTCCTTCAAGTCGTAATGCTGAAGGAAGCGCTCCAGGTAATCTCTGGCCGCCGCCCGGTCTCCGAGGCCGTAACGCGCGATCCCGGCATGGTAGAGGGCCATGTAGTGGTTGGGCCAAAACTCCACTACCATCTCCATGATCGGGCCCGCCGACCTGTCGTCGCCCGCATCAGCCACCGGGTGTGCGACGTTGAACACGATCCCGGCCGCCTTCCAACGATCATCCCCTTCGAGTGATAGGATGATGTCCCGCGCCGTCTCGACCCTGCCCGCCAGCGCATAGCAGGCGGCGCTGTATGCCGACCCCTCCATTCCCTCGGGGGGCGGCATCCACCTGAGACGCGTCTCGACCTCGACCACGTTGCAGAACGGCTTGACCTGGATGAACCACTCGGCGGCCGCACCCCGTGGTGTGACCACGGGAACGTTCGGGTGCGTATAGACCGATGCGGAAGGGGGTCCGCGGAGCACCATGACCATCGAGAGGGCGACGAAGGCGACACCTGCCAGATACAGCTTGCGCATCGTTACCACCTTGCAGTTCGTGCCTGTTCTGCACCCACGGGCCGCCTGGCGCGAGTCCACACCGCCAGTCGCCGCGGGGGTCCCGATTCTCTAGACGCCCGAGCGATCGGGTCTTGCACACTCCGGGGCGCACTCCACGTATTACCCGGCAATTGCGGCGTGCAGTTCCGCGCGAAGCAGGTGCAACTATCGTTCCCCGAGACGGTTGGGAGTGCGGGGACGGGCGTCCTTCAGTCGAGCGAGCGGCTGGTGCCCCAATCGGCGGCGGCCGGGCCGGCATCCCTCGCGTCCTCGCGCCGTACGAGCTTGCGCCCCGCCCGTCCCCTGCGCCACGAGCCGAGCAGCCCCGTTCCCAGACCGAGGAGAATCTCATCGATGAAGGGCACCACATCCGGGAAGAAGAGATCCGCGGTGAAAACGAGTGCCGTCAAAACGAACAGCTTCGGAAAACGCAGACGGGCGCTGAAGCGGGCGATCAGGGCGGGAAGCGTGGCGGTTCGCATCTAGCCGGCCGCCGGATGACTCGAGCGGTCCACCGGTGGCGCATCCACTTCAGTACTCTACGCGGTCGTCCTTCGAGCGCCACGCACCGAACTCGTCCCCGGCCCCATCGACCTGGAGGTGGTGGATCTCGAGGTCGCGCGCATCGAGGGCGCGGGCGAGCTCGTCGTAGATGAACTGGTCGTCGAATCCGGCCGCGGCGGCGTCCTCGCGGTCGCTCGCGTAGAACACACGCGCCGGCCGCGCCCAGTACAGCGCGCCCATGCACATGGGACAGGGCTCCGTGCTGCTGTACACGTCGCAAGCCTGCAGCTGGAACGAGCCCAGGCGCTCGCACGCTTCCCGTATTGCCACGATCTCCGCGTGGGCTGTCGGATCGTTGCGGGAGGTCACACAGTTCGAGCCGCGGGCGATGATCTCGCCGTCCCGGACGATCACCGCCCCGAACGGCCCGCCACCCCGTTCGACGCTCTCCCTCGCGAGACGGAGCGCCTCGCGCATGTACCTCCCGGCTTCCTCGGCCTGTCGATCGGGCATGGCTAACCTGTTGTCGCGTTGCCGACTGGGGGTGTGCACCACAGAATATACACGTCCTGCGGTGTGACGAGGTTTCCAGCGCCCGAATCCACCGAATCCACGGCGCGGCGGACACCTCGTGGGGAGGAGGGCGGGTTGAAACGGCGAGAAGGACTCTCAAAGCTTTCCGGCCGCGAGCCGTACGTGGATGACCTCCCCCTCGACGATTTCCTGTGGGGTGCTACGGTCCGAAGTCCCGCGCCCCGTGGCAGAATTCGCGACATCCGCTTCCCCGACGGGTTCGATTGGTCCGAGTTCGTCATCGTCGATCACCGCGACATCCCCGGGGCGAACTGTGTCTTCCTCATGGAGGAGGACCAACCCGCGCTCGCGCCCGGATACGTGCGTCACGTGCAGGAACCGGTCCTGCTCCTCGCGCACCCCTCCCGCGCCGAGGTCCGGCGAGCCGCCAGCACCATCGAGATCGAGGTCGACCCGGAACCGGCCATCCTCGACTTCCGCGTCCCCCCCGAGTCCGAGCAGATCCAGTACGGCGACGCCAACGTCATCAAGCGGCTCGAGATCGTGAAAGGGGATGTCGAGCAGGCACTGGCCGAGGCTCCGATCATCGTCGAGGGCGTGTACGAGACGGGGGCACAGGAGCATGTGTACCTCGAGAACCAGGGGATGATCGCGAGTCTGGATGGCGATGTGCTCGTGATTCAGGGCTCGATGCAATGCCCGTACTACGTCGTGAAGGCGCTCGCTCCCCTGCTGGACCGCGATGAGGACGGGCTGCGGGTGATCCAAACGCCGACGGGTGGAGGGTTCGGGGGGAAGGAGGAGTATCCCTCGACGATCGCTGCGCACGCGGCTCTCCTCACGCTGAAGGCCGGCCGGCCTGTGAAGATCGTGTACGACCGCGACGAGGACATGGCCGCCACGACGAAGAGACATCCCTCACGCATCCGGCACCGGACCGGAGTCGCCGAGGATGGACGCCTGCTGGCCCAGGAGATCGAGTTTACCCTGGACGCGGGTGCGTACGTGACCCTCTCCCCGGTCGTCCTGAGTCGCGGGATCATCCACGCGGCGGGACCTTACTCGTGTGACCACGTGCACATCCTCGGGCGTGCCATGTTCACGAACCGCGTACCGTTCGGGGCGTTTCGCGGCTTCGGGAACCCGCAGGGGTGTTTCGCGATCGAGCGTCATATGGATGTGATCGCGCGCAGGCTGGGGATGAGTCCGGTCGAGCTGCGGCGGGTGAACCTGCTGCGCGACGGCCAGACCACCGCTACCGGGCAGGTCATCCGCGATGGCACCGACCGGGTCGCGGTGATGAGCCGGGCGCTCGGTCTCTCCCGCTACCGGGAGAAGCGCGAGGCGCACGCCGAGTACAACGCAGGCCACCCGTTCCTTCGGCGCGGCATCGGTCTGTCGACCTTCTATCACGGGGCGGGGTTCACGGGGGCGGGTGAGGTTTATCTCGACTCGCGGGTGCACGTGGCCGGGCTCCCCGAGGGGAAGATCGAAGTGCGAACGGCGAGCACCGAGATGGGTCAGGGGATGATCACGATCTTTACGCAGCTGGCCGCGGACCGGCTCGGGCTCTCGGCCGGCGAGGTGATCATCGCGGCGCCGGACACGCACCGCGTGCCGAACAGCGGCCCGACGGTGGCCTCCCGGACCGCCATGATCGTCGGGCACCTTGTCGAGAAGGCGTGCGACGACCTGCGCCGCCAGACGGGGCTCGTGGACAGCGCTCGCGGTAAGGTCGTGAGCGCGGCGATCGCCGCGTGGCACCGGGAGCACGAGGGGGAGGAGCTGATCGGCGAAGGGCGATACGAGCAGCCGCCCGGCATCGAGTGGGACGAGGAGACCTATCGCGGCGACGCATACGGCACGTTCGCCTGGGCCGCCCACATCGCCGAGGTGGAGGTGGACCTGCGCACCTACGCGGTGCGGGTGCTCGACTACCTCGCGGTCCAGGAGGTCGGCAGGATCCTGAACGAGACCCTGGCCCGAGGTCAGATCCAGGGCGGGGTCGCGCAGGGGATCGGGTGGGCGCTGCTCGAAGAGGTCGTGAGCCGGGACGGCGCGATGGAGAACACGCAGCTTACGAACTACATCATCCCCACGAGCGGCGATCTTCCGCCCATTCGAGTGGATTTTCTCGAGAACCCCTATCCGTACGGGGCCAAGGGCGCGAAAGGCATTGGCGAGCTACCGCTCAACGGACCGCCGCCAGCTGTCGCGAACGCTGTCGCCGACGCGCTCGGGGACCTCCTCGTCGAGGAGCCGTGCGCGATCCCGCTGACCCCGGAACGGCTCATGGAGCTGCTTGACGCCGACGCCACGGACCGGCGATCTGCCTGATAGCGTGATGGCAAGCGGCGGCGCACCAACCGGCAGAGTGGCACGTGGCAGCATGGGAACCGGCAGCATGGGAACCGGCAGCATGGGAACCGGCAGGATGGGAACCGGTGGGAGCACGATGACCTGGTGCGCCGACGCATGAGTGACCTCATCGACGGACGATTGGAGATCCGCTTCACCCTGAACGGTGAAGAGGTCACGGCCGAGATTGACCTGGCCGAGCGGCTGTTGGACCTCCTTCGGTATCGAGTCGATCTGCCCGGAACAAAGGAGGGGTGCGCCGAGGGAGAGTGCGGCGCCTGTACCGTGTTCCTCGACGGCCTGCCTGTCGATTCGTGTCTCGTCCCGGCGCTTCAGGTACGCGGCCGTCGCGTGGATACGATCGAGTCGCTGGATCCGTCGCGGCTGGACCCCTTCCTCAGGACCGGCGCCACGCAGTGCGGGGCCTGCACGCCCGGGGTCGTAATGACCGGCGTGTGGGTACGGGACCATCCCGAGCTGCTCGAGAAGCACACGATCCGCGAGCTGATGGCGGGCAACCTGTGCCGCTGCACGGGCTACGACGGGATCGTGGAAGGCGTCGAGGCGGCTCTTAAAGATGAGGAAGCCCGACGGCAGTCGGAGACACGGCTGCCCCCGAGTGCACGGGAATGAAAGCGCTCCTCCCCTCCTCGCTGGACGAGGCGCTCGGGCTCCTCGCGGAACACCCCGAGGCGATCCCGCTCGCCGGGGGCACGGACCTGCTCGTCCATTGGCCGCAGCACCATCAGGCGCACGAGCGCACCTACCTGGACCTCTCCGGCGTCGCGGAGCTCGCGGCTCACCGTTGGACCGAAGACGCGCTCGTGCTCGGTGGGATGACCACGTATTGGGACGTGATCCAAGATGAGCGGGCCGCGGCGAAGTTCCCGATGTTGATCGAGGCAGGCCGCCAGGTCGGCTCGATCCAGATTCAGGCGCGCGGGACGTGGGCCGGTAACATCGTGAACGCATCGCCCGCCGCCGACGGTGTCCCGGTGCTGATGGCGTACGACGCGGTCCTCGTGCTCCGCGACGTGGACGGGGAGGAGGAGATTCCCCTCGCCGACTTCTACCTGGACTACAAGGTGATGCGACGACGACCCGAACAGCTCATCACCGAGATCCGCATCCCGCGACGTGCGTTCGTTTGGCAGCGGTTCGAGAAGGTCGGTCCGCGCGCGGCACAGGCCATCACCAAGATCGGTCTCGCGATGGCCAGAGCGTCGGCCCCGGTCGGCGACGGAGGTATATGGCGCATAGTCGCCAACAGCGTGGCGCCCACCGTGCGCCGTTGCCACGCGGTGGAGACCCTTCTCGAGGTGCGAACGGCGGTGTCCGGACCCGGAGATCTACTCGCCGCCATTCGAGAGGACGTATCGCCCATCGATGACATCCGTTCCACCGCCGCCTACCGCGAGACCGTGATGGCGCGACTGCTGTACTACGACCTGCGCGACGTATGTGGGTGGTTCTCGTGAGAGGGAGGGCGCGATGATCGGGGTGTGGCTCGAGGACAGCGCGGTCTCGGTACGAGAGGTGCCTGAGCCGGAGGCGGCGGAAGGCGAGGCGCTGATCCGCGTGCTCAGGGCCGGGATCTGCAACACCGACCTCGAGATGATCCGCGGATATCGTCCGTTCACCGGGAT
>JBDHAC010000036.1:0-32219 GCA_039588275.1 Gemmatimonadota bacterium
GCGCCCTACACCCTACGTCTCACCACACAGAGTGGAACCGCCGTCGAACCGACATCGATCGCGGTAGTGGCAGCGTCTGCCCCCTTGCGGCGCTCGCTTTCATAGGTGAAACGTGCACCGGCGAATCAGCGCCCGGAGCTGACCGGCTCAGCGCACGATGTCGTCGGGGATCGTCTTGTTCGGTCCCTCGAAATCGGTCGTGATCGCGGCGACCCACCAGCGGCTCCCGTCGTGCGACAGCTCGATGCTGTCCAGGCCGCGGAGCCGGATATCGGGCCCGCCCTCGCCGAAGCGAGGCTCGAAGATCACGAACGCGTGCGCCAGGCTTCCGAACTCGGTCACCTTCATCGCGGCGATCGTCTCGTAGAACCCGCGCTCCTCGAGTTCCGAGTCGCGCCAGAAATCCTTCCAGTCCTGGATGAAGCCATCCACGCTCATCGGTCGCATGGGTTGGCTGCCCCTCGGCGAGAATACGAGCAGCGCTTCCTCCAAGAACACGTCGCGGAACATGTTCCAATCGGGCTCGGGCCCCGGGTCGATCGACACCATGCCGTACAGGGCCTCGATCAGCCCCTCGGGTGTCTGCGCGGCCTCATCGATCGATGGCGCCTCGGTCGGCTCTTGGGCCTGAATCGACGTGGGAACGGCCAAGCCCGCGAGTGTCAGAGCGGTAGTGTAGCTGAGGGATCTTCTCATCGGTCGTCGCCTGTCATCGCAGCTGATGTTGCTCACCAGCCCCGGTTCTGTGCTCATCATCCCGGTTCGTGTCCGGCACCGGTTTCCACCGGTGCCGAGTTTGAAATCGGCGCCGGTCGATCGCCGAGCACAAGATCGCCGCGCACCAGCACCAGACGGTCACGCTCAGGGCCACGCTCATTGAAACCTGGACGAAATGTCCCCGTAGGGCTATCTGTTAGTGAACGGCGCAACCTGCGCCGCGATCGTTTTCCCACAGGAGCCGTCTCCTGATGAGAAACAGCATCACTCAGACAATCGGCTATCCGGCGCACCGACACGGGGTCGCCCCGTGGGTGGGTGCGGTTACGCCGCGCATCGGCGGGTTCATTCGAATCCGGCGGAGCGTGAGCGTTTCCGCGCAAGCGCTTTGGAGGGAGACGGCGCCACCCGACTAACGTCCCACATCACATCGACGTGATCAGGTCCAACGGGTTCGCGCTCCCCCAGGGCGAATCCGGTGGCTGCAATCGTTCAAGAGGTTACTCGAACGGGATCACGATCGATGTCCAAAGAAGCTCTCAGACAAGCTCACACACAGAACCGGGCGATCATCGAGCGCTACACCGACCAGCCCGCCCGTTTGCCGCGGGATCTGAGGCAGCGGCTCGAGGCGGACTGGGACGGGGAGCCGGTGCAGCTCTACGCCATGGCCGACCTCGACGCGCGCATGCGTCTCACCGAGGCGTGGCTGGCGCTGGGGCCGAGCTGCGTGGCACTCGCGCGCCGAACCGAAGACGGCGAATGGGCCGTCGAGAACGTGTCCCGCCACCGCGTGGAAGCGGTGCGTGACGCGCCCGGTCTTTCGGGAAGCATCCTGACGCTGCTCGGCGATCCGGACGAGCCGGCGCTGCTCCAGGTGCGCTTCACGCACCGTCAGAGACGGGCGATGGAGAACCTGAAGTTCGTCCTCGAGGACGGACCGCGCGGGTTCGACGCCGATGCGGGTGGCGGATCCGGCTCCGAAGCCACCTTCGACGCCGATGCGGAGTACGCGCGCAGCGTGGCCGCGCCCATCCGCGAAGCGCAGGCCCTCGTTGCCGGTAATCGGATGGCGGTGATCTGGAGGCTTCTCGGTTACCTGAGGCCCTACCGGCGGCAGCTGACGATCGGGTTCACTGCGGCGGGGGTGATCACGCTGGTGAGCCTGATCCCTCCGTACCTGGCGGGATATCTGATCGATCGCGTCGTGCGGCCGGTCCAGGAGGGGCTCATCCCGGTGGGACAGGGGGCCCTCGTGGCCTGGCTCGCGGTCGGGGCCATGGCGCTCGTGTACGTCGTGCGCCAGGCCGGGGCCGTGCTGCGTCTGCGGATGATGTCGGTCCTGGGAGAGTGGGTGGCGCGCGATCTCCGCACGGAGCTGTACGAGCACCTGCAGCGACTGAGCCTGTCGTTCTACTCGCGCAAGAAGACCGGCAGCCTGATCACGCGCGTCAGCTCCGACACGGACCGTCTTTGGGACTTCCTCGCGTTCGGCGTCGTGGACGTGTCGCTGTCGGCCGTGATGCTGCTCGGCCTGAGCGTCGTCCTGTTGACGCTCGACTGGAAGCTGGGGCTCGTGATGACGCTTCCGGTTCCGGTCTTCTGCTGGGCGATCTACCGCCACGGTGAGTCGCTCAGCCGCGTGTTCGTTCGCGCGTGGAGGAAGTGGTCGAAGGTGACCGATGTGCTCTCGGACACGATCCCGGGAATGAGCGTCGTGAAGGCGTTCGGTCAGGAGGAGCGCGAGAAAGGGAGGTTCAACCGGCGCAATTACGACGTGACGGAGGAATACAACCGAATTCACTACATCTGGACCACGTTCTGGCCGGCGCTGATGCTCGCGGTGCACGGGACGACGGTGGCCGTGTGGGCATTCGCCATCCCGAGGCTGTTGGACTCGGGTGAGCCGACGCTGAGCGCGGGGACCTTCGTGTCGTTCCTGCTCTACACGACGATGTTCGTGCAACCGATCGAGATCATCGGTCAGATGGCGCGCACGATTAATCGCGCGACCAGCTCGGCGCACCGCGTGTTCGAGGTGCTGGACACGGAGCCCGAGATCGTGGACGCGGCGGATGCGGTACGCCTGGAGCCGGTCGAGGGTCGAGTCGCGTTCGAAGACGTGACGTTCGGCTACGACGGCATCCAGCTCGTGCTCAAGGGCGTGAGCTTCGACGTCCAGCCGGGCGAGATGATCGGGCTCGTCGGGCCGTCGGGAGGCGGGAAGACGACGATCGTGAGCCTGATCGCGCGCTTTTACGAGCCCACGGGTGGCCGGGTCCTGATCGACGGGGTGGATCTCCGGCGGTTGGATACGACCCACTACAGGCGTCAGGTCGGGATGGTGCTCCAGGACCCGTACCTGTTTCACGGGACGGTGCTGGAGAACATCCGCTACGGCCGACCCGAGGCCAGCGTGGATGAGGTGGTCGAGGCCGCGATCGCGGCCAACGCGCACGAGTTCATCCTCGAGCTGGGACAGGGCTACGACACGATCGTGGGCGAGCGTGGCCAGACGCTGTCCGGGGGCCAGCGGCAGAGGGTGTCGATCGCGCGGGCGATCCTGAACGACCCGCGCATCCTGATCCTGGACGAGGCGACGTCGGCGGTGGACACGGAGACGGAGCGCAAGATCCAGGAGGCGATGGACCGCCTAGTGGCGGGCCGGACCACGTTCGCCATCGCCCATCGGCTGTCGACGTTGCACAAGGCCACCCGTCTGCTGGTGGTGAAGGACGGAAGAATCGTGGAGGCCGGCACGCACGCAGAGCTTCTGGCCGTGCCGGATGGCCTCTACCGCCGCCTGCACGAGTTGCAGGTGGAGCTGGCGTGATGACCCGCGGGTGCCCGGCCGGGGCACCCGCACGCGCCTCGCGAGGAGAAAGGAGGAATCAGATGAACGCGAAGCCGGACAAGCGACGGACGCTTCGCATCGAGCGCCGGGTGGACGGCCAGCTGTGGGCCGAGCGAGACGGCGAGACCCGCCCCGTTTGGGTGCGGCGGTGCTTTCCGTGGTCCGAACCGACCCGGTTCGTGTCGCTCCTCGATCACGAGAACAACGAGTTCGCTCTCGTACCCGACCTACGCACTCTGGAGCGCGCCTCCCGGGAGGCGCTCGAGGACGCGCTGGCGGAGGCGGGGTTCGTGCTCCAGGTGGAGCGCATCGAGACCGTAGACGAGGAGGTGGAGATACGAACCTGGAGAGTCCGCACGAAACAAGGTCCGCGCTCGTTCCAGACCCGATTGGATGACTGGCCGCGCGAAGTCCCCGGTGGCGGCTTTTTGATCCGGGACGTGGCGGGAGACCTGTACCACGTGACGGATCCACGCCAACTGGACGACGCGAGTCGG
The DNA here is from genome assembly GCA_039588275.1 of Gemmatimonadota bacterium. Lineage (GTDB taxonomy): Bacteria > Gemmatimonadota > Gemmatimonadetes > Palauibacterales > Palauibacteraceae > JBDHAC01. The sequence continues at coordinate 4,069 of JBDHAC010000036.1, forward strand.
GAGTTACTGTGGGCGTTCGTCGAGTAGGGGGGGCGTAACCGGTCCCCCCCTCCCGCCTCCAGCGGGTTGAGAGCCTGTTGATCGAGCGGTGCGTTTTCAGCTGAAACGTCCCGTCCTCTTCACACCCGCGGTTGGAGTTGTACCACCATCAACCGGTTCTGAACGCGCGCCCCTGCCTCGCTCGGCGATCTCGACCTCGCCTGAGCGGAACCCGACGCCCTGTCGCGAGTTTTCTCAGACCTGGCCAGCGATCATCCACGGCTTCGCGAAAGGAAGTGTCTTGCGCACGCGAACGGTCCCCCGGGTTTCTACCGTTGCCATCGGCCTCTGCTCGCTCGCCGTCTTGTGCGCGGCCCCAGCCCTTGCCCAGGACGCGCCGTGGCCCACCTCGGACTGGGCGACCTCCACGCCCGAAGCGCAAGGCCTCGAGCCCGCGCCTCTCGGCGAGCTGCACCGCGATATTCTTGCGGGGGCGTACGGCTACATCGACCGGCTGGTCGTCGTGAAGAACGGCTATCTGGTCGTGAGCGAGCGGTACGAGAACGACTACCCGGAGATCAGTCGGGATCGGCACACATCCACGACCGATGCGCTGGCCGGTGGCGGGCGCCCGCACCAGTTCAACTACTTCCACCCCGACTTCCATCCGTGGCACCGGGGACGCGACGTGCACACGCTCCAATCGGTCACCAAGTCGATCGCCTCGACCTTGATCGGGATCGCGATCGGCCGGGGGGAGATCGCCGGGACCGATGTCCCGCTACTCACGTTCTTCGAGGGTTACGACACGTCGGGAGCCGATCCACGGCTGGCGCGCGTGACGCTGGATGACCTCCTTACGATGCGATCGGGGATCGAGTGGCACGAGCACGACCGCCCGTTCAACGAGACGAACACGACGCTCCAGCTCGAGGGGAGCGATGATTGGATCCAGTTCACGCTGGACCAGCCGATGGACGCCGACCCGGGCGAGAAGTGGGTGTACAACAGCGGCGGTAGCCATCTGATGTCGGGGGTTATGCACAGCGCGACCGGCCGCTTCATCGATGAGTACGCGGAGGAGCACCTGTTCGGACCGCTCGGCATACCCGACTACCACTGGAAGAAGACCCCGAAAGGCTACCCCGATACGGAGGGCGGCCTCTACCTGGAGGCGGAGAGCCTGGCCAAGATCGGCTATCTGTTCCTCCGTGACGGCGTATGGGACGGCCGAGAGATCCTGCCCGCGGAGTGGGTCCGAGCCGCGACCGCCCGCCGGGTCGAGCGCGTCAATTCGGCGGGCTTCGGGTACGGCTACCAGTGGTGGCGATTGCATCGAGACGGTGCCCATGTGTGGGCGGGGCTCGGCTTCGGCGGGCAGTACCTGTTCGTGATCCCCGAATATGACCTCGTAGGCGTGATCAATAGCTGGAACATCTTCGGCGGTCAGCGTCGCAATGTCATGATGCCGTTCCTCGATGCGCTGCTGGCCTCCGCCACCGAGCCCGCTCCCGGCCCCTGAGGGGCGTGACAGATCTCCCGTCCACGAATTGTACAGTGAATGTCCATGACAGTGGGTTGACACTCCTCGGCGTGTCCGTTATTGTACTGGACACACACTAGACAACAAACCGAGCCGAGGAGGACACAATGAAGATTCGTGCGTTTGGCGCCGTATTGGCGCTCGTGCTCTCGATCGCGGTCGTCGGCTGCGATGACGACGAGATGATGGCGCCGGAGACACCCGACATCGTCGACACGGCGGTTGCGGCAGGTGTCTTCAACACCTTAGTCGCTGCGGTCCAGGCCGCGGATCTGGTCGACGTGCTCAAGGGTGAGGGACCGTTCACCGTGTTCGCGCCCACGGATGACGCATTCGCACAGCTGCCGGCGGGTACTGTGGAGAGCCTTCTTCTGCCCGAAAACCAAGATCAGCTGATCGCGATCCTGACTTACCACGTAGTCCCGGGCCGGTTTCTAGCCGCGGACGTGCTGGCTTCCGAGACTCTCCCGACCGTTCAGGGGCAGACGCTCTCGGTCAGCCTCGACGGTGGAGTGCCGAGGGTCGATGCTGCTGCGATCGTCCAGACGGACATCGAGGCCAGCAACGGTGTGATTCACGTGATCGACTCGGTCTTGCTGCCGCAGTAACCCGCGATGAGGGGGTCTGACGTGGTGCGGGGGAGGGAGCCCCGCACCACGGCTCCCTCCCACCCAGCGGCTCCCTTCCCCACTGTTCGTCCGCTGACGACCTCAGTACGTCTCGGTCTCCAGCAACTCCAGCTCCTGAGCGGCCGATACGAGCCGTACGAACTCGGCGCGATAGCCGTGCTCGTCGTCACCGAGCGCTCCTCGCGCGAGCCGCAACACGTCGCGGAGGGTGAAGTCGCGGCAGTGCTCCGACTCACGGAGGAGCATCCCGAAGGCGGCGACGGATGCCGCGAAGCGAAGATCTATCGAGGCTTCCACCACGCGCTCCCGCACCGGGTGCTCGATCAATCGGCTACGCTCGCCGTCGGGCGCCTTGTAGCGGAGCTTCACGAACATGAGCTCGTCGCTCGACTCACCGAAGTCCACCGACGCCTCGCGATCGCCCTCCAGACCGCTTGGCTGGCTGTAGCGGAGCGGATCCACGGAGCCGGTTTCGACGGGCGGCGCGCCCACCGGCACGACCTCGTACAGCGCGGTCACCGAGTGCCCGGCACCCAGCTCTCCCGCATCCTTCGTATCGTCGTTGAAGTCCTCGGCTGCCAGCAGGCGATTCTCGTACCCGATAAGCCGGTACGCCTGCACGCGCGCCGGATTGAACTCGACCTGGATCTTCACGTCCTTGGCGATCGTGAGCAGCGTGCCACCCATCTCGGTCACGAGCACCTTGCGAGCCTCGAGCAGGTGGTCGATGTAGGCGTAGTTCCCGTTCCCGTGGTCGGCGATCGCCTCCATCTTCGAGTCCTTGAGGTTACCCATCCCGAAGCCGAGCACCGTGAGGAAGGTGCCCTGCTCTCGCTTCTCTTCGATAAGCCGGGTCATCTCGGCATCGCTCGACGCGCCGATGTTGAAATCGCCGTCGGTCGCCAGGATGACGCGGTTGTTCCCGCCCCGGATGTGGTTCTCGGCCGCCACCTTGTAGGCGAGCCGCAGTCCCGCACCGCCGGCCGTCGACCCACCGGCCTCGAGATTCTCGATCGCATCGAGGATCTCTTCCTTGCGGCTGCCGGCTGTGGAGGGAAGGACGAGCCCGGCCGCCCCCGCATACACGACGATCGCCACGCGGTCGTCGCGCCGAAGCTCGTTGACCAACATGCGGAGCGACTTCTTCAGGAGAGGAAGCTTGTTCGCGGGTTGCATGGAGCCCGAGACGTCCAGCAGGAAGACCAGGTTGCTGGGCGGGAGCTCCTCGAGATCCACACGACGCCCCTGTACACCGATCCGCACGAGGTGGTGGCGCGGATTCCAGGGAGCTCCGGTGACCTCGGTCGCGACCGTGAACGGGTGGTCGCCACGCGCCTGGGGGTAGTCGTACGCGAAGTAGTTGATCATCTCCTCGATCCGCACCGCGTCGATCGGTGGACGGTCACCGTTCTGAATGAAGCGGCGGATGTTCGAATACGACGCCCGGTCTACGTCGATCGAGAAGGTCGAGAGGGGGTTGATCGCCGCTGCGAGCCACTCGTTCTCCTCGATCCGGGCGTAGCTCTCGGTGTGGAAGTTCGGGTTGTAGCGGCCCGGGAGTCCCGAGATCGAGCGACGGGCGAAGGCCTGCGCGTTCTGCATCATGACGCCGGCGGTTTTTTGCGTGACCTCGGTCGCGGCTGCCGGGGCGGGTCTCTCGCGGTCCTCCCCGCTCACGATCACATCCTGCAGCTCGACTCTGGCTTGATCGAGAAGAAAGTCGGCTCTTACGGTCGGGCCAACCACTCGCACGGTCTTCTCGGCCTCCTGATACCCAATGAGCCGCGCGCGAAGCGTGACGCTCGCTCCCACCAGCGCGTCGTCGTCCACTTCGATCGTGTACCGGCCAGCACCGTCCGTGAGCATACCGTGTGTGGTGCCCGTCAGGAACACTTGCACGCCCGCGATCGGGCGTCCGGTCCTGGAATCGCGCACGACACCTTCGAACGTGATGGGCGCTTCAGCGATGACGGTGGTGCCTTCGACGGTCGCAGACGGGTCCGTCGTCTCGACGGTGGCGGCCGCAGCTACCCAGTAGGACGCGGGGGCTACGACAGCGAGCGCGAAAGCCCCTGCAAGCACGCGGATCCTCATCGATCATCTCCACTCTTCGGGTACGTATTTCGGGGACCTGCACTTCGGGTCCTTACCTTCAAAGACGATCGGCTCGGACGGCCTTGCACACGCGTCGACGCGTACATGGAGTGCGCACGTAGTGTAAGCCGTGGGCGGAGCGGACCGAGCTCCCGGTGGGCGGAGCGGACCGAGCTCCCGGTGTCCGGATTCGAACACCCCATCCCGCGACCGCGCGAATCCCGACGACGAAACCGATCGCGCATCCACACGTAACATCATAGGGGAAGGCGACTTCGAATGGCCGCTCAGGTTGGCACCGCAGTTGCCTTTGGAAAGTGGAGGCGACCACCCGGTAGGGGAAGGCAGAGCACGATCCAATGAAGCTGGTTGGCGAATCACCACAAGACGAGCCGCGCCGGAGCCGTGAGCGTAGCGGCCGCGAGCGAAGCGGCGGCTCGCGCATCGATATCGGCGGCGGCGGCCCCGGGATGGACGTGCGGCGTGCGCCGAAGGGCAAGACGAAGCGGAACATCTACATCGGGCTCGGCGCCGTCGCGCTCGCGCTCGTCACGATCTTCTTCGCACGGCTGGAGCCGGCCGCACCTTCCGTCGACCGCGACATCCTCCTCTTCGGCACGGTGGAGCGCGGGTCGTTCGTGCGCGAGGTCCGCGGCCCCGGCACCCTCGTCCCGGAGCAGATGGTCTTCGTCTCGGCGATGACCGGCGGTCGGGTCGAGCAGGTGTTCGTCGACCCCGGAGCAACGGTCGCCGACACGAGCGTCCTCGTCGTTCTCTCCAATCCGGACGTCGAGCTCGAGTCGCTCCAGGCCCAGCAGCAGCTGACCGCGGCGCGCGCGGGGCTCGTCGAGCTCCGCCGTAGCCTCGGGACCATGATGCTGCAGCAGGAGGCGGCGGTGGCGAGCGCACAGGCCGATTACCAGGACGCGGAGAGGGAGGCCGCCGCGTACGAGGAGCTCGTTGCCAACCAGACCGTGTCGCGTAACGAAGCGAGCCGGGCGATCGAGCGGGCGGAAGCGGCGAAGGTGCGACTCGACACCGAGGGAGGCCGGCTCGAGCTCCTGAAGCAGACGGTCGACAGCCAGCTGGCCGTTCAGGAAGAGCAGGTGACGCGGCTAGGGTCGATCGTCGCCTACCAGCTGCGGCGGGTGGAGTCGATGCGAATCGTGGCCGGCGCTCCGGGGGTGCTGCAGGACCTCACCCTGGAAGTCGGACAGTGGGTGATGCCCGGCACGACGCTCGCGCGCGTCGCGCAGCCCGGCCGCCTCAAAGCCGAGCTCCGAATCCCCGAGACGCAGGCGCGCGACGTCCAGATAGGCCAGCCCGCGATCATCGACACGCGAACGGACTCGATCGGCGGATCCGTGCGTCGAGTCGACCCCAACGTGCAGGGCGGGTCTGTCCTCGTCGAGGTGCGGATCACGGAACAGCTGCCGCAGGGCGCCCGCCCCGACTTGAGCGTGGACGGCACAATCGAGCTGGAGCGCCTGCAGGACGTGCTCTTCGTCGACCGACCCGCGTACGGGCAAGCCAACAGCACCGTGAGCCTGTTCCGCGTGCTCGAGGGCGAGGATGAGGCGGTGCGCGTCACGGTGCGGCTCGGCCGCAGCTCCGTGAACCAGATCGAGATCATCGAGGGTCTCCAGGAGGGAGACCAGATCATCCTGGCGGACATGTCCCGCTGGGATGACGCCGATCGCGTCCGCATCCGCTGAGCGGAGGGCAGGGCCCAAGAAAGAACTGACCGGAAAGGTGAACAGATGAGCAGCAACGATTCGAACGTGGACGCCGGCGCCCTGATCGCGCTGGAGAGCGTCACGAAGGTGTTCTATACGGACGAGGTCGAGACCCACGCGCTCGCCGACATCCATCTGGAGATACCGGAGGGAGAGTTCCTGTCCGTGGCCGGCCCATCCGGTTGCGGCAAGTCGACGCTGCTGTCGTTGCTCGGGCTGCTCGATACGCCCACGGGCGGAGAATACCTGCTCGACGGGCAGCCGGTCGCCGAGCTCTCCGCATCCCAACGCGCGCGGATCCGGAATCGCCACATCGGGTTCGTGTTCCAGGCGTTCAACCTGATCGGTGATCTCACCGTGTACGAGAACGTCGAGCTTCCCCTCACCTACCGCGACGGCATCACGGCCAGCGACCGCAAAGCGCGCTCGCTGGACGCGCTCGAGCGCGTGGGGATGTCTCACCGCCGGAACCACTACCCGGCGCAGCTGTCGGGTGGCCAGCAGCAGCGGGTGGCCGTCGCGCGTGCGGTGGTCGGCGATCCCCTGATCCTCCTGGCGGATGAGCCGACCGGAAACCTCGACTCCCGCAACGGCGGTGCCGTGATGGACCTCCTCAAGGAGCTCCACGAGGAAGGGGCGACCATCTGTATGGTCACGCACGACCCGCGATACGCCGAGTACGCGGAGCGCACGATCCACCTGTTCGACGGACGGATCGTCGAGGAGGAGGAGCACGCCGAGCGCGCGATCGAAGAGTTGCGAGAGAGCGGCTGGGAGATCGCGACCTGACCGCCAGCCAAATCTGGACCGTGGCGGGCCGCCCGTAGAGAGACGGCCCGCCAGCCCACCCGTACCCCGATCAAAGGCCGAGCGATGTACGACGTTCTGAAAGACCTGCGCTATGCCGCCCGCCAGCTACGCCGCAAGCCCGGTTTCGCGGTCGTCGTGGTGCTCACCCTTGCGCTCGGCATCGGCGCGAACACGGCGATCTTCAGCGTCGTGGACGGCGTCCTGCTCCGGCCGCTCCCGTACGAGGAGCCCGATCGGCTCGTCGTCCTGTGGGGGGACGAAACCGGTCTGAGGAGCGGCTCCAGCTGGGCCTCGTACCCCGACTTCCTCGACTTCGAGAAGCAGGCGACGTCGTTCGTGACGCTCGCCGGATCGTCGCAGCAGACGTACACGCTCACCGGATACGGCGGGGAGCCGGTCCGCGTCCCCGTCGGCCGCGTCACGCACGATCTCTTCGGAGTCCTGGGGATCCAACCTGCCCTCGGGCGGGGCTTCCTCCCGGAGGAGGATCGTGTCGACGGCCCCGACGTTCTCGTGCTCACGCACGCGTTCTGGACGGATCGGATGGGGGCTGACCCCGACGCCCTGGGTCGCACGCTGGTCCTCGACGGGAGACCGTTCGAGATCATCGGCGTCATGCCGCGAGGCTTCGAGTGGGGTCCGGCCGCGGTCTTCGCACCGCTCGAGCCTCAGTTCGGCGCGGACTCGCGCGGTGCGCACCGCGTGTTCACGATCGCCCGTCTTAAGGGCGACGTCCCGTTCGAGCGGGCGGACGCGGAGGTGGGCACGATTGCCGCCCGGCTCGCCGAGGAGTACCCCGAGTTCAACACGAACCGCGGCGCGTACCTCGAGCCGGTTCACGAGCTGACGGTCGGCGGTGTGCGCTCCACCTTGTGGGCGGTCTTCGGGATGGTTGGCCTGGTCCTGCTGATCGCGTGCGCCAACGTCGCCAACATCCTGCTCACGCGTGCCACCGAGCGCAGCCGGGAGGTGGCGGTCCGAAGCGCCCTCGGTGCCGAGCGACGTCACATCATCCGCCAGCTCGGTACGGAGAGCTTGTTGCTCGCGGGCATCGGGGGGATCGTCGGCATAGCCGTCGCCGGCGCCGGGCTCAGGCTCCTGCAGGCGCTCGCCCCGGCGGGAATCCCGCGACTCGAGACCGTCTCGTTAGACGGGCGAGTGCTCGGGTTCGCCGCGCTGATCACGATCGTGACAGGCCTGGTATTCGGACTCCTCCCGAGCCTGCAGGCCGCGCGTGTCGACCTCCAGTCCCGGCTCAAGGAAGGGGGGCGATACGCCGCCGGGCGTCGGCGCGCCCGCCTCGCGCAGGGCGTGGTCATCCTCGAGGTCGCGCTGGCCCTGGTCGCCGTGGTGTCCGCCGGTCTCCTGGTCAACAGCTTCCTGCGTCTACAGCGGGTGGACGCCGGATTCTCGGCCGAGAACGTCCTCGTCGTCCCGATCGCGCTCCCGAGCGGCCAGTACTGGAATCAGGGAGACCCCGATGGCGAGCGGGTGATCGCCTTTTACGAGGAGGCGGAGCGACGCCTCGAGGGGTTGCCCGGCGTCACGTCGGTGGCCTCGGCTTACATGCACCCGCTTTCGGGCGGTTGGGAGTCCAGCTTCATCATCAAGGGCGTGTTCGAGCCGCCCGAGGGCGAGCGGCCCGAAGCGCGGCTGCGTCCCGTCACGCCCGGGTACTTCCGGACCGTCGGCACGCAGCTCCTGAAGGGACGCGACATCTCGGACACCGATCTCGCCGGAGCGCCGGGCGTCGTGGTGGTGAACGAGTCGTTCGAGCGGACCTTCTTCCCCGATGGTGACGCGCTCGGTCACACCGTGGTGAGGAGCCCCTGGTGGGAGAACCTGCCGGGCGAGTTCGAGATCGTGGGGGTCGTGGCGGACGTGAAGATGGACGGCTTCACGGAGTCCGTCCCCACGGCGCTCTACTTCTCGCACCCTCAGTTCCCGTTCTCCGACATGAACATCGTGGTCGGAGCCTCCGTCGAGCCGACCCTCTTGTTGGGGGCGATCCAGGAACAGATCTGGGCGATCGATTCCGACCTGCCGATCGAGGGCGTCGAGACGCTGACGCAGATCCGCTCGGCGGAGGTCGCGCCGGAGCGTTTCCGCACGATCCTCGTGGGCATGTTCGCCGCGGTGGCGCTCCTCCTGTCGGCGATCGGGATCTATGGGGTGCTGTCCTATAACGTCGCTCAACGCACGCGCGAGGTCGGCCTCCGCATGTCGCTCGGCGCCCGGGCTCCCGATGTCCTTCGACTCGTGATCCGACAGGGGATGGGCCTCGCGCTCGTCGGCCTCCTCCTGGGCGGATTTCTGGCGTTTCTGGCGACGGGGCTGCTCCAGAGCCTGTTGTTCGAGGTGAGTCCCACCGACCCGATCACCTTCGCGGCCGTCTCTGCGTTGCTCGCCGGCGTGGCCCTTCTCGCGTGTGTGGTTCCCGCGATCCGCGCTTCGCGCGTGGACCCGCTGGTGGCCCTGCGGGCGGAATGACCGACCGCACGGGTCCGGTGACCGGTTTGCGGGCCGAGCGACCCGCGGGCCTGAACGACTGACCATGTCGAACACCCTCCTGTGGCAAGGAGAATCTGATGGCTGAGTTGTTTCACGACCTCAAGTTCTCGGTCCGCCAACTCTGGAGCCGGCCCGGCTTCAGCCTCACCGCGGTGCTCGTCATCGCGCTCGGGATCGGTGCCGCCACGGCGATCTTCAGTGTGCTGGACACGCTCGTGATCCGCGCGCTGCCGTACGGCGAAGCGGACCGGATCGTGACGATCTGGGAAAACAACCGGGAGTCCGGGCTCGAGCGCGATGACGTCGCGCCGGCGAACTTCTTCGACTGGCGGGAACAGGGCGAATCGTTCGAGGCGATCGCGGCGGCCGATCCGTACAGCCTGGACCTCACGGGCGTCGAGCGACCGGAGGTGATCTTCTCGGCGCGGGTCACGGAGGACTTCTTCGAGGCCTTCGGGACCACGGCCCTGCACGGTCGCACCTTTCTGCCCGAAGACTACGCCGACGGCAAGTTCGTCGTGATCGGAGAACGGCTCTGGGAGCGTCGCTTCGGCGCGGACCAGGGCCTCGTCGGCCAGGCCATCGAGCTGGATGGCGAGCCGTACACGCTGGTGGGGGTCGTGCCACGGTCCTTCAACCCGCACTTCAGCCCCTCGGTCGAGGAGCGCGACGCGTGGATCCCGCTCGTGCTGCAGGGATGGGAGCAGTACACGCGCGGGAGCCGGTGGTGGAACGTCGTGGCGATGCTCAAGCCCGGCGTCACCATCGCGCAGGCGCAGGCCGAGATGGACGCGATCTCGGGGCGCCTTGCGGAAGACTATCCGGAGACCAACGAGACGATCCGGGCTAACGTCGTACCGCTGCGGGACCATCTCGTGGGGGGCGCTCGCACCGCACTTCTCGTCCTTCAGGGGGCGGTCGTGTTCCTGCTGCTGATCGCCTGCGCGAACGTGGCCAGCCTGCTGCTCGCGCGCGGCACCGAGCGCGAGTCGGAGTTCGCGATTCGCGCCGCGCTTGGCGCCGGTCGAGGCCGTCTGATCCGCCAACTCCTCACCGAGAGCGCGGCGCTGGCGCTGATCGGAGGCGTGATCGGGATCCTGCTCGCGAACTGGACGGTGGATCTGATCGTCGCGCTGGGGCCGAGCGAGCTGCCTCGCATGGACGAGATCCGGGTCGACGGGCGCGTGCTCGGCTTCGCGGTTTCGCTCGCGGTGGGCACCGCGCTGCTATTCGGCATCTTGCCCTCGCTCCACTTCTCGAGACCCGATCTACAGGGCTCGATGAAGGACATCCGCACGGTTACGGCGGGGTCGGCGCGCCGGCGGATCCGGAACGGCATGGTGGTCGTCGAAGTGGCTCTGTCGGTGGTTCTCGTCGTGGGTGCCGGCCTCCTCGCCCGCAGCTTCGTGAGCCTGCTGGGAGTCGACCCCGGGTTCGAAAAGGAGAACGTCGCGGCGCTTCAGATCTTCCGATACGAGGACGACGAGACACCGCAGGAGCGGCAGCAGTACTTCGCGGAGGCGCTCGACCGGATCCGGGCGCTGCCGGGCGTGCAATCGGCCGGGGTCGTATCGGCGATGCCCTTGATCGAGGCCAACATCGCCATCCAGCAGCAGTTCCACATCGAGGGCCGCGCGCTCGCGAGACCTCAGGACGCGCCGAACACGTTCCTCGCGATCGCGAGCGAGGACTACTTCCGCACCATGCGAATCCCCGTGCTCGACGGGCGCACGTTCGAAGACTCGGACAATGCCGATGGCGTGCGTGTGGCCGTGATCACGGAATCGCTCGCCCGCCGGCATTGGCCCAACGAGAGCCCTATCGGAGACCGCGTGCAGCTGGTGGACGATGATGAAGGGGCGGGCGCCGACGAGGGTGGCGACGAAGGCGACGCGGGATCGACGCCTGTGTCGTGGGAGATCGTCGGGGTGGTGGGCCAGGTCAGACACGACGGCCTCGACCATGACTCGCGTCCCGAGATTTTCCTCCCGGCGGCACAAACCTCCATGGGGTCGATGACCTTCGTGGCCAGGACCGACGGTGATCCGGCCGCGTACATCCAGCCGATCCAGAGCGAGATCTGGGCTCTCGATCCGTTGCAGACCTTCTACCGGACAGCGACACTCGAGGAATTGCTCGCCAAGTCTGTCGCGGCGCGTCGATTCAACCTGTGGCTGCTGGGGACTTTCGCGGTGATCGCGCTCGTTCTGGCCGCGGTCGGCATCTACGGGGTGATCAGCTACACGACCCGCACCCGCACGCACGAGATCGGGATCCGGATGGCGTTGGGCGCCCGCAACGACGACGTACTTCGACAGGTCATGATTCGCGGCATACAGCTCACGGGCATCGGGATCGCCATCGGCTTCGCGGGGTCCCTCGGGCTCACCCGGCTGATGTCGAGCCTGCTGTTCGGGATCAGCGCCACGGACCCGCTCACCTTCGTCGGCGTCGCGCTGCTGCTGGCCGTCGTGGCGCTGGCCGCGACCTACCTCCCGGCCAGGCGCGCAACCGAGGTGGACCCGGTCGTGGCCCTCCGCGTGGAGTGAACATGGACAGATTGAGGCAGGATCTTCGGTTCGCGCTGCGCTCGCTGCGTGTGAATCCCGGCTTCACCGTCGTCGCGCTGCTCACCGTGGCACTCGGGATCGGAGTCAATACGGCGATCTTCAGCGTCGTATACGGGGTTCTGCTGCGGCCGCTGCCCTATGCGGAGCCGGGCGGGCTGGTAACCGTGTGGGAGAACCACGAGCGACGCGACGGGCCGGTCTTCGAGTGGACGGGACGCTCGACCTTCTTCGATTGGAGGGAGAGGAACCAGACCTTCGACGGCATGACCGCGATCACGGGGTGGGGGCCGAACCTCACCGGCGTGGACCGCCCCGAGGTGCTGGCCGGAGCGGCGGTGACCCCGGGGTACTTCTCCGTCCTCGGAGTGGGAGCGGCCATGGGGCGTACCTTCCTCCCCGAAGAGGAAACGCCCGACAACAGCAACGTCGTGGTCCTCAGCCACGGGCTCTGGAGTCGGCGCTTCGGGGCCGATCCCGAGATCCTCGGACAGACTCTGGTACTGAACGGGATCTCCCGAACGGTCGTCGGAGTCCTCCCGCCGGGGTTTCGTCCCCCGATCGCGACCGGTGCGGAGATCTGGACCCCGCTCCCGATCGACCCGCTGCGCAGTGACCGGGGCGGGTACTTCCTTCGAGTGATCGCGCGGCTGGGAGACGGGGTGACGCAGGCGACGGCTCAGGCCGACATGGACCGCGTCGCCGCCGGGATCGCGACGGAGCATCCGATCCACTACCGGGATGTCGAGGTGACGCTCACCCCGCTTCGGGACACGGTGGTCGGGCCGGCTCGCACGGCACTGTGGGTGCTTCTGGGTGCCGTGGGGCTCGTGCTGCTCATCGCGTGCGCGAACGTGGCGAACCTCCTCCTCGCGCGTGCATCCGTGCGCGAGCGGGAGCTGGCCGTGCGCGCGGCCCTCGGAGCCGGCCAGCGTCGGCTGGCACGCCAACTCCTCACCGAGAGCGTCGTCCTGGCGGTCGCGGGCGGGGTCCTCGGTCTCGGCATCGGTGTGTGGGGCACCGAGTTGCTCGTCCGTTTCGCGCCGGCAGGTATGCCCCGCGTGGCCGACATCGGGCTTCACCCGACCGTGTTCGCATTCGCGCTCGGCGCATCGATCGTGACCGGGTTGCTGTTCGGCCTCGCTCCGGCGCTGACGCTTTCGAAGAACGCCGGCGATGCGCTTCGTGAGGGCGCACGCGGCTCATCGTCGGGAGCGGGCGCGCGACTGCGCGGCGCGCTCGTGGTCGTCGAGCTCGCGATGGGCATGGCGGTACTCGTGGCCGCCGGGCTGTTGCTCCGCAGCTTCAATCAGATCCAGAGCGTAGACCCCGGCTTCCGTGTCGAGAACGCCCTCAGCGCGCGGATCCTCCTCCCATCGACCCGGTATCCCGATCTGGCGAGCACCGCGGCCTTCTGGGGACAGCTCGAGGAGCGTCTCCGGACGCGCCCCGGAGTCCACGACGTGGGAGCGGCCACGGTCCTTCCGCTGAGCGGCAACATCAACGACATCAGCTTCGGCATCGAGGGTCGACTTCCACCGGAGGGCCAGGAGCCCGCGGCGGACTGGTGGAGGGCGACAGCCGGATTCTTCCGGGCCATGGGGATTCCTCTCATCCGTGGTCGATTCCTCGACGAGACGGACAGAGAGGGGACGCTCCCGGTGGCCGTCGTCAGCCAGTCGCTCGTCGACGCGCACTTCGTAAACGAGGATCCGATCGGGAAGCGCATCAAGGTGGGCGGCGTTCGCGATCCGGAATCTCCGTGGTGGACGATCGTCGGCGTGGTCGGCACGGTGCGCACACGGAGCCTCACGCAGGTCCCGATACCCGAGATCTTCGTTCCCGCCGCACAGCGCACCGGCAGGGCGATGAGCCTCGTGGTCAGCACCGAGGGCGAGCCGACGCCGTTCGCCGACGATCTCCGGGAAGCGGTCTGGTCGATCGACCCGGACCTTCCGGTGTCCCAGCTCGCGTCGCTCGAAGACGTGTTCGCCGCGAGCATCGGACCGCAGCGCTTCCTGAGCTGGCTTCTGGGCGCGTTCGCCGCGTTGGGGCTGGTGCTGGGCGCGGTCGGCATCTACGGCGTGATGGCGTTCACGGTCGGGCATCGCACGCGCGAGATCGGGATTCGCATGGCGCTCGGCGCCCGCCCTGTCGACGCACTCGGGGTCGTGATGCGCCGCGGCGCCCTGCTGACCGTCCTCGGTCTGGCGTTGGGCTTTCTGGGTGCGATTGCCGCGAGCCGCGCGCTCTCGAGTCTGCTGTTCGAGGTGGCGCCGAACGACCCGCTCACGCTGGCGGCCGTCTCCGTCCTACTTGCCGGCACGGCCCTGTTCGCCTGCTACTGGCCGGCGCGCCGGGCGACGCGGGTCGACCCGATTGAGACGCTCCGGTATGAGTGAGCGCCTGGGGGTCAAGAGCTCTCGGGTCGACGGGATGCCGCCAGCCCGAAGGGATCTCGCGAACGGGATGCGCCGCGAGGACGGGTGATGGAATCGGTCTGGCGGGATCTGCGCTTCGCGGCCCGAGCCCTGTGCAAGAGCCCGGGATTCACGCTCGTCGCGGTGTTCACCCTCGCCATCGGGATCGGGTCGAGTAGCGCGATCTTCAGCGTCGTGGACGCGGTGCTGATCGAGACACCTCCGTATCGAGACCCCGACCGCCTCGTACTCCTCTGGCATCGGATGCTCGGGCTGGGCACCGAGCGAGCTCGAATCTCCGGACCCGATGTCGTCGAGTTCGAGAGCGCGGCCGCTTCTTTCGAAGGGTTCGCGTTCACGAACGGAACCGTCGATCTCGTGCTCGAGGATCAGGGGGCCGAGGAGCATGCGCGGGTCGGGCTGGTGACTCCCGACTTCTTTTCCGTACTGGGCGTAGATCCGGTCGCGGGACGGACCTTCCTGCCCGATGAGGCCCTGCTCTCGCCGGGTGCCCTTCAGGACACCGCGTTCACACCACCACCGAGCGCGCTCGTGTTGAGTCATGCGCTTTGGCAGCGGCGCTTCGGCGGCGACCCCGGCGCCATCGGACGAGTCATCCGGCTGAGCGGAGCCCCCATGACCGTCGTCGGTGTGCTCCCGCCCGAGTTCGAGCTCCTGCTCCCCCCGGGAGTGGGACTGGCGCGGGAGGCGGATGCCTGGACTCCGTTGCGAGTCCCGCTCGCATCGTTTCGTCGCGCGGAGGGCTTGCGCGACCAGGACAGCGACAACACGGGAGCCGTGATCGGGCGGCTCGCGCCCGGTGTGACGCTGGAGCGAGCGCGAGCGGAGATGGAGGCGATCGCCGCGCGGCAGCGAGGCGAGGTTCCGTACTACCGGAACGCCGACATGCGCATTCAGCTCGCTCCGATCCAGGACGATGCGGTCCGGCACGCGAGGCCCGCCCTCCTCGCTCTCCTCGGGGCGGTCGGCTTCGTGCTCCTGATCGCGTGTCTCAACATCGCGAATCTGCTGCTCGCCCGCGGTACGAAGCGGCAGGCGGAGATGGCCCTGCGCTCGACCCTGGGCGCGAGCCGTGCGCGACTCGTCCGGCAGGTCCTCACCGAGGGTGGGTTGCTGGCGACGCTGGGCGCGATATGCGGCATCCTCATCGCGATCTGGGGCGTCGATCTGCTGCTGGCGATCGGTCCCCGAGACCTGCCAGGGGTCGGCGAAGTGGGTGTCAACGGAGCCGTGCTCGCGTTCACGCTGGCGTCTACGGCGGCCGCGGCGGTTCTCTTCAGCGTGGCCCCGGCCTGGGCGTTGGCCTGGCGCACGAAGGCGGAGACGTTGAAGGAAGCCGGCCCCCGTGGAGGTGGCGGTCGTCGCGGGCGACTGCGGCGGGGGTTCGTGGTCACCGAGATCGCCCTGTCCATCGCCCTTCTCGTGGGCGC
The DNA here is from genome assembly GCA_039588275.1 of Gemmatimonadota bacterium. Classification (GTDB taxonomy): domain Bacteria; phylum Gemmatimonadota; class Gemmatimonadetes; order Palauibacterales; family Palauibacteraceae; genus JBDHAC01. Next base: position 19,809 of record JBDHAC010000036.1, read on the forward strand.
GGGGCTCATGTTCCGGAGCTTCGCCCGGCTACAGCGCGTCGATCTCGGGTTCGAGCCCGCCGGACTCCTCACGTTCCAGGTGACGCTCCCTGGCGCCAGCATCGGCGGACCTGGCGCGCGAGCGGCATTCATGAGCCGGCTCGAAGGTGGAGTCCGGCGTGTTCCCGGGGTTCGGTCGGTCGGATTGGTGGGCGGGCTGCCCCTGAGCGGCGTGGTGTTCACGCAACCGTATGGCCTCGAAGGCTCGTCGGAGGCGGGCTGGAGCCGGAACGAAGCCAACTTCCGCGTGGTGACGGCGGAGTACTTCCAGGCGATGGGCACCCGGCTCCTGTCGGGCCGACTGTTCACCGCCGCCGAGAACGTCATCGAAGATGAGCGGGTCGTCATCGTGGACGCCAAGCTCGCTCGACGCGTGTCACCCGAAGGGAGCGCGGTTGGCCGACGGATTGGCGTCCCCCTCGACGGAGACCCCGTGTGGGCGACCATCGTGGGAGTAGTCGAGGATGTGCCCTTTCAGGATTTGAGGAGGGCGGGGCGCGAAACGATATACGCCCCCTACCGGCAGGAGGCGTCCCGCACCGTCACGATGGCTGTTCGAGTCGATGGAGCGCCGGCCGGTCTGATCCCCGCGATCCGGCGCGCCGCGAGCGAGCTGGAGACGGACACGCCGATCCCCTTGCACGGGTTTCGGAGCATGGAGGAGTACGTCGGGCACGCGCTCGCGCCAACCCGGTTCGCGCTGGCGTTACTCTCGCTGTTCGCGGGGCTGGCCCTGGTCCTGGCCATCGTGGGACTGTTCGGCGTGATCTCCTACGCGGTGAGCCAGAACACGCGTGAGTTCGGGGTTCGAATGGCGCTGGGCGCGAACGCGAAACAAGTCCTTCGGCAGGTACTCTTCGGCGGCCTGGCCCTCGCGGGGCTCGGCGGCGCTCTCGGTCTCCTGCTCGCCCTGGCGACATCGCGCGCCCTTTCCACGCTGCTGTTCGGCGTGACAGGCACAGATGCCCTGACCTACGCGGTGGTCGTCCTCGTCCTCGTCGGCGTCGCGGGGCTCGCGTGCTGGGTCCCGGCGCGGCGCGCCGCATCGTTGGAACCCGCAGTCGCCCTCCGACACGAGTAGGGCATGCGTACGCCGCTCCACGGGCTGGCGCTTCCGCCGCTGACCGTCCCGCGCCTCACGCTTTCGGCGCTGATGCTCGTTGCGCTGACGCTTCCAGCACCCGGTGCCGCGCTCGCTCAATCGGTCCAGGCACCGATCCCCCCAGGATACGAGGCCAGCCTCGAAACGGAGCGGTTCCTGGTCCTGGCCGAGCCCGGTGAGGCTGATCGGGCGCAGCTCGAGGGCGCGGGGCGCGAGGCCGAGCGATTTCGAACCGACCTGGAGCGGCTACTCGGCGAGGAGCGAGCGCCAGGAGTCAAGCTGATCGTCGTTCTCGGCGGGAGCGGGCTGCGCGCGGACGGCTCCTGGAATGTCCCGCATGTCGATCGATACGGGCGGATTTTCCTGTACCGCTACCGCGACGTATTCGAGGACCACTTCAACTCGCTCGCACACGAGATGGTGCACGCGCTGCGTCGCGCCGGCGGTCATCGCTACACGGGCTTCGTCGAGGAGGGGCTCGCCACCGTGCTCGCCGCGGAGGTGGACCCCGGCGGCGTTCGCTTCCCCACGTACGGGTATTCGCTCGATCTCGTGGCCGGGCATCTGTTGGCGGGGGGCGAGGCGATCCCGCTGGACCAGCTGCGCAGGCGACACGGGCGCCTGAACACGCAGTGCCAATTCCAGGCCTACGCCGAGCGCGCGTCCTTCTTCGCGCACCTGCGGGATCGCTACGGGCTGGAACGAGTCATCGAGCTCGTGTACGGGCCGGCCGCGACCGACGAGCGTTGGGCGGCATTGTTCGACGAATCGTTCGACTCCCTGGCGGAGGAATGGGCCGCCGAGCTATTGGATCGATACCGGGCAATCCCCGACCGCGAAGATGCGGCGCGCCGGTACCGCACCGAGACCCCTATCCAGCGTCAGCCGGTATGCGTCGCGGGAGAGCACTTCTAGCGGGCCACTGCGACGCGAGACTCCTGGCGGGCCCTCGTGACGCGATAGAATAGCAGGAAACGAATGATCAAGCTGAAGGACGTCGAAAAGAGCTACCCCTACAAGGGGGGGCGCACCTGGGTGCTCCGGCGAATCAACCTCGAGCTCCGGGCGGGAGAGTTCATCACGATCATGGGGCCGTCGGGCGCCGGCAAGTCCACTCTCCTCGGGATCCTCGGGATGTTGGACGGGGTGTTCGAGGGCGAATACTGGTTCCTCGACGAACCCATTCATGGACTCAAGCCCAAGCACCGCAACGAGATCCACAAGGCATACATCGGGTTCGTCTTCCAGCAGTATCATCTCATCGACGACCTGACCGTGTACGAGAACCTGGAGATCCCTCTCTCCTATCGTGATGTGAAGCGCTCCGAGCGGCAGGCGGCGGTGGCCGATATCCTCGATCGCTTCAACATTGTAGGGAAGAAGGACCTCTTCCCGAGTCAGCTGTCGGGCGGCCAGCAGCAACAGGTCGCGGTCGCCCGGGCGGTGATCGCGAACCCGAGGCTGATCCTGGCGGACGAGCCGACCGGGAGTCTGCATTCGAGCCAAGGCGAGAAGATCATGCAACTCCTCGCGGAGCTGAATGCTGAGGGGACGACGATCATCCAGGTCACGCACGACGACAAGGTGGCGGCGTATGGGAACCGAATCATCAACCTCGCCGACGGGTGGATCGTCGACGAATGACCGGATCCAGCATCTCCCTCCCGCCCGGGCCCGCGCCGCCGCGCACGGGGAGGGTTGAGCGCCGTGCACCGACTCGCCGTTCAGCCGCTTTGGAATCGATGAGCGACGCACAGACGCCACGCGTGCTGGTTGCAGATGACCAGGAGGACGTAATCCAGGCGCTTCGCCTCCTCCTGCGGGGCGAAGGATTCGCTCTCGAGGCCGCCTCGTCTCCCGCGGGGATCATGAGCGCGCTCGAGTCCAGCGACTTCGACGCCCTCCTCATGGATCTCAACTACGCGCGCGACACGACGTCGGGGCGCGAAGGACTCGACCTGTTGCCGCGCATCAAGGCGTTCGACCCCACACTGCCCGTAGTCGTGATGACGGCATGGAGCTCGATCGACGGGGCCGTCGAAGCGATCCGCGAAGGGGCGGGCGACTACATCGAGAAGCCGTGGGACAACGCCCGGCTGCTGTCGACGCTTCGCACCCAGATCGAGCTCGGCCGCGCCCTCCGGCGAGCACAGCACCTCGAGCTCCAGAGCCAGCGTCTCAGAGAAGACGACCTCCCGGAGTTCATCGCCGATTCCCGGGTCATGCAGCCGGTGTTGAACCTGATCGAGAAGGTCGGGCCGTCCGACGCGAACGTCCTGATCAGCGGCGAGCCGGGAAGCGGGAAGGAGGTCGTGGCGCGCTGGCTGCACGCGAAATCGGACCGGTCTCGACGGCCGCTCCTTGCCGTCAACGCGGGTGGACTCTCGGAGACGCTGTTCGAGAGCGAGATGTTCGGGCACGTGAAGGGGGCCTTCACGGACGCCAAGTCGGATCGTGTCGGCTACTTCGAGCTGGCCGACCGGGGGACGCTGTTCCTCGACGAGATCGGCAACCTCTCGCCGGCGCAGCAGGCCAAGCTCCTCCGGGTCCTGGAATCGGGGGAGTTCCAGCGGTTGGGCTCCTCGCGCACTCGCCGAGCCGATGTGCGCGTCCTGACAGCCACGAACGCGGATCTTCCTGCCCTCGTCGCCCAAGAGCGCTTTCGAGAAGACCTCCTGTATCGCCTCAACTCGGTCGAGATCCGGCTGCCACCGCTGCGCGACCGTCGAGAGGACATCCCGATCCTCGCAGCACACTTCCTGCGCGAACAGGCGGCGCGCTACGGACGTGAGTTGGAGCTGACCCGGGACGCTATGCGTGCGCTGCTCGCCCACACGTGGCCCGGCAACGTGCGCGAGCTGCGGCATGCGATCGGGCGCGCGGTCCTCCTCGCGGAGGGCCCGGTTCTGGAGACCGAGCACCTGGGCCTGACCCGGGGGCCCGAGAGCGGCTGGCGTCTCGATGGCCTCACCCTGGATGAGGCCGAGCGCATTCTGATCCAGCGGGCGCTCTCTCGTCATGACGGAAACGTCAGTCGAGCGGCGGAGGCATTGGGCCTCAGCCGGAGCGCGTTGTATCGTCGATTGGAGCGCCACGGCATCGAAGGGTAACGGCGGGAACGGCCCGCCGCTCGCGCAGCCGGGCGTCGCCATGACATCGGTTCGATGAAGAAGCCCCGATACGAACGACGGGTACCCATCCTGGCGCTTCTGAGCGCCCTGCCGGCGCTCGTCGCGGCGCTCATCCTCTTGTGGACGGGTGACTTCTCCCAACGGCTGCAGTGGACGATCACGCTGGTGGTGGCCGGTGGATGGCTGGGTTTCTGGCTGGCGCTGCGCGAGCGATTGATCCGCCCCCTGCAGACCATCTCCAACATGTTGGCCGCGCTCCAGGAGGGGGATTACTCGATGCGCGCGCGGCTCGGGGCCCCGGATGATTCGCTCGGACTCGTAGCCCACGAGGTGAACGCCCTCGGGAGCACGCTTCGAGAGCAACGGCTCGAGGTGCTCGAAGCGACCGCGCTCCTGAGGCGCGTGATGGCGGAGATCGACGTGGCCGTGTACGCGTTCGATAGCGAGGACCGGCTGGTCCTCGCCAACCGCGCGGCCGAGCGACTGATGCACCGCTCCGAGGAGAGCATGAGTGGCCGACGCGCTCGCTCGATCGGGCTCGGAGGTCTGCTGCGGAGCGAGGGGCCCCGTGTGGTGGACATGGCGTTTCCAGGCGGATCTTCCCGCTGGGAGGTGCGCGTCAGCCATTTCCGTCAGGAGGGCAAGCCACACCGACTCCTCGTCCTCGCCGACCTGAGCCGTGCGCTGCGCGAGGAGGAGCGCACCGCGTGGCAGCGCCTCGTGAGGGTGCTCGGTCACGAGATCAACAACTCGCTCGCCCCGATTCAGTCGATCGCCCAGAGTCTGCAATCCACGCTCGAACGTCAGGCGCAGGGACCCGGTTGGATGGGCGACGTGACCGAGGGGCTCGATGTCATCGCCGGCCGCGCCGAGGCGCTTGCCCGCTTCATGTCTTCCTACGCGCGCCTGGCCCGGCTGCCCTCACCCCATCTCGGGCCGCTCGAGGTCGGTGAATGGGTGGGCCGCGTCGTGAATCTCGAGACTCGCATGCCCGTGCAGCTCGTCGCCGGCCCGCCCGCTCGCGTTCGCGCGGATGGCGACCAGCTCGATCAGCTCCTCATCAACCTCATCGACAACGCCGTCGACGCGGCCGGGGAGACCGGCGGCGGTGTCCGGGTGGGGTGGTCCGCGGATCGGAAGCAGGTGGAGGTCTGGGTCGAGGACGATGGGCCAGGCATCGCGGATACCGGAAACCTGTTTGTCCCGTTTTATACGACAAAAGCGGACGGCTCAGGTATAGGCCTCGTCCTGAGCCGACAGATCGCGGAGGCCCACAACGGCACGTTGACGTTGATGAACCGTGGAAACGCCAGCGGCTGCCTGGCGCAACTCAGCCTTCCTGCGGCGTCCTAAACTAATTCATAACATCGTTTTAAGGCGTTCTTCTCCGACCACGGGCGCGGGGGCGATGCGAACCGGGTGTTTACCTTTTCGCTCTTCGTTCCGTCTAGTAAGTGGAGCGACTGAGATGGACCTCCCGCTGGGAGCTCAGTCACGAGGGGGGACGATGAAACGAGTCAAGGAGAAAAAACCGGTCATTCGGCTCGTAATGACTCCACAGGAGTATGGCCCGCGACTGCAATACCTGGCCGCGCTTGCCATGCGTCCGGAGCTGCTGTCCGCCGAGCAGCTGCGCTCGATCACCCGCGAGTTCGAGGCGCTGAAGGCGCGCGCTCATTGAGGCCCGGGCGGCGTTGCGCACTGCGCCAAGCCGCTCTTAATTGGCCGTGGAGATGTTCCCCCAGATGTTCAGGAGGCGACCGTGCGCGCCCTCGTAACCTCCCGGCTGACAATCATATGGCTGGCGGTGCTGGTGGTCGGGATCTCGTCGATCCCCGCCTGCGCCTCGTCCGGCTCGACATTCGTCCCGGGGCCCGCTGACCAGGACATCGTCCAGCCTGGCATGTGGGACTTCCGCACGACCATCCACAGTCGGGAGAGACTGGGTCCGAGACCTATCGAGCTCAGAGGACAGATCTTCGCTCGCGGCGAGGGTCGCTTCGACATCACGTTCATGACCGACGGCCAACCCTGGAGGTGTCGGGATCTGGGTCTCGCCCCCCGCCGGGGCGTGAGGCAGGTGGGGGGCAGGCTCATCATATCCTGCCGGCAACTGCGAATGGAGCTGCGACCCTCGGAGGGGCGGCCCGAGGGCGAGGCGTTTCTGACCTACAGCTCGGGCGGGGTCGGCCGCGGCACGCTCACCTTCGAGCGCCGGGTCGGCCCGTAGCGCGCACCCGCCTCCGACATTCCGCCAGTTACGGCCGCCGCGGTCTACGCCTGATTGTTCTCTGGCCTACCCCTTCGGCGACGGCACTCGAACACGAGGGCGCAGAGAACCACGGGGGGTAGGATCCCGAAGAGGAAGATCAACCCCGCGATCATGAGGATTCCGGCCGGCCAGTCCGGGATCCCCCAAAGGTGAGCCGCGGCGAGGACCTGAGTGGTGGCCGCGGCCGACGTGGCAAAAACGACGGGGCTCATGGGTACACCCCTCCCTCCCGCCGATGAGCTTCGGTTGCGCGACTGCCACGGCATCTGCCCGGATCTGGTGGGTGGCAGACGCGGAGTCGTGGCGTGCCATCGGCTCGACACATCGCGGCTCGTTCTAAGCCTACCATACACCTCGCCCGGGGCGCTAGTTCTCGAGCTCTCCGGGCCTGGCGCCCCGGCTTTTCCCGGCCCCCAACGTCGAGGCCAGGCACCGCAGAACTCGACGCGGAGGGTCTCTTCTCCACCCTCGACCGCGGGTTGGGCCTACGACGGGCTCGCAACGTAGAAGTAGTTGATAAAGTCGTGCGGAAGCTCGTGTACCTCGATGTCGGCGAAGCCCGCCTCGGGCAGCATCTCGGTCGCGAGCTCCTTCCCCCAACAGGTGCCCAGGCCAGCCCCATCCTGTGCGAGCGATACGGTCATGTAGCGGCCAGGGGGAAGCCGCGACCGCGTGATCATTCCTCCTCGTTCAGGGCACCCAGAAACACATCGCCATACGCCTCGAGCTTCGCCGGGCCGATCCCGGGTACCTGGAGCAACTCGTCGCGGGTGGTGGGCCGAAGCTCGATCATGTCCCACAGCACCTGATCGCTGAACACGATGTAGGCGGGCACGCCGCGCTCGTCCGCGAGGCGCTTCCTGAGCACGCGCAACCGCTGGAACATCGGGTCCGATGGCGATCGCTCGACGCCCGCTCCCGAAGCTAAGCGATCCAGGAGCCCCGTGGTCGCTGAGCCGGCGGTCCCCGAAGTCTGGGAACCGCGCCCTGTCCGAGTCGGCACCTGTGAAGACGCCCCGACGTGCTCCTTCACGCCCACGCCCGTGCACACGTCGCAAGACTCCCGGCACGGCTCGATCTTCTCGCCGAAGTGCGCCAGGAGCGCCTGGTGCCGGCAGCTGTCGCGCTCCGCCAAGCGGAAGAGATCCACCGCGGCCTGGCGCTTCGCACGGCGGTGGTCATAGTCGGCGATCTCGTCCAGGAAGCGTTCCCGTACCTTCACATCGACCCACGAATAGAAGAGTGAGCAGTCGCTCGGCAGCCCGTCGCGGCCCGCACGCCCGATCTCCTGGTACCAGGACTCGATGTCGGCTGGCATGTCGCGGTGGATCACGAACCGTACGTTCGACTTGTCGATCCCCATCCCGAAGGCGATCGTCGCCACGACCACCTCCACATCGTCGCGTGCGAAGGCTTCCTGGTACTCGGCTCGCTCGTCATCGTCGAGGCCGGCGTGATACGGGACCGCCCGTACTCCCTCCCGGCGCAGGAAACCCGCCGTTTGCTCGACCGAGCGGCGCGAGAGACAGTACACGATCCCGCTTTCTCCCGCGTGCCGGCGAACCAGCGCGAGGATCTCGCGGCGCGTGTCACCCTCCCCCTTTTTCCGGCACCGGATGCGGAGATTGGGTCGGAAGAATGAGCCCTTGTAGCCCTCGGGGCTCCGCATCCCGAGCTGTCGCACGATGTCCGCGGCCACGCGCCGGGTCGCGGTCGCGGTGAGCGCCAGCACGGGCACATCGCCCAACTCATCTTTGAGCCCCCGGAGTCGACGGTACGACGGGCGGAAATCGTGCCCCCACTGCGAGATGCAGTGGGCCTCGTCCACGACCAGAAGCGAGGGCGAGCAGCGGCGGAGTCGCTCGCGCATGTGGCTCCCGAGCGCCTCGGGCGCCAGATAGACCAACTCGTACTCGCCGCGGCTCAGACGCGCCATCCGATCCTGTCGCTCGCTGGTCGCGAGCGAGGAGTTGATCGCCGTCGCCTCGTAGCCGAGCGCGCGAAGCGCGTCGACCTGGTCCTTCATGAGGCTGATAAGGGGGGAGAGCACGAGTACGGTGCCGGGCAGGGCGCGGGCAGGAATCTGGAACGTCAGCGACTTCCCGGCTCCCGTAGGCATCACGGCGATACAGTCCGAGCCGCCGAGCACCGCGTCGATCACCTTGCGCTGGCCGGGCCGAAACGCCTCGTAGCCGAACACGTCCCGGAGGATCGTCTCGGGGTCGGAGTGGATTCTTCCGGTGTCGGTCATGACACGAGAAGATAGACGCGGGGACGCGCGGTCACCACGCAGATGGCGTATTTACCTCAACCGCTCCTCAAACGGCCGGGCTCGGTGCTACTGGCAGGCCTGGTGCTGTGACGATCGCCCGCTATTCGTGGCGGAGTGCCTCCGCCGGGTCCACGGCCGACGCGCGCCGGGCCGGAATGTACGATGCCAGGGCGCTCACCCCGAGCAGAACCACCGATACCGCCGCGAACGTGAGTGGGTCCGTCGCGCTCACTCCGAACAGCAACGCCCGCATCAACCGCGTCAGCACGAGCCCGCCCGCGAGCCCGACGGCGATGCCTATGCCTGCAACCGCGAGGCCCTGACGGACTACCATGCCACGGATCTGCCCATCCGCGGCGCCCATGGCCATCCGAATCCCGAACTCGTGGATCCGGCGGCTCACGATGTAGGAGATCACGCCGTACACGCCGATCGTCCCCAGCAGGAGCGCCACGGCGGCGGCGATCCCGAGCATCACGAGCGTGAAGGACATCCGAGCAGCCGAGTCGCGAATCAGGTCGGCTGCGGTTCCCACGTTGGCCACCGGCAGTCTGGAATCGAGCGTCCATACTCGCTCGCGGACCGCCGGGAGCAGCGCGAGGGGATCGCCAGCCGTCCGGATCGTGAGGAAAAGGCGTCCGATCGTCCAATCCGATTCCCCGCTCAGTCCGACGAGCGGGTAGTAGATCATTGCGGGCGGTTCCTGGGCGAGCCCGTCGTCCCGCACGTCGTCGACGACGCCGACCACGGTAAACCAGGGCGTTTCACCCTCGACCTCGGTCGAGAGACTCGGGCTCACCCTCTTCCCTAGCGCGCTCTCGCCGGGCCAGTATCGCTCCGCCAGCTCGCGGCTCACTACGACGCCCCCGGTGCGCCGCTCGTGATCCTGCCGCTCGATCGTGCGTCCCTCGATGAGCCGGATTCCCATGGATTCGAAGTAGCCCGGCGCGACCATGTTCGTGCGCACGATGGGAGGTACCTCATCCTCCTGGAGCGGCCGCGTCTCCACGACCATGGCGTTGTTGCTCCACCCCCCCTGGAGGGGTAGCGATGTGGATGCCCCGGCTTCCACGACGCCCGGCAGCCCGCGGATGTCGTCGAGGAGCCGCTGGAAGGAGCCGGCGGCCTGCTCGGGGCTCTCGATCTCGGTGGGGATCAGCGCGATGTTCAGCGTGAGCACGTTCTCGGCGTCGATCCCGGGGTCCACGCCCCGGAGCTCGATGAAGCTCCGCGCCATGAGGCCGGATCCGATGAGCAGCATGAGCGCGAGTGCCACCTGCGCCGCCACCAGCGAGTTGTTCGCGCGGTGCGTCTCCTTCCCGACCGAGCCGCCGCGTCCTCCCTCCTTCAGCGCCATCGCGAGGTGCGGTCGGCCGTACTTGAGTGCGGGTACGGCACCGAACAGGAGACCGGCCAGCAGCGAGATGATACCCGTGAAGATGAGGACGCTTCCGTACACGCCGATCTCGCCCAGACGCGGAAGGTTCTCGGGCCCCATCGCCACGAGAAGCTTCACCCCGACCAGCGCGAGCCCGATGCCGACGACCCCCCCTACTGCTGAGAGCACCGTGCTCTCCGTCAGGTAGGCACGGATCAGATCGCCGCGTCCTGCCCCCAGGGCGGTGCGGACCGCCATCTCCCGCTGCCGTCCCTCTGCTCGCACCAGGAAGAGGTTCGCCACGTTGGCGACGGCGATCAGGAGCACGAAGCTCACGGTCCCGAGCAGTATCCAGAGCAGCTGCCCCACGTCGCCGACCACATCCTCCTTCATGAGGTTGATCGTCGCCGCCATGCGAGCGTTAGCCATCATCCCCGCCGTGATCTCGCCCGGATATTCCTCGGGGAGGCGTGGGAGGATCTGGTTCAATTCGGACGCGGCGGCCTCGAGGCTCACACCTGGCTTCAGCCGGGCGATGGCCCAGGGGCTGAAGTTCGCCAGACCGAGATCCTCGGGCCCGATCACGTGCGGAATCCAGATTTCGGTAACGTCGTTCGGGTACCGGAATCCGGCCGGCATCACACCGATCACCTCGTACGGCTCCTCGTCGAGCCTGATTCCACGCCCCAGGACGCCCCGGTCCGCGCCGAACTGCTCGGTCCACAGCTCGTGAGACAGTACCGCTACCTGAGGGGCGCCCGGATCGTCCTCGTCCTCGGAGAATGTGCGGCCCAGTGCCGGAGTGAGCCCGAACGTCCGGAAGAGCGAGGCCGTGGCCGTTCCGACCGAGAGTCGAACCGGGTCGCCCTCTCCGATCAGGGTCATGGTGCGCCGACCGATAAGCCCGACCTCTTCGAAGCTTTGTGCCCGCTCGCGGTACAACGTGTAGGTCGTGTTGGATTGCTCGAATTTCGGCAGATCCAGGCCGGGGGCCGTGTGCCACAGACCGACGAGCTCGTCCGCATCCGGGTACGGGAGCGGTTTGAGGACGACGCCGTCCACCACCGAGAAGATCGCCGTGTTGGCGCCGATCCCGACGGCCAGTGTGAGCACCGCGATCACGGTGAACCCGGGAGTTCGGATCAGCTTGCGCACGACCTGGGTGAGCTCTCGGGTCACCGAGCTCATGTGTGCCTCCTCGCTTCTCGTCCGCCTGGCTGCTCCGTGCCTGCGCCGCAGTCGGCGTTTCGTCGTCTGGTGGTACTCGGCCTGCCCGGACCGGGTGGCATGAAGATCCCTACGTGAGGAGGACGAGTCGCGTTTCTCTCAGAACGAGGTACCCGGACGCGCGGCCGAGCCCTTCGGTTAGCGTCTGAAGAGCGACTCGTCGAACTTGAACCCGAGCTGGATATAGAATCCACGGTCGGTGGCCGTTCGCTCGAGCAGATCGCGGTCGCGGACGCCGAACAGGTTGTATCCGCCGGCCAGCCGCAGGTTGTCGGTCAACAGGAATCCGAGCTCCGCTCCCGCGCCAAACCGGTGGCTCTCGAAGCCACCCGTCGACAGCGACCGACTTCAGCGGGGGCCAGGGGCAACCGAGGGCCGAAGGAGCACTTTACATCTATGTAAAGTGCCCTGTTTAAGCGACTATTCGGCGGTTGTGCGTCGGACCGACCAGCGGGTCTACATCCGGGCATGGGCGGTTTGAGCATGAGCGCCGTGCACCACCTGAAGGACTGCCGTGTCCACCACCGAGAGGGTTGCCGTCATAGCGCCGATCGCGACGGCCAGCGTGAGCATCGCCATGCGAGCGGGACACCACGGGCCATGGGCGGGCGCGCATCCCCTGAGAGCCGTTGGTGAGGCTTGAGATCCCGAGCCCGCAACGAGTCCGTTTCACCGGGACGTTTCAGGTGCCCTCGCTACGTTCCGTGGAACACCGTCCTCCCACCGCCCGGCAACGAGCCGCGGGGGGAACTTCCGTAACGATCGGTGGTTAGGTAGAGACTCAGTACTCGTCTTCCCGTGGTCTGGCTTCTGCTTCTGGGATCATCATCTTTGGACGGTCGAAGTCATGGACGCGCCGCCGGGGCCGACGCCTCGAGAGGTCTTTGAAGGAGAGAGCAGGGAATCCGCATGCGAGTCCTCAAGAAGAGCGACATCCCCTCATCCGAGATCACGCCGGAGCGAAGGTACCTGAATCGTCGCTCCTTCCTC
>JBDHAC010000037.1:0-51684 GCA_039588275.1 Gemmatimonadota bacterium
GCCCACGGCGAGGGCCGCAACGCAGGCTACCAGCAGGCGTTTCGTAACCTTCTTCATTCACTCCTCCTCAGGGATGAAGTCCTTCGGTGGTGACTGACTCGTTGCGGACCTCTCGGCCGCTGGCACCTTACACAACGGATGCACCACACACCCGCCCACAAAGCGGGCACAAGATACCCGAACCCAAATGTAGGGTCAAGGGGTTTTCAGCCCGTAAGTCCCTTTTCTCTATACTCTTTTCGATCGAGATCGGCAATCCCCGTTCGCTGTTCGCGATTGAGTTCTCGATGGCCGGTCGTGCCCCTCGAAAGAACGGCCCCATGCCGCTTGAGGCTCGAAGAGACGCGTGCGGAAGGCCCTTCACCACCCTTCCTCCGCCCGAATCGAGTATCGCACGACCCAGCCCACCCGTCAAGGTTTCGCTAAACCTTTGACAATCCGGACCTTTTTTCACCAGCGACGTCCGAGATTGCCGCACTTCAGAGCACCTCCGCAAGGTGACGACCCGTATGACTCGCGGCCACCCGGGCGATGCTCTCGGGGGCCCCTTGAGCAACTACTGTGCCGCCTGCGGCCCCACCTTCCGGGCCCAGATCGACGACCCAGTCCGCCGTCTTTATGACGTCGAGGTGATGTTCGATCACCAGAATCGTGTTTCCCTTGTCCGTCAGCCGGTGAAGCACGCCGAGCAGATCGCGTACATCCTCGAAGTGCAGGCCAGTCGTGGGCTCATCCAGGATATAGAGCGTTCTCCCGGTCCCCACTTTCGCCAGCTCCGTGGCCAGTTTCACGCGTTGCGCTTCGCCTCCCGACAACGTGGTCGCGGATTGTCCCAGGGTCACATAACCGAGCCCGACGTCAGATAACGTTTGAAGGCGCCTTTTTATGACAGGGATCGGATCGAAGAATTCGAGCGCGTCTTCGACCGTCATTTCAAGCACATCCGCGATACTCTTGCCTTTGTACAGAACTTCAAGCGTTTCGCGATTGTACCGTCTGCCGCGGCATACGTCGCAGGGGACGTAAACGTCGGGCAGGAAATGCATTTCGATCTTCACCAGCCCGTCGCCGCGACACGCCTCGCACCGGCCACCCTTCACATTGAAGCTGAACCGGCCGGGCGCGTAACCCCGGATGCGGGACTCGGGGAGCTTGGCGTACAGTTCCCGGATCGGCGTGAACACGCCCGTGTAGGTCGCCGGGTTCGAGCGCGGCGTCCGGCCGATCGGACTTTGATCCACGTCGATCACCTTGTCGATCAGCTCGATGCCTTCAATGTCGTCGTGCTCCCCCGGGACGAGCCGCGAGCGATACAGCTGACGAGCCAGCCGTCTGTAGAGGATCTCCTCCACCAGCGTCGATTTACCCGAACCCGAGACACCCGTGACGCAGACGAAAAGTCCCAATGGAAACTCGACGTCCACGCCCTTGAGGTTGTGCTCGCGAGCCCGGCGTACGGTCAGGTAACCGAGCTCTCCCGGTGGCCGGCGAGCGCTGGGGACGGGAATCTCGCGCTCCGCACGCAGGTAGGCACCGGTCAGCGAGCCCGGCTCGGCGAGGAGCGCGTCCAGCGTGCCGGAGACCACCACTTCCCCGCCATGTCGCCCGGCGCGAGGCCCCATGTCGACGATGTGATCGGCGGCCCGGATCGTCTGCTCGTCATGCTCGACGACCAGCACCGTGTTTCCCAGGTCGCGCAGAGTCGCCAGCGTTTCGAGCAGACGGCTGTTGTCGCGCGGGTGCAGGCCGATGCTGGGCTCGTCCAGGACATACAGGACCCCGACCAGCCGGCTGCCGATCTGCGTCGCGAGCCGGATCCGCTGCGCCTCACCCCCCGACAGGGTCTCCGCCGAGCGACCGAGCGTCAGATATCCCAGCCCCACGTGATCCATGAACTCGAGACGCTCCGCGACCTCTTTGAGGATCGGGGCTCGCACCTCCGCATCCGGTGCGTCTCCGGCGTTCGCCCTCGCCAGCCACTCCTGAAACAGGTCCCGAGCCTCCGCGACCGACAGCTCGACGATCTCGTGCAGGCGTCGATCGTCCACGGTCACCGCCCGGCTCTCCGGACGCAGCCGTCCACCCTCGCAGGCGCGGCAGGTCGTCATCGCCATGTATTCCTCGAGCATGGCGCGGACCTTGTCGCTCCCGGTCTCCTTGTAGCGGCGGAGGACCATGGCGATCGCACCTTCCCAACCGATCGAGGTGTCCCCCTCGAGGATCGCCTTGCGCTGGCGGTCGCTCAGTCCGCCCCACGGATCGTTCAGACCGAACTCGTATTTCTCCGCGACGCGCGGGAGCGTGTTGCGGCGAAGGCGTCCGGTGGGCACGCCCAGCGGCAGCAGGACCCCCTCCAGGATCGATATCTGGCCGCCCCCCACCAGAAGGTCGGGGTTCGGTTCCCGTTGTACGCCGAGCCCGTCGCATTGCGGACACGCCCCGTAGGGTGAGTTGAAGCTGAACTGCCTCGGCTCGAGCTCGGGGATGTTGATCGCGCAGACGGCGCAGGCGTACTGCTCGGAGAACAGGTGCGCTTCTTTCCCCGAGCCGTTCCCACTGCGGCCCGACCCGCCGGCGCCGGCGTGCAGATCGACCTCCACCGTTCCTTCGGCCATCCGCAACGCGGTCTCGATCGAGTCGACCAGCCGATCGCGGTCTGCGCTCCTTACCACGAGCCGATCGACGACCACCGAGATGTCGTGGTTCCGCCGGCGATCCAGAGCCGGGGGATCGGCAAGGTCGATCAGCTCGCCGTCCACCCGGGCGCGCACGAAGCCGTCGCGCAGGGATCGCTCGAACAGGTTCCTGAACTCGCCCCTGCGTCCGCGTACGAGCGGCGCCAGGACCTCGATCCGCGCGCCCTCCGGCCACTCCAGCACCTGGCCGGCGATCTGGGTGGCCGACTGGGCCCGGACCGGGCGGCCGCACGAAGGGCAGTGCGGCGTTCCCGCGCGCGCCCACAGAAGACGGAGGTGGTCGTAGATCTCGGTTACCGTGCCGACCGTAGAGCGAGGATTTCCCCCGGCGGTGCGCTGTTCGATCGCGATCGCGGGCGAGAGCCCTTCGATCTGGTCCACGTCCGGCTTTTCCATGACGCCCAGGAACTGGCGTGCGTACGCGGAGAGCGACTCGACGTAGCGCCGCTGCCCTTCCGCGTAGATCGTGTCGAAGGCGAGCGAGGACTTCCCTGAGCCGGATAATCCGGTGACGACGGTGAGGCTGTTGCGCGGGATCTCGACGTCGATGTCGCGAAGGTTGTGCTCCCGAGCGCCGCGGACGAGGATCGAAGGGCTCGTCTCACGCTCGTTGGCTGCTGCAGCGGACACGGCGGGCTCCGTGCGCCCCGATGCAGTGCTGAGGGTGCGCTGTCCCGCCCGTCCAGTTCGTCCCGTGCGTCCCGTGCGTCCCGACATAGCCCGGCATCGTAGGCGCGCTCGGCGCCGCAGGGCAAGCTGCGGAACGTACTCCGGCGCAGTTCGGCTCTCGGCCCTCGTGCCCGTCAGGCGCGTCGCAGAGTCGCCGCGAGCCACCCGACCCCGAATGTGACGACGGTCCCAATCGTCACGTACCAGGGCCACGCCACGACATCGCGGGCCAGCGACCACAGAAGAATCATCGAGCCGATCCCTGTCACGATTCCTGCGATCGCGTGCGGCGCCCCGGCGCGGGGGACAAAGCGAGCCAGGGCGAACGCGCCCAGCAGCCCGCCGTACACCAGTGAGGCGATGCCGAGTGACACCTCGACCGCGGCGCTCTGTCGACTCAGCGGGATGAACAGGATCGCGGCACCCACGAGGAGGACGGTCCACCCGATGGTGAACGTGCGGCCGGCTCTCAGGATGGCGCGGTCATCCTCGGTCCGGCCCCGGGCGGGAGCCCAGAAGTCGTACGCGGTCGCCGAGGCGAGGGAGTTGATCGAGCTGGACAGGGTCGACATGGCGGCCGCGAACACCCCCGCGATGAGCAACCCGCGCAGGCCGACGGGGAGCGCTTCGAGTATGAAGCGGGGGAAGATCTCGTCCGACCGATCGAAGCCGGCGCCCCCGAAATACGCCCACACGCCCAGGCCGACGAGCAGGAAGAGGGCGAATTGCACCAGCACGGCGACTCCGCTGCCGACGAGCGCACGTCGGCTGGAGCGTAGATCCCGACATGCGAGGAGACGCTGCACGATGAGCTGGTCGGTCCCGTGCGAGCCCATCGTGAGAAACGCCCCGCCGATGAGACCGGCCCACAGCGTATACGGAAGTCCCGGGTCCCAGGTCAGATCGAACACGCGGAGCTTCGCCGCCGCCGCGGCCTGATCGAGGATCGTCTCCCAGCCGCCTGTCACCGCGGTCTGAAGAACCGCGAGCGCCACCAGCCCCCCGATCAGGTACAAGCCCATCTGCACCGCATCCACCCAGACCACGGCCCGGATCCCGCCCAGGTAGGTGTAGACGAACGTCGCCAGCCCGATGACGCCAACGGCGAGCGGATAGGACCACCCCGTCATCAAGGCGAGCGGGATCGCGGTGGCAAACAGCCGCACCGAGTCGGCAAGAAGCCGGGTGACCATGAAGATGCCGGAGGTGAGCCGTCTGGTGGAACCGCCGAACCGCTCTTCGAGGAGCTCGTACGCGGTCATCAGCTCGCCGCCCTGGTACGCTGGAAGGAGCCAGACGGCCACGAGCACGCGCCCCACGACGTAGCCCATCGCGATCTGCAGGAAGCCTAGCGTACCGACGTACGCCACGCCGGGAATGCTGAGGAACGTGAGCGTGCTCGTCTCGGTGGCCACCACGGAGAGCAGGACCGCTCCCCATGGGAGGTCACGGTTCCCGAGGAAGTAGTCGCGTCCACCCCGCGCGCCGCGTCCCAGCCAGGCGCCCCACAGGGTGACGGCCGCCAGGTAGGCGAAGAGAACGAGGAGGTCTACGCGATCCAGGCCGCCCACCTCACCCGGATCCGGGTGACACGTCGCGACCGGGGCGGAGCGGCACGTCGCGGATCGAGGTCACCACCGCGTCGTGCAGCGCCCGGCGAAGCGGGATGTGCCGTCGGTTCTCGCGTGTCGGGTTCACGCGATTGGTCAAGAGCACCACGAAGAGGTCCAAGTCCGCGTCCACCCACATGCTGGTCCCGGTGAACCCGGTGTGCCCGAACGCGGCCTGGGTCATAAAGCGACCGGCCGAGGAGCGCTCCCCGGGCGTGTCCCAACCGAGCGCGCGACTCGAGGCCGGGTCCTGACGCCGGACGAACGCCGACACAGTGGCCGGGGATGGGAAGCCCTCCACGGAATCACCCCTCGCCGCGTCCAGCATCCGCTGGGCGAAAACGGCCATATCGCGGACGCTCGAGAACAGCCCGGCGTGCCCGGCAACACCCCCGAGCGCATACGCGTTCTCATCGTGCACGACCCCGCGCAGGTGCGCGTGGCGGAACAGCGTATCGATCTCGGTCGGGGCCACACGGGCGTGGAGGGATGCCGGAGGCGTGAACCGTGTGTCCCGAAGCCCCAGCGGGCCGAACAGCGATCGCTCAAGCAGGACGTCCAGCGACTCACCCGCGAGCTGCTCGGCGACGAGACCCAGTGTGATGAAGCCGAGATCGCTGTATTCGGATCGCTCGCCAGGCGCGTAGGCGGCGGGGAGCTCGGCGATCGCGCGCCGGTACGCTTCCCGGCCCTTCAGCTCGCGCCAGAACGGACGAAACGGTGGCAGGCCGCCCCGGTGACGCAGCAGGTCTCGAATCGTGACGGCACCCTTCCATCCCTCGCTCCACTCCGGCAGATAGCGCCCGATGCGTGCGTCGAGCTCGAGCTCTCCCGCGTCGACGAGTCGCATGATCGCGGTGGTCGTGCCGACCACCTTCGTGAGCGAGGCGAGGTCGTACAGGGTCGAGTCGGTCACGGGCGGCGAGGCGGGATCCCAGTCTTGCCTCCCGTATCCGCGCAGCCGCACGAGGCGGCCGTGGCGGCCGACCGCCAGCGCGGCGCCGGGCGTGACCGAGTCGGCGATCGCGGTGAGGAGGATGCCGTCGACGCGCTCCAGCCCCTCCGCGTCCATGCCGACCGCACCCGCGGCCACCTCGAGGCGCCCGGGTCGCTCGGGCGCGCGCGGCGCCTCCACCCCGACGGCTTCCGGGCCCGCGGCCCGTATAGTCCGCTGCAAGCCCTCCCCCAGCGCGTGGTAGGGTGGGAGGGATATCGGCAGCCTCCCCGAGATCGGTGAGAGTCCCAGGAGTGCGTCCGCCGCGGCGCGCTGTGAGACCTCCCGGCCTCCCCACGCCAGCAGATACGCTCCGGCGTCCGGCAGCGCCGAGAGCAGATACGGGCTTCCGAAGGAGATGACGAGCGGAGCTCGCCCACGTTCGTCCAGGTGGGCCGCGAACTCTATGAGCGCCGCGCTCAGATCCACATCTCCGGCCGCGGAGCGGGGGGGCACGTAGGCGGAGAGAAGCACGACATCCGCCGAGTCCGCACGCGCCAGCAGCGAGTCGTATCGAGGCGCGGGTGTCGAGGCGGTGACGTGGGCGGCGTCGAGGAGCTCGACCTGAGGCCCGACCCGAGCATCGAAGGCCAGGCCCGCTGCCAGGTCTCCATCTCGCGTGTACGTGATGCTGAGGACCCGCCCCAGATCTGCGCTCGACAGTGGTACCCGGCCGGACACATCTCGCACCAGCGTGATCGAGCGGCGGGCGACCGAATCCGCGAAGGCGGCGTGCGCGGCGGAGCCCACCACCCCCGCCACGCGCTCCGGGTCCACCCGCCGACCGGCCGGCAGTCCGGCCCGGGCCTTGAGCTCCAGCATTCGCCGCGCGGACGCTTCAATCCGGGCCTCGGCCAGTCGGCCGGCCTGGACGGCGGCCACCACGGTCTCGATGGCGGCCGGAGGATCCGGTGGCATGAGGAGCACATCCGCGCCGGCCTCCAGTGCGCGGACGGCGGCCTCTTCACCCCCGTAGCCGTTCACGATCGCCCCCATCTCCAACGCGTCGGTGAACAGCAACCCGCGAAATCCGATCTCGTCCCGCAAAAGGTCAGTCATGAAGAAGGGTGAGAAGGTGGCCGGGGGCGCCTCGTCCCCCAGGACCGATGGGACCGCGACGTGCGCCGTCATGATCGCGTCCACGCCGGCCTCTATCGCGCTCCGGAACGGGACCAGCTCCACCCGATCGAGGCTCTCCCGATCGCTCTCGATAACCGGGAGGTCGATGTGCGAGTCCGAGCGCGTATCGCCGTGCCCCGGGAAGTGCTTACCCGTCGTCATGAGCCCGCCGGCGCGCGCGCCGCGCACGTAGGCCGAGCCCAGGGCCGCGACGCGCTCCGGGTCCTCCCCGAACGATCTCGTGTTGATGATCGGGTTCTCCGGGTTGCTGTTGACGTCCAGCACCGGGGCGAAGTTCAGGTGCACACCCACCGAGCGCGCTTCCACCGCGGTGATGCGCCCCACTTCGGACACCATGCGCTCATCGTCGATGGCGCCCAGCGCCATCGCGGGGGGAAACTCCGTCGCGCCGCCCATGTCCAGCATCCACGGGACGGCGTAGATGCTCCCGAGTCGGGAACCGGCGCCCGCCTCGAAATCGGCCGCGATCAGGAGCGGCTGGCTCGCAAGTCCCTGTAGATAGTTGAGCTTGGCGACGTATTCGTGCGGGGTCCCGAGGGAGATCACGATGCCGCCGATCCCGTGCGTCTCGACGAGCTCCGCGAGACGTTGCATCTCTTCGCCCGACGTGGAGGCGTAGCCTCCCGACGCCCACACCATCACGAGCTGCGCGACCCTCTCACGCAGATCGAGCGATGCCAGCGTTTCGTCGACCCACCGCTGCGCCTCCTGACCGCCGCCGGGGGCCTGGGCCGGATCGCGCGGCTCGCCCGGATCTGTCGCCGGCTCGGGTAGCGCACGCGTCGCGCAGGCGAGACCGATCGCGGCGAGGGCCGCGACCCTCGCGGGTGTCGGCCACTGGTGGCGCTTTCCGGTGCCGCGACGCTCGCGTAGTGTGGCGGGCATGGTGGGTCGGCCGATCTCTCCCAGGCAAGTCCTCCTCGAGCCCCCTGGCAGGCTTGCCGGGGCCGGATGCGACCGGAAAGGTATTCGGCCGCCATCACCGCTACAACGAGCGCGATCACGGCGTCCGCGATCCCGCGGGAGCGCCGCTCGCCCGGCGCGATCGTGGGTAGCGGGAACCCTTGCCGCCGCCGCGACGGTGTCCTTGGCGTGCGATCCACCGGACCGACGCATCGCGGAGACGGAGGGGCTGCTACCCGGGATCGACGTTCTACTATCGGACTCGAGCCATCTGGTGCGCGGGTGGCGGGTCGGCCTCATCACGAACCAGACGGGCCTCGACCGGACAGGTCGCAGCTCGATCGACCGGCTACACGAGCGCGCCGATATCGAGCTCGTGTCCCTGTTCGCTCCTGAACACGGGATCCGGGGAGCGGTGGCGGAGGGGGTGGGCGTGGCCGAGGAGCTCGACGCCGAGACCGGTCTCCCGATCTACTCGCTATACGGTTCGACCCGACAGCCGACGGTCGGCATGCTGGCCGACCTCGATGTCCTCGCGTTCGACATCCAGGACATCGGGACGCGGTATTACACGTACCTATCCACTATGGCGTTGGCGATGCGGGCCGCCGCCGAGGTCGGCGTGACGTTCGTAGTCCTGGATCGGCCCAACCCGATCGGAGGCACCCTCGTGCAGGGGCCCACCCTGGAACCCGCCTTCTCCTCCTTCGTGGGGCTGTACCCCATCCCGGTGCGGCACGGGATGACGGCGGGTGAGCTAGCGCGCCTGTACAACCAGCGCTTCGGGATCGGCGCGCGCCTTCACGTCGTGCCCGTCAAAGGGTGGACGCGAGGGACCTGGTTCGATGCGTCGGGGCTCGAATGGATCGCGCCCTCCCCCAACATGCCGTCGCTGGAGAGCGCCACCCACTACCCGGGCACGTGCCTGTTCGAGGGAACGAACCTGTCCGTGGGCCGGGGCACCCCGACCGCATTCCAGCAGATCGGGGCACCTTGGCTGGACGGCGAGGAGCTCGCACGGCGTCTGTCCCGCTACGAGCTCGAGGGCGTCCGCTTCGAGCCCGTTCGATTCACCCCCCGGTCGCCGACCGACGGCAAGTACGACGGCCAGCGCGTTTCGGGAGTGCGTTTCGTGGCCACGGACCGCGACCGGTACGACCCCGTGGCTGCGGGAGTCGCGGCACTGCTCGAGGCTCGCTCGCTCGCTCGAGAGGGCGAAGACCTGTGGGAGTGGAATCCCGGACACTTCGATCGACTGGCCGGTGGCGGCGCGTTGCGCGAGGCGATCGACGCCGGAGCTCCGCTCACCGCGATTCGGGAAAGCTGGGAGGCCGGGCTGTCCGCGTTCCGAAGCCTGCGCGAGCCCTTCCTCCTCTACTGACTTCCTCCTCTACCGACCCCGGGCCTCGACTGACCCGCAGCCGAGGTGGACGCCGCCGCTAATGCGGGACGAGGATGCGCCCGACGAGCGGCTCCATCTCCGCCTCGATCGGCGTGGCGCCACGCAGCTCGCCGTCGATCTGGAAGGCCACGGGCGGATCGGATTCGATGTGGACCTGCTTGGCCTGGAGGAAGATCATCCGGTCGTCCCCGGCGAACTGGCGCCTGGCCACACGCCACAGGATACGAGCCATCTCGGGGAGGTTCCGGGGAGCGTAGATGCACACGTCGATCAGCCCATCGCGGAACGAGACCCGTGGTGCGACCGTGACCTCGACCGGGAGCGGTCCCGCCGCCAGCTGTCCCACGTTGGCGAGCAGCACCATGGAGGCTCTCACCTTGACCTCGTGCTCGTCCGCTACGATCCGGTAATCCGCGCTCGGCTGGGTGATCACCTGCTTGAGACCGCTGTACAGATAGGCTCCGAACCCGAGCCGGTGCTTCAACTCATCCGTGGCGGCGGCCATCACGTCGGCGTCGAGTCCGGCACCCGCGATCAGCGCGAAGTACTCTCCGTTCGCGCGACCCAGGTCGACCTCTTCCACGCGACCCTCGACGGCCACCCGTACGCTGTCTTCCAGCGAAGTCGGGATGTCGAAGTTGAGCGCCAGCTGGTTCCCGGTTCCGAACGGCAGGATGGCGACCGGCACCCCCGTACCTGCGGTTCCCTTGAGGGCCTGGGCCACCGTCCCGTCACCGCCGACCGCGGCCACCGCACGATACCCGGAGTGTGCGGCGCGACGAGCTACCTCGAGCCCATGCTCGGCGTCGGTGGTCTCGACGATGTCGAAAGGCACGTCCTGGGCCGCGAACGCACCACCGAGCCGACGCCTGAGCGCCTCGGGCAGGCCGCCGCTGGCGCGGGGATTCACCAGCACCAGAAACCGCTCGGACTCCGGGATCGGGAAAGAGCTCACGGATTGCTCCGGGTGCGTTCCGGGGACATGCCGATCAGACCGTCTGAGCCTCGAGGCGGCGGATGCGCTCGGCCGTCGGCGGGTGCGTACGGAACAGCGAAGCGATCGACCTCCCCGCCTGCCTGGCCAGCGGGTTGACGATACACAGGTGTGCCGCGGACGGGTTCACCTGCATCGGCACGCGCCTGGCTCGGTCCTCGAGCGCACGGAGCGCGGACGCGAGGGCGCGCGGCTTGCCGCTGATCTGTGCCCCGATGCGATCCGCCCTGAACTCCCCCGCACGGCTGATCGCCATCTGGATGAGCATGGCGGCCACGGGCGCCAGGATCAGCATCAGGATCCCCCCCGCAGCGCTCCGGTCACGGTCGCCGCCGAAGAAGAGCCCGAATCTCGCCACCATCACGAGGGCGGCGGAGAGCGTCGCAGCCACCGTCCCGATCAGCATGTCGCGGTTCTTGATGTGCGCCAGCTCGTGGGCGATGATCCCCTCCAGCTCGTCGCGGTCGACGATCGGCAGGAGGCCCCGCGTCACGCAAACCACCGCGTTCTGGGGATTGCGGCCGGTGGCGAAGGCGTTCGGTTGCTCCGACGGGGCGACGGCCAGCGTGGGCATTGGGAGCCCGGCCCGCTGACGCAGCCGGTCCACCAGATCGTACAGATCGGGAGCGTCGGCGCGCCCGAGGATCTCCGCGCGGTACATGCGGAGGACGACGCGGCCGCTGAACCAGTAGCTGCCGAAGTTGATCACCGCCGCGAACGCCAACCCGATGGTCATGCCGCGCGTTCCGCCGAAGTATCCTGCGACCCCCGCGAGGAGCGCGGTGAGCAGCGCCATCAGCCCGAAGGTCTTCATGTAGTTGGACATCAGTTCACCCTGTCACTTCAACGTATCGCCAATCCCTCAAACCTTATTGCGAGCGTTTCAGAACGTCCACTCGCGGAAGAGGAACAACCCGAACGTCTGATCGTTCGTGATGTTCGTCCCGCGAAACAGGCCGTACTGCTGCTGGTCGAAGCGGCTTTGGGCCCTGGCCTCCAGCGTCCAGTTCTCCGTGAATCGCCATTCCAGCGCCGCACTCGGAACTCCGCCACCCAGTGGCTGTGTCACGGCGAAGAAGATCTCCTCGCCGGCGTACCACCCGACTTCGAGCTCCGTGGTGTCGAACAGGCTCTGTGAGGCCTCGACCCCGGGGGTCCCTTCGCGCGTGCCGGCTACCGAGCGCAGGTTGAAGTAGCTGAGCCCGCTCGAGCCGACGAGCGCGGACGACAGACCCGAGCTCAGGGTCCCGAGGACGCTCTCCTGCACGAGGCGCTCGCCAAACCGCTGGTCGGCCGCCCCGTAGCACGGCGCGCCGACGGCCAGAAAGCACAGCTGGTTCGAGTCGCTCATGGGCGGGTTGCTGCTGAGCGTGAGCTCGGTCGCCCGGAGCGTGCCACCGATGTGGGTAGTGACGACCACGGGCCCGTCCCGGGTGCGGGTGCGATACTCGGCTGTAATCGTGACGTTCGGATTCAGGTCCGGATTCCCGACGAACTGGATCGTCCCCTCGGTGATCCGGAGCTGCTGGCTGTATGGCGGCAGCCGGTCGAACCGGTATGTGCCGCGCGGCAGCTCCACCGTGCCGACCATGACGAAAGACTCCGCGGCCCGGTCCATCTCGACCGTCAGCCCCTCGCCGACCATCTCGACGCCGAGCACATCGGATCGCAGCCACAGGTTGGGACCCAGGTCGATGACGGCGGCTATCCTGAGGTTGCGCATGAAGGGATTACGGAATCGACCCAGCTGCCCGGCCCCACCGAGCCCCGTGGTGTCGATCAGGCTGAAGATGCTCGGATCGCCGAGATCGATCACCTGCCTCTCGCGCAGGAACTCGTCCTGGCGGATGTCCCCGTCCCGAACGCGGAAGCGCCCCTCGAGGAGCGGGGCTCGATAGCTACCGCCCAGTCGGCCGGTGCCCTCGATCGCCACGGTCATGTCGCGACGGTCGACCGCGTGCAGCCGCTCGGCC
Source organism: Gemmatimonadota bacterium (assembly GCA_039588275.1). Taxonomy (GTDB): domain Bacteria; phylum Gemmatimonadota; class Gemmatimonadetes; order Palauibacterales; family Palauibacteraceae; genus JBDHAC01. Next base: position 12,382 of record JBDHAC010000037.1, read on the forward strand.
GTTAGATCCAGGTCGAAGATCGGGTCGGTGACGCTCGCGAAATCGATGGTCCCGCTCAGGGTCGCGCTCCCACCGAGGCGCGATGTCACGCGAAAGGCGTCGACCCGGGCCTCCGATCCGCGGAAGCGAGCGCTGCCTTCGGCCGACCGGTAGGTCACGCCCAGATCCGGCACCCAGGCGGTGCCATCCACCACACGGGCGTCCCCTTGGTATTCGAGCGATCCCGGCGCCCCCGTCATCCGAATCCCGACCTCCACCCAGCCGTCGATCTCCTCCAGACTCTCGACCGGAAGGAGAACCAGCTCGAGCGGAAGGCTGTCCGCCGTGATCTCGATGTCGAAAGGATCATCCAGCAGCCGGCGCTCCACTGCGCGGAACGCCAGATCGGCCCGTACCCCGCCACGGACCACGGCCAGGCGCCGGTTGGCGTCCAGCAGGGCCAGTTCGCCGCTCAGACGTTGGCCCGAGTAATCGAGGCGCGCCTCGAGCGAGTCGTACTGCGTCGCGCGGAGCACCGGTGCATGAACGTGGACCGCACCGCTCATCTCGGGCTCGTCCATCGTCCCCCTCACGACGACCTCTGCGTCGGCGGTTCCGGACACTTCCGGCGGGCGGGGGAACAGACGCCCGAGCTGGCTCAGATCCAGGTCGTCCAGGCGGACGTCCAGTCGGCCGGCTTGATCGGTCGAGAGCGCGCCGTCCGCCTCGAGCCGGCCGAGCGACCCGACCAGGCGCAATCCGTCCACCCTCAAGCCCGCTTCACCGTATGCGAGGCGAGTGGGTCCCTGGAGCGCGGTCTCTTCCGCCCCGATGAGCAGGCGGAGGCGATCGAATCCGAGCGCGAGCACACTTTCGCCGCGCTCGACGTAACCGGCGGAGGACAGGGAAAGGGTGGAATCGCGTCGCGCCTCTACGGTGAGCGAAGCGGGACCCGGACCACGACGCCGAAACTGGACGGTCAGCGAGTCTATCGCGTGACCGTAAAGGTCCATGCCGGTGCCGCTCACATCGACGGTCAGTGAATCCCGAATCAGCGGGTCCGCGACTTCCACGCGAGCTTCGAGCGTGGCGGCGCCGAGGCTCTCATAGCGCGCATCCGTCGCTGTGACGAACGCCTGAACGGCGAAGTCGCGCACGTTTCCCGAGGCCACCCCCCGCGCTTCGAACGCGCCGGCGAGCCCCTCGATCGGAGCATCTTCCTGTGCGCCCGCCACCGCGACGGCCAGATCCGCGAAAAGGTCTTCTGCACCTTCCTGCGCCGCCGCGCCCGGAATCTCCTCGAGAATCCACCGATTCCACCCCGTGAGATCGGGAACGCTGGCTTCGAGCACGAGCTCCCCGCTCGCTTCCTCCGACAGACCGAACTCGCCCCGGCCCTGAACGCGGCCCACGTCGGAGCGAATCGCGAACGTGTCGATGACCGCCAGCGCGTTCGCGACCGTGAACCGGACCAGGCTCGTGTCGATCTGCGCCTGTTCGAACACGGAAGGAAGGATCACGAGGTCGAACGACGCGGCGAGCGTGGCGGGATCCAGACCCCGCCCCACCACCTGTCCCCGAACGGCGAGCTTCGAGGCCGGCGCCGTTTCGATCCATTGATCCAGCTCGACGCCGTCCGCCACCACTTCGGCGTCGTAGGTCAGATCTTCGGCGGTCACGTCGAACCGACCGTTGAACCGCAGCCGGCCGCGCGGCGTCTCGAGATCGACGCTGGCCTGCAGATCGCTCAGGCCACCACTCGCACGGATCGGGCCGCGCACCTCACCCACGAGCTCCGCGTCGGGGAGGAAGGGGCGCAGCGTCGAGAGCGCCAGCGGATCGGTGAACACGCTCATGTTGACGGCGGACCCCGTCTCCAGATCGAGAGCGCCCCCGCCCGACAGGTTCGAGATGTCTCCACCCTCTCCGACGTGGCGGATATCGCCACGGAACCCTAGCGTGCCGCCGGCCCGATCGAGGGTCGCGGTCCCATCCACCCGCCCCGGCACTCCCGGATCGAGACCCAGGTACCCGGCCCAGCCTGGCTCGAACGCCGTGAACTCCAGGCTCAGCTCGCGGAGCGGATACGGTTCGACCAGTGCGACCCCGCCGACCGCGCGCAGCCCCGACGCGGGGACCGACCCCTGCGTATCGGCCAGCTCCACATCGGCATCGATGCGCAACGCGTCGATCCGGCCGCTTCCGGTCACGCTTCCCCGCACGTACCCGTCGATCATCTCCGGGCGCTTGAGGAGTTTGTCGAGCCACCGCAATCTCAGCGGGGCGAAGTCCAGCGCGAGGTTCTCGAATCTGGGGGTCGATTCGAGGGCCAGGGTGAAGCCGCCGCTGACGCGCGTGTCGCCGCTCGTCACCTCCCCATCCTCGATGGCGACGAGCATCGTCTCGTCCCGGGAGCGGATGGTGATGCCCATCGGCCCGCCACCCTCCGCCGGCACCGGTACGGGCAGCCATTGCAGGTCGGCGAACCCGGCCGGATCGGCGTCCAGCTCGAATCGGTACGTCAGCGGGCTGCCGGGCTCGACCCAGCCGGCTCCTCCCAGCGCGCTGGACCCCAGGTCGAGGCGGTCGAACTCGATCCGGATGCTATCCGCGAAGGTCACCGAGCCGTCGTAGCGTTCCACGTCGAGCGACTGTCGCACGGCCTCGAGTCGGCCGGTCAGCCCGCGCATTTCCACGCGGAGCGGGCGCGGAGCGTCCAGGATTCGGATCAGCGGGAAAGCACCCCGGAGCGAATCGATCGCGAAGACCTGCTCGTACTCCTCGCCCGCCTCTCGCTCGGTGGACTCGAGCCGCCAGATCGTCTCGCCGCTGCGAGCCGTCTGGGCCGCCACGGTCCGGGCTCGGCCCTCCAGCCCCTCCGTCCACGGGCGCCGGATCTCGACCCGGCCGCTGCGGATTTCGGCATCGGTGAAGATGAGCCGCAGGCCATCGGATGCATCCTCCAAGAGCTCGTCGGGCGCTGCGACCGAGTCCGCCGCGAAGACGTCTCCCGCGACGCTGTCCCCGACTACGTCTTCCGCGGCGATGTCCTGCGCCGACGTGATCGTGTCTCCGAAGATGCGGTCGAAATTCCACGTGCCGTCGGGCAGCTCACGCAAGACGATCTCCGCCCTGGCGGCGTCCAAGCTTCGGAAGCGGAGCTGCCCGCGCCGCTGATCGCGAAGCGCTCCAGCACGACGCGCGTGAGCAAATTACCCCTGAGGACCGAACCGATCTCGACCTCCCCCTGGATCGCGCCCTGAAGGGCGTCCTCCAGGTAGGAGAAGACGAGGTCCCGTCCCGGACGAGTTTGAGTCAATGCGAACAGGGACGCGGCGATCCCGAGGCTGAGGAGCCCGAGGGCCGTGGTGATGCGGCGCCGCCGACGCCTCCGACGACGGCGCTTCGTCGCGGCCGGCCGATCGGCCGCGGGGGTCCCCTCCCCGCGCGTATCCGCGGTGGGGCCGACCTCCCGACCGTCGTTCTTCCCGAGCTCTCTCTCGCTCATCTGCCTCGTCTCTGCGGCGGCCGGTGCCGCCTCAGAACGCCTCCCCGATCGAGAAGTGGAACTGCAAGCGGCGCCAGAACTCCTTCAACGGCGATGGGTCGTCGAACGTGAACGGATCGAAACGCACGGGCGTATCCAGCTCGAGCAGCTCGCCGTCCTCGAGCGACACGACGACCGGGAGCCTGGTGGCGCTGCTCGGGTTGTACCCGATGTCGAGTCGAAGGGGCCCGACGGGGCTCAGGAAGCGAAGCCCCGCGCCCGGCGTCCAGATCGGCGCCTCGATCGAGGACAGCCCCTTCCACACCTGCCCTACGTCCAGGAAGGCGACGAGCCCCCAGCGGCCGGATAGCAGCTTGCGCAGCTCCAGCGAGGCCTCGAAGCCGGCGTTTCCGCCGATGGGGCGCTCGATGAACGCGCCGGGATCCTCGGCCGCGAGGCGCTCGACACACTCCGCCAGCGGTTCATCCGGGCAGTCATCCGCCGCATCCGCGAGGAGCACGCGCGGCCCGAGCAGGTTCTGGCCGAACCCACGAACGCTTTGCGACCCGCCGGCGAAGAAGCGTTTGGAGGGGTGTATCACTTCCTCCGTGATCTCCGGATCCGGCGAGAAGAAGGGTCCCTTGGTGGGCTCGACCAGGCCGCCTCGCACTCGGACCCCGAACACGAGGTCGCGACTCAGCGTCTCGAAGTCCGCCCCCTGGAGGGCCAGCCGTACGTACCGGTAGTCGGAGCCCGTGAAGCGCTCCGCCCGCTCGATCTCCGCGCTCAGGTAATACCCGCTCGTGGGGGCGAACGGGTCATTCGTCCGGTTGTAGACCCAGGACAACGTGAGCGGGGAGAGCCATCGCGCCTGGGTCACGGTCCGGATGTCGTCGGGCGCGCAGAATCCGAAATTCACGCAGAAGAACACGTCCGCGGATTCCTCCGCGAATCCGGTGAATTCGGGCCGGTAGCTGACCGTCGCCGTCATTCGGCGATGCAGGCGCCGGCTTATCGACAGCTGCGCACCCACGCCCTGCCGAATGAACACATCGGGCACGCTCTCCCGCTCGGCGAACAGCAAGCCGCGCAGGCTGTTTCGCGCCGAGAAGAACGCCGGAATCCCGAGCTCGGCTTGCAGCAGGTAGTTGAGGGTGCGGAACTCGGGATCCCGCCCTACATCCGAACACGGGAACCCCCCCCCGATCTGCTGCGCGAACACGTTCTTCAACCTGGCCGTCAGCTCGAGACGCTTCGCTCCACCGAGCAGGTTGCGGTGGGTCAGACGCGCCTCGGTCTGGAAGCACTCATCCGTGCTCCACCCGGCGCCGCCGCGCGCCCCGCGCGCGTTTGCCGGCGTGATCTGGACGCGGAGGTCCACGACCGAATCTCCGGCGAGCTCCGGCTGCACCGAGGCGAAGCGCACGGCGTCCAGCGCGAACAGGGTTCGTTGTCCGTCCTGGACGTTGCTTTCGCTGTAGTACTCGGTCGAGCGGGCGTCGAGCAGCCGGCGTATGGTCCGGTCACCGATCTCGCCTCCACCTTCGACGTAGATCTGACCGATTCGGTATCGAGCTCCGGTGCTCACATCCAGCGTGACGTGTGCACCCTCGCCGCGTGGGACGAAGTAGTCCTCCAGGATGGCTGCGGCGAGATACCCCCGATCGCGCAGCTCCCGCTCGAGGCTGTCCCTTCCGGCCTCCAGGCGTACCTGGTCGAACGGGTCGCCCACCTCCAGATCGACGATGTCACGTACGCGTGCGGAGTCGAGCACGCCCTCGAGGCCACGGACGGTCAGCGAATCGATAGGCGTAGGAACACCCTCATCGATGATGAACGTCACCCGTGCTTCGTCGGATGAGCGAACCACCGTGGTGTCGACCTGGACCTGGAGGAACCCCCGGAGCTTATAGAAGACCTCTACCCGATTCCGATCATCCTGCAGATCACGATCGCTGAGAAAGGCGCGCCGGTGAGCGAATCCCCAGTCCGTGAGCAGGCAGAACGGCTCCAGGAGGAAGGTCACGCACTCGGTCTGACGCGTCCGAATCGCCAACGCCAGATCCCGGTCAGGATAGGAACGATTACCGTCGAACTCGAGCGATATGACCTCGGGATCGCGGATCGTCTGCCCCCCGAGCGCTGCCGGCAGCAGCGCGAAGATGAGGGCGGCGAGCGCGGGCACCTTCACCCGCGAAGGCAACCCTGATCGCGGGACGGAGGGGGCTGGCGGGGTCATCGACTCAGCGCGGCGGCGAGTCGGAACGGCGATCCGGCGTAGGGCTCGAGCCCCGTTGCGGAAGGCGGTCTCCTTCTGACGGGGTGTGATGATCGACATCCCCGATCGGCTCTCTCCGGAACCAGATCCGCGCGAAGTAATAGACGACCGACCCCGCGAGGAGGCCGGCTACAGCCGCCATCGTCAGGTCTTTGGATCCGCTGGATCCCCGGCGATATACGGTCACCTCGACCTCAACCGGTCGCCGCCTGTCGAGCCGCGCTCCGGCGACGGATCAGGTAGAATCCCAGCCCGATCAGGCCGATGCTGATGACCTGAGCGAGGGTGAGCGGCCCGAAGAACCGGTCGTCCTTGGCGCGAAACACCTCGACGAACAAACGCTCGGCTCCCGCGAGGACGAGCCACACGGCGAACAGCCACCCCGCCTGCGCCGGGCGCCGGCGCAGCTTCCATAAGATGAAGAAGATGAGCAGCGACAGACCGGTCTCGTACAACTGGGTCGGGTGAACCGCGAGCAGCGCGCTGTCCGGAACGGCTGGGTCCACCGAGCTACCCCACGCACGGAGGTTGCCCGCCGTCGTCGGGGGTATGCCTCTCGGGAACGCGAGCCCGACCCAGCTATCGGTGGGGCGCCCGTAGTCATCCCCGACCAGGAAGCATCCGATCCTGCCCACTGCGTATGCCAAAGCGAGGGCGGGGGCGACGATGTCCGATGCGAACGCGATCGACACCTTGCGGCGATTGAGGACCCATATCACGCCCAGCGAGCCGCCGAGGAACCCCCCGTACCACACGAGGCCGCCGCGTGCCAGGATCGCACGGATCGGGTCGACGGCGGTCCGATCCCAATACAGGACCATGTAATAGAGCTTGGCCCCTACGATCCCCCCGATCAGCGCGCCGAGCAGGATGTCCGCGGCGAGGTTCGGGTCGCGGTCGGTTCGCTTCAGCTCGGATCGGATCACGGCGTAGCCCGACAGGAAGGCGAGCGCCATCAACGCGCCGAACGAGGTGATCGTGAACTCGCCCACGATCGGCAGATCGAGAGTGAAGAGTTCGGGGTACACAGGCTCGCTCCCTACGCTCGGTTCACTGCCGGGTCACGGTCGTCCTCGACCGAAGACGCGCGTCACCCGCTCGGGCTTCTCGGCCGCCTTCCCACGGGACGACCCCCGGAAAGACGAGGGCCGGGTCGGCATTCAGCTCCCACCCGCTCCGCTCGCCGCACAGTAGGCGATGCTCCGCCACGCGGGCCACCATCGCCGCGTTGTCGGTGGCCAGCCGCGGTGTCGGAGCGAACAGCCGTACGCGATCGCCCAGCCGTTCGGCCAACCCCTCTCGGAGGGCGGTATTGCACGCTACACCTCCCCCGAGCACGACGCGATCGCACTCCGCCCACTCCACCGCGCGGGCTGTCTTCTCGGCCAATACCTCTATGACCGACGCCTGAAACTCGGCCGCAATGTCGGAGACGGCCGCTCCGAGTGCGCCGTCTTCCTCTCCCTCGAGCCGCTCAACCAGCAGGGCCGCCGCCGTCTTCAGGCCGCTGAAGGAGAAATCAAAGTACGCCGAATCTTCCGGCGTGTCCGCGCGCGACAGCATCGGGCGCGGAAGAGGAAAGCGACCGACCCTGCCCGCCGCGGCCGCACGCTCGAGCTCGGGGCCGCCCGGATACCCCAACCCGATGCGTCGGGCGACCTTGTCGAACGCCTCACCAGCCGCGTCATCGCGTGTCTGTCCCAGCAGCGTGTACTCCCCCCATGCGGCCGCGTGCAGGAGGAGCGTGTGTCCTCCGGACACGAGCAGCGCCACGAACGGAGGCACGGCCTCCGATTCCTCCAGCGCCGTCGCGAAGAGGTGCGCCTCCATGTGGTGCACCCCGATGAGAGGGAGTCGACGAGCGAAGGCGAACGCCTTTGCCCAATTGACGCCGACGAGCAGCGCACCCACGAGACCCGGACCGGTCGTGACACCCACGCCGCGGACGGCATCACGGCTCACGTTCGCCTCCCGTAGCGCGAGTCCGACCATTGCGTCCAGCTTTCGGACGTGTGCCCGGGCCGCGATCTCCGGGACCACCCCACCGAATGCGGCGTGGGCATCCTGAGAGGCGATCGCGAGCCCCTTCATCTCTCCATCATCCACAATCGCCGCCGACGTCTCGTCACAGGATGTCTCGATGCCGAGCACGGGACCGCCTTCGAACCGACCCGATTCGACGTCCGTCCACGAGCCCTCGACGGGCCCGCCGCGCGCGGCCTGATCGGAGATCGGGGAGGCACTCACGGCGCGGCGCCGGGCGGCCCAGCCGTTACCCGCGGGGGGACCGCCGTGGCCGTAGCGGCGAGGTCCGACTTCAGGTCGAGGGCGACGCGGTAGGTTTGCGCTGCGGCGAGCTCTCCATCGATACGCACCGTCGCCTCTACGTCGGCAGGCGTAAGAGCGGAGACGATCTGCTGAGCTCCCCGCACCCGAACCTCGACCGAGTCCGGGGTGAGCACCACACCCCGGGCGCCGCCCCCGATCACTCGCACCGCAACGAGGAGGACGCGCTCTACGAGCGCGTCGATCTCGGCCGTGAGGAGCACCCGCTGAGGATCGACCTGGATGCCCTCGAGCTCAGGGGGAATCTGGATGTCCAGCTGCCGCGTCACGGTCGTGTCGGCTGCGTCGACAACCAGCCGCTCCGTCTGAAGGGGGCCGAGCGCTCGCATGGCGGAGACCCCTCCGCGCACCGTCACGCTCTCGGGCTCGACAAGCAGCCGCCCACGGACGAACCCCTCCGCGGGCGTGATCGACGTGATCGGTATCACGGCCACGGTGCGCTCCTCACGGCGCTCGAATCGCAAGGTCACGCGTGAAGGATTCACCGCCATCGGCCGCACGTTCAGGGTGCGGTCGAACATGACATCGCTGGGCGAGAGCTCGATCTCCATGACGGAGTCGGTGACACCTTCGATCACCTTCCGAATGACCGGTTGGCCGAAGAGAGCGAAGACGTCTCCCCTGCGGCCCTGGAACGTCGTGGTCACCTGTGTCGGTGCCTCACGAAGCGTCCACAGCGTGTCGCTCACGACGAACTCGAGACGAGTCGGAACCGACTGGTCGGGGCGTTCCTGATCCGCGGTCACGTTGAACCACAGCAGGACCGATAGGGTTACGGCGGCCGCCTTGTAGGGCCAGTTCTCGAGTATCGCGGCTCGCAGGCTCACCTTTCCTCCCCGCTCCCCGGTGCATCGCCCGAGTCCACGTCGACCGAGTCGGGTGGCTCACCCGCCACGAGCACGGAGATGAACGAGCCACCACGCACGTCGAATCCGGCAGTCGGGGTGTGCGAGATCACCCGGCCCGGGGCTTCGGCCGCTTCGGGATCGTAACGCACGGCCCCCAGCTGCAGGTCCGCGTCGGCGAGCAGGGACTCGATATCGTCCACGTGGCGGCCGCGCAGGTCCGGCACCTGCACGATGGGCGCCCCCTCCGAAACCAACAGAACGACACGCGATGGAAGGGCGAGCCGAGTCCCGGCTGCGGGATCGGTCCCGCGCACGCCGGCTCGCCCACCCGAAGCCTCCCTGCGAACCTCCACCTCGAACCCCATGGCCCGCAGCAGCTCGGCCGCTTGCGCGGTCGCGAGGCCCTCCACCTCCGGGATCGTACGGGTGGGTGGTCCATCGCTAAGCGTTAGCCCGACCTCGCTCCCGGGTCGTGCCAACTGCCCGGGCAGCGGGCTCTGCGCGAGAACCGCCTCCGGAGGCGCCGTGGGATGCCGCATCCGAGCTTGAACCTTCGCGACCAGGCCCGCTCCCTCCAGGCGCTCGCTCGCCAGCGCGAACGTGAGACCCGAGAAATCCGGCAACGGCACGAGGGGGGTATCGGTCGGGTCGTCGGAGGGCGGGAAGAGTACTCCGATCGCGATCCAATACCCGACCATGAAGGTGATCAGCACCATCACGCTCGCGATCGTCCAGCGCGAGCGGGCGATCGTCTCCCACTGGACCGTCGCCAGCTTCGGACCGTGCCGTCGCCGCTCGAAGCTCATCATGCCCCGCGTCGGAGGCGGGTCGCATAGGCACCATCCGTGCCGGCGATCCAGGGCCGCACGAAGAGGTCACCACTGGCGGTGAGCATCTCCGGGGGAAGATCACTGTCGCGGGGCGGATCTCGCTCGAACTCCTCCCGTCGCTCGAGAAAGCTCTCGATCTGCACTTCGTTCTCCTCGGGTTCCAACGAACAGGTGGCGTATATGAGGAGCCCCCCCGGCTCCACGATCGATGCACACCCGTCGAGCAGCTCGCCCTGTAGCGTGGTGAGCGACGCCAGCCGGTCATCGCTCAACCGCCAGCGGGCATCCGGGCGGCGCCTCAGGACGCCGGTCCCCGTGCAAGGGACATCCAGCAGTACGGTGCGCGCACGACCTACGCCCGGGCGGCGGCCATCCGCCACGATGGGGAAGACCTGTGCGCCCAGCCGCGCTCCCGATTCCACCACGCGCTCCAGACGTTCCGCCGATGCATCCGCCGCCACGTACGGCTGGGCCTCCGGAACCTGATGGCTCAACACCATGGCCTTCGTACCCGGAGCGGCGCACGCGTCGTATACCGGTCCTTCGAGCTCCCGACCCGCATAGTCTACCACTGCCGACGCGGCGGGGTCCTGCACCACGGCGGGCACGGTCTCCAGAAGTCGGGCCGGGGTCCCTCGAACGAGCTCACAGGAGCGCGAGTCGAAGCCCCCGGCTCCCTCCATGGGCGCGACCTCGACGTCGTCCCCCGCAACGCGGGCCGCGTCCTCAGGACCCTCCGGTCCGAGCAGACGGACGAAGACCGGTGGCGGGACGTTGTTCTGCTTCACGAGGCGGAACGCGTCGTGCCAGCCCCAGCGGCCCAGCCACCGTCGAACGAGCCATTCCGGGTGGGATCCATACGTGGAGAGGTACCCGACCGGGTCCTCGTCTCGCGAGGGGTACGGGTCTCCGAGGCGCGGGCCTTTGGTCGCGGCCCGGAGCACGGCGTTGATGAATCCGACGCGCCCGGGGTCCATGTTGCGGCTCGCATGTCGGACGGTCTCGGCGACCGCGGCGTGATCGGGAACGCGCATCTCGCGAAGCTGATACAGGCCCAGGCGAAGCCAATCGAGCACGTTGGCATCGATGCGATCCAACGGCCGATCGGTGAGCACGGCCAACTCCGTGTCCAGGCGGCCGCGCAACCTCAAGCAGCCGTACGCGAGGTCCTGGGCCAGGCCGCGATCGCGAGGAGCTACCGTCGGGAGGATGCGGGCGGCACTCCGGTCGGCGAACGCCCCGCTCCTGACCTCCTTCAGAATCCGATGGGCCGCGACTCGCGGATTCGCCCCCATCGCGTCAGGTGAGCATGCCCTCGAGAGGGCTCGAAGGCACGGCCCACTCGCGCTTCGGCATTCGGCCCGCGAGGTAGGCCTGGCGTCCCGCGTCGACCGCCAATTTCATCGCATGCGCCATTCGAACCGGGTCATCCGCGGCGGCGAGCGCCGTGTTCATCAAGATCCCGTCGACACCCTGCTCCATCGTGATGCAGGCGTCCGATGCGGTGCCGACGCCGGCGTCGACGATGATCGGCACGTCCAGCCTTTGTTTGATGAGCCGGACGTTCAGCGGGTTGAGGAGACCCTGCCCGCTCCCGATCGGGGACGCCAGCGGCATGACGGCAGCGACTCCGATCTCCTGGAGCCGCAAAGCCGTGATCAAGTCGTCGTTGGTGTAGGCGAGAACCACGAACCCCTCGTCGATGAGAGCTTCCGCCGCTTCGAGGAGCTGCGCCGTGTCGGGAAGTAGCGTGTCCTGGTCCCCGATCACTTCCAGCTTGATCCAGTCGTTCAGCCCGGCTTCGCGGCCCAACCGGGCGTAGCGGATCGCTTCTTCTGCCGTGTAGCAGCCCGCCGTGTTGGGGAGGAGAAAGAACTCCTCGGGATCCAGGTAATGGAGCAAGCTGTCACGATTGTCCGCGTTCAGATCGATCCGCCGAACCGCGACCGTAACCATCTCGGCACCGGATGCCCGGATCGCGTCGACCGTCTGCTGCGGGCTGCCGTACTTCCCTGTGCCCAGAATCAGACGCGAGCCGAAGGCGCGGTTACCGATAACGAGCGGCGCGTCCATGTCATCCACCTCCGACGAACTGAACCAGCTCGACGCGATCGCCGGGCTCGAGTCGGATTTCCTCCAGCTCGGTGCGGCGGAGAATCTGTCGGTTCAGCTCCACGACCACCGTACGGCGGTCCACCGTCAGTCGCTCGAGGAGGCCGGCGACCGAGACCCCCTCCGGCACGCGGCGCGGCTCCCCGTTCACCTCGATCTCGATATCATGCATGTCTGTCTTGGGATTGCTCTTCACGCTCGCCCCGGGTCTTCGGTGTTCAGCTTCGCGCACAAGTCGGCCGCCGCCGTCACAGGGTCCGCGGACGCCCACACGGCCCGTTGTACCGCCACTCCGTAGGCACCCGCACGACGTACTACCTGCGCACGAGCGGCGTTGACGCCTCCGATCGCGAGCACCGGAACCGTCTCGAAGCCATTGGCGTCGAGCGCGAGCCGGACGCGGGCCACGAGCTCCGGCCCGGCCCCGCTTTGGTCCGGGTGGCTCGGAGTGGCGAAGATGGTACCCAGGATCAGGTAGTTCGCTCCGCCCGTCGCGGCTGCCAGGGCGGCCGGGACTCCGTGCACCGACGCTCCGAGGCGGAGTGTGGACCCAGTCGCTGCCACCGCGCGCGCGGCCGCTTCCACGCCGATCGCGGTGCGGCCAAGCTGCACGGCTTGAGCACCGGCCGCCAGCGCCACATCGAGCCGCCCGTTAACGACGCACCACCCGCCGTGAATCGCCCCGGCGTCAGCCAGCGACACGGCGTGCGCGTGCAGCTCGCGCGCGGAACACGTGAGCCGGAGGTGAAGCGCGAGGGCGGGACCACAGCGTTCGTAGAGGGCGTGCGCGAGCCGGCGGAAGTCCGGCGCCTCCGCCTCGCGGTCGCCCGCCACGACATGCAGGGACGGCGTCACCGGATCAGACGAAGCGCCCACCCTCCACCGCACCGCGACCCCGGATCCATGCGGCGGCGCTCATCCGCCGTCCCCCGGCTGGCTTGACGGCCCCGATGCGAATCGACCCCTTGCGGGCCGCCACCTCGAGCCCCGAACGGGGATCGGCTTCGAGTATCGTCCCGGGCTCGGTCACCACGTCGGCCTCGGGAGCCGCGCCCGACGGCTCCGAGACCCGAGGTTGGAACAACTGCACCGGAGACCCATCCAGCTCGCTCCACGCCCCCGGCCACGGGTCACACCCCCGAATCCAGTTCGCCACATCCTCCGCGTCCCGCCCCCAATCGAGACGCGCGTCCTCTCGACCCAGCTTGGGGGCGAACGTCGCTGACGCATGATCCTGCTCGGTCTCGGTGAGCGTTCGGCTCGAGAGGGCGTCGAGGACTTCGACCGTCATGGGCGCGCCGAGCGCGGCGGCGCGTTCATACAGCTCTCCGGCGGTCATCTCGTCATCGATCGGGATCGGTGTTTGGGCGAGAATCGGGCCGGCATCCATCTCTCGCACCATGCGCATGATCGTGACGCCGCTTTGATGGTACCCGCGGATGATGGCCCAATTGATCGGCGCCGCTCCCCGTAACTCCGGAAGCAGGGAGGCGTGCACGTTCACGGAGCCGTGCACGGGTAGCGCCAGTACCTCGTCGACCAGGATGTGCCCGTACGCCGCGACGACGGAAACGTCGGGCTCGAGCTCGGCCAGCTCGCGCAGGAAGTCATCTCCTTTGGGGCGCTCGGGTTGCAGAAGCCGGAGCCCGGACTCCTGCGCGGCGACCTTCACCTCGCTCGGAGCCAGGCGGCGTCCGCGCCCGCGGCGGCGGTCGGGATTGGTCACGATGCCGACCACGTCGTGACCGGCGTGAATGATCGCTTCCAGAGTGGGAACCCCGAACTCGGGAGTACCCCAGAACACGACTCTCATCGGCTCAGCTGCCCGCTAGAGGCCGCCGCCAACCCGGCGCTCGGACTCCTCCATCCGCGTCCACTTACGCTGAAGCATCTGACGTTTGAGCGGGCTGAGACGATCGATGAACAGGACTCCGTCCAGATGGTCCTTCTCATGCTGGATGCACCGGCTGAACAGGCCGTCGGCCTCGATCTCGACGGGTTCGCCGTCGGCGTCGAGACCCCGGACGACGATGCGGTCGCTCCGCTCGACGAGCTCGGCGAGGCCTGGGATACTCAAGCACCCCTCTTCCTCCTTCACCTTGCCATCGAACGATACAATCTCGGGGTTGATCAGCGCGCCCGGCTCCGTGCCGTCCTCGCGGACATCGTACACGAACACTCGGACCGGCACGCCAACCTGCGGGGCGGCGAGACCGATGCCGTCCGCGTCGTACATCGTCTCCATGAGATCCGCGATCAGCGCGCGTACCCCATCATCCACCGCCTCGACCGGGCGACACATCTCGCGCAGGACCGGGTCCCCGTAGATACGAATCTCGCGAATCATGGGGTGCGTCGCGGGTCGGTCGGACACTCGAATGCCCACTGCAAGACAGATCCTGACAAGAACAAGACGCTCAGTCGGCTTTCCTGACCGTGTTGATCCGGGAGCGCTCGACTTCCACGCGTGTCTCGCCCGTCTTGACGGTGACGCGATCCTCCTTCAGGTGCACGACGGTTCCGATGATCCCGCCGGCCGTCACGACCTCGTCTCCCTTCTCGAGCGCCTGCACCATCGCCTGGTGTTGTTGCTGTTGCTTCCGCTGTGGACGGATGAAGAGGAAGTAGAAGATGGCTATGAACCCGGCCATCATGAACAACGTACCTGCCGGGTTCGCCCCGCCTTCCGCCGACGCCATCAGTATGTTCGCGATCAGCATTACCGCTCTCCTGGGATGCAGGCTGCCGGCAAACTCGAGCGGCCTGCCAACGGGCTGCTAAGGGGCTGTCTCGTCGCTCTCATCGGTCTGGCCCCGGTAGCGGGCCAGCCACCCCGCCGCCCAATCCTCGAAATCGCCTCGGAGGATCGCCGCGCGCGCGGCCGAAGTCAATTGAATCAGGAAGTGCACGTTATGCAGGGAAAGTAGCCTCAAGCCGAGCAGTTCGTCACACATGAACAGATGCCGAATGTACGCGCGCGTGTAGTGCCGGCAGGCCTCGCACTCACACCCGGGATCGAGAGGGCCCTGGTCGGTCGCGAAGCGCGCTCCCTTCATGTTCATGCGACCCGTCGCCGTGAACGCGGTCCCGTTTCGGCCGTTCCGGGTCGGGGCCACGCAATCGAACATGTCCGCGCCACGGCGCACCGCCTCGATGACATCCTCGGGGTATCCGACGCCCATCAGATGACGTGGAATCCCGGCGGGCATGGCGCTCTCGCAGCGGTCGAGGATCCGCAGCGTCACGTCCTTCGGCTCGCCCACCGAAAGCCCACCGATCCCGAGACCCGGCCAGGGACCGAGAGCGAGCGTTCGTTCGAGGGACTCGAGCCGCAAGTCGTCGTACGAAGCACCCTGAAAGATAGGGAACAGCAAGCCAGGCGGAGAGGCGCTCTCGCCCTCCCGCGACAACTCCTCGTGGCGGTCCCGGCAGCGTGCGAGCCACGTCAGCGAGCGTTCCACGGCGACTCGGGCCTCTTCGCGACCGGCGTTGCCCGACGGGCATTCATCGAGCGCCATCACGATATCGGATCCGAGGACGGCCTGGATCTCGATCGAGCGTTCCGGCGTCAGCCGGTGACGCGAGCCGTCGATGTGGCTCTGGAAGGTGACCCCTTCGTCGTTCACTTCGTTGATACGGGCCAGCGAGAAGACCTGGAAGCCTCCCGAGTCCGTCAGGATCGGGCGCTCCCAGTGCATGAAGCTATTCAGCCCCCCGGACGCGCGAATCACCTCGAGTCCGGGTCGCAGGTAGAGGTGATACGCGTTCCCGAGCAGGATCTCGACGCCGGCGCCCTCGAGGTCGTCGGGGGTCAGCGACTTGACCGTACCCAGCGTGCCCACCGGCATGAAGCAGGGTGTGCGGATCTCACCCCGAGAGAGCGTCAAGCGTCCCGCGCGCGCCCGTCCGTCGATTCCATCGATCGTGAAGGCACCGGGCCCGGGACGGCTCACGGCACCCCCATCACAACACCACCATGGCGTCGCCGTACGAGTAGAACCTGTACCGCTCGCGGACCGCGTGACGGTAGGCGCGGAGCGTGAGCTCGTGGCCCGCGAACGCGGTCACCAGCATCAGGAGGCTGGATCGAGGCAGGTGAAAATTGGTCACGAGACGGTCTACGCCGCGGAAGCGGTAGGGCGGATAGATGAACAGATCCGTCTCTCCCCGGGCCGCCTCGAAGCATCCTCGCGCATCCACGGCGCTCTCCAGCGCACGGCAGACGGTGGTCCCGATGGCCCAGATCCGCCCGCCGGCGGCGCGTACTTCATTCAGAACCCCGCTGGCCGCCTCGCTGATCTCGAAGACCTCGGCCTCCAGCCGGTGCTCCTCGGGTCGATCCGCCGCGACGGGACGAAACGTACCGACACCCACGTGCAACGTGACCCGCACGACCCGCAGCCCCCGCTCTTCGAGGTCCATCAACAACTCGGGCGTGAAGTGCAGGCCGGCGGTGGGGGCCGCCACGCTGCCGCGATGCCGGGCGTACACGGTCTGATAGCGCTCGCGGTCCTCCGCGTCGTCCGGGCGATCGATGTAGGGCGGCAGCGGCACGCGTCCGTGACGCTCGATCAGCTCCCACGCGTCCCCCGGACCTTCCAGGCGCACCAACCGTCCGCCGCCGGGAAGCGAGTCGAGCACGACTGCCTCAAGCTCTTCCGCGATCTCGACGCGGCGGCCCGGCTTCAGCTTGCCCCCCGGCCGGACGATCGCCTCCCACACGGCGTCGTGCCCCGAATCATCACGTGGGCGGAGGAGGAGGATCTCGGCTCGCGCCCCCGTGGGCTTCCGACCCACGAGGCGGGCTGGAAAGACCCGGGTATCGTTCAATACCACGACGTCGCCGGGCCGGGCGAGGGCGCCGAGGTCGGAGAACCGGCGATCCTCCAGGGCGCCGCCGGCCCGATCGACCACGAGAAGCCTGGATGAGTCCCGTCGGGCGGCGGGGCGAAGGGCGATCAGCTCGTCGGGCAGATCGTAGTCGAAGTCTGCAGTCCGGTAGCGTCCGCGCCGCGCTTCGGGCGTACGCATGCGCTCTTCTTGCTCGGGGGCGCGATCAACACGCCGCTGAGAGACTCCAGCGGGCCGCCTAGCGACCATCCTCGAACAGACCGGGCTGTCCACCCTCGGCGCGCGGGAGCGCGTACCCGAAGCGCTCGTATGCCTTCGGCGTCGCGGTTCGGCCCCGAGGCGTACGCTGCAGATAACCGTTCTGGATCAGGTACGGCTCGTACACCTCCTCCAACGTGCCGGCGTCCTCGCCGATGGCGACCGCGAGCGAGCTGAGTCCCACCGGACCGCCGTTGAAGGTCTCGATGATGGCTCGCAGGACGCGCCCGTCCATCTCGTCGAGGCCGTACTCGTCCACGTTCAGGAGCTCGAGCCCTTCGCTGGCGGTCTTCCCGTCGATCGTCCCGTCCGCCCGTACTTGCGCGTAGTCCCGGACCCGGCGTAGCAGCCGGTTGGCGATCCGTGGCGTCCCGCGCGCCCGGCGGGCAATCTCCGACGCCCCGTCGGCCGTGATCGGTACGCCGAGGATTTCGGCCGAGCGCTCGACGATCTGGAGAAGCTCACCCTCGGGGTAGAAGCCCAGGCGCTCGATGACGCCGAACCGCGCTCGCATCGGTGCAGTCAGGAGCCCGAAGCGGGTCGTCGCCCCGACCAGCGTGTACCGCTCGAGCTTCATGGAGAACGTTTGCGCGCGCGGGCCGTCGCCGAGCCGGATCTCGATCCGGTAGTCCTCCATCGCCGGGTACAGGAACTCCTCGATCACCGGGCGAAGCCGGTGGATCTCGTCGATGAACAGGATGTCGCGCGGCTCGAGGTTGGTGAGCTGGCCCGCCAGATCCCCGGGCTTCTCGAGCACGGGACCGGAGGTGAGCTTGATGTTCACGTCCAGCTCGCGGGCGAGCAGAATCGCGAGCGTCGTCTTCCCGAGCCCGGGTGGGCCGTAGAAGAGGACGTGGTCGAGCGCCTCGCCCCGTCCCACCGCGGCTTCGATATAGACCCTGAGGCTCTCCTTGACCTTGTGCTGGCCGACGAACTCCGTCAGCCGACTCGGGCGTAACGACGTCTCGAGCGACGTCTCTTCGTCGAGGGTGTCCGGAGTCGTGATCTCGGGCCGGTTCACGAGCCGGTCCCTCCCGTGAGGAGCATCAGAAGTCCCGTTCAAACGTGTTGGAGGGCTCGCCGCACGAGCTCCTCGGTTCCGACTTCTCGCCCATCCCTCCCCTCCTGCGCGCGCCGGACGGCCTGTTCGCTCTCGACCTGTCCGTATCCCAACGCGCGAAGCGCCTGAACCGCCGAAGTGGTCGGCCCATCCCGCACGGGTATGTCGCCGTCCGCCAGGTCATCCAGCTTGTCGATGAGCTCCAGCGTGATTCGCTCCGCCGTCTTTCGCCCCACGCCGCTCACCGTTTGCAGCGCCGCATGGTCCTTCGCCCGGATCGCGGCCACGATCCTCCCGCCAGGCAGCGCACCGAGCAACGCGAGAGCCAGCCGCGGACCCACCCCACTCGCGCTCTGCAACCGTCTGAACAGCTCTCGGTCTCTGGAGGTCCCGAAACCGTACAGCTCCATGGCATCGTCCCGCACGACGAGCGACGTGTGGAGCTCGACCTCTTCGCCCGCGGCAGGCAGCCGATCGATGAGCGTGGCCGGCACCGAGATCTCGTATCCGATGCCCCCCGAGGTGAGCACCTCGACGCCATCGGCCCCCTTTGCCGTGAGACGGCCACGAATCCGGCGGATCACGTCCGGCCTTCCCTCCGAATCACGCCCTGCCTACCCCGTGGAGGGCCACCGTGACGCCCATTCGATCCGTGCGGAAGAGGTGGCACAGGGCGATCGCGCACCCATCCGCTGCGTCGGAAGGCCGGGGTACGTCCGCGAGCTTCAGGTGTTGCCGGACCATGAATCCCACCTGGGTCTTGGTGGCTCGCCCGGAGCCGACGACCGCTTTCTTCACCTCCGCGGGAGGGTATTCGTGCACGGGCAGGTCCCGAAGCGCGGCTGCGAGGACCGCCACACCGCGAGCGTGGCCGAGCAACAGGGCGGTGCGTGCGTTGCGCCCGGTGAAGATCCCCTCGAGCACCACGCATTCGGGCGCGAGACGGTCGATCAACTCGAGAAGACCCGTGTGGATGTCGATCAGGCGTTGCGTGAGATCCGCCCCGGACCCCGGTCGGATGACACCGCACTCCACCAGACGGGTAGACCCGCTGCGGCGTTCGATCACGCCGTAACCCGTCGCACGGCTGCCGGGGTCGCCTCCCAGGACCTTCAACGGGTCATTCGCGGCCTGCCAGCGCGGCCCAGTCGGCTTCGTCCAGATCGACGTTGGAGTAAACCTTCTGCACGTCCTCGTGGTCTTCCAGATCCGTCATCAACCGCACCACGCGCTCGGCGTCTCGCCCTTCCACGTGCAGCGGGCTGGTTGGAATCATCGCCAGCTCGGCACCCTCGATCGGAAGACCCGCGGCGCGTAGCGCGCCTTCGATGCGATGGAACTCGGACGGTGCCGTCGTGATCACGTACACGTCGTCCTCCGAATCCATGTTCTCCGCCCCGGCTTCCAACGCCACCTCGAGCGCCGCATCCTCGTCGCAGCCCGAAGCGTCCACCAGGATCTGACCGACCCGTTCGAACATCCAGGCGACGGATCCGCTCTGGCCCAGATTGCCACCCTTCTTGTCCAGCAGGTGGCGAAGCTCGGCCACCGTTCGCTTCGAGTTGTCCGTCAGACACTCCAGCAGCAACGCCACACCGCCGGGCCCGAAGCACTCGTAGGTGGTCTCCTCGTAGCTGGCCCCGGGGAGAGCGCCTGTTCCCCGCTTGATCGCCCGGTCGATGTTCTCGTTGGGCATGTTCTGGGCTTTGGCGTTCTCGATCGCCGTGCGGAGCCGCGGGTTGAAGTCGGGATCTCCGCCATCTCGAGCCGCGACGGCGATCTCACGACCCAGCTTGGAGAACAGCTTCCCCCTCGCCTTGTCGTTCGCCGCCTTCTGGCGCTTGATCTGAGCCCATTTGCTATGCCCGGCCACACCGACACTCCCGATCCGGGTTCGTTCGCACGGGTCGAGACTCCAGCAGGCTGCTTAACGCGCGCCGTTCCCGTCCCGCTCCGCCTCCGTGATCACCTTCTGTACGACGTGAGGAGGCGCCTCTTCGTACCCCGAGAATCTTCGGGTGTGCAGGGCCTGCCCATGCGTCAGCGATCGCAAGGCCGCCGAGTACTTATACAGCTCGTTGAGGGGGACCATCGCCTTGACGACCTGGCGCGTGCCGTGCGACTCCATCCCGAGCACCCGCCCGCGGCGCTGGTTCAGATCGCCGATCACTTCCCCCATGTACGCCTCGGGCGTTTCGACGCTCACCTCCATGATCGGCTCGAGCAGCGCCAGCCCCGCGTCGCGCGCCACCTTCTTGAACGCCAGCGAGCCCGCTACCTGAAACGCGATGTCCGACGAGTCCACCGAGTGATGCGAGCCATCGTACACCTCGGCCTGAAAGTCGACGAGCGGGTACCCGGCGAGCACGCCCTTCTGAGCCGCCTGCGCGATCCCCTTCCCGACCGCGGGCACGAACTTGGCCGGGATGACGCCGCCCTTGATCTTATCGACGAACTCGAATCCTTCCCCGCGCCCGAGCGGCTTGAGGCGCACCCAACAATCCCCGAACTGGCCACGGCCTCCGGTCTGCTTCTTGTAGCGGCCCTGCCCCTCGGCCTGAGCCTTGATCGTCTCGCGGTACGGAATGCGCGGCTCTTCGGTGTCCACGTGCACCCCGTATTTCCGGGTCAGCTTCTCCAGGCTGACGCTGAGGTGCAGCTCGCCGAGACCGCTCGCGATCGTCTGGCCCAGCTCCCCGTCGTAGCCCGACTGGAAGGTGGGGTCCTCCTCGTGCAGCTTGGAAAGCCCGGTCGCGATCTTGTCCTCCTCTCCGCGGTGGCTCGCCGTCACCGCCAGCGAGATGTCGGGCTCGGGCCACTCGATCCCCGACATGGTCAGCTTGCGCGAGGACGCGCACAGCGTGTCGCCGGTGTGCGTGTCGCGCAGCTTCGCCACGACCCCGATGTCGCCCGGCGCCAGCCGCTCCACTTCCATGCGGTGGGCGCCGTTGGGGATGCTGAGATGGGAGATGCGCTCGGTCGCTGAGCGCGCCGGGTTGAGCAGCGTGTCTCCGTTCCCGATCGAGCCCCCGAACACGCGGAAGAAGCTCAGGTCTCCGACGTGGGGCTCCGAGGTCGTCTTGAATACGAGCGCGGCCACCGGACCCGCGGGGTTCGGTTGTATCTCGACGGCCTCTCCCGAAGGGTCCTCTCCGAGGTGCGGGCCGGCACCTTCCGGTGAGGGGAGCAATTCGACGATCTTGTTCATCAGGGCTCGCACGCCCTGACCCGAGGCTCCCGAGCCGCAGAAGATCGGGAAGATCTCGCCTCGCCGCATGGCGCTGCCGAGCACCTCGATCAGCTTGTCCCGGTCCAGCTCTTCGCCCTCCAGGTACGCCTCCAGGAGCTCGTCGTCGGCCGCCGCGATCGTCTCGATCAGCTCCTCGCGATAGCGCTCGACCTCGGCCCCCATCTCCTCGGGGATATCTGCCTCCTGATACTCTCCGCGGTTGGATCCCTCTTTGTAGATGTGGGCCTTCTGGGAGAACAGGTTCACGACTCCGCGGAATTCGGTTCCAGCCCCGATCGGGATCTCGATGGGAATCGCGGCCGGCGACAGCCTCTCGCGAATCTGCTTGAACGTCTTCTCGAACGAGGCGTTGTCGCGGTCCATCATGGATACGAAGATGATCCGTGGGATTCTCCGCCCCTCACACGCCGCCCACGTACGCTCCGTGCCGATCTGCACGCCCGACACCGCGTCGATGACCGCGACCCCTCCGTCCGCCACGCGCACACCGGCCATCACCTCCCCGAGGAAGTCCAGGTAGCCCGGAGTATCGATGAGGTTGAGCTTGGTGTCCTTCCAGGCGGCATGGCCCAGCGCCAGGTTGATCGAGATCGCGTGCTCCGTCTCCTCCGGGGTGAAGTCGGTGAGCGCGTTGCCCTTCTCCACATCGCCCTTTCGGTTCGTGGTGCCGGCGATGTAGCACACGGCATCGGTCAGGGTGGTCTTCCCGCTTCCACCGTGGCCGAAAACGACGACGTTCCGGATGTCCGGTGTTTCAAAGACTCTGGCGGCAGACGCCATCTACACCTCCTTCGACCACCATAGGTCAGGTGAGAGAACCGCATCTTGCAGGGGTTCGCGAACCGCCGGGTGGGGCGCGTCCCTCAGCGCGGCGCCGCGCCCCGCACGGGCAGCGTCGACGCCCTCCGGCCAAGCGGAGGGGGAATCATTCTAGAAGGGCCATGCGGCCGAGGCCACCCCTCCGGGGCCCGTGGAGCTCGTCGCCGGCCCGTCTCAGTGCAGCCGCTCGGAGGTCTTCTGGTAGCGGCGGCTCATCTCGTCCAGGAAAGCGCGCTCCTTGGGGGTCAGCGAATCGATGCCGCTCTCGCGGATCTTGTCCAGGATCCGGTCCACTTCATCCAGCGAATCCCCGTTCACGGGACGCCGCCGGGCCTTCGGCGCCGGAGTCTTGGTCCGGGGCTCCACCTTCACGTGGCGCGGCTTCTCCTTCCAGATCAGTCGCCTTGCGGTCCGGCCGATCTGATCGCCGTATCGCAGGAACACGAAGCCGGACACGAGCCCTCCCAGATGCGCCCAATGGGCAGTATTCCCGCCGCTCCCCCTCACCATCGCGTAGACGGTAACGAACCCGAGGAAACCGACGAACCACTTCGCCTTTACCGGGACGAGGAAATAGAGGTAGATCTGGGCATCGGGCCAGTTGAGGGCGAACGCCAGCAGCAACCCGAAGATCGCCCCCGACGCCCCGACCACGAGGCTCGGGCCGATCACCGGATACAGGATCAGCGAGAACAGCGCGCCGCCCAGACCCGCGACCAGGTAGTACTGGATGAAATAGCGCCCGCCCCACTTGCGCTCCAGCGGCGGCCCGAAGAAGAACAGCGTGAGCATGTTCACGAACAGGTGCCCAAAGCCCCCGTGCAGGAACATGTAGGTGACCCACGACCAGACGAGCCACGGCTGCGTGTTCGCGAACCCGAGCCAGCGGATGACGGGCCCCGCGGGCAACAGACCGAGCGCCATCGCCAGATACACGGCCGTGTTCGCGATCAGCAGGCGCTTCACCCACGTCGTCAGATGCGATCCGAAGCCGAACCCGCCGAAGCCGCCCGGCTGATAGCCGGCCCTGCGCGGTTGAAACATCCTCAGGTCCCGCTCTGCCCCGGGTCTCCCAGGTCGACGCTCGACTGGAGCCCTCGTTCGCGCTCGGCCCGCTCCAGGGCGAGCTGAAGCAGGCGGTCGATCAGCTCCGAGTACCCGATGCCGCTGGCCTCCCACAGCTTCGGGTACATGCTGATCCGCGTGAAACCGGGAATCGAGTTCAGCTCGTTGACCACCAGGCCCCCGTCGGGCTTGAGAAAGAAGTCGACGCGGGCCATCCCCTCGCAACACAATACCTCGAAGGTCCGGATCGCCAACTCCTGTACGCGATGCGTCGTGGGCTCGTCCAGCTCGGCCGGAATCCGGAGGTCCGCTCCCTCGTCGTCCAGATACTTGGCCTCGTACGAATAGAAGTCGTGCCGGGGAACGATCTCCCCCGGGATCGAGGCCTGTGGCCGCTCGTTGCCGAGAACCGAGCACTCGATCTCTCGACCCTCGACGAATTCTTCCACGAGCACCTTGTCATCGAAGGCGAAGGCCGACTCGAGGGCGGCGCTCAGCGCATCGGGATCATCCACCTTCTGAACGCCCACGGAGGAGCCCATGTTCGCCGGCTTCACGAACAACGGCCGGCCCAACCTGCGGGTCAGCTCGGCGAAGGGGGGCGCCTTCCCATGAGCCCGAACCGTCACGTAGGCGGAGACCGGGATCCCGGCCTGTGCCAGGAGACGCTTCGCCACATCCTTGTCCATGGCGACCGCGGAGCCCAGAACGCCCGCTCCCACGAACGGGATGTGGGCCAGGCGAAGCAGCCCCTGAACGGTCCCGTCCTCCCCGAGCGGCCCGTGGAGCACCGGAAAGACCACGTCCGGTGGAGCGAGCGCGTCGCGCGGCTCGATCTCCAGGAGATCGGCGCTCTCTCCGGGCACGAGCGCGACGTCGCGCCGTGTCGACTCCATCTGGATGCGACGCGGATCCGACGCGTTGAGCAGGAAGTGGGATCCGTCGGCCAGGTGCCACCTTCCCTGCCGGTCGATCCCGATCAGCACCACGTCGTACTTCTCTTGATCGATGGCCTCGACGATGTTCTTCGCGGATTGGAGCGAGACCTCGTGCTCCGCCGACTGGCCGCCGAACAGGACACCCACACGGACTTTGCGGCTCGCCCCCTCTCCCGTCATCGCCGGTTCCCGTCTTCCTCCGCGTGTCTCGCGCGCTCGGGCATGGGGTATCGTACCGGCAGGTAGCCCCACACGGCGACGGCCTCGTCGCCGTGACGGGCTGGACGATAATGGAGCAAGCGTGCGCCGGCGACGGCCGCGGAATCCAGGCTCCCGTGCCCGCTGGACTTGGCGACGCGCACGGAGTCGACCCAGCCACTCGCCGCGATGTGGATCTTCAGGAGCGTCTCCCCCCCGACCCCTCGCTCCCACGCATCGACCGGGTATTTGAACGGAAGCTCGTCGCTGTCCAGCACGGGCATGTGAAACGGACCTGCCGCCGCGCCGATCTTCAAGCCCCCCAGAACCGGACGCACGGCTTCCGAGCAGCCGGCCGCCGCCAGTCCCAGGCCGAACAGGAGCATCGGCGCGCGCCGCGGACGTTTACGCGTCGGCATCGGCCGCCCCCTCGTCCGGGTCGTTTGCGCGCCGGTCCCGCTCGGGTCCGTCATCCGTTCGGGTCATGGCGCGCAGCTCCGCGAGCGCGCTCAACGCCTCGAGCGGCGTCATGCGGTTCGGGTCGAGCTGCGCCAACCTCTCCAGGGCCGGCGAGGTCGGTGCGCGCTCGAACAGCGAAAGCTGATCCCTCGCCCGCTCAGCGACGACCGCTTCGCGGCTTCCCGTGCCGTACGGGCCATTCTCGAGCTCCCGCAGGATCTGGGCGGCCCGTCCCACCACTTCGGGCGGAAGACCGGCGAGTCGAGCGACGTGCACGCCGTACGACCGGTCGGAGCCGCCAGGCTGCAGGCGGTGCAGGAAGACGATCTCGTTCCCCCGCTCGCGCACCGACACGTTGAACGCGCCGACTCCGGCCAGCTCGTCCTCGAGCGCGACCAACTCGTGGTAGTGCGTGGCGAAGATGGTCCGGGCGCCCACCTCGTGCAGCCGCTCGGTCACCGCCCAGGCAATGGAGACGCCGTCGTACGTGGACGTACCGCGGCCGATCTCGTCGAGCAAAACGAGACTCCGCTCTGTCGCGCTGTTCAGAATCGTCGCCGTTTCCGTCATCTCCACCATGAACGTGCTCATCCCCGTCGCGAGGCTGTCGGAGGCGCCGACGCGGGTGAACACCCGGTCGGACAACCCCAGCCTCGCCCGCGCCGCCGGTACGTACGATCCGATCTGCGCCATCAGGGCGATCAAGCCCACCTGGCGTAGCACGGTCGATTTCCCCGCCATGTTCGGCCCGGTCACGATCATCACCCGCAGTGCGTCGTCCAACACCACGTCGTTCGGGATGAACGACTCCCGCTCCGCCGTCTGCTCCACCACGGGGTGGCGCCCGCCTCTGATCTCGAGGTTCGGCTCGTCCGTCAGATGCGGGCGCACGTACTCGTTCCGTTCCGCCACGTCCGCCAGCGCCGCCAACGTGTCCAGCGCCGCGATCCGCGCGGCCGTCTCCTGGATGCGAGGCACTTCGGTAGCCACCTCGGCGCGCAGATCCTGAAACAGCCTCGCCTCCAGAGCCGTGATCTCCTCGTCGGCTCCGACGACCTTCGCTTCCCACTCCTTGAGCTCCGGTGTCAGGAACCGCTCGGCGTTCGTCAGCGTCTGCTTGCGTATGTAGTCGTCGGGCACCCGGTCGAGCTTCGCCTTCGTGACCTCCAGGTAGTACCCGAACACCTTGTTGAACCCGACCTTGAGGCTGTCGATCCCCGTACGCTCCCGTTCGCGCACCTGCATCGCCGCGATCCACTCCACCGCGTTCTCGCGCAGACCCCTGATCTCGTCCAGCGCCCGCGAGTACCCCACCCGGATCACCCCACCCTCGCGAAGCGCAGCGGGCGCGTCCGGTGAGATGGCCCGCGCGACCCGGTCGCGCACATCCTCGAGGGTGTCCAGGCCATCCCGGATCCGCCGCAGGGCGTCCGACTCGGCCGGGCCAAGGGACTCGAGCACATGCGGGAGGGCGTCGAGCGATTCGCCTAGCCCTAGGAACTCTCGCGGCCCGGCCCGAGCGGTGGAGATACGCGCCGCCAAGCGCTCGAGATCGCGCACCTCGCGCAGCCGCGCGCGCAGCGTGCGACGCAGGCCGCCGTCCTCGTACAGCTCTCCGACGGCTTCCAAGCGTCGCTCGATCTCCTCGCGATCGAGTAGCGGGCGAAGGAGCCACCGCCTGAGCAACCGGCCACCCATCGCGGTTCGCGTCCGGTCGAGCAGACCGAGCAGCGTCAGGCCGGGGCCCGGCCGCAGCGTCTCGACGAGCTCGAGATTGCGGCGGGTCATTTCATCCAGGTACATGGTGCGTCCGCGGCGTTCGACCCGCGGACGCCGGAGGTGCTCCACGCCCGCCGGACGCACCTCCTCCAGATAGGCGAGCAGGGCGCCGGTGGCGGCCAGCGACGAGGCGTCGGCTTCCGGATCCAGTCCGAAGCCCTCCACGGTTCGTACGCCGAACCGATCCCGGAGCCGCTCCGTACCCAGCTCGGGGTCGAACTTCCAGTCGGGTCGTCGGGTCACGAGCCACCCACCCTCCGGGGCGGGTGCGTTCTCCGGCAACAGGAGCTCGGACGGTTCGATCCGGGCCAGTTCGTCTGCGAGTGCACCCGAATCGGTTCGTGACACCTCGAACTCGCCCGTGGAAAGGTCGACCGCGGCGATCCCGAACGGCTCGGAGCCGGCGATGGCGGCCACGTAGTTGTTTCGGTCCGCGGAGAGCAGCGTGCTCTCCAGCACGGTTCCGGGGGTGATGACCTCGACGACGTCTCGTCGGACGATCCCTTCCGCCTCCGAGGCGTCCTCGAGCTGCTCACAGATCGCGACCCGCCGACCGGCCCTCAGGAGGCGTGACACGTACTCGTCCGCGGCCTTCACCGGAACGCCCGCGAGGGGGACGTCGCGCGCACCGCCGTTGTTACGAGACGTGAGGGTGAGACCGAGGAGGCCGCTTCCCTCCTCCGCATCCTCGAAGAACATCTCGTAGAAGTCGCCGACCCGGAAGAAGAGCAGCGAGTCCGGGTGACGGGCTTTGACGTCGAGGTACTGTTGAATGAGTGGAGTGTTCTGGCTCACGACCCGTCAGCAGCCTCCAGGGCCGCGGTCAACCCTTCTCGGCCGTGATCAATGCCGAGAAGCCTGCCGCGCGTACCCGCTTCGCCATCTCTCGCGCCGCCTCGACCCTTCCGAAGTGGCCGACCCGCACTTTATACAGCCCCTCCTCCTCTACGATCCGCGCCGGGAAGCCGGCCTCGCCTGCGCGCTCAGCGACGGCCTCGGCCGCGGAGCGAACGCGAAACGCGCCCAGTTGCACGGTGAGGCGTAATTCGCCGGCCTCACACGACCTGGATGACGCCATCGAGCGGGCGTGGACCTCATCCTGTCCCGTCTCGCGAGCCGCTGTCGACGCCCGGCCCCAGGCCTCGCAGGCGGCCGTGAGGTTACCGGAGACCTCCAGGGCGCGGCCGGACCAGTACCAGGACTCGGACACCCATTCGCCGGTGGGATAATCGGCTCGAAGACGCTGGAGATCGTCGGCGGCGCGCTCGGGGTCGCCGAGAGCCAGATCGAGCTGCGCCAGACGCAGCCACGCTTCGGCACCGTAGGACGATTGGCCGTCGATCGCTATTCGCAGGTATTCGCTGCGGGCGGAGTCTGCGTCCGTCATCAGGCGGGCCCGGAGCAATCCCGCGCGCTCGAGGTCAGCGGGTGTCGCGGCGTCGCCGGTCACTGCGAGCCAACGCTCCACGGCTTCTCGCGCACCCCTCACACGACCCGAATCGACGGCCGCCTCGATGCGCGTCAGGTCCGGCGGCGGCTCGATCGACTGAGCGCCCAACCCGCCACCGACCGCGCACCCGAACAGCAGAGCGGAGGTGGCGGCGACGCCCGTCGGCTTCAACCATCCCTCCTGAGCTGCTCGAGTGACAGCAGTAGTTCCTCGAGAACGGCTCGATCCTTCCCCCCCGACTTGAGCTGCCGATCCGCCCGCTGAAGAAGACGGAGCGCGTCGCGGACCTCGTCTGCGCTCCACCTCCGTGCCTGCGTTGCGTACGTCTTGGCTTTCCACGCGAGGTACCCGCGTCCGGTCTCTCCGAGTGCCCGTCGTACCAGATCGGTTCCACCCTGCACCGCGATCCCGAGCACCACGTGGTGCTCGACGAGTCCCGAGACCAGCGGCACGCCCCGTTCCGATGTGAGGATGTCATCGAGCGAGCGCAAGGCGTGGTCGTATTCGCGGCCGCCGACCAGATCGAGCCACGCCCACCGGTCGATCCTACGGGTGCTCGGGACGAGCGCCCGGATCCGCTCGAGCGACAGCGGTTCACCCGCGGCCGCGGTGGCCAGCTTCGCCAATTCCACGTCCAGTACGGAGAGGTCCTCGCCCACGGTCGCCGCGATGGCCTGTGCGGCTTCGCGGGTCAGCTCGAAGCCGTGACGCTCACGGGCCCGCTCCAGAAGCCAGCCCGGAAGCTCTGCCGGGCGTGGAGCGCTCCACTCGAGGCACCGGCAGTTCGCCTTCAGCGATCGATAGAAGGCAGCCTTCGAGCCTTTGGGAATCGTGGCCGATACGAGGAGCACGAGGTCAGCGGGCAATCGCTCGACGGCCTCCACGAGCACCTTACGAGCGGCCGTGGAGAGCCGTTGCGCCTCCGAGACCGTCACGACCCTCAGATCGGCCATCATGGGTGGCATGGCCAGAGCGGCCGCGAGCTCCTCGGGCACGGCGTCCTCACCGTAGAACCGGTTCAGGTTGAAGTCGCGCGTCGAAGGGTCCAGGGCCGCGTCCGCGAGCTGACGGGCCGCCTCGTCCCGCAGGCGGACGGCGTCACCGTGCAGGAAGTACGCGCCGGCCAAGGAGCCACTGCCGAGGAGTTTGGCGAGATTCGATTCCGCGGCCAGGCTCATCCGCGAACCGATTGCCTTTCGGCCTGCCCTAGCGGGCCGCTGGAGAACTCGAGCGGGTCACGTCACGAGCGCGGGGTACCCGCGGCAGCGGGTCGGGGCAGATCCAAGGCGGCGTGACGACGCGATGTCGTGAGCCATCGGGGAGGAGCGACAACGCAGGCGCCCGCGTCAGCGCGAGCCGTCGAGCGACGAGTCCAGCGGCGTGTCGTCGGACGATGGCGAGACGGGCGTGACCGGCACCATTGGGCCGAACGGCCCGAAGAAGTCCGAGTGCCCGTCCAGCGTTGATTCCAGTGGAACGAGATACTCGACGACCGGAGGGTTGAACGGCATCTCACGGAACAGCGCCGGGATCGGATCCAGCCCGGTGTCGGTCGGAGTCACGGGGACCTCGACGGCCACTGCGGGGAGCTCCACTTCGACCGACATCCTGGTCGCGAACGGGAGCCAGGCGAGGGCGAGGAAACCCACGGAAGCGACGGCGACCAGCGCCGCGCTGCCGAGGTGATGCCCGTCGGACAGCCGCCCCGCGTCGTCGACATGGAACAGGCGGTGCTGTAGGCGTGGAGTGAAGTCGGGTGAAGGGTGCACTTCCGGTAGCGACCGGCATTCGGCGATGCCCTGACGCAAGACGCGGTGGTACCGCTGGCACGCGGGACACGTCCGCACGTGCTCGTGGAACGCCGCGTATGAGGCCGGCGAAAGCCGCTCATCCGCGAACTCAGAGTAGCCCTCTAGAAACTCCGAACACAGCATCAGACGCCTGTCCGTCTTCTCCTCCGACTCCAATACAGCCCGTCTTTCCACCCCAACCGACCGCTCTCGGAGAGGCCACTCGGACCGGCTGAGTATACTCGTCCCTGAGGACAGGGTTCCGCAAAAGAAAGACCGTCTTCCGCCCGGCGCGGAAAGGGATGAAGAAAGGCCGCTCCGGAAAGGGAGCGGCCTCGCTTCGATTCGCATCTCGACGGCCCGATTCAGGGGCCCGCGAGCCCGGGTGGCTACTCGAGCATCGGGGCGATGATCTGCGCGAACTTGTTCCGCGCGCGGTTCAGCCGCGACTTCACGGTGCCCAGGGTAACCCCGGTGATCTCCGAGATCTCGTCGTACGTCTTACCCTCCATCTCGCGCAGGACGAACACCACTTTGTGGTGCTCGGGAAGCTCGGCGACCGCCTTCTCCACCTTCTCGCGCAGGTGTCGCTTCCTGAACAGGTCATCGGGCGAGTAGGAGTTGTCTTCCCACTGCAGCGGCCGGTGGTCGGCATCCCAGTTCTTCTTGATCGCCTGGAAGAGGACGAGCGGATTCCGCGAACGGTTCCTCAGCTCGTTCTTCGCCAGGTTGCTGGCGATCGTGTAGATCCAGGTGGAGAATTTCTTGGTCGGGTCGAACCGGTGCAGGTGGCGATATACCCGCACGAAGGTCTCCTGTACCAGATCCTCGCCGCGGTCCCGGTCCCCGATCGTCCGGTAGATGAAGTTGAGCAAGCGCTCTTGATAGCGATTCACCAGCTCCTGGAACGCGAACCGCTCTCCGTCCAGGTAGAGGCTGACGAGCTCGGCATCGTCGAGGCCGCTGAGTTCCGAGCGCCGGGGCGCCGGTGGTGAGAATCCTCGGTCCGGCCGAGTCTCCATATCCGCTCCTCGTGTAACCGTGGACGGGTCCGAGCCTGGCTCGGTAGCCGCCGGGTCTCTCTACATTCTATGACGCGCGAGCGTCCAGAATCGTCACACTCCGTCGGAACCCGCTCCGACGATAGCGCTCGAATCCAGACCCGCGGCGCATAACAACGTGCAAATCGTCTTCGCGTCGTTGATCTGGCCTGAAGCTACCATCTCCAGCGCCTGCTCGAGCCCCACCTCGTGCAGCTCGATGAACTCGCTCGTGTCGTGTCGCGTCTCGCCAGACTCGAGCCCGAGCGCCACGAACAGGTGAATCACCTCATCGGTGAAACCCGGAGTCGTGTATACCGTCGTGAGCCGTCGGAGCTCGCGAGCCCGCAGACCCGCCTCCTCTTCCAGCTCCCGCAGGGCACACGATTCGGGGGACTCTCCCGGATCGAGCTTCCCCGCCGGCACCTCCCAGAGCTCGCCATTCGCCGCATATCGAAACTGCCGAAGCAGTACGACCGCCGCCTCATCGCCCCGAGCCCATTCGCCCGGGCGGTACAGGGGGAGTACGGCGGCTGCGCCGGGGTGGCGAATCATCTCCAACTCGCCAACGGAGCCGTCCGGGAAACGGACACGGTCGAGCTCGACATCGAAGACCCGCCCGCGGTACACCACCTCGCCATCGATGCGGTAACCGCTGGAGCCTTCCAGTCCCACCTCCCGCAACCACTTGACACCCGAACGGTTCCCGGCTCCCTCGGGTGCGCCGGCCCGCCCCTTCGTGCTCGCCCCGCGCCGTCCTGCGCGGCGAAGGCTGATTTAATTAACCGAAAATGAACCGAAAGTCAAGGCTGGCGCGGGTTTCCGGGTACCCAGAGCCCGTTCTTCCCGCGCTCGCGACGCGATCGCCGTCGGGGTCCGGCGCCCGCACCCGAGAGCTCGCTAGCGGGGGTCGCGGCGCTGAACCTCGCCGAACCGCTCGACTTCGGCCTCCACGGCATCCGCATCGGTCACCGCCAGAAGCACGAGCCGCTCCTCGGTCAGATACGTCTGGCAGACCCTCTGCACCTGGTCCGGAGTGACGGCGTCGATTCGTCCCCGGTACGCCTCCCAGTAGTCCTCGGGGAGGTCGTAGATGAGCTGGCGACTCACGCGGCTGGTCACCTGCGCGGGCGTCTCGAACTGAAGCGGTAGCGAGAGCGTGAGTGCATGCTTGGCGAGCAGCAGCTCGTCCCTTCCCGGAGGCTCCTCCCGCATGCGTGCCACCTCGGCCAGCGTCTCCTCGAGCGCCGGTCCCGTAGCCGCGGTTTCCACAGCCGTCTTGATGACGAAGGGTCCCGCGCCCCGCCGAAAACGGAAGAAGCTGCGCGCACCGTACGTCCAGCCCTTGTCCTCGCGCAGGTTCATGTTGATGCGCGAGTTGAACAGCCCCCCCAGGATCGCGTTCGCGACGAT
This sequence comes from Gemmatimonadota bacterium, assembly GCA_039588275.1. GTDB lineage: Bacteria > Gemmatimonadota > Gemmatimonadetes > Palauibacterales > Palauibacteraceae > JBDHAC01. The sequence continues at coordinate 44,632 of JBDHAC010000037.1, forward strand.
GATCGCGTAATGGTCTTCGGTGCCGTACGGGACCCCGACGGTGCCGACCCGTAGCTCCGCCTGCGGACTACCGGGTCGGTCGATCAGGATCATCGCGGCCGCGGTGACAGGATTCTCCGGGACTGGCGGCGGCGCTTCGCGCTCGCGCGAGCCCGTCCAACCGCCGAAGTGATCGTCCAGGCACTCCGCAAGCCTGCCCTCGCGCGCGTCACCGCAGACCAACAACAGGCTCCCATCGGGCACGTAGCAGCGCGAGTGAAAGCCGCGCACGGAGTCCGCATCCAGCCGCCGGATCGAGCCATCGGCCCCTCGGATCGGGCGTCCGTACAGGCGGTCCGCGTAGATGGCCGAGATGAGCGCGTGGTCAGCGACGATTGCCGGCTCGTCGAGCTCGCGCGCGATCTCATCCAGCCGCTCGTCCTGCAGGCGCGTGAACTCCTCCTGTTCGAAGCGGGGGTCTCGAGTCACGGCCGCGAGGAATTCGAGCGCCTCGTCCAGGACGTCGCTCAGCAAGTGCATGGAGAGAACTGCGACGTCGTAGCTCACCGATACGTCGAACCCGGCGCCCAGGCGATCCAGCCAGCGCGCCATCGCGACCGCATCGCGCGACCCGGCACCCTCCGTCAGCAGCCGTGCGGTCAACTCGGCGAGCCCGCCGGCTTCGCTCGGCTCGGCCGCGGCACCCCCCTCGACGACGAGCCGCAGCGAGACTTCGGGCAGCTCGTCTCGGGCGGCCAGGCGCGCATCCAGACCGCCGGGCGCGGGGACGGACTCGAACCCCGGGAGCCGCAAGGGACGCGGCTCTCCCGCCGGGGGTCTGATCGCTCGGTCGGGTCCGATTCGGGCCTGGCTCATGCGTCGGCCTCCACCGGGCCCGCGTCCGCCCGGGGCACCACGTGCACCGCCGTCAGCCGGTCGGAGGTGAGGATCTCGTCCGCGAGTCCGGTCACCTGCTCCGCGCTGAGGCTCGCATATCGTCCGAACACGGCGTTCACGTACCCGGGGTCATCCCGCAGCGTCACCGCGTGCGCGAACGCGTCGGAACGAGTACCCACTCCGTTCAACTGGCCCACCAGCGACCGGCGGGCCCGGTTCAGGGCACCTTCCATCTCTTCCACGCCGATACCCTCCGACCGGAGGCCCCGAAGCACATCGCGGGCGGCGGTCTCGAGGGCCTCGGCCGTAACCCCCGGCCGGGCCGTGGCCACGACGAACAACATCCCGACCTTCTCCGTGGGCCACGTGAACGCGTGCACCTCCGCAGCGACCTGTTGCTCGTAGACGAGGGCATTGTGGAGTCGGGAGGACTTGCCGTCTCCAAGCAGAAAGGTGAGGACGTCCGCCGCCTCGAAGGCCGGATCGTCGAAGGGCGGCGAGTGGAACATCAGGTATACCCGCGGCACTTGGACCTGGTCGTCGATCGTGCCGCGCCGCTCTCCGCGGCCCAGGGGCGAGGGCACCTGCACGCGGTCGGGGATCGGGCGTGGCGGGATGTCTCCGAACCAGTGCTCGATCCGGTCTAAGGCCGCCGCCGGCTCGATGTCGCCGGCCAGCACCAGCACCGCGTTGTTGGGCCCGTAGTGCTGATCGAAGAAGTCGTGCACGTCCTCCAGCGAGGCTGCCTCCAGATCCGGCATGTGCCCGATCGTCGGGTGCCGATACGGGTGCGCATCGGGGTAGGTGACCTCGAGGACGGTCTCGAACGCGAGTCCGTACGGGCGGTTCTCGTAAGACTGCCGGCGCTCGTTCTTCACGACCTCTCGCTGGTTATCCAGTTTCTCCTGGGTGATGCCGGCCCGGAAGAACCCCATCCGATCCGACTCCAGCCACAGGGCGAGGTCGAGCTCGTTCGCGGGGAGCGTCTCGTAGTAGTTGGTCCGGTCGAACCAGGTGGAGCCGTTGAGCGTCCCCCCTGCGTCCTGGATGTACTTGAAGTGGCCCTCCCGCGGCACGTTCTCCGACCCCTGGAAGAGGAGATGCTCGAACAGATGGGCGAACCCGGTGCGCCCGGCGCGCTCGTCCTTCGAGCCCACGTGGTACATGACCTGCACCGCCACGATCGGCGTCGACCGATCCTGATGAAGGATAACGCGCATCCCGTTGTCGAGCGTATGGTCCTCGAACGGAAGACCGACCGGGGCGTCGTTTGCCTCGAAGTTCGCCATGCCAAGCTCGCTCAGGGGTCGACCGGGAGCGACGCCAGTTCCGGGGCGCCGGTATTCGGGGCGCGAATGTACGCGGGCGGTGGTCGGGGCAAAAGGAGGGACCGCGGGCCGGAGCCTGGACGCGTTCCGCGTCACTCGGCCGCGAACGAGCGGAGGGGAGTAAGCCGGGTTCTGTTGCAAAGGGTCGAACCCGAGGGTGCCCTTCGCGAGGTCATCTGTCTGCGACGCTCGGTTACCCGAGGCCTCTAGCGGCCTACCCGGAGCTCGAGCGTGACGGGCCGCCACATCGCTCCTGCTTGGCCTTGCTCCCGACGGGGTTTACCGTGCCGCCCCCTGTTGCCAGCGGACGCGGTGGGCTCTTACCCCACCCTTTCACCCTTGCCTGTGCAGGCCCCGGTCGCCCGTGACCCGCCATCGGCGGTCTGCTCTCTGTGGCACTTTCCGTCGCCTCGCGACGCCCGGGCGTTACCCGGCGCCGTGCCCTGTGGAGCCCGGACTTTCCTCGAGCGGCGTGCCCGGGGGCTCGTGGGGCTCTCATAAGCTACCCGGTCGCCGCTGAAGAGGTTTCAGCCCCGGAGCGATACATTGGGACATGCAGCGGGCATTTCTGCTGGTCGCGTTCCTCGTTTCGGGCGCCGCCGGGCTCATCTACGAGCTCGCGTGGAGCCGATATCTCGCGCTGTTCGTCGGTCACAGCGCCGAGGCGCAGGTCCTCGTCATCGCGATGTTCCTCGGCGGGATGTCGATCGGGGCGCTCGCGGTGGGAGAGCGGTCGGGCCGGCTCCAGCGCCCGCTGGCCTGGTACGCGATCGCCGAAGCCACCCTCGGCGCGTACGGGCTCGCGTTCCACTTCTTGTTCGATTCCGTTACGCAGGCGGCCTACGCTTCGATATTCCCGGCCCTCGGCGGGACGGTCGCGATCTCGATCTTCAAATGGTCGCTGGCGGGTCTGCTCGTCTTCGTGCCCGCCATCATCCTCGGCACGACTTTTCCGTTGATCGCAGCCGCGACCTTACGCCGGTTCCCGGCGCGACCGGGTGGCTCGATCGCAGCGCTTTATTTCGTGAACAGCCTCGGTGGGGCGACCGCGATCGTGCTGGCGGGGTTCCTTTTGATCGGACTGGCGGGTCTGCGCGGCACGCTGGCGACGGCGGCGGCGCTCAACTTCGTGGCGGCGGGATTAGCGGTGTGGGTCTCGAGCAGACGCGCCAAAGGCGGTGCCCCCGAGGCGCTCGCGCCTGTGGAGACACCGCCGTCCGCGGCCGGTGTCACCGGTGGCGCGGGCGAAGCCTGGACCCGGGCGAGCGCGATCCGGCGGCGCCTGTGGATCGCGCTCCTGAGCGTGAGCGCCCTCACCGCCGTGGCATCGTTCGTCTACGAGATCGGTTGGATCCGCATGCTCTCGCTGGTCATGGGGAGCGCCACACACTCGTTCGAGATCATGCTCTCGGCGTTCATCCTGGGGCTGGCGATCGGCGCGCTGGCCATCCGCAGGGCCGCGGACCGCGCGACGCGACCGGTGGCGCTGCTGGGAGGCATCCAGTGGCTGATGGGGCTGTTCGCGCTCGCTACCCTCCCGGTATACGCCGCCTCATTCGGGTGGCTTGGAGACCTGATCTCGGGCGTGAGCGTCGATGACGCGGGCTACCGGATCTTCAACCTGGGGCGGTACGGCGTAGCGCTCGCGGTCATGCTCCCATCGACCGTTCTGGCCGGGATGACGTTGCCGTTGATCACGAACACGCTCCTCCGCATCGGGTCGGGAGAGCGTGCGATCGGTTGGGTGTACGCAACCAACACGGCGGGGGCGATCGTCGGCGTCATGTTTGCCGGCCTCGTCCTGCTCCCGTGGCTCGGGCTCAAGGGGATGCTGGTGTGGGGCGCGGGGCTCGACATGGTCCTGGGCGTGGGTGTGCTAGCGCTGAGCCGGGCAGGGTTCGACGCCGACGCCATGCGGGGCGACCGGCCTCCGGAGACCCGGCGGGCACCCGCGTGGGCGGCTCCGGCGACCGGCGCCGCCACCCTTATCGTCTCGCTGGCGGTCGTCTTCGGTATCCGCTTCGATCGCGCGCTGCTGACCAGCGGCGTGTTCCGGTACGGCCGCGTCGACGCCGCCGGCACGCCAATCCTGTACTACGCGGATGGGCGAACCGCCACGGTCGGCGTGCACGTCAGCGGCAGCGATACCTTGATCGTGCTCACCTCGAACGGGAAGCCCGACGCGTCGCTGACGGCACGTTGGGTCAGGGCGGCGAGCGAACCGGTGGACCCGCTGCCCATTCAGCAGCAGGACGAGTCCACCCAGATGTTGACTTCGCTCGTGACGCTCGCCCACGCCCCGGGGGCGCGGACGGGGGCCGTGATCGGGCACGGGTCGGGAATGTCGGGTCACTATCTCCTCACGGACCCCGGTCTCGAGTCGCTCACGACGATCGAGATCGAGCCCCGGATGATCGACGCCTCGCACGTCTATTACCCCGCGAACCGGCGCATCTTCGACGATGCTCGCTCGCGCATGGTGATTGCCGACGCCAAGTCCTTCTTCGCGCACCGTGGCGAGCGATACGATCTCATCCTGTCGGAGCCGTCGAATCCGTGGGTCTCGGGGACGGCGAGCCTGTTCAGCCTCGAGTTCTACGACCAGATCCGATCCTACCTGTCGCCCGACGGCGTCTTCGGGCAGTGGTTTCACCTTTACGAGAGTCACGATGACCTCGTTCTGAGCGTCCTCTCCGCCTTGCACCGCAGCTTCGCGGACTACAGGGCCTACCTGGTCGGCGACACCGATCTGATGATCGTGGCGACGCCCGAGGGCACCCTGCCGGAGCCCGACTGGAGCCTTCTGCTCCGACCCGATCTGCGCGCGGAGCTCTCCCACGTCACGCCGATCCTGCCCGACCACCTCGAAGGTCTGCGGGTGTTCGGTAAGCGGGAGCTGGCCCCGCTGGCCGAGACCTGGGCCTCGCCCAACTCCGACTATCGCCCTGTCCTGGACCTGAGCGCGGAGCGGGCCCGGTTCCTCGATACGTTCGCGGACGGCGTCTACGGCATGACGAGGGATCGCTTTCGCCTCGCCGCCGCGCTCGGTGGGTGGCGGCTGCCTCCCGCCGGATCGCCGGGACAACCGATGCCGGGCCTCGCACCGCTCAGAGGGCGATCGCTGGCCGTCGAGATTCGCCGGGCGCTGAACGATCCGGACGCCGAAGTCGCTGGATACGCCCGGTCGCAGGTTCGAGCGGCAAGGCTCGGGTACTACCGGCTGCTCCAACCCCCTCGAGGTCCTGCGGACACGGAACGCTGGGCCCGGTGGCTCGCCAATTTCCTCCGAGTCGAGGCGACACTGCACGCGGGAACGGCAGGCTTCGCGGACGAGGCGTTCTACGGAGTAGTCCTCGAGATCCTCGAGCGCTCCGACCCGCCAGAGGTGGTTCGGGAGACGGTCGGCTTTCTGCACGGGCTGGCCGCCTGGCGGTTCGACGCTGCGGCGACGGCGGCCACGCGTTTGTTGCGAACCCTCCGCCCCGGTGTGGAGGGCGACGGCACCGCCCCGGCCGAGCGGATTCTGGTCACCCTCAACCGCGGGCTGCTCCTGGACGGGGCCGTGACCGCTTTCCTGATGACGGGAGAGGCGGAGCTGGCGGCCGAGGCCCTGCAGCAGCTCGAAGGAGAGACGGGCCGACCCGCGGATGACTTCAGGATGCGATTCTTGCGAGCCCACATCGCGCGGGCCTCAGCGGATCGCTGAGACATCTCTCTGACCCGTCTGGACATCTCTCTGACCCGCCCGTGGGTCTACTTGTAGCGAAAGGTGGGGCACTTCGACCCGAACCGGGGTAACACTCACGGCGATACCGGCGGGCGCCCGGGGCAACGCGGGCACTCGACTCACTGTCGGAAGGGTAAGTGGGGGACTATCTTTTGACCCTGAGCATCCGGTCGCAGGCGGCTCGATGCGCCGCGGTCGGGGCAGGTCGGCCCGACTCCTGCATGACCGGCTCATGGTGGCCCCGGTGTGGCGAGGTGATGGGGTGAGGGGCCCGGGTTCCGAAGCGGAGGTGAGTCCTACGTAGCAACACCTGGTATGCGATTCTACAATCACCTCAAAAACCGTCCGCATGGACGGTTCCTGACCCTCCTGCTCCTGGGGGTCCCCGTTCACGGGGTCTCCCAGTCACTGGAGTCCCACGCTCCGGCTACGGATTATTACGTGTACGTCGCGGCCGAGTCCGAGGATCGCGTCGACCTCGTGCGCTTCGGTCCCGCCGGCGCGACGCTCCTCGATTCCATCCCGGTGGGCCGATATCCCACCGAGATCGATGGCCCGCACGGTTTAGCGATGGGGCCCGACGGGGATCGCTGGTACGTGACGCTCGCGCACGGCAATCCGTTCGGCACCGTGGTCGCGTACTCCACGGCGAACAACCGACCCGCGGGCAACGCCGAGCTGGGCCTGTTTCCGGCCACCATGGGTGTAACGCCAGCCGGTCTTCTGTTCGCGGTGAACTTCAACCTGCACGGCGACCCGCTCCCCAGCAGCGTGTCGGTGGTCGATCTCGCGTCGATGTCGGAGATCGCCCGCATCCCGACGTGTGCCCGGCCGCACGGCTCGCGCCTGACGACGGATGGGGCGCGGCACTACTCGGTGTGCGTGTTCGACGAGCAGCTCGTGGAGTTGGACGCGCATCGTCTCGAGGTGTCGCGTCGCATGCACCTGCTGCCGGGGGGCGAGCGGGCGCTGCCCAACGAGACGACGGCAGCGAACCACGGCATGAACGGGGCCGACCCACGGTGCTCACCCACGTGGGCGCACCCCAGCCCCGACGGTGCGCGCGTATACGTAGCGTGCAACAAGAACGCGGAGGTGCTCGAGGTCGATACCGAGAGCTGG
>JBDHAC010000038.1:0-31830 GCA_039588275.1 Gemmatimonadota bacterium
GGGGCGGTCTCGAACGGTCGACGGTGGAAGATCGTTCGTTGCTCCGCCTCGAACATAGCGTCCTCGGCTCGCAGCTCGGCGAGGATGGTCGCGATCTCGTCTTCCACCTTTCCCCGGGTCTCGGGCGGAACGGTGCGCCGCTCGATCTTCACGCTGGACTCGGCGGCGTAGGTGCTGAGACCGCTACCTCCAGCACCGCAGCGTGCAGCGAGGGGGGTCCCAGAAGGGGGTGTCCTTCCGTGGCCCGCAGCTCTCGTTCGAGGGCCTCCAGGCGATGTAGCACCCGGCCCATGCGCAGGTTCGCGTCAACTCCTTCCTTGTACCGGCTGCCGTGCGCCGCGCGTCCGAGCGTCCGGACCTCGAGCCACGTGAAACCGCGGTGTGCGACGCAAAGCCGCAGGTCGGTGGGCTCGGTCACGATCGCGGCGTCGGTGGGACACGTCTCGATGACCTCTTCAGTGCCGAGGCTCGCGTATTCCTCGTCCGCGACGGCCGCCACCAAGAGATCTCCGCCGAGACGAAGGTCGGCCTGCGCGAGGGACCGAGCCGCTTCGATGCACGCGGCGAGGCTCCCCTTCATGTCGTACGCGCCGCGCCCGTACACCCGGCCACCCACCACCTCGCTCGAGAACGGTGCCTCCATCCCGTCAACGCCGACCGTGTCGTAGTGGGCGTTGAGCATAAGGCTGAGCCCGTCACCGCCCCCAGGGAGTCGGCCGACCACGCTCGGGCGCCCTGGCTCGCGCTCCAGCACGGTCACCTCGAGGCCGCCCTCGCGGAGCGCGTCGGCCGTCACGCCCCCGATCTCGGACTCGCCGCTCGCGCCGGGCACCAGGGTGGGGTTGATGGAGCTGGTGCTGACCAGCTCCTCGAGCGTGGAGATCAGACGCTTTCGTTCGATCCGGATGTCCATGGTCTGTCTCCGCACTGGTGGCAGGTGCCGACGCGAAGTGACGCCCCGCTCGCTTGACCCGTGTGATGGATGGCCGTAGCCGTTCATGCTGACCGAGGCACGGCTGGAGGAGACCATGTGGCAAGACCTGGATGTAGTGGCCGTTCACCCGAGCACGAGACTCCACCGTCTCGTCCTGCGCTCGTCGGCCGTTGCCCTGGCGCTCCTCGCAATGGTCGTCGTCGCCGTTCTAGCCCAAGAGCCGGTCGCCGCGCAAGCGGCCGCGTGCGATGACGCTTCAAGCGCTCCGGGTGTCCGGCTCCACGGTCGTGTCCAGGATGTGCAGACCGAGGTCCGGATTCCGGGCGCCCGCGTGCTCGTCGCGGTGCCGCGCACCGGCGACACCTTCAGACGCGACACGCTGGCGGTGACCGCCGATGAGAGGGGTGAGTACGAGTTGTGCGGCTTGCCCGCGGCTTCCTCCATTCGCCTGTGGTCGCGCTACGAGGAGCACCGCAATCAGAGCGTAACGGTCCGCCTGGATCGCGAGTCCGTGCGGAGGAACCTGCGCGTGTCACTCGGGACGCCGGCCCGCGTACTTCTGGGCTTCAGCGACTCCGAAGGAGCGCCGCTGCGCGATGCCACCGTTTTGCTGGAGCCGTTCGGCATCGAGGAGGAGACCGATGGTGACGGGCGCGTATGGTTCCAGGAGCTCGTCCCGAGCCGCTACCTCCTGACGGTATTCAAGGACGATTGGGAAGCGGCTCCGGTCGTGCTCGACGTGGAAGGTGGCGATGAGGTCGAAATCCTGTTGAGCGCTGTGGCGCGAGACGGTGCCGCCGACACCCTGCTATTGTCGCGCTCCGACCACGACCCTTATCTGGCGCACGTCGGCTACTACGACAGACTCGACAGTGGGCGTGCCGGCTACTTCCTGACAGCGGAAGACCTGGCCTCGAAGGACCATCTGACGCTGGAAGATGTCTTCACCTTCGACGCGCAGATCGCGAGGCGTCTCGGGCGCAACACGATCGGGTTCCTCGATGGACGGGAGATCCGCTTCGTGTACCCCAGCGTCAGGACGTTCCTGCGGGAGTACTCGATCGATGGCGTCCGTGCCCTGGAGGTTCATCGCTGCGCCGAAGCGCCGCCGGAGTACCGCTGGCGCGCGTTCAGCCTATCCGACTGCACGGTGATTCTGGTCTGGAGTTGGCGTTAGCCGTTCGCTCGAGCGGAACTGCGCCGACGCCTACTGATCCAACGCTTCCAGCCGCTCGGCAATCATCCGGTTGTCGGGGAACTCCTCTTGGAGCGCCATCAATGCGGCGCGGGCCGAGTCCGGGAAGCCGAGCGTCCGGTAGGCGTCAGCGGCGTACACGCCACTCAACAGCTGCGATCGGCGATCACCCGGGGTGAAGGATCTCAGTGCCCTCAGCGCAGCTTCCGGGTCGTTTCGGTCTTCGAGCGACGACTGAACATGCAGAAGCTGCGTGGCCGGGTCCTCGGGGCGACGACGCACCAGCTCGTCAATCAGGCGCGCCGCGTCGTCCGCCCGCCCGGCGGCCCTGTCCTGCACCGCCTGGTGATACAAGCCCGCCGTAAGTAGCCGCTCCACGTCGGCCGGCTCGTCGTGACGTGTCCCGACCCCACCTGCGTACGAGTACACGAGCTCTCCACCGTGCTCGCCCGTCTCGTACACGAAGAAGAGCCCCGCCAGACCGGCAGCAGCAGATCCGATCAGGAGCCCCTTCCGGAAGCGAGGCAGCGCCAGGCCGGCGATCTCGATGGCGGCGATGAGGAGAAAGAGGTTGCGGGTTCGCTCACCCCACTCCTCGTGTTCGACCACGGCCTCTCTCGCACCGGGTATCCGCTCCGCCGGCCCATGCGCATCATCGCCCGACTTCACGGCGACGACCGCGAACAACGTTCCGGCGAGCAACAGGGTCACGGCCGCAGGGCTCGTGAACTTCCATTTCCCGGTGAGTGAGACCAAACGGAAGATCACTCCCGCCACGAGTAGCGAGATCGTGAAGTGGACCAGTATCGGGTGTAACGGACCAATGTCCGGCATATGTACCTCTCCAGGCCCAACGGGCCGGCTGGGAGTGGATGGGGTTCGCGCGAGATTAGCGCATCGCTCGGGTCATGTACACCGCCATGCCGATCGAAAGGACGGCGATTCCCAGGAAGACGGCGTCGAGCCCCCCGAGCACCAGCAACGCGCTTCCGACCAGCGGCCCCAGCGTCTGTCCGAGACGGAGCACGCTCGCGTTCACCGCCAGGATCGCGGCCCGATGCTCGTCGGATACGAGGTCCATCAACCACGTGAACAACGAAGGGATGGCCATTCCGTTCGCGGCGCCGAACAGCACGGCCGGCAGCGTCAGCAGCCATGGATTATTCGCGAGCGCGATGGCTGCCATCACGACCGCGTACGCCACGAACCCGAGCGTCACGAGCCGTGTCTCCGGGATGTGGCGGGCGACCTGTCCCAGCCTCGCGGCGGCTACCGCGCTGGACAGCGAGCCGAGCGAGAACAGGAGCCCGATCGCGAGCGGTGATGCCGCGAACCGGCGGTCCATCAGGATGGGGACGAACGCGAGGTAGGGTCCGAAGATTACGATGAACGCGAAGGTCGAAGCGAGAAACGCCGAGAGGACCCGGCGGTGTCTCGCCGCGGCGAGCGTCTCCGCCAGGTGCTGGCGCAGTCCGATCTCCACGATCGGCTCACGCATCTTCAAGCGGAAGGCGACCAGAAACGCCACCGGAAGCGCTGAGAGCGGGAGCAGAAACGGGGCGTACCACGCGATCCCCGCGAGCGCTCCGCCGATTGCCGGGTAACTGGCCGTCCCCACGCTCAGCACGCTGGAGTTGTACCCCATCGCGGTGGTGCGTGCATGGCCCGTATACAGATCGCTCAGGATGGCCATGTTCAACGCTCCCAGGGCCGCGGCGCCAATTCCTTGCAGGAGGCGGAGCACGAGCAGGAGCTGAAAGTCTCTCGCAAGTGCGCAGGCGCTCCCCGCCGCCGCGAACAGGAGCAGGGAAGGGACGAGGACGCGCTTCCGTCCCCACCGGTCTGCGAGGACGCCCAAGACCGGTGCCAGGACCACGCCGGGCACCGTGAACACGCTGATCAGCAGGCCCACCTGGCGGCTCGAGACGCCCAGGGCACGCGAGATTTCGGGGAACGCCGGGGTCAGGCTGGAGACCCCCATCACCGCGATCAGGGTGACCGCGAAGATGACGTGCAAGTTCGGATCGCGGGCGAGTCGGCTGTCCTCTAGGTTCCGTGCGGCCGCCGCCGTGCTGCCCGCCACGTCTGCGCCCGGGTGGCTCTCCATGGCGGAGATCCTAGCGACTGGAGGTTGATCATGACACAGTGTCCGTCCGCCCTCGAACACTCCGCAGCGTCCCGCATCCTCACGCGTGTCGGGAGCGGAATGCGCGCCGTTCTCGTAACGCTCTTCGCGCTCTCCATGACGTCGATTCCGGCACGCGCGCAGGAGTCGCGGGCGCAGGAAGAACCGAAGGAGCTTCCGTCGATCGAAGACAAGACCGACGGGATGGCACACTGGCCGGGCTTCTTCGACCTGTTCTGGGCTGAGGACGAGAACAAGCTCTACCTCCAGGTCGACCGCTGGGGCGAGGAGTTTCTGCACCAGGTGTCCCTCCCCACCGGTTTGGGCAGCAATCCCGTGGGGCTGGACCGGGGGCAGCTGGGCGGGACGCACGTGCTTCGAACGGAGCGTGTGGGCCGCAAGGTCCTGATGATCGAGCCCAACTACGGGTTCCGGGCGCAGAGCGAGGATCCCGCGGAGCGGCGGGCCGTCGCCGAGGCCTTCGCCCCGTCCACCCATTGGGGCTTCAAGATCGTCGCGCAGACGGACGATCGGGTCCTGGTGGACGCCACGGGCTTCTTCCTCCGAGATGCGCATGGCGTCGTGCGGACGTTGGACCGTTCCGGCCAGGGCAAATTCACGCTGGACGCTTCGCGGAGCGCCTTCCATCTGCCGCGCACCAAGGCGTTTCCCAGGAACACCGAAGTGGAGGTGTCGCTCACGTTCAAGTCCGATGCGCCCGGGCCGCTCGTCCGCCAGACGGCTGCGAGCGGCGAGGCCATCACGCTCAGGCAGCACCACTCGCTCGTGCAGCTGCCCGAGGACGGGTACGAGCCGCGCCGTGCGGATCCACGCGTTGGGGCGTTCGGCATCACGTTCCACGACTACGCCTCGCCGATCGATCAGCCGGTCGCTGTCCGGTGGGCCTCGAGGCACCGGCTCGAGAGGGCGGACCCGTCAGCGGAGCGCTCGAGAGCGGTCGAGCCGATCGTGTACTACCTGGACCCGGGGGTGCCGGAGCCCATTCGCGGCGCGCTGCTCGAGGGGGCGTCATGGTGGAACCAGGCGTTCGAGGCGGCCGGGTATATCGACGCGTTCAGGGTGGAGATGCTGCCTGACGACGCGGATCCCATGGATCTGCGGTACAACGTGATCCACTGGACGCACCGTTCGACGCGGGGCTGGTCGTACGGCTCGTCGGTGACGGATCCGCGAACCGGTGAGATCCTCAAGGGCAACGTCAACCTGGGTAGCCTCAGGCTCCGTCAGGACCACCTTCTCGCCGTCGGACTCGGATTCGAGCCCGGTCCCCCGGGGTCGGACGGAGCGGGCGAAGCGGCGGCCTCGGGCTGGTCCATGCCGGACCTGTCTCCGCGAGGCACGGGACCCTCGTTCGGTGTGTGCGATCTGAGTGCGGGCCCGACCTTCAGCTATCTGGCGGCGGTGGCCGCGAACGGGGACGCGGTCGAGATGGCTCTGGCCCGCATCCGGCAGCTCTCCGCGCACGAGGTCGGTCACACGCTCGGGCTCGCGCACAACTTCATTGCGAGCACCTACGGGCGCGCGAGCGTGATGGACTATCCCGCACCGTTGGTCCGGATCACGTCCGACGGCACGCTCGACGTATCGCAGGCGTACGATGTCGGAATCGGCGAGTACGACCAATTCGCGGTTCGCTGGTTGTACAGCGACTTCGCCCCCGGCGTCGAAGAGGCTCGCGCGCTCGACGCAATCGTCCAGGAGGGGCTGGAGGGCGGGATTCGCTTCATCTCCGATGCGGACGCGCGACCGGCGGGGGCCGCGCACCCGCTGGCGCACCTGTGGGACAACGGCGCCGATCCGATCAGGGCCCTCCGTGAAGAGATCGAGATCCGTCGGATCGGGCTCGAGCAATTCAGCGCCGGCCTTATCCCCGAAGGCCGGGCGCTCTCATCGTTGCAGGGGATTCTGGTGCCGCTCTACCTGCACCACCGCTATCAGGTCGAGGCCGCGGCGCGCAGCGTCGCCGGCGTCGATTACAACTACGCCGTTCGGGGTGATGGACAATCCGCGGTCGCGATCGTGCCCGGCGACCGTCAACGCGAGGCCCTCGGGGTAGTGCTCGCAACGCTGTCGCCTGACTTCCTGGCGCTTCCGGAGCCCGTCCTCGACGTGGTTCCGCCGCGCGCGTTCTTCACTGCCGACCAGGAGTTGTTCGCTGGCGGAACGGGCCCGACGTTCGACCCCTTCGGAGCCGCTGCCTCCGCGGCGGAGTTCACCGTCGGCCTGTTGCTCGACCCCAGTCGAATGACGCGTTTGGTGGAGTTCCACAGCCGTGACCTTGCCAATCCCGGCTTGGACGAGGTGGTGGACCGACTCCTGGCCGCGACGTGGCGCTCCGCGCTTCCGACCGACCCGTACCGCGCGCGGGTGGCCGAGACGGTGCGCGGCGTCGTTCTCGAGCAGATGCTGAATCGTGCCACCGGCGGCAGGAGCGCGGGGCCGGTGCGCGCGGTCCTCGCGGCGAAGCTGGACGAGCTCGCGTCGTGGTTGGAAGCTCGTCCTTCGCCGTCCGCGCACGAGCGTCTGGTGGCGAGCGACATTCGCCGCTGGCAGACGCGGCCGTACGAGTCCGAAGAGCGAGCCAGGCCGGCTCCCCTGCCCCCGGGCAGTCCGATCGGACGGGACGGCACGCTCCCCTGAGGAAGCTCCTGGCCGGGGCGTTTGGCCCCGCCATTGCGGTAATGGGAGCAGCGGGACGCGGAAAAGGCTATCCTTACGGGCCGCGTCCCAGGGGTGGTGTTCGGGAAAACCTTGCGGGAGTGGGGTATAGCGGAACGGGCGTGAGACCAGGGCTGTAGACTCTGTGAGGCTGAAACCGGCCTGCTCCGGCCGTTGGGATCGGGATCGCGGGGGTAAAAGGTGACGATGGGCGGAAAAAGCTGCAGGATGCTGGTCCTCGGGGCGCTCGCGCTCACGGCGTCCGCCGGCACGGTCACCGGCCAGGCGCTCGTGGTCGTGAACGCGCACGACTCGCAGGCAGTCCTCGTCGATCCTCTGACGCAGGAAGTCCTCGCGCGTCTCCCGACCGGCCCCGATCCCCGCGAGGTCGCCCTTTCGCCGGATGGCCGCTACGCCTACGTGACGAGCTACGGGCGGTCCGGCACCGATTCGGAAGGGACTCCGTTCGGCGACATCGAGAAAGATGCTGACGCTACCATCCCGCTGGACTCCACCGACGTGGCGGGCGTCACCGTCCTGGACCTCGCGAGCCGCAGTGTGGCGTCCGCGTTCTATCCCGGGCCGTACGGACGGCTGCACGGCATCTGGGTCGGACGCTCTGGCCAGCGGTTGTGGATGACCGCGGAAGCCGACAGCGGAATCGTCGAGCTGAATGCGCGCACCGGCGAAGTGTTGATGCTGTGGAAGACCGGTAGCGCCGCCAGCCAGAACGTGGTGATCGGTCCTCAGAACCGCCGCATCTACGTCGCGAACGGGGCGTCGGGCTTCATCACCATGATCGATCGCGTCACGGTCGTGCCGCGGCGGGTAATGACCGGGCCGCAGCCAGAGGGTCTGGCGCTTTCCCCTGGCGGGTCGGAGCTGTGGGTGAGCGACCGAGGGGACAACAGCGTAACGATCTTGGCCACGCACAATCTCGCTCAGATCGCCCGCTTCCCGAGCGGTGGCATCGATCCGGTCCGACTTCGATTCCACCCGGACGGACTCGAGGTCTGGGTCCTGAATCGGGGCAGCCGCAACATCACGGTGTTGGATGTGGCAGCCGCCTCGCTCCTGCACACGATCGAGCTGGATGTCGAGCCGCGCTCGATCGCGTTCTCCGCGAACGGTGAGCGAGCCTTCGTCACCGCCCCGAGGAGCCATCAGGTCTACGTGATCGACGTGCCCACCCGCGCCGTGCTGAGCTCGTTCCGTACCGGTTCCGCGCCGCATGGGCTTGCGTGGAGTACCTGGGGAGGAGCCCGCGCCGCCGGTTCTTCGCGCTAGGGCAGTTCGCCGGACACGCCCCTCTCACCGTCCCAACATCTTAGCGAGCGCGGCGCGGCGTGCCGCGCGATCGGGAACGACACGCTTCCCGACGACGTATTCCTTTGGAGTTCCGTACCGCGTTACGTGAGGCTGACGTAACGTGAGCTGCTCCGAGCGCGTGCATGAGCGCCGTGGGCGAACGTCTGAAGGAGCGTCGTGTGGGAAGCAACCCTGGTTCGCAGACTCGGATTCTGGCGGCGTCGCTCGCCTTCGCGGTGGCGTGTTCCGATTCGACGGGGCCAGACTCCGGCGCGCGGGTCACGATCACCGGAGGACCCGCCCAGGTGGTGCAGGGCGATGTCGTCACCTACACGGCGGAAGTGCGCGACGGGTCGGGGGCCGTCATCGGCTCCGCGGGCCTCGAGTGGGCGGTCGAGCCCAGTAGCGCCGCCCTGATCGACGCCGACGGTCGCCTGGTCGGCTACGAGCCTGGAGGCGCGCGCGTCATCGCGCAGTCGGGGCAGGCCCACACGGAGCTGTCGATCACGATCGTGGAGCGGGGGCTCGCAGCCGCGTCGTTCTCGGTCATAGGGCAGGGGACCGTCAACGCGCGCTTCACGTCGGACCTGTGGTTGTTCGACGACTTCGCATACACCGGCACCTGGGGTCAGCGGGGGCCCAACCCCGGGAATCGGCTGTACGCCTGGGACATCTCAAACCCCGCGGTTCCCGTCATCACGGATTCGATTGCCGCGGATGCGTTCACCGTCAACGACGTGAAGATCCGGGACGACGGTGGACTCGCCGTCCTCACGCACGAGGGATCGACGGACGGACGGAACGGCATCTCGCTGCTGGACACCTCCGATCCGCTCCACCCGCAGGTCATCACGCGGTTCACGGATGAGATGGAGGGCGGCGTCCACAACGTGTGGATCGAGGGCGATTTCGTGTATGCCGTCCTGGATGGCTCCGACCCCACCCGCGGCCTGCGGGTGATCGACGTCTCCGATCCCGCGAACCCGGCCCTGGTTTCGAGCTTCTACGGCGGGGCGGCGGGCAACTTCGGACAATTCCTCCACGACGTATACGTCCGCGACGGACTCGCCTTCCTGTCCCACTGGAACGCGGGGCTGATCATCCTGGACGTCGGTGCCGGAATCGCGGGCGGGTCACCGGGTGCGCCGGTCGAGGTGAGCCGCATCCGGCCGCAGGGAGATCAAGCCCACAACGCCTGGTATTGGCCGTCGACCGGATACGTGTTCTTGGGTGAGGAGGACTTCAGCACTCCCGGGATCATGCATGTCATCGACGCCCGCGATCCGGCGAATCCTCGTGAGGTGGCGACCTACCGGGTCCCGGGCGACACCCCCCATAACTTCTGGCTCGACGAGGCGTCGGCGATTCTCTATCTGGGTTGGTACACGCAGGGCCTCCGGGCGCTCGATGTGTCCGGCGAGCTCCTGGGCGAGCTCGAGCGTCAGGGGCGCGAGATCACCTCGTTCCTGTATGACGGCGCGGGCGCCTGCTCGAGCGGAATCGGAACGTGCACGTGGGCGCCGCAGGTCCACGACGGCCTGGTGTGGGTGTCCGACATGAACTCCGGACTCTGGGCGCTGCGCCTCGACCGCTGAGGCCTGCTCGAGCGGCGGTTCAGGGTCCGCCCGGGTCCCGCGTCCAGATCAGGATCGCGGCGCACGTGGTGGGGCGCCGGTACCGGATCGGCACCTCGGAAGCCCCACGGTAGATCTCCAGTCCGTCGATGTCACCGGGTGGGATGTCGTCGATGCTCAACCCCGGGGCGGGCGCCCCGTCCACGTAGAACTCGATCGAGCAGCCGGCGTTTCTGCCCACTCGGAGACCGTGCCGTCCACCCGGGTCCCGGGTGATGATCAGGCCCGGGACCTCGCGCATCAGATCGCTCGTCCGAAACGGCGAACGCTCGCGGATCTCGGGGCCCGAGATGAAATAGCCGTGCGCTCTACCCCGCCGTTCGTAGAACCCGCGCAGCTTCCCCGGTCGCGCTTCCCCCTCGATCTCGACCTCCAGCGGTGGCAGCTCCGCCACCGGAACACCGCCGACACGAGTCGCGTCACCCAGGATGACCGACGCTCGGATCTCGGTGTAGTGGCCCTCGCGCAGCTGGATCGTCCGCGGCTCGGACGCGCGTCCATCGAACTGAAAGTGGATCGTGTGCTCCCCCGGCTCGAGCTCGGACAACAGGAAGTAACCCTCCGGGTCCGTCACGGCCCTCGATTCACCCGATGCGGCCGCGACCAGGATTACGATCGCGCCCACGAACGGTTCGGCGGTTCGTGCGTCCACCACCAGACCGCCGAGAGACGTCGAGCTCTCACCGGGTGGAGCATCTTGCGCGATCGCACCCCGGCCAGCGGCAGCCGAGACGATGAGCCCTGCCGAGATCCCGAGAAGGAATCCGGCGGGCCACCGGGAGGCTTGCGGGGATGTGATCGCCTGGAACATGCCGCTCGGGCTCCTGGCCGGGTCGATGCGCGCCGCGCGCATCGTGAGACGCATCATACCAACGGGAGAATCCGTCGGCGAGCAGGAAGCTACGCCGGTACGAGGGCCCTCACCCGGCCAGGCGGCCGTAGAATGAGGATGCAGGGCGGTAGTAGGTTAGAGCAGTCGGACGTTTATGAGACCGTCGGTTCATACGGCCGGATATCGATGCGGCCGTGGGGTGCGAGTCGAGTACGGCGTCGGCCCGTGCCGGCGTGTTATCGGGGAACTAGGCCCCGGGTAGCCGCTTCAACTCGCGACGGCCCGCCGCCGCCCCGGCGCCTACTCCTATCCCGAAGAGGATTGCCGTGGGGACTCCGACGATCGGCAGGAGCCCGACCACCGGCAGCGCG
Organism: Gemmatimonadota bacterium; assembly: GCA_039588275.1. Lineage (GTDB taxonomy): Bacteria > Gemmatimonadota > Gemmatimonadetes > Palauibacterales > Palauibacteraceae > JBDHAC01. Next base: position 11,079 of record JBDHAC010000038.1, read on the forward strand.
ACGCCGGTTGCCAGCACGCCGGCCAAGGCCGGCACGTGCCGCTTGTGGACGGCATCCACGAACCGGAGCCGGTTCCGTACGAAACGCTTCACCGTGATGTATCCTGCGATCGAGGCCACGCCGGTGATCAACAACCACAGGAACGCGCCCATGAGCTCGAACATTGTAGGACCTCCTGGCGGTCTTTACGGCATGGTCAGGTCGACGGTTTCAGGCCCGCCGAGTTCACAGCGAGTCTCCAGGCGTCTGTGCACCTGGGGAACCGTGGCCGCCTTCGCGCTCCTCGGTGGCTGCGATGACCCCGCCGCAGGGGCGTTGGAAGACGTGCTCGACGCCTACGATAACCTGGCGGCGCGCTCGCCGTGGCCCGGGTTCGATGCCCGCCAGATCCCGCTCGCTCTCTTTGATGATGAGCGCACCTACCTTTACCGTCACCCGGCTCCACCGGCCGGGTTCCGCCAGCTACGCGGGCTCGACGGCGTGCTGGTTCTCGATTCTCTGCACCCGGCGATGCGCGCGAATACGTCCATCGAGCTCGCCGGCGCGCTGACCGCGACCGTTCACATGGCACCCGATGGGGCGGGGACGCCGGAAGCGCTCGCCAGGCTCCTAATCCATGAGGCGTTCCACGCCTTCCAGAGCGAGGCTCACCCCGGGTGGACCGCGAACGAGGCGGACCTGTTCGTATACCCGGTCGATCGAGTGTCATTCCTGCAGCAACGACGTCTGGAGACCGGAGCCCTCCGCCGGGCGCTCACCGCGCCGGATTCCGTGCGTACACTTTGCTGGTCGAATGCTTTTCTGCGGATGCGCGACGCCCGCTTCGAGCGTCTCCCGTCCGAGGCCGTCGCCTACGAGCGCGGGACCGAGCTGCGCGAGGGCCTGGCACGCTACGTGGAGGCCGCGGCGGCCGGCGACCCGGTTCCGAGCCTGCCGGGAGACGGGTTCGCGCCCGAGGACATCCGCCAACGCTCCTATGCCACGGGGCACGCCCTTGGAGGGCTCCTGGATCTCCTGGACCGCGGCTGGAAGACGCGACTCGAGGAGGGTGAGGTCGAATCACTGGACGCGGCACTCGGTGCGGCGACCGCGGGGCTGGATGTGAGGCGCTGCGGGCCGTCCCCCGACGAGATCGCGCGGGCGCGGACCGTCGCTCGATCGGATAGCGCCAGCCTGGCGCGACGCAACGAGGGGGCGCGCCGTGAGTTCGAAGAGGCGCTCGGTTGGCGTATAGTGATCGAGGCTTCGGACTCCGCTCCCCTGATTCCGGGCGGGTTCGACCCTCTCAACGTGCGAATCCTCGATCGGACTCACGTGCTGCACGACCGGTGGTTGCAGCTCTCCAACGACTCGGTGACCATCGAGATCCTTGGCCGTCCGTCACTGACGGCCGCGGTCGGGCCTCACCCCCTGTTCAATGGCGTGAGGCGACTCACGGTCACGGGCATCCGCTCCGAACCGACCGTGGCGGAGGGCGAAGACATGCTGAGAATCACCGCAGAGGGTGTCGAGGTGACGGCTCGGGGAGCTGTGCTCGTGCGCGAAGCGAGAGTCCTGCGCCTCGAGCTGGGTACCTAGGTCCGGGAGAGCTGGGTGACCGCGGTAGCCCGAGAGCCGGCGAGCTTGCCCTCGCCGCGCTACGCCCCGCGGAAGAACTGCACGTACAGGAAGAAGGCTGTCGCCGCCGTGACGCATGTGATCCCCAGCCAGGACCAGGCGCGCATGGCTCGCCCCGGTCGCAGCTCGGGATCATCGATCAGCCTCGTGACGCAGAAGTGGTTCAGTCCGTAGAGGATCGGAGCGAGCAGGAAGCTCACGACGGCTGCGATCGACACGAGCACCACGGGATCCCCGACCAGCAACGTCTCGGCGAACGCGAGCACGAGGCTGGTGAACAGGAACCCCCACGACAGTCGCCCGCCTCGGGCGCGCAACCCCGGGAACAGACGCGTGACGGTCTCTCTGAATGCGCGGGGGAACCCGTCCAGGACGCCGTAGGCGGTCGAGAACATCCCGAAGAACGCCGCAACGGTGAACAGCGGGAGGATCCACCCTCCAAGGCTGTCCGTGTACAACCGGCCGATCGTGAGCGCCACCTCCGCGCCCTGCGGGACAAGCCCGGCGGGCCGTAGCACCTCGGCACCGAGGGCGACGAACATTACCGCGAGAATCAGCGACAGCCCGTAGCCGAGCTGAAGGTCCAGTCTCCCGACCCGGAAGGCCCCCAGCGCCGGTGGGACGCTCGCGGAACGGGTGGCCGCCCGCTTCGCCCACTCATCTCGGCGCTCGAGGGCCCACATCGAGTGCCACACGGCGACATCGATTCCGGTCGGCATCCAGCCCAGGATGGCCGCGAGGAGCACCACCGAGGCAGGCGGGATAGCGGGGGTCACGAGAGCCGAGACGAAGCCGGCTTCCGGCAGGCGCGCGAGGAAGGCGAACCCGGTCATGACGGCGAGGATGAGGAGCATCCACTTGCTGAGTCCTGACAGCCCGTCGAAACCGCCGGAGGCAAGGAGGCCGGCGATCGTGAGCCCGAGAATGAGGCTCCATCCAGGGATGCCCGGGGCCGGGATCGCCGTGGTGGCCACCGAAGCGGCAACGCCCAACACGCCGGCGAGTACCGTGACTCCCTGGACGACGGTGCCTAGCAGGAACGCCCACAGCGCCCAGCCACGGGGGCCGGGAAGACGGCGATATCCCTCCAGGAGCGGTGTGCCTGTCGCGATCGCGAAGCGCGGGCCGAATTCGAACGCCGGATACTTGAACACGTGGCTGAACGGCATCACCCACAGCAACGCGTACCCGAATAGAGCGCCTGCGGTGGGAGCCAGGACCAGGTGACTGGCGCCGATCGCCGTGGCGGCCAGCACGAATCCGGGGCCGAGCCACCGGATCCGGTCCACCGCCCGGGCCCAGGCCGCGCGGGACGATACCGGGGCCGGTGCGCCGCTCCCATCGACCACCGGATCACGCCTCATCCGATCAGGCTGGTCGTCCGTAGCCCTGAGCGCAACGGTGGACTGAACTTGTGGTTCTCGCCGCGCGAGGCCGATCCGCCGGGCAGCTTTTCACGGCCGTGCACCTTCAGTAAGCTCCGCAGACCGCGGCGCGGGCAGGCCGCGCCCGCTCCGGAGGACGGGAACCCGCCGAGTCATGGAGAAGGCATGGAGCAGATACAGATCGAGTGGTGCGGTGACGGGTTGAAGTTCGAGGGGGAGCGTGACGGAATCCGAACCGCGATCGATGGCGAGGGGAAGACCGGCACGTCACCCGTGAGTCTGCTCCTCCAATCGTTGACGGCATGCACAGCGGCGGATGTCGTCGACATCCTCGCGAAGGGGCGTCAGGACCTGCACGAGCTGCGCGTGACCGCGCGCGGAGAGCGCCGTCCCGAGCCGCCCAGGCGCTATACGCGCTTCGAGCTGAAGTTCGAGATCGTGGGTGACGTGGATCCCAAGAAGGCGGAGCGGGCCGTTCAGCTGTCGTTCGACACGTACTGCAGCGTGTACCACACCCTGAAGGACGACATCGAGCTGGAGTGGAAGGTCAGCGTCCGTCCGGATCCCAGTCCGTGAAGAAATCGGGGCCGTCGGGCGTCCAGATGACGACGGCGCCGCACGTTCGACCCATCGTGCGCATGAACTCCATCGGCGTGTCGGTGGCGCCGCGATAGAGCTCCATCGCGCCCAGGTCCTCGCGCGGGATGTCATCGGGTTGCAGGCCTGACTGATACACACCGTCGAGGAAGACCGCGGGCGGGCAGTCGGCCCGGGCGCCGCGCCCGATGAACACCTCCGCCCTCCCGTGCTCGATCCTGGTCACGTGTACGCCGGGAATCCCGCGCAGCAGATCGCTGGTCAAGCGAGGACTGCGGTTTCGGATGTCCCGCGGTGTCCAGAACTCGCCGAAGCCCTTCGCACGCCGGTCGAGAAACTCCGCCAGCTTGCGGCTCCGCCGATCGCGCCGGACCTCTACGGTCAGATCGGCCACTCGGAGGACGGTGGGGCTGAGGAGCAGCGTTACGCGACTCGTCTCACCGGCCTCCAGGGAGATCTCGGTGCGACTCGGCTCGTAGCCGATGAAGCGGACCTCGATCGTATCGAGGCCGGCGTAGGCCTGCGGGATGTTGAAGTTGCCCGTGCTGTCCGTGATCGCCCCGAAACCGGAGCCCACCGACGAGACGACCGCGCCGCCGACCGGCGCCCCGGTGGCGGCGTTTACGACCTGTCCAACGAGCACGGCGAGCTCGCGGGCCTCCTGCCTCTCCTGTTGACCCGTCTCTTCCTGTGCCGGAAGGAGGGTTGGGGTCCCGAGGAGGAGGATCGCGATAGGGCTCGCTCGGCAGATCGTACGCGCTGTTCGTCGCACCGAAACTCCAGTCGATCGGTCCTGCGTGCTTCGCCGGGCTGACCGGCGGGCGAAGCCTCGGATTCCGTACGCCTCGCCGCCGACTCCACAACCTAACAACTCCCGTCCGCTGCTACGGTTCCACGCGTCGGATGTTCCGTGATTCGGCGTCATGTTTCCTGGGACTCGGTGTCGGAATGACGGGTCGCGACCCAGGCCACGCAGCCCAGAATCAGGAAGATCGTGAGGAGCGCCAGGCCTACGAGGACGGGCTCCGGGAAATCGGGGGCGAAGCCCTCGATGCGCCGTCCGCCTCGTATCCCCACCCAGACGGCCAGCAGCACGCCCGTAAGACCTCCCCCGCCCACGAGCCCGGACCCGAACAGCACGCCTCGCTCACGCCGGCGCTCCGAGACATCGGGGTCGGCCTTGCGCGTCAACAGGTGTCGCATCAGCCCACCGAGGAACACGGCTCCCATGGTGGACAGGGGCAGGTAGACGCCGACCGCGAAGGCGAGGACCGGGATCTTGAACAGCGCCGCCACGGAGGCGATCGCGACCCCGATGCCGATCAGCGCCCACGGCAGATTCTGATCCAGCACGCCGTCGATGACGAGCTTCATCAACACCGCCTGCGGCGCGGGCAGCTCCGCCCCGCCGAGCCCGCCTTCCACGTTCTGGTTGAGCATGATCACGACGAGGCAAACGAAGCCGGCCGATGTGATCACCCCGATCAGCTCGCCCAGCTGCTGTCGCTTGGGTGTGGCGCCCAGCAGGTAGCCGGTCTTCAAGTCCTGCGAGGTGTCGCCCGCGATGGAGGCCGCGATGCAGACCGCGGTCCCCACCATCAGGGCCGTGGCCTTCCCCAGCATGTCCGTCCAACCCATCAGGTAGAAGATCAGGCTGGTACCCAACAACGTGGCGATGGTCATCCCCGACGTCGGATTCGAGGTCACTCCCACCAGACCCACGATCCTCGAGCTGACCGTGACGAAGAAGAAGGCGAAGATGGCGATCAGGATCGATGCGAGGGCGCGTACGGCTATCGAATCGAGGTACCCGAGTATGCCCGGAACCAACGTCAGTACGAGGAGGATGGCTCCCAGGATCAGCAACACCGTCCGGAAGGACAGATCGAGGGAGGTGCGGTCGGTGGTCTGACCGGGGAGGCGCTTGCTGATCTGCGCTATGCCCAGCTTGAAGGACTCGACCATCGTGGGAATCGACTTCACCAGCGTGATGATGCCCCCTGCGGCTACGGCGCCGGCTCCGATGTAGCGGATGTACCGGTTCCAGATGTCGCCCGCCTCCATGTCGCGAATCAACATCTCGGTTTCGGGGAAGAGCGGCTCGGTCAGGCCGCCGCCCCACCAGTTGATGAGCGGGATGATGATGAAGGCCGACAACGCGCCTCCGGCGACCATCACGGTGGCGATGCGGATCCCCAGGATGTAGCCGACCCCGATCAGGGCGGGCGACACGGCGATCGAGGCGTTGGCCTTGAAGCCCAGCGCCAGCTCGAACTCATCGCGGACGAACTTCAAGCCGTCGGTGATGAGCTTGAACAGCATCCCGACGCCCAGACCGAGGAATACGGGCGCCGCCTGGCGACCCCCGCCCTCGGCCGCGACGAGCACCTCGGCGCAAGCCAGCCCCTCGGGGTACGGCAGCACCCCGTGCTCCTGCTTGATGAGGTAGCGCCGCAACGGGATCATGGAGAGGACGCCGATCAGACCGCCGGCCATCGCCAGCAACGTGATCTGCCCCAGGGGCGGTGACATCCCCCAGATGAAGAGCGCCGGAATCGTGAACAGCACGCCCGACGCCACCGACGAGCTCGCCGACCCGATGGTCTGCGACATGTTGGCTTCGAGGATGTTGTGCTGCATCCCGAACGCGCTCAATAGCCGGAACGCCACCACCGTCAGCACCGCGACCGGTATCGACGTGCTGATGGTCAAGCCGGCCTTCAAGCCCAGGTAGGTGTTGGCCGCGCCGAAGATGATCCCCAACAGGATCCCCGATATCGCCGCCTTCAGGGTGAACTCCGGCAACGTCAGACCGGCCGTGTAAGGCTCGTAGGTCTCGCCCGGCTTCAACTCGTAGGCTTTTGAGGAGAGCTTCTTGACACCCATATGTCCGCTCGCTCGGCTACCGTGTTGCAGGTGACGAAGGCCACGGCCTATATGTCCACTGGTAGTGACGTGGGGACACAGCCTAGCCATGTAGCCGGTGCGGCCGCCATACCGGGCGCCACGGGGTGGCCGGCGCGCCGCCGGACCGGAAAGATCGGGGGAGTTTGATGGAATTCGAGAAGCTGGGAGCCTTTTATCTCGGCGCCGAGCACGCCGAGGGTGAAGACCTCGATCAGCTCGTCATGTACGATGCGCGAGATCTGACCACCCACGCCGTCTGCATCGGGATGACCGGGAGCGGGAAGACGGGTTTGTGCCTCGATCTGCTGGAAGAGGCGGCTCTCGACCGGGTCCCGGCCCTCATCATCGACCCCAAGGGCGACATCACCAATCTCCTCCTGACATTTCCCGATCTACGACCCGAAGACTTCCAGCCCTGGGTGAACGTCGACGATGCCCGACGTAAAGGGATGGAGGTCGAGGAGTTCGCCGCGGCGCAGGCCGACCTGTGGCGAAAGGGGCTGGGGAAGTGGGGTCAATCGGGGGAGCGCATCAGGGCGCTGCGCGAGACGACGGACTTCTCGATCTACACGCCGGGGAGTGACGCGGGCATCCCGGTGTCCGTGATGAGCTCGTTCGCCGCCCCCGAAGGGGATTGGGAGGGCGACGCGGAGTATCTGCGGGAGCGCGTGGCCGGCACGGTCAGCGGGATCCTGGGCCTGATCGGGGTCGACGCCGATCCCGTTCAATCGCGGGAGCACATCCTGCTGGCCAACATCTTCGAGCACCACTGGAAGGCGGGCCGGGATCTGGACCTCGCGACGCTCATCCTCGCGATCCAGGATCCGCCCGTCCGCCGGCTGGGCGTGTTCGACGTCGATACGTTCTTCCCGCAAAAGGACCGGATGGCGCTCGCGATGCAGCTCAACAACCTGATCGCGGCCCCGGGCTTCCAGAGCTGGTTGGAGGGCCAGCCGCTGGACATCCCGGCCTTCCTGAGCACGCCGGACGGACGTCCGCGCCATTCGATCTTCTACATCGCGCACCTCTCAGATGCGGAGCGCATGTTCTTCGTGACGATGCTCCTCAATCAGGTGATCACCTGGATGCGGGCGCAGCCGGGAACCACGAGCCTGCGGGCGCTCCTGTACATGGACGAGATCTTCGGCTTCTTGCCGCCCGTCGCGGAGCCGCCCAGCAAACGGCCGTTCCTCACCCTCTTCAAACAGGCGCGCGCGTACGGTCTGGGGGTCGTGCTCACCACGCAGAACCCCGTGGACCTGGATTACAAGGCGCTCACGAACGCGGGGACGTGGTTCATCGGTCGTCTGCAGACCGAGCGGGACAAGATGCGCGTGCTCGAGGGACTCGAGGTGGCCGCCGCGGATGCGGGTCAGGCGCTGGGCCGGGGCGAACTCGACACGTTGATCTCGGGCCTCGACAAGCGCGTGTTCCTGCTCCACAACGTGCATGAAGATGCGCCCATCACGTTCCGGACGCGGTGGGCGATGAGCTACCTGCGCGGTCCGTTGACCCGCGACCAGGTGGCAGACCTGATGGAGGGGCGCGATCCGGAAGCGCCGGGGACGGCCGCGGCGACTCCAACCGTGCTCCGGGACACCGCGAGCACCGGCGAGCCCGCGGCACCGAGCGCGACAACCGTGGCGGGAAGAACGGGACGCGCCATGCCCGCCGGTGAGGGTGACGAGGGTGATGCCGATCTGCCAGCCACGCCGCCGGCCGTAGCGCCGGGGCTGCGCCAGGTCTACCTGCCGCTCGGCGTGGGCCGCACCGCAGCCGCGCTCGAGATCGAGAACCGGCTCGGGGCGGGCGCGGTGATCGAGAGCAGTGACATCGTCTACTCGCCCGGTCTTCTTGGCGTCGGGTCCGTGCATTTCCTGCACAAGCGTTCCGGGGCCGCGATGACCGAGGAGTTCGCGCTGCTCGCGCGACCCGACGCGCAAGACCTGATTCGTTGGGATGCCGCCGACGCGGTCGGCCCGCCCTCGGGCGAATGGGAGGAAAGCCCCGAACAGTCCGACGCGCGCTTTGCGTTCCTCCCCGAGGGCATGAACCAGGAAAACGAGGTGAAGGCGGCGGCGAAGGACCTCGCCGATCACCTGTATCGGGCTCGGAGAGTCACCCTGTATCACAGCCCCGACGTCGACGAGTACTCGCAACCGGGAGAGACCCCACAGGAGTTCCGGCTACGACTGACGCAGGCGGCGCGCGAGAAGCGAGACGCAGAGGTCGACAAGATCGAGGACCGGTACGAAAAGCAGCTCACGCGGCTCGGCGAGCGCTTGCGCCGCGCCCAGGCCATGCTCGACAAGCGCGAGGCCGAAGCCTCCGCCCGCAAGCGCGAGACGCTCGTGTCGATCGGCGAGTCGGTGGTCGGGATGTTCCTGGGACGTCGCTCCACCCGCACCGCATCATCGAGCCTGCGGCGGATGCGCATGAGCTCGTCCGCGAAGATGCGCGCCGAAGAGGCGGAGGAGAACGTCGAGGCGCTCCAGGCCGAGGTCCAGGCCATGAACGAAAAGCTGGCGCAGGAGGTGGCCGAGATCACGGCCAAATGGGATCAGGCCGCGCTCGAGTTCGAGGAGGTGGCTGTTACGCCGCGCCGTGCCGATGTGGACATCTCGTACGTGGCTATCGGTTGGGTACCCCACTGGCGCTCCACGGTGCGGGCGCCCGATGGACGAGTCACCGTGGAGATGAGTCGAGCGTTCTAGGCCGATCGCCCGGCCGCATCGGACGCGATGCTCGAGATGCTATGCCGTACGTTCGGACTCGCCCCGGAGACGGGGGAAGAACATCGGCACACGAGCCCGATAACGCGCGTACTCTTCACCAAAACGCTCGGCCAGCTCGCGCTCCTCCAGCCGCACGATCAACGCCAACCCGAGAGCGCTGATCGGGATGAGCAGGTAGACGGCCAGGTAGTTGGTGAACAGGGCGAAGGCCGACACACCCAGTATCACGCCCGTGTATCTGGGGTGACGCATCCGAGCGTACAGCCCCTCGGCCAGCAGCGTCCCGCCCTTTCCGCCTTTCTCGAGCTCCGGGGCGCCGGCCAGCACGCGGAACGTGAGCTGCTTTCTGATCCGCATCTGGATCCACACCGTGACTCCGTAACAGGCCGCCGCCGGAATCCACAGCCAACGGTTCGTGCCGTAGTCGACGGCCAGGAGCGGGTCTCGCACCAGGTAAGCCGCCACCCCGACGCCTATGAACACGATCGCGAGCACGACGTAGGTGGCGCTCCTGCCGACGCTTCGCCAGAAGTCGATGAAAGGGTGCAGGATCAACCAGTAGATGATCGCCGGCGGAAACCCGACCAGACAGATCACCGCGAGAACGTACCGAGCCGTATCCATCACGGGACCCGCGTCATCCGGATCTCCAGCGTCTCTCCGTCCCAGCCCTGGATGCTTACCACCAGGGTCTCCTCTTCCGGCCGCGCGTAGCTGAACGCCTTGGGCGTCCCCGCGAGCGGTTCACCGTCGAGGTTGTCGAAGAAGGCGTGCCGTCCCTCGAGTCTCGTCAAACGATAGGTCAGCGGTTTCTCCTCCCACGGCTCCCAGCCGGGGCCCACGTGCTTGAAGCGAAACAGGACATCCTCCCCCTGCTGCTCGATGAGCAAGAGCTCGAACACGCGGGCCACCCCACCGGACACGAGCCGAAAGACACCCGACATGGCGCCACCGGAAGGGGCGAACCAACCTTCCTCGGCGTGCCCGCCGAGCGCCTCGACGTCTCCTGCCCAATGTCCGGCGATCCAAGACAGATCCTCGATCGACGGGGAGCTGGTGTCCTGCGCGTGCCCCGCAGTCGAGACGAGCGACAGGGCGGCCGAGACGAGTAACGCGGCGGTCAAGGGTCGGGAGCGCATCCTGCTTCTCCTTCTCGGGTGTCGAGCGGGGCCTGGGTCCCGGGTCGAGATCGGGGCCTGTCGCGCTTCGGCCCAACGTGCAGCGCGGCGCGGAGGCCGTTGAGAATCTGGGCGTCGCGACCCATCTTCGCACCACCATGAAAAAACTACTCATGACGTTGATCGTGATCGCGGCGGGGATCGTCGGCCTGGCCCTCGTGTTCACCGATATCGGACCGGGACGAACGGGGATGGCGCGCGGGGTGGTCGGGGCGGTGTTCTTCCTCCTCGTGGGTGGGCTGCTAGGCTGGCTGGCTTCGAGCGGCAAGCCCATGCGTTGGGCAGGTGCCACCGCGTGGGGCATGATCCTGCTCGGGATCGTGGGTGCTTGGATCTCCGCGACCGATCCCGCATCGGGAGACTGGGGTCTCGCGCTCACCTTCCTTTTGGGCCCGCTTGTCTGTGCCCTGATCGGGGGGTGGCTGGGTGGGCGCCTGCATCGAGCGGCGACCTGACTCCGCTCCCTGACGCCAAGCGTTGACTGACGCCGCTTACCGTCGGCCAGAGTCAGCCTCGTCCCGGCAGGTTGCTCACCGTCGGCCGGAGTCAGCGTCGTCCCCCGGGCCGATCAGCTCCACCGGGGTCTGCGAGTTGTTCGAAGGTACGGTTCAGAATCGGGTAGTGCGCCCAGTCTTCGTAGTCGAAGTGCCACCACTCGAAGTCGTATACGCGGAATCCCTCCGCCTCCATGGCGCGTCGCAAAAGCTCGCGGTGCCAGCGCTGTAACGAGGTCCCACCCACGTAGTCGGGGTAAGAACGCTCCGAGAACTCGTCGTAACCTCCCACCATGTCGACCGGCTCGCCGGTCGCGAGTCGGTACAGGGTGAGATCCACGGCGCCCCCGCGATTGTGGCGCGAGCCTTTTTCTGGATCGGCGACGAAGACCTTGTGCGCCGCGGGCGTGGCATCCCAGAACATCTTGGTCACGAACCAGGGGCGGTACGCATCGTGGATCATGAGCCCGTACCCCCGGTCGCGTAGCGCGCGATGGACCCTGACGAGTGCTTCCGCCGCCGGTCTCTGGAGGTAGGCGTGTGGCGACCGATAGAACGTCGCCCCCATGAAGTTGTTCGTGGTGGCGTATCGGATGTCGTACCGGATCGTCGGATCCAGGGCCCGCAGCTCCACCAGATCCGGAGTCCGGAACTCGCCTGACTCAGCGGGGGGTGTGGAGGCGAGGGCGTCGGCACGCAGCTCCTCGACCGGACGAACGGGCGTGATCCGGTACGTCTCGCCCGCCGGTGTCCCCACGTTCCGGCGAGGGAACTGGATACCGGCCGCCACCACCCCGTCCGCGCGACCGTCCTCCCCGCCCCGGAAGACCAGACGCTCGCCGTGATACAGAGACGCGCCGGGGAACGCGAACGTATCGGGCGCGACCTCTTCGAGCCGGTCCATGTGGATCCACTCGATCAACGCGTGGAGCCGGCCACCGTCCTCGTAAATGAACAGCGTGTTGTGATCCCATCCGTACTCGCCGATCAGACCGAGCCATCGCCGGGGCGCCAGTTGCGGCGGGCTCTCGCCCGCCCGTTCCAGGCGGGTGCCATCTCGCGCGACGAGCACGCCGTCTACGTAGCGGAGATAACCGCCCCAGCCGTGCCGGTCGTCGATGATGAGGGTGTCGCTGCGCGCCCGCAGGCGATACCGCCGGCCGCCGAGGATCGTGTACAGCTCCCCGTCACCGCGTGACGCTCCGCGATCTTCGACCCGCAGCTCGAACCCATCCGCCGCGACCCAGCGACCGTGGAGGGTCCCGGCCAGATCTGGGGGCACACGGCCCGTCATGGACGCGTTGGGAAGGGGCTCCCCCGCTCGCGCCGCCAGCATCAGGCGAAGGGCGTAGTCCGTGATGCGGTCGGTGACCGTGTTCGCCACGTCCATGGTGGCGACCGCCGCGGCCCCCAACGCCAGATCCGGGAGAAAGCCGAGCTGGGTGGCGAACCCGTAGACCGCGCCCCCGTGTCCCGCGTACCGGTGTCCGTCCAGCTTCCCGATCGAGAAGCCGATCCCGTACCCGGTCTCCGCGTCGGGAGGCGCGAACTGGGGCGTGAGCATGGCAGCCAGGGTGCGCTCGGAGACCAACTCACCGCGCTCGCCCCGTCCCCCGGCGAACAGGGCCTTCAGAAACCTTCCGAGGTCGGTGACGGGCGCGTACATGCTCCCCGCGGGAGCCATCCCCAGCTCGAAGGTGGGTGCCTCGAAGGTGCGGCCGTCGTAGCTCCACATCGTGGCACGCGCGAGATCGCCAACGACGTCGGAGCGGGGCTTGAACGAGCTGTGGTCCATGCCCAGCGGCTCGAGCACGGCGCGCCGCAGGTATTCCGCGAACGGCTCGCCCGATCTCTCCTCCAGGACGTACCCGACCACCGCGATCCCGGCGTTCGAATACTTCGTCTCGGTCTCGGGCTCGTAGACGCGCTCGGTCTCGTTGAGGCTAAGGACCGTGGCGGCTAGCGACGGTTCGGTGTCGTCGAAGTAATGCCCGACCGGCGGCTCCCGGACGAGCCCGGACCGATGCGAGGTAAGCTGCCGCAGCGTGGGCGGCTCGTCGTAGCCACCCGGCCGAAACTCGGGGAGGTAGTCCGTGACGGGTACGTCGAGATCCAGCTCGCCGCGCTCCACCAGCTGCATGACGGCGAGGTCCGTGAACAGCTTCGAGACCGACCCGATGCGGTACACGGTCGAGGCTGTCGCCGGTACGCTGTCGGCGGGGTCTGCCCACCCGAAGCCTCGCGCCCAAACGACCTCCTGATCATCGACAAGGACTACCGAAAGCGCGGGGAGCTGCTTGTCCGCCATTTCGTGCTCGATGAACGCGGCGAGCTTCGCGGTAGCGGCCGCGTAGTCCGGCCGGGGCGAGATCTCCGTCGCGACCGACTCCGGGCGCACCGCCGGCTCGGCGCACCCGGCCAGCAGCGTGACGGCCAGCAGCGCGACGGCCAACAGCACGACCCACGCATGAGCTCGGGAAAGGGCGGCGGTTGCCAGGCGCTGGTGACCTTCGCGGGGTCCGCTCTTCACGTCCCGGACCCTCCATTGCCTCGCCGCGCGACTCCCCGGTACACCTCCCCGAACGCGCGGGGGACGTTGGGGACGACGAATCGCTCGAGCGACAGGATCACCAACCCCGCCGCCTCCAGCTCCTTGTCGATTCGACGGTTCAGGTTACACCCGCAGGAGACCACGTTCTGAACGGGATTCAACAGGTTCTGGATCCGCGCGGTCGCAGGCTGGTCGCTCAGGCCGTGCTCCATGAACAGGAATCGTCCCGCCGGCCCGAGCACGCGGCGGATCTCGGCGAGCGCGGTCTGAAGTCCTTCGACGGAGCACAGGGTCCAGGTGCTCACCACCGTGTCGAACGTCGAGTCCTCGAACGGCATGCGCTCGGCGGCGTCGCGCTGCAGCACCTCGACCGGAACCGGTGAGTGCCGGAGGCGGCGGCGCACCCGCGCCGAGAGCGAGCGGGAGGAGTCCATGAGGACGAGCTTCTCTACGGCCGGGGGATAATACGGGAGGTTGAGACCGGTCCCGAACCCGATCTCGAGCACGAGGCCGCGCGCCTCTTCGAGCGCGTGGGTTCGCAGGACCGGGTGCGGTCCGCCGCTGAGCGCTCGATCCATGAGCCGCGGGAAGATATGGTCGGTGTACAACCCCATCGATGCCTCGCACAGCGTGACGCCTCCAGCCCGAGCCCGGTCTGCAGGGCAGGGGGGGTGAAGAAAGGTAGTACGGCGACGGTTTGGCCCGCACGCCGAGCCGAAACCGGCATCGTGATGCCCGCGTAAAGTCAGCAGGCAGGAGGACACGCTGAGAACCGATCACATGCAGTCGCAGGCGGGGGTGTACCCGCAGGTGGGGGCACCGTCGCGGACGGGGGTGCGGCCACCGTCGCGGGCACGGCGCGTCCGATGGAAGCGGTCCCTACCCCGGAATCACGCAGCCGGACTCGTCGTCCTGGGCGCGACCCTGATCGGCGTGGATCCGGCTTTCGGACAGGACCCCGCCGAAGCCCCTCAGCGCCCCCCCGACGCACGCCAGGAACCCCTCGACGCGTACGCCGATTCGCAGGTTCAGGAGCTGATGTCCAGGGCCCGCGCCGCGCGGGCGGTCCGCGCCGAGGGCCTCACGAGCTTCGAGCTCACGTTCAGGGAGCGTCTGTACGCCGGTCTGAGCGGCGACGTGATCCGACGCGAACGGGCCATGTACCACCAGGAGCGAGCGGCCCGTGTGCACTGGCAAGCGAACGGAGATCGTATTGTCCGCTGGCTGGGGTTGCGGCGCGGCGTCCCGATCGTGGGCATACGCGTCGAAGTGGATGAGGACCCGGCGGACGACGACGGATTCGACCTGGATTTCGATTTCCTGGATCCCAGCGAGGATCGGATCTTCCTCGGTAGCGATTGGGCGCTGCACCCGCTCGCGGACACGGCGGCGCTTCACTACCAGTATCGCTCGGGAGACACGCTCCGCATCCGCCTTCCGGGTGCCGAGCGGACCGTAACGCTCGTCGAAGCGATCGTCGAGCCCCGCGAGGCCCGCTTCGACCGAATCGTCGCCTCCCTGTGGTTTGACGACGCGACGGCCGTGCTGGCGCGGGCGGTGTATCGCCCCGCGCGCGACTACGATTTCCTCGAGGAGGAGCCGGAGGACGCGGAGGAGGTCCCGGGATTCCTCCGACCCATCAAGGCCTCCATCGCGTACATCACCGTCGACTACGGCTTTCAGGAGCTGAAATGGTGGCTTCCGAACCGGATGGCGTTCGATGGGACCGCCATCATCGGCGGTCTCGCCCGCATGCCGATGCGGCTCGAATGGAGCTTCGAGGATTACGCGGTTGACGCCCCAACGACGCTGGATCCGGGGGAAGACGCGCTGCCCGAGGGCTGGGTGAGGGTCGTCCGCTCTTCGGATAAGGACGAAGATCCTGGGGACTGGGACGACGAGCTGGGCGAAGCGGCGGGTGAGGCCGTTCAGGTGTCGGATCAACCTGGTGGCCGAGCTCGACCCCGTGGGGTGGTGAGACGCCCGCCGAGTCCCGACTCGGTCGACGCGCCCCCGCGGGCACCGGCGGATTCGGTGGCCGCGGCCGCGGAACCTGCGGAGGCCGAGGAGCCTGCGGACGTCGAGGAGCCCGCCGACGCCGACGTGCCCGCGGACGCCGAGCCCGAGCCGCGTTCGACGATCGTGGTGATCATCCCGCCCGAGGACTCCCTCCTTCGATCGCCGGAACTGCCGGAGCCTCTGTTCTCGGGTCGTATCGACGCGTTCACGGCCGAGGAGCTGGATGAGCTCAAGGGCCGGTTGGCCGGACTCCGCGCGCCAGCGGAGGACCTGCCGCCACCCCGACTCGCCTGGGGGCTGTCGCCGGGCTTGATCCGTTTCAACCGTGTCGAGGGATTCAGCCCGGGCGCGCGCTTTTCGATACCTACGGGTGCCGTAACGCGCTTCGAGACCACTCTCCGGATCGGCGTCCCCGAGTGGGAGCCACACGGGGAGCTCCGCCTGATCCGGGAGACGGCGGGCGGGACGCTCGGCTTGGGAATCTACCGCAGGCTGACCGATCCCGGTGACTGGGGCCGTCCGCTGAGCCTGGGCAACTCCCTCAACACGCTCCTGTTCGGATACGACTACGGCGTCTACTTCCGAGAGACCGGGGTCGAGCTGTTCGGGAGCCGCACCGGGGCCCGCACCCGTTGGGAAGGGAAGCTATTCGCCGAGCGGCACCAGAACGCACCCAAGACGACGGACGCGTCCCTACCGCACCTGATCGACGACTATCTGTTGCCGGAGAACATCGAGTCGATGCGTGGAGAAATCGTGGGGGTGAGCGGTCGCGTCCGCGCCTTCAGCGGGGTCGACCCGACTGGCCCGATCGCGAGCGGCACGGTGTGGGGGGAAGCCGCGACCGGCGATTTCGACTACGGACGCCTGGCCGTTTCGGCGGCCCTCGCCACGCCCCTCTTGGGCCGGCTGACAGGGGGGCTCGAGATCGGTAGCGGCACCACGTTCGGTACGCCCCCCACCCAGCGCCTCTATCACCTGGGAGGTCCGGGCACGCTGCGCGGCTTCGAAGTCGCCTCGGCCTCGGGCGAGGCGTTCTGGATGGCGCGCGCGGAGCTGGGCTTCGGCTTCAAGGTCTCGCCCGCGGAATACAGTCCGATTGGTGGTGCCATCCGCGTGATCCTCTTCGGGGACGCCGTCTGGGCCGGCCTGAGGGACGAGTTCGGGAACGATGACTACAAGATCGGCGTAGGGGCTGGTGCTTCCTTCATGGATGGGCTGCTTCGCTTCGACATCGCCCATGGAGTCCGAGGCGGGGATGAGTGGAGGGTCCACATCTACACAGACGGGTTGCTGTAAGACGGGCCGCTCTGGAACGAGCTGCTGTTGGACGGGATCCCTGGGATCGGCGACGCGCGAAGAGCCGAAGCAACTCTCGGGTGCTCTGCGGCATCAACTCTTGTACTGCGGACTCCTGCGGATCGCGCCGCTGACACCTCCGGATTGCGCAACGGACGGCTGGAATGCAGAGTTCCCAGCCTTCCACACGAGACGAGGCACATGGCACGAAGCACTGGCGGCAAGAACAAGCGCAACGCGCGCGCGAAGGTGAAGGACGCGTCGAAGACGGATGCCCCGTCCGAAACGGGCGATGCGAAGGGGCACCCACGGCCTGATCGCTGGACCAGCGCGTGGCTCGTGGACTGGGCGAAGACACTCGTCTTCGCGCTCGTCATCTTCCTCTTCCTCCGGAGCTTCGTGCTCGAGTCCTTCGTGATCACGTCCGGGTCGATGGTTAACACGCTCCTGGTGGGCGATTTCCTCCTCGTCAACAAGGTCGTGCTCGGCTCGCCCGTCCCGGGAACGGCGGTGCGGGTGCCCGGATATGGCCAGCCCAATCGGTGGGACATCGTCGTGTTTCGCGCGGACCACGCGCCCGGCCTGGATATCGTGAAGCGCGTCGTGGGCCTCCCGGGGGACACGATCGGGATGATCGACGGGGTCTTGCACCTGAACGGCGAGCCGCAGGAGGAGCCGTGGGTCGAGCACGATCCGCGCGTCCCGGACGACGGGGCGCCCGATATGGCGTGGCAGGTAGGGGTTCTCGCTCCGGGTGTCGATCGCGGCAGCTATCGGCCGACGCGCGACAACTGGGGGCCGTTGGTGATACCGGAAGAGCGCTACTTCATGATGGGGGACAACCGCGAGCACAGCCTGGATTCGCGGTACTGGGGCCTGGTGGAGCGGGGCAAGATGAAGGGGAAGCCGTTCTTCGTGTACTACTCGTACGATCGCGACGCGCTCAAGCCGGTTCCGTTCCTCACAGCCCTCCGCTTCGGGCGGATCGGGCCGTCACCGCACTAGCTCATCCGCCTCCCGGGAACCTGCTGACGTACGGACGCGCCAGGAACCGGCACGCTCGGGCGTCTACTCGCGCCCGCGGCACGGAGAGTCGGCAAGCACCTAGATCTTGATCTTCTTGAGCAAGCGGCGCACGATCTCCAGGACCACCAGGATGGCGACTCTGCGCACGGGCTCTCCTTTCAGCTAAGCCTGATTCCAGGCTCAATATGCATCATCGGCGAACAGCCGAATAGCTCTCGATCTCTCCGACCCAGCGTACGCGGCCGGATCGAGCGGGGTTTCAGCTGAGAACGTGTAGGGTCCCAACCGAGTCGCGTGGGGATTTAGCCGAGTCGCGCCGGGC
The DNA here is from genome assembly GCA_039588275.1 of Gemmatimonadota bacterium. GTDB lineage: Bacteria > Gemmatimonadota > Gemmatimonadetes > Palauibacterales > Palauibacteraceae > JBDHAC01. The sequence goes on from JBDHAC010000038.1 coordinate 29,209, forward strand.
CGCGAAATCCCGCATCTTTCGAGCCGTATCTAGGGCGGTCACTCGGGCCACACCTCGGAGGGGTGGCAGAACGGCTAATGCACCGGTCTTGAAAACCGGCGCCCGTAAGGGCTTGCGGGTTCGAATCCCGCCCCCTCCGCTTTATTTGACAACGACTCGGGATTTGCGCCGGCCGCTTCGTGGTCACGCCCCACCCCCGTGCCGGGCAAAACGGCCTTCCAGGTCACACTTCAGGCTACATGTCTCTGTAAATCGTTGCTGTACAAGGCGTGGCGCTGGTTTACTGAACCGGTACACCGTCCGGGAATGTGCCAGGGCACCCACGCGAATGGACATCGGGCCCGCCGCGGGCCGGGGGGGTCCGCAGCGCCCCTCCCCGGCTGGGTCTGGGACGCACGAGACGGCTGCGTAGCCTCGGTCGGACCCGCTTTAGCTCCCTCCGCGCTCGCGCCGCCGGCGACGCGACAGGTTCCGGGCGGTGCCGTGTCGAAGCCCCCTCTTGCCGAACGCCTCTTGCCGGTGCGTGGGCGGGCCTGGTAAACTGCAAGAGTTGGTGGGTTGTGACTCGGGGCGGAAGTAGTCTTTGGGCGGGTCTCGGGCATGAGCAGCAGGATCCCACGCTGTGTACGTCCTGAGTGGTTTGCCTCTCGTGTAGCTTTCCATCCGCCCCGTACTCGGCTCACGCGTAACCCAAGCAACTCACTCAGCCACGAGAAGTAACAGAGGCGCGCGACCCTGTCGGTTGCGTGCCTTTTTTATCCACGCGTGGAACGGAGGGTGATATGCAGCGCTTCCTGCGCACCCTGTGGAGCGACGAGTCCGGTCAGGACGCCACGGAGTACGTCCTTCTCGTCGTGCTGATCGCCCTGGCCATCACGGCCGGCATGACCGTCCTGGCCTCGGGGATCAACGGCGCGTTCAGCAACGCGAGCAGCACGCTGAACACCACGACTGGTGGTTCCTAACCCAGGCTCGAACGCCGGGCCTCGGGCGGGAATGAACTGGACCGGATAGCCATAGAAGCAGAAAAAGAAAAGCTGCCAGCTGGCGGGAATCTTGGGGAAACACACCAGCTGACAGCTACCGCAACACGACACCCACAGGGGGCATGCGTGTTTGGCAACCAATATCTACTGGCTTTGCCCCGCGAAGTTCCGATCTCGCCAGGGCGAAGTACCGGGGAGAATCGACGCGCCGCCGCTCCCGCTCACCGCGCACACCCCGGGCGCGGCCGGGAGCCCGGCGGATTTCCGTAGCCCGGCTTTCCGTAGCCCGGCTTTCCGTTTCTGGCACCGACCGGGGATAGCCTCTCCGCGAGGCCTATTTGTCGGCGCGGTGCCGATTCAAGTGAGCCACGGCGTGTGCAGCCGATGACACGCCCGACCCGCTGGAAACGCGTCGCTGGCTGTAGCGAGTTCTCGATACGGACGCGGCGGCCCGGCTCAGTGAAAAGGAGGCATTCACGTTACGGAGAGCCATGGGTGACACTTCTTTCATACTCCTCTCGCCACACACAGGAGGCGGAAAAATGAGCAGAAGAGCATTATCGCTGGTAGCACTACCCGTTCTTGTCTTCGCCTGTAGCGAGAACCCGACCGGGACCAACCCCGCAACAGAGGCCCAGCCAACGGCCGCCCTCGACGCGAGTCCAGCCGCCCTCCCGCTCTCCTCCCCAAGTAGTGTGGACGGTTTCTATTGGCTGCCCCCAACCGTGAAGGACGGACCCCCGGCCTTCACCGGGACTTTCGACCCGGGCCTGTTGGCTGCCCTCGCGATCGAGATCTGTGATGCCACGGGGGACCCTTATAGCCCGGCGGATTGCGCCCCCATTATCCGTACGCTGAGTGGCTCCTCCCCGCCGGAGATCATCCGGGTCAACCCCGATCCGGATAAGGAGGACTATTCGGTTACATGGCAAAGCACCAACGACGGTGACTTCGTTGCCGGCGGCACCTATCGCGCCTTCGTGACCGTAGCGCTTCCGAGCAGTAACTCCCGCACGGTTGGAGTGCTCGACCTCCTCGCGGTGGAGAAGAAGCGCGACCTCAAAGGGCCTTCCAATCCCGACCGGATACCGGGGTTCGTTATAGGTCAACCGCTCCTGTTCAAGTTCCGCATCGAGACTGGTATCCCGGGCGAGCTGGTTGTCTCTCCGACGACGGCGGAGCTGTTTGACACCGACACCCCCGGAGAGCAACAGACGTTCACGGCAACTCTCACCGATCTGCACGGGGATCCGTTGGTCGGATACACGGTGAACTGGGTGTCGAGCTCTGCACTCGTCGCTCTCACCGTCACAAGCGGCCCGACCGACGGTTTCGGCGAGAGCATGACGATCGCGTCTCCGACGGCTACGGTCGTCACCGATACGGATGTGGACATCACCGCCTCGCACGCCGATCTCTCGGCCACGGCGGTGCTGACCATCAAGCCGACACCCTGCACGCTGTCGAGTGTTCCAGACACGGATGCGGATCGTCTACCCGATTGCGTGGAGACGAATACGGGCGTCTTCGTCAGCACGTTGGATACGGGAACGGATCCCCTCCTTGTGGACACGGACGGTGACGCGATAGAGGATGGGGACGAGGTCCTCGGGACGCTGGCCGGGCTCGATCTACC
>JBDHAC010000039.1:0-32172 GCA_039588275.1 Gemmatimonadota bacterium
TACATCGACTGTCGGACCACCACGATGCATGCGCACGGCCAGGTGTTGATCGGCCAGGTGGGGTTTGACGTCATTCACACCGCAGGGCACCGTCCGGACGCCATTGGCGGGCTCACGATGGGGGCCGATCCGCTGGCGTACGCGATCGCGGCCGAGAGCTGGCGCCAAGGCGAGCCCATCCACGCTTTCTCCGTGCGAAAGCGAGCGAAGCGTCATGGTCGCGGACAGCTGATCGAGGGGTGCTTCGAGCCAGGCGCCCGGGTCGTGGTCGTAGAAGACGTAATCACCACCGGCGGCTCCGCGCTCAAGGCCCTCGACGCGGTGCGCCAGGCCCAGGGGGACGTGCTCGCGGTGCTCGGTCTGGTTGACCGGGAGGAGGGCGGACGGCAGAACATCGAGGGGGCGGGCCTTCCTACCATCGTATTGTTCACCGCGACCGATCTGCGTCGTTGTCTCGCTGCGCGCACCGACGGCGAGAATGCTCCGTAGATCTCTCCTGTTCCTCAGCGAGCGAGAGGGATTCAAGAACGCGCTCCTCAAGCTGCCGGGCGCGAAGGGCATGGCGACCAGGTTCGCGGCGGGTGAGACGGGCGCGGAGGCCCTGCGCGCCTCCCGAACGCTGAATCGCGCGGGCTTCCGCGTTACCCTCGATTACCTGGGTGAGAGCGTTCGCAGCCCCGACGAGGCCGAGCGGGCGACGCGAGCCTACCTCGACAGCCTGGTCGAGATCTCCTCCAGCGACGCCGAGACGACGATCAGCTTGAAGCTCACCCAGCTGGGGCTGGACATCGATGAGGATCTGTGTACGCGCAACGTCGGCCGGATCGTCGAGCAGGCCGAGGAGCTCGACAACTTCGTTCGGATCGACATGGAGGATTCGCACCACACGGCCGCGACCCTCCGTGTGTTCCGCAGCGTGTTCCCTAGGCACCGCAACGTAGGCGTCGTGATCCAGTCTTACCTTCGTCGGAGCGCGGAGGACGTGGACGAGCTCGTCCGCATCGGCGCGCCGGTGCGTTTGTGCAAGGGAGCGTACCAGGAACCCGGTACCGTCGCGTTCCAGCGAAAGTCGGAGATCGACGACAGCTTCATTCAGCTGATGAAACGCCTGCTCGACGGTGGCGTGTCCACCGCCATCGCTTCACATGACGAGCGGATGATAGAGGCGACGAGCCGCTACGTGGAGGAGCGAGGGATCTCCAGGGAGGCATTCGAGTTTCAGATGCTGTACGGTGTGCGTCGCGACTACCAGGCCCTGCTCGTGGAGCAGGGGTATGGGGTACGCATCTATGTGCCGTATGGGACACAATGGTACCCTTACTTCATGCGACGCATGGCGGAGCGGCCGGCGAACCTCGTGTTTGTGGCGAGGGCGATTCTCGGGAACTAGAGGTCGCTGACACTTCAGACACCCCCTCGAGGCGGGAGCTATGCGCGGCATGGTCGTCGCGTTCACCGAAGCGGCTCGCGAGCAGATACGCGGCTTCATTCAGGAAGATGAGGGCGCGGACCTGGCTGTCCGAGTCCGGGTGCGAAACCCAAGTCCGGTGTCTCCGGAGTACGAGATGGCGCTCATCGAGCCCGACGAGCGCGAGCCGGAGGACGAGGTCTTCGACGGCGGCGGGTTCGAAGTCGTGGTCGATCCCGAGAGCGCCCGCATCCTGAGCGGCACCGAGATCGATTGGGTGGACTCGCTGCACGGCAGCGGATTCCAATTCAGCAATCCGAACATCAAGCCGCTGGGCTCGGAGCCCCTCGAGGGGCCGCTCGCCGAGCGCGTACAGCAGGTGCTGGAGCAGCGGATCAACCCCGGGATCGCGATGCACGGCGGCGCCGTCAGCCTAGTCGACATCCGAGAGGACGTGGTCTACCTGCGCATGAGCGGCGGGTGCCAGGGGTGCGGCATGGCATCGGTCACGCTGTCCCAGGGAATCAAGCAGGTATTGCAGGAGGCGGTGCCCGAGATCGTCGATATCCGCGACGTGACCGACCACGCGGCGGGCACGGACCCCTACTTCTCGCCCGAGAAGTAGCGCCCCGAGACGGATCGGGCGCAGCCGGTCTCCAGGGCGCAGCTCCGATGGCCGACCCGCGGCGCGTCCTGCTCCTCATCGCCTCCACCAGCTACAAGGCGACGGACTTCCTGGAGGCCGCCAACCGTCTCGGCGTCGCGGTGACGGTGGGCTCCGATCACGAGGCCACCCTCGCCGAGGAGGCACCCGGAGGTACCCTGACGCTCGACCTGTCGGATTCGACCGGCAGCATCGCGGCGATCGCGGATCTCCACGCGCACGACCCGCTCGCGGCCATCGTTGCCGCCGAGGATGATGGGACCGAGCTGGCCGCCGAGGCCGCCCGTGCCCTCGGTCTCAAGCACAATCCGCCGGAGGCGGTCCGCGCTTGCCGGCGCAAGCACCTGTTCCGGGAGGTAGTCTCGACGCTCGATCTCCCTGCGCCCTGGTTCGACGCCTTCGACGAGGCCGCCGACCCGGCGCGGATCGCTCGCCAGGTCCCGTATCCATGCGTGGTGAAGCCGGTCTCGCTGGCTGCGAGCAGAGGCGTGATTCGCGCCGACGGACGAGCCGAGTTCGAGGCCGCGTTTCGTCGGGCGTTGGACATCACGCTCGCGGCCGGGAGCGATCGGCGCGATGGCCCGATCGTACTCGTCGAATCCTATATCCCGGGCTTCGAGGTGGCGCTCGAGGGACTGTTGGTGGGCGGGGTGCTGGAAACGCTGGCGATCCTGGACAAGCCGGATCCGCTCGTGGGTCCGTTCTTCGAAGAGACGTTGTTCGTTACGCCGTCGCGTCTTCCCGCCGAGGTGCAATGCGAGGTCGAGCGCGTGGCCGGTCATGTCGCGGCGGCGCTCGGACTACGCGAGGGGCCGGTGCACGCGGAACTGCGGGTCAACGAGAGAGGGGTGTGGATCATCGAGCTGGCGCCTCGAACGATTGGGGGGCTGTGTTCGCGCATCTTCCGGTACCGAGCCGGCGTATCGCTCGAAGAGCTCGTCTTGCGGCACGCACTGGACGAGACGCTCCATGAGCTGGGCGAAGCCCTCCCTCCCTCCGGAGTCATGATGATCCCGATCCCTGGCCCCGGACGCCTCGAAGAGGTGTCAGGATTGGAGAGCGCCGAGGCGGTCGAGGGAGTGCAGGAGGTCGTGATGAGCCTCCTTCCGGGCCAGGAAGTGCTCCCGCTGCCCGAGGGCAACCGCTACCTCGGGTTCATCTTCGCGCGCGGGGAGAGCGCCCCGGTAGTCGAGAGCGCCCTACGGGAGGCCCACGAGCTTCTCGACATCCGCATCGAGCCGACGGGGGGAGACCGCCCGACCCCCGACGTGGCGGCTCGGTGAAGACTCGGCGTCCGATTTCGACCCGGTCAGCGACGCTTCTTGGGCTTGACGAACAGGTGGAGGAACGTCGCCACGATCGACATGACGAGCGCCCCGAGGATCGCCGCCCCCAGGCCCGAGAGCTCGAAGCCGGGCGTGAGGGCCGCCGCCAGGTACAGCATGAGCCCGTTCAGCACGAAGTAGAACAGCCCCAAGGTGATCACGGTGATCGGGAACGTGATGAACCTCAGGATCGGTCGCACGATGGCGTTCACGAGCCCGATCACGAGCGCCGCGAGGAAGAGCGCCTCGGTTCCCGCGACCTCCACCCCTGTAATCAGTCGCGCCGCCACGTACAGCGCGGCGGCGTTGATCAGCCAGTTGATGATGAGTTTCACTGACTTCCCCCAGTTGCCTGTGGTAGGACGTCGCTTACCCGATAAGCATACGATGATGACGGAGCGCTCGATTCACGGCCTCCGGATCGACTGCGTGCAGGGCGATATCACGGACCAACCGGGGTACGCTGCCGTAGTGAACGCGGCGAACGCTCAGCTGCGTCCGGGAGGGGGCGTGGCCGGTGCGATTCACCTGGCTGCCGGGCCCGGACTCGATGTCGAATGTCGGCGGCTCGCGCCGATTCAGCCCGGCGAGGCGGTACTGACCGGCGGTCACGACCTCCCCAACAAACACGTGATCCACTGCCTCGGACCGGTGTATGGACGCGACGAGCCATCCGACGAGCTCCTGGAAGCTTGCTACCGGAATGCGCTAAAGCTGGCGGAGGAACACGCCCTGGAGTCGATCGCGTTCCCCGCGATCTCGACCGGTGCGTTCGGCTTCCCGCTGCGCGAGGCGGCGGAGATCGCCATGCGGACCGTCGCGGACGCCGCGCCATCACTGGCTCGTGTGCGTCGAATCCGTTTCACGCTGTTCAGGCGTGAAGCCCTTGATGCCCACGCGGGGGCGCTGGAGCGCCTCGAACGTTAACCCGCGGATAGCGCGTACGGGCGAGATGCCGAGAGGGCGGCCGGAGCCGCCCTCTCTTCAGCTGGTAAACATGCCGGATCGCCGGCTAGAAGCCCGGCGTGAGGCTTAGCTGCCACACGGAGTTCTTCTGGGGTCGGTCGAACGGGAACGCGTAGTCGAGCTCCACGATCATGAACCCGAACAGGTTGAGCCGGGCGAGCGCCCCGGCGCTCTTTACCCAATCGCGTTCTTTGAACGTGTTGCCCTCGACACCGGTCCACGCCTTCCCGATATCGAAGAACCCGCCGATCTCGATCGGCGGCACGCCCGGCGCGCGGATCAGGCCGATCCCGCCGAGCAGCGGGAGTCTGAGCTCCACGTTCGCCACCCCAACCCGGCTCCCGAGCAGCTGATCGAACACGGGACAACCGAAGGCGGCCGCCCCGGGGGTCTGGCACTCGAACACATCGAACGTGTTGTCGTCGTATCCGCGGACCAGACCCGGCTGCCCGATGAACAGGCGCCCCACGCGCGGATCGTCCGAGTCGCCGCCGTAGCGGCCGAAGTGCAGCACGCGGCCGGCGAGCGTGAACGGCGCGATGCGGAAGTAGCGCCGGACATCGCCCAGGAGCGTCACGAAGTTGAGCGTCCCGAACGTCGGCTCCGCCTCGATCCGGTAGCGCTGCCCCAGGATCGGGCTCGTTCCGCCGAAGATCGACGTGTCGTATACGAGCGCGGCGCTCGCGCTGCCCATGTAGATGGACTCGGGTGAACAGTTTAAGAAGAACTGGTCGTCCGGTCCGCAGTCGGGGACATCGAACTTTTCATCGATGACGATGGCGCCGGTGTTGAGGTTGACCCCGATATCCTCGATCTCGGCTGCGAAGTCGATCTGCCGCGCCGACGCGCTGAACTCGATCCGGCTCGCCCGATTGAAGGCGTATGAGATGAGCCCCGTCAACTCGCGGTTGATCTCGAAGAACCGGCTCTCCCGAAACACCCGAACCGGCTGACCCTCTACGAGCACGTCCTGGAACTGGAACGAGCTCGTGACGAACGGAATCTGTCCGCCGATGCCGGCCCAGTTCCACCGCGATCTACGGTTCTCGTACGCCACGACGGCGGCCGTACCTTTGAACAGGTCGCCGCGTGACGTGTTGATCTGGAGCAGCGTTTGCAGGTTCTGATCGCCGAGCAGATCGCTCCAGTAGAGACTCGCCCCTCCCGCGAAGAACACCCCGTAATCGCTCGCGCCGAACGCCAGCGACGGCTGCGAGATGAAGTCGAGCGACAGGGCTGCGCTGTACTCGTCGTCCTCGAAGGTGATGGGGTCCACGAGGCCGAGTCTCGCGTTGTCCAGCAGTTCGACGAGCTCGAGGGACACGCGCTCGCGCGGCGGGATCACCGCAGGGTCCACCTCGGTGAGGAACTCGGGCGCGGGCTCGCCCTGCAACACCTCGGGATCATCGATCACGAAGATCTCGAAGCTGAACGGCCCACCCTCGTTCACGCTGAACGCGACCTCGCCGGTCTGGCTCGCCACCGAGATCGCCGGGCTCAACGCCGTCAATCCGCTGACACCGGTCCACAGGTCGGTGATGACGAACACCTCCCGGGACTCCATGTTCATTCGGTAGAGGTTCGAGATCCCGTCGTGGTCCGAGACGAAGTAGAGATCTCGCCCGTCCGGCGACCATTGCGGGTTCAGGTGCCTCCCCTCCTCGAACGTTTGGAGGCGATCGATCCTGCGCGCCTCCACGTCGTACAGCGCCAACTGATACGGTCCCGCGGTCAGCAGCTCGAGATCGGTCCCAAAGCGATCGGTGATGAACGCGATGTGTCGGCCGTCGGGGGACCATGCGGGTTGCAGATCCGCGTACGGGTCAGAGGTGAGCCGGGTGAGGTTCTCGGTCTCCAGATCGAGCGCGTAGAGATCGGTGAAGCCGCCGGTCATCGCCGAGAAGGCCACCTGCTGCCCGTCCGGTCCCCAGGTGGGGGTGAAGATCTCGCCGAGCTCATCCAGCTTCACTTCGCGGATCTTCGCACCGGTGTTCACGTCCATCACGCTGACGACAGGTCGTCCCTTGCTGACGGCCGAGAACAGGAACTGGCGTCCGTCCGGGTGCCACACACCGGCCGAGTTGATCCACTGCAGGCTCTCGAAGTGGGGGTCGACCGATGTCTTGGTAACCCTCCGTGTGACCGCGCCTGTCTCCGCGTCCGCGAGGAACATCTCGATCGAAAACAGGTCTCGCTCGGAGATGAAGACCAGGTCCTTGCCGTCAGGGCTGATGGCGGGGCCGAGGTTGAGCCGCCCCTCGGACTGCTCCTCGAACACCAACCTGCGGCCGAACTCACCCGCGTCGTGCGTCTCGTCCCGGATCGAGGCGAAGTAGGTCTCGAGATCGTTTCGCCACCGATCCGACAACTCGCTGATCGGTGTCTCGAGCACTGCCTCGATCGCGCCGATCGCGTTTCCGGTCCGCCCGGCCAGGTTCAGGATGCGGCCGATCCTGTCGTCACCGTAGTTCCCGGCAATGTAGGACCACAGCGCGTGTCCGTACCGGTACGGGAAGTACTTCGTGTTGTTCAGCTCGGGAATCGTGGGAAACTCGCCGATACCGATGGCATCCCGTATCCACATCGTCGTGAAGGGATCGATCGGCCCGATCGACAGGTACTCGGCCATCCCCTCGATGAACCACAGGGGCAAGCGAATCGCGCCCGGCACATCCACGCCGACGGCACCCGGGCCTTGCCCGGTCATGTCGAACTGGAACGAGTGGACCAGCTCGTGACCGAGCACGTGGTCGGTCTCGGCCAGGGAGCTCGCCAGCGGCAAGACCACACGGCGTTTCAGGATCTCCGTGAAACCGCCCGTCGACTCGTCGATCTGCGTCGGCGTCGCGTTCGTTTGCTCGAAATCGGAATGGTCCGCGTAGAGGATGATCGGCTGGCGAGAGCGAAACTCATGGTTCAGCACGCGGGAGAGGCGCGCGTACCAGCGTTCCGCCATGCGGGCCGCCATCTGAACGGCCTCGGCCTCGGCCTCGTAGTAGTAGATGTCGTAGTGCTCGGTCTTGAGGACCTGGAAGTCGAAGTGCTGGTACTGGACCTTGTTACGGCCGAAGTAACGGCCCGCCTGAGCGCTCGCCGCTTCCACCGCAGGTCCGGCCAGAACAGCCAGGGCCGTCAGCGTGGCCAGAAGTAGTGTGCGTCTCTGACTCATACAGCCTCCAAACCGATACCACGTCTACGCGTTTTCCGGGTGATCGCCGCGGGACGAGCCGACGTCTTACAGGGACAGTTCAGGTCAGGTTCATGTAAAAGACCGTGGGGCGAGCGTGAACCTACCAACGCTCAGATGCGACCGCTACCGATCCACCCACTCTATATGACGTCTGAGCCACCGCTGTTCAGTAAAAGCCCCGCACCAGTCCGTGGGTTCCGTCCGGCAGGCCACACGCTCGGCTAGCCCCGGCGCTTGCTCGGCTTACCCCCGTGACCGCTTGGCTTGCCTCACCGACAACCGCACGCCGCGCGGTGACCCCGTTCTGTTCACGACGCGTCACCGAGATGGGTCACATCGACGGTAGAACCCACCCAACCTCCTCTCGGCCGCCTCCGCGCTGGCGCCGCTGTCGAACGGACCGGCGATCACTCGCAGGAGGCCACCTGGCCCCACCTCCGAGCGGGCGCTATAGCCGGCTTCGCGTACGCGCCGCCGGGCCGTTGCCGCGAGCTCGGGGTCCCGGAAGGCACCCACCTGGAGCTCGATACATTCCCAGGGTGGGGTGCCCGGATTCTCGACGGCCTGCACCACTGTCACGCGCACACGCGCCGTGCCGGGACCCAGCATGCCGAGTCGGCGTGCGGCGGCGCGCGATAGATCCAGGATCCTACGGCCCACGAACGGCCCGCGGTCGTTGATGCGCACCTCCACGGTGCGCCCGTTGTCTCGGTTCTCGACGCGAACGACGGTGCCGAACGGCAGCGTCTGATGAGCCGCCGTCATCGATTCCATGTCGTAGGTTTCTCCGGACGCCGTCCGCCGCCCATGGAACGGCTCGCCGTACCAGGACGCGACGCCCGTCTCAATCCAGCCGGCATCCGCAGCCGCTCCGGGCTGCGCCCGCGGGACACAACCGCCGGCCATGAGAGCGATCGCGAGCCCCCCGGCGAGCTCCGGGATTCTCGCCCGGAGATTGCGCAACACTGCTCGGGATCCCCCCGTAGGGAGCGGTAGGGGAAGCCGACCCGAGTTCACGCAGCCGGGTCGGACACGTCGACGGTGACCACGGTCTGAGGCCATATGCCGCGAGCCAGTAAGCGGACGCCCGGGGCGGGCGAGAACACTCCGAAGGTTCTCATCCTCGGTGCGGGCTTCGGCGGATTGTGGGCCGCTCGAGCGCTGGAGCGCACGCCCGTTTCTGTGACCCTGCTCGACCGCAACAACTACCACACCTTCCTCCCTCTCCTGTACCAGGTCGGTGCCGCGGAGCTGGAGCCCTTTGCCATCGCGCGACCCGTGCGCACCATCGTGCGCCGCCAGGCCAACCTCCACTTCCTCATGGCCGAGGCGCGGAGCGTCGACCTGCGGAGCAAGGTCGTGCGCACCAGCCGTGGTGTCCACGGCTACGACTACCTGGTGATCGCGACCGGCAGCGTACCCCACGACTTCGGCGTGGCGGGCGTGGCGGAGCACGCGTTCCCTCTCAAGACGCTCGAGGACGGTGTCGCCCTTCGCAGCCATATCCTGGCCCGGTTCGAGGCGGCCATGCACCAGCCGGACGGGGGATCTCGGAAGGGCGCGCTCCGGTTCGTGATCGTGGGGGGAGGACCCACCGGTGTCGAGTTCGCCGGGGCGCTGGCCGAGCTGGTCGCCGGCCCGCTGGCGCGCGATTACCCGGAGCTTGAAGCGCAGGTCTCGATCGTCCTGCTGGAAGCGAAAGAGAGGCTGCTGGACGGCATGCCGGAGCGATTGGGGCGCTACGCGCTGCGCCGCTTGCAGCGCATGGGGGTCGAGGTCCGGCTAGGAGCTCTCGTTTCGGAGGTAACCGACGACCGCGTGCGGCTGGGAGACCGAACGGAGCTCAGGGTCGAGACAGTAGCGTGGACTGCCGGGGTACGGGGGAGTCCCGAGGCGGCCCGCTGGGGTCTCCCGTTGACGGACAGCGGGCGGATCGAGGTGCAACCGACGCTACAGGTCCGGGGTCATCCCGAGGTATACGCTGTGGGCGACATCGCCCAGCTCGCTCCCGCGGGGGACGAGGCGCTCCCGATGCTCGCACAGGTCGCCATGCAGGGAGGGGAGCGCGCGGCCGACAACATCCGCCGGGCTCTATCGGGGGCAGAACCCAGACCGTTCGTGTATCGGGACAAGGGCGTCATGGCCGTCATAGGCCGCAATTCAGCCGTTGCCACGCTACGCGGGCGGAGCTTCACGGGCTACACGGCCTGGTTGCTGTGGCTGCTCATCCACATCGTCTATTTGATCGGGTTCCGCAACCGACTGGCAGTCCTGCTGAACTGGTCGTGGGATTATCTGTTCTTCGAGCGTGTCGCCCGCATCCTGTTGCCGTGGCGCCAGCAGGCGCCGCAGTGGCCGGAGGCAGAGGAGCCTCGCGCGTCCGGCTGATCGGGCATCCGGCCCCCGAGGGCAGGCCACCTGTTGCATCCAGCCACGGATGTCGTACCTATTCCTTCTGACGTCAAAGCCGCACGTCACGAACCCGAGCTGGAGAGGGTAACGATGCGGTATCCGTTCGATCGTCTCGCCTTCATCTGGGCCACGGTCATTCTGATCGGAGCCGGCCATGCCACGCGGAGCCTCCACGCGCAGGAGCTCGCCGAGTTGTGTCCCGATGCCAGCGCCGAGGAAGCCGCGCTATTTGGCTTCGTCCAGGACCCGGAGTCGGGGATGGTTCTGCCCGGCGCAGAGGTCACGGCAAGCTGGGTTTGGCAAGGCGAGCGGAAGCGCGCGCTCGCTCAGGTGGGCATCGACGGCGGGTTCACGCTGTGCGGCTTGCCGAGGGAGATCGAGGTCGCCGTCCGGGCGGCCTTCGCCAGCCGTCGGGGTCCCTCGACCACGTTGGTGATCAACGGGCCCGTCGGGCAATTCGACCTGACGGTTTCGCTCAGCGAGGACGCACCTGAGGAGGAGCCCGAAGAGATCGTCGTCGACGGGCGCGTGAGCCGCGTGTTCTCGGCCACGCTGATCACCGAAGAAGATCTCGCCGCTCTTCCCGCCATGCCTCTTTACGACCTGCTCCGGCAACACAACCGCTTGCGCTTCGAACGGCTAACGGGTGGCGGGGATGTGATCCTGTTTACGGATCGAAGCTCGACGAGCGTCGTCGGGGGACAGCTCCGCGGCGTCCAGGTGTACGTGAACGAGCGTCGCGTGCCGGACCCGATCGTGGCGATTCGCGACCTGTACAGCGATGAGGTGAGACGGCTGGAGATTCTCAACGCTGCGGAGGCGAGCGCCCGGTACGGAGGCGACGGTTGGATCGGGATCATCGCGATCCGTACGAAGGGCTGAGGCGAATGTAAGGTTTCGGCCACTCGTGGCATCTAGAGCACAGGGGAGAGGGGTGTGCTCTGGGCGGATGGAGGTGCCAGGTGGCCGATCAACGGGAGACCGCGACGACGGAGACGACAGCAGGACAATCAGAGCGCCCCGGAGACGCTGGCCGCAAGGAGACACCCCTCGACCCTGACCTCGATGCGGACACCCTCCCCCCCGGACCCGACCTGGACCGTCTCGTTCACACCAAGGTTCGCAAGCTCCGTGCGGAACCTGACGGATCGTATCCACCGTACTCGACGGACGACGGGCTGTTCAACGAGATTCGCCGCGTGGTGGGATTCCTCGCCATCGAAGCTGCCGACGACGGGTATAGCGCGAGCGTGAGTCTGCCCGACAGCGATCACGCCGAATCCTCGTGGGGCGAAACCCGGGCGTTGGCGCTCTGCCGAGCGGGTGTGAAGGCGGCTCTGTCCGCCGACCGTTAACGCTCCGGGTCGGAAGGCCGCACACTGATCGCTCGGGTCTAGGCGGTCTTCGTGCCCGACATCGTGAAGCAGTTGAAGCGGAGACCGAAGGGAACCCAGGCAGTCTGCGCCATCATTCTGGACAGCGGACCGGGGCGGCCGAACGCCAGCTTGGGACCGTCATCCGCCGCTCGGTTTCGAGACGCAGCGGCCATTCGATCGGCGACCCACTGCATAACGGGAAACCCCGAGAAGGTGGACCGGAACGACTGGTACTCCGGAACCGAGAACGCGTAGAGGTAGTCGCGGATCCTCAGCGGCGCGAAGGATCCGCGGTAGGTGACGCCGGTGTCATCGAACCAGCGGAGGACCTCACCCGCCGTGTGGAGGCTCTCGTGCGGGAAGCCGAAGATGTCGTACGCGATCTGTTTGGTGTTCAGCCCATGATATCGCTTGTCCAGCTTCCTCAGCGTGCGCCCGAACAACCGCTCCCCCAAAGCGACCCGCCGATCTATGTCGTCTCCACCGAGCAGCTTACACGTGATCTGCTTGCTCCTCAGGACACGGCGGCTGAACGCGTTGTAGAGGCTCACGATGATCGTCCCACCAGGCTTGGTCACACGGACGAGCTGCTTGAAGCCGCCAAATGGGTCGCCGGTGTGGTGCAGCACCCCCACCGAGAAGCTGTAGTCGAAGCTGTTGTCGGGGAGCTCGCAGCGCAGGATGTCCGACTCGCGGAAGGATGCGTTCTCGACCCCCGACTGCCGTTGCCGATCTCTGGCGATGGCGAGGGAACCCGCTGACAGGTCGATACCGATAACCCGATCGGCACCCTGGACGGCGTACCAAAGCGCGTACTCGCCGGTTCCGCACCCCATGTCCAGGACCCTCTTCCCCACGTAGTCGGAGGGCTGGATACCCAGACATTTGAGGCGCCAACCCATCTCCTCGTCGGCGTTCCGATCCAGCGGCCACGGGTGATCGGAGTACATGCCGACCACAGTGTCCTGGATTCGCCGAATCCTCTCCGAGTGTGGCCCCGTGGGGGTGGTTGTCACGGATGCGGAGGTCGACATGTCAGGAACCCACTGAGGCCCTCCTGGGCCGGTGCGCGGCCCAGACGCTCCTCCCCTCCCATCTCTTCCGCGCTCCCGCAGTCCCGACCGGGCCTTTCGCCACGAACGGGCCTAGCTGCAAGTAGTCGAGGTCGCTGTCGAGAAAAGCCTTCACGGCATCCTCCGCCGTGCGTACGATCGGTTCCTCGTGGACGTTGAACGACGTGTTTATCACGGCGGGAAAGCCGGACAGCTTTCTGTACTCGTCGATAATCGCATAGAAACCCGGGTTGTCCAGCTCGCGCACCAATTGCGGGCGGGCCGTGCCGTCGACGTGGACGACACCTGCGCCGAATTCACACATCCAATCGGTGCAGTGAAATGTGGTCGTCATGAAGCGCGCTGTCTCACGACCTCCGGCGGCATTCAGATACAGCTCATCGCTGTACTCGTCGAGTGATGCGGGGGCGAACGGCATGAACTCGGTGCGCTGCAGCAGCTCGTTCAGCCAGTCGTTCACCGTCGGATCGTCCGCTCGATACATGATGGAACGGTTGCCCAGGGCACGGGGGCCATATTCGAGCTTGCCCGTCGCACGTGCGACGACGTGTCCTTCGTGCAGGAGTCTCGCCGTGTGCGCTGCCACGTCCCTCGGGGATTCGAACTCGAGCTGGGTGGCCCTCAGGGCGTCCTCGCAGAGCGATTCGTCGATTTCGGTACCGAGATGTACGGTCGATAAGACCTGCGGCTCGATACGCCGACCGCGGCGCCGCGCCGCCTCGTGACTCAAGGCCAGCGCGGCACCGACACCCAAACCCTCATCGCTCATCCCGGGGTGGACGAAGACTCTCTCCACCCCTTCCAGATCAAGGATCTCCTCGTTGATCCGGACGTTCGCGAACACCCCTCCCGCGAGCGCGACCTGCGAGTGCCCCGTGACCTGCAGCCAGTGCCGAAGGAGGGAGGTCGCGACCTCCTCGGCTACCACCTGAATCGTGGCCGCGAGGTCCGCGTGGGACCACCCTTCGGGCAGCGACGCACGGAGTCGGTCCAGCGCGCTGTTGAAGAGCACCCGCCCCTTGTTGATCAGGCGCCCGTCCTCGCAACCGATCAGCGACTCGAACAGCTCCCGGTAGACAGGATCCCCACGGGCCGCCAGCCCCGTGATCTTCCCCTCGTGGCGCTTCGCCTTGAACCCGCACAGTGCGGTCACGTAGGCGTAGTAGTTCCCCAACGAATCATATGAATCCGTAGTCGAGAGTCTCTCGAAGTCGCCATTCCGGACGCTGTAGACGTGCGAGCAGTGGCCATCTCCCCCACCATCCATGGTGACGACGAGCGCGTCGTCAAACCCACTCGTGTGATACGCCGACGCCGCGTGTGCGTAGTGGTGGTGGAAGAAACGCACGGGGGCGCAAAACCCGAATTCATCTCGCAGGATGTCGCGGATTCGACGCCTGCGCTGAGCGTGGTAGGGCGCGCGAAGCCCGTAGTAGACTCGTTTGATCCCCGGAACGAAGGGGACGATACCTCCCAGCCGAGAGGCGGTGTGGAAGAACAGGTCGTGCACACCGTCGCGAGATTCCGCGCGTGCCTCGAACCACCCGGGCCACGCGTCGACGTCTTCTCGCAGCTTCATCCTGAGATCCGAGACGGCGACCGCGCCGATTTCGGAAGGCTCGACACCCGCCAGCCGCAGCGCCTCTCGGATCGATTCGCGCGGGAATCCTCGCGCTTGCTTCAGGCGAACGATCCTCTCTTCATTCACGGCGGAGATAATGCGCCCGTCGTGCACCACGCAGGCACCGGACGTTTGGCCGTCCGCTAGTCCGAGGATCAACATGTCGGGGGTGAAGTCCAAGTTCCCGGGTTCGGTCCATCTGCCCTGCCGCGATGACTCGGCGAACGCGCATGATGCGTGCCACCTGGGGGCGGAGCCCTCCGGAGCCATGCGAGTCACCGAAGGATCGAGGAATGCCGGGAACTGTCGACCATCGGGTCCTGCCCCAGGCGTCATCGGGTGGCCGCGAGTGTCGCCTGGCTACAACGCCGACCCCTGCGAGCACCATGGGAGCTATACGGCGGCGGTCCAGGTCGGCCTTACGCCGGATTCCTTCCCCGGCGGCACGCCCGTACGTTCAAATGGAGGTGCGACGAACTTCCAGGAGGCCGGTCCGCGCCGGCCCACGTGATCGAGCCACGGCCACGGACGACACATGCCGCTAGTCGCGTTCGCGCTCAACGGTCGAGAGACCTCGGTGGAGTACGACGAGGGAATGAACTTCCTCGAGGTGCTCAGGGATGTCCTCGGGATCATTTCGCCGAAGGACGGGTGCGCCCCCCAGGGGGTGTGCGGCTGTTGCACGATCCAGGTGGAGGGACGCGCTGTCCTTGCCTGTCGTTGCAAGCCCGAGTCCGTCGCGGGGAAGCGAGTGACCACTCTTGAGGGAATCCCCGAATCACGACGTCAGATGCTGGCAGACGCGTTCACGCGCGAGGGCGGACTTCAATGCGGCTACTGCACTCCTGGCATCGTCATGCGGGCTTCCTCACTCATCGATCGCGGCGGAGCGCACGACCGCGATGCCGTCGCGCGCTCTCTCTCGGGTCACCTGTGTCGCTGCACCGGCTACAAGCGGGTCGTAGACGCCATCCTGACCGCTGACGCGGCCTCGAACGAAACGGGACGGCTTTCCGGCTCAGAACCGCGACATGCGCTCTTCTTCGGGGAGGACTTCGGTCTCGCACGCACGACGGGCCACACTCCCAATGGTGTGGGCAGCTCGAGTGACCGCTTTCGGGCGAAGGATCACGCGTTGGGCGACAAGCCCTACGTGGCCGATATGGTGATGGACGAGATGCTCCACGCTTCAGTGGTGCTCAGTCCCCACGCTCGCGCGCGTGTGCTCGAGATCGATGCGGCGGTGGCCCACGCGATGCCGGGCGTAGAACGCGTACTCCTGGCGAAGGATGTACCGGGCGAGAGACATATCGGGCTCATCCGACCCGATTGGCCCGTCCTCATCGCCGTGGGCGAGGTCACGCGCTGCGTGGGCGACGTGCTGGCCCTCGTTCTGGCGGATACGCGGATCCACGCGCGTGACGCGGCGCAGGCGCTCGAGGCCGCGGTTGAATGCGAGGTTCTCGACCCGGTCTCGGACCCTGATGGGGCGCTCGCGCCGGAAGCGCCCGAGCTACATGAGGGGGGCAACCTTCTGGAGGTCTGCCGCTTCTCGCGCGGCGATGTCGATGGCGCACTGGCGGTATCGGAGCACGTGCTGGAAGAGGTCTTCGCCACGCAGCGGATTGAGCACGCGTTTCTGGAGCCCGAAGCGTGCGTCGCGGTACCGATGACCGAAGAGACCGGCAGGGTCACCCTCAAGGTGTATTCGCAGGGCCAGGGCGTGCACGACGACCAGGCTCAGATCGCATCGGTGCTGGGACTTCCGCCTGAGATGATCGAGGTCGAGCTCGTGGCGAACGGGGGCGCGTTCGGGGGCAAGGAGGACCTCTCGATACAGGCCCAGACCGCGTTGGCCGCGCTCATCACGGGACGGGCGGTGCGCACGATACTCACCCGTGAGCAGTCCATGCGCATGCACCCCAAGCGGCACCCGATCACGCTCCGCTACACGGTCGGCGCGGACGCGGACGGGCATCTGACCGCGGTGCGGGCGCGCATCGTCGGCGACACCGGCGCTTACGCTTCGGTCGGGATGAAAGTGCTCGAGCGCGCCGCCGGGCACTCCTGCGGGCCATACCGGGTCCCGAACGTCGACATCGAGGCGAAGACCGTCTACACGAACAACCCACCTTGCGGGGCGATGCGCGGCTTCGGCGCCAACCAGGCCGCGTTCGCGATCGAGGGCATGATGGACCTGGTCGCGCAGGCGGCCGGGATCGACGGGTACGATGTTCGGGAGAGGAACATCCTCGAGCCGGGAGACGCGTTCGCGACCGGGCAGTTGATGACGGAGAGCTGCGGCATCCGACAGACGCTCGAGGCCGTGCGAGACGTCTACAAGGGGGCCCGCTACGCCGGGATCGGGTGCGGGATCAAGAATACCGGCATCGGGAACGGGATGGATGACAGCGGTCGCTTGTTGCTGCGCGTCGGCGAGGGCGGGGCGATCGAGATCCTCACCGGATACACCGAGATGGGACAGGGTCTGTATACCATCCTTCGGCAGGTGATCACCGAGGAAACGGGGCTCGACCCGGAGCTCATGAGCGTACGGACGGCCAGCGACCCACGAGTGGTGTGCGGGATGACGACGGCCTCGCGGGCCACGGCGCTCCTGTGCGCCGCTGGACAAGTCGCGGCACGCAAGCTGACGACCGACCTGGAGGGGCGGTCTCTGGAAGACCTCGCGGGTCGGGAGTACCTGGGCGAGTACGTGTGCGATTTCACCACCAAGCCGGGCGAGGAGGTCGAGAACCCCACCACGCACATGACGTTCAGCTACGCGACACAGGTCGTGATCCTCGGTGAAGACGGCCGCGTGTCGCGCGTGGTGGCCGTGCACGATGTCGGCCGGGCGATCAACCCGCTGCTGTGCGCGGGGCAAATCGAAGGCTCCGTTCACATGGGCCTGGGGTACGCGCTCAGCGAGGATTTCCCGTGCACCGACGGCCGACCCGACTCTCTTCTGTTGCGGGATCTCGGGATCGTGAAGGCGAAGGACACGCCACCTATCGACGTCATCCTGGTCGAGGTACCTGACGAGGTCGGCGGGTACGGCGCAAAGGGTGTGGGTGAGATCGGTCTCGTCCCGACCGCCGGCGCGGTCGCCGGCGCGCTGTACGCGTACGACGGAGTCCGGCGGTTCGCTCTTCCGATGAGCGACGCCCCGGCCGCGGCCCCCTCGGTGCCCAAATCGCGGCGCGGATCCTCCTGATGGCGGAGCTCGAACCGATCCCCTTCCCGCACCTCGTGCGTCGCATGAGACGCGAGGTGGAGACGAGCGGCTCGATCTTCGACCTCCCGATTCGAAAGTGGTGGGTGCCGGACGGTCACATGGACTTCTCGGCTCTCCATTTCGCGCGTCGCGCTTCCACGCCCGTGGGGCCGGCTGCGGGCCCGCACACGCAACTGGCGCAGAATATCGCCCTCGCGTGGCTGGCCGGGGGCCGCATCGTGGAGATCAAGACGGTGCAGGTGAACGACCGGCTCGATATCCCGCGCCCCTGCATCCACGCGCCGAACATCGGTTACAACGTCGAATGGTCGCAGGAGCTCCGCGTCGAGGAGTCCACGCTCGAGTACGCGAAGGCGGCTTATCTGATCGAGATCCTCAAGGCCACGCGCGCGTTCGGCGCTTATCCGTCCGATGCCGGCTTCGACACGGTGTTCGACATCAGCGTCGGGTACGATCTCCAGGGGATCCGCGGCGAGAAGGTCACGGGCTTCATCGAGGCTCTCAAGCACCCGGGCACGATCTTCGACGAGCTGCGCGGTCAGCTGACGGGCGATGTGGCCGAATTCCGTGACCTTGCTCTCCCGGACTGCATCTCGGACTGCGTCACGCTCTCCACGTTTCACGGCTGTCCGGCCGACGAGATCGAATCCATCGCTCGCTACCTGCTCGAGGAGCTCGGACTCCACACGATCATAAAGCTGAACCCGACGCTGCTGGGCTTCGAGCGTGTGCGGGAGCTCCTCGTGGATCGACTCGGGTACACGCACCTGAAGCTCCGGCGCGAGGCATTCGACGTCGACCTCCAATACGAGGCGGGTCTGGACATCCTCAGGCGCCTGCGGTCGGTGGCCGAGAGCATCGGTTCGATCGTGGGCGCCAAGTTCACGAATACGCTGGTCGTCGAGAACGACCCCGCCATCTTCGCGACGCAGGCGGATCCGTACATGTACGTCTCGGGACCTCCGCTCCACGTCATCTCGATGAACCTGATGCAGCGGTTTCGGGAGGATCTGGGGTTCGAGTTCCCCGTCTCGTTCTCGGCCGGAATCGACGTCAAGAACGTGGCCGCCGCGGTCGCGTGCGGGATGGTCCCCGTCACGACGTGCACAGACCTGCTGCGCCAGGGAGGGTTCGGCCGGCTGTCGGGATACCTGCGCGCTCTCGCGCGCGCCATGGAGCGTTGCGGGGTCACGACCCGCGAGGCCTACGTACTGGCGGCGCACGGACACGCGGCTGCCGCCGTGCGAGAGGCGCTGGCCGCGTTTTCCGGAGGCGAGGCCGCCTGCGAGCGGCAGGGGGCGCGACTGGAGACGGTGGCGCTGGAGGCGCCCGACGAGCTCCCGGGCGCGCTGCGCGACGCCGCGGACGCGGCGGGGCTGGACGGCGATGCGTTGGCCCTCCACGCGACGCGGGTGGCCGGCCGCTTGAACGGCCGGGACATCGTGCCCCCATTGGCCGATGATCCGCGCTACTCGGCGGACTCGAACGCCAAGACGCCGCGTCGAATCGAGAGCGTCCTCGAGCTGTACGACTGCATCAACTGCGATCTGTGCATCTCGGCCTGTCCCAACGACGCCATCTTCGCATACGAAGCCCGGCCCATGGAGACGGACACGGAAATCCTCGAGCTGCCAGGCGACGGATCGCTGCAGCGGGTGCCAGGTGAGGGGTTCGCGATCCTCGAATCGCACCAGTTGGCCGTGCTGGAGAGCGCCTGCAACGAGTGCTCGAACTGCGACGTCTACTGCCCGGAGCACGGGGCCCCGTTCCTGATCAAGGAACAACTCTTCCTGGGAGCCGATACCTTCCATGCCTCCGGGGCGGATGGCTTCTGCCGCGTCGGAGACACGCTGCTCGGACGCGTTCGCGGCCGCGAGCTCCGCCTCGACGTGGAGCCGGGGTCGAACCGCGCGGTCGTGACCACCGACGGCGTGGTGCTGCACCTGTCCTGGGAGCCCCTCGAGGTCCTGGGCGCGCGGAGGACCACCGCCGACGGATCCGCGGGGAGGGCGGCGACCGACACAGCAGTCCTGTGGCGCATGAAGACGGTGTGGGATCGGATCTACGGGGCTTCGGCACCCAATCCGGTCAACACGGACGCGTAGCGTCGAGGGGCCCGGCTCGAGATCGACGATGCGGAAGAGATTCACGAATCTTCGGTTGCCAGCGGGCGGTGACGAGACCGCCACCGCCGAGGTCCTGGTTCTTGACGGTCGGATCGCCGAGGTCGGCCCGCCGGGATCCGCGCCGGCGGAGGCGGATGAAGAGGTCATCGATCTGGGAGGCGCGCTCGTTCTTCCCGGCGCGATCGACGGTCACGTTCACTTCGACGATCCGGGCTTCACGCACCGCGAGAACTTCGAGACCGGGACCCGCGCGGCCGCCGCGGGTGGCGTCACCTGCATCGTCGACATGCCGTGTACATCCCTTCCTCCTGTCACGTCGCGTGCGAACCTGCGCGAGAAGTTGGCCGTGATCTCGCCAAAGGCTCACGTGGATTTCCTGTTGTGGGGCGGCGTGTCGGACAACGCCCTCGAGGAGCCCGACTGGCGGGTCCATCTCGAAGAAATCGTCGAGGAGGGCGTCGGGTCGATCAAGGTCTACATGCTGTCCGGCATGGAGACGTTCCGTGACCTGTCGAGGAGCCAGCTGGCGGAGGTGTTGGCCGAGACGCGGCGGCTCGGCGTCCCCGTCGGGGTGCACGCCGAGGACCGCGATCTGGTGCGTGCACTGACCGGGCATCTGCAGGCCGAGGGAATGGATGATCCGCTCGCGTATGCGGCATCGCGCCCGCCCGCGGCGGAGATCAAGGCCGTCGAGACGATGCGGGATCTGTGCAGGGAGACGGGAGCCAGAACCCACATCGTGCACCTGGCCACCGGCTGGGCCCTCGATATCGTGACGGCCGCGAGAGAGGAAGGTCTCCCGATGACGGCCGAGACCTGCCCGCATTTCCTGCAGTTCACGGCGCACGACCTCGCCGACCAGGGAGCCCTCCTCAAGACGGCACCGGTCGTCAAGTCGCCCGCCGACCGGGACCGGCTGTGGACGGGGCTCGCATCCGGCGAGCTGGAGTTCGTGGCCACCGATCATGCCGCCGGGCAGTGGCCCGACGAGAAGCACACGGGCTCCATCTGGACCGATTACGGTGGTGTCCCCGGGGTCGAGCTCCTCCTCCCCTATCTGTACTCGGAGGGTGTGGGGCGCGGCCGGATCACACTCGAGCGCCTCACGGAGGTCACCGCCTCCGCACCGGCGAAGTTCTTCGGAGTCGAGAGGCGAAAGGGACGCATCGCGCCGAGCCTCGATGCCGATCTCGTCGTCCTGGACGAGAGCGAGACGTGGACCGTTCGCGCCAACGAGCTGCACAACCTGAACCGGTATACGCCTCTGGAGGGGTACCGGCTCACGGGCCGCGTTCGGGGCGTGTTTCTCCGCGGCGAGCAGATCTTCCGACGTGAAGACGGCGGCGAAACGTTCGGAGCCGCGGGCTTCGGAGAGCGAGTGCGTCGGGGAACCGCAGTCGCGGGCTGAGAGGCCGCGCCATGAACCAGACCGTACTCGGGAACGGAGTGGTCGTCACCGGCTGGAGCGAGCCGCGCATCATCGTCGATGGTGCGGTGGGCTGGCACGATGAGCGGATCGTGTCGATCGGGGACCAGACCGAGGTTCGAGCCGCGCTCCCGGAGGCCCGCTTCCTGGACGCGGGCGGCGGGCTGATCCTACCCGGGCTCGTGAACCTGCACCACCATTTCTACTCGGCGCTCGCTCGTGGGCTGGACCCCGGGGCGAGCATGAAGAACTTCGGCGAGGTGCTCGATCGACTGTGGTGGAGGCTCGACCGCGCGCTGGACCCCGCGACCGTAAGCCTCTCGGCCTCCTTGTCGGTGGCGGAGTGCGTCCGTCACGGGTGCACGACCGTGTTCGACCACCACGCGTCCCCATCCTTCATCGATGGCAGCCTGGACGCGATCGCCGATGCGGTGGAGGAAGCGGGGATCTCGGCCGCCCTCTGCTACGAGGTCACCGACCGGAACGGCCGCGAGGGAGCGGCCGCCGGGATCGAGGAGAACCTCCGGTTCCTGGCAGAGCGCGAGGGCGACGCCCGCATCCGGGGCGTGTTCGGGGTCCACGCCAGCTTCACAGTCGGCGACGAGACGCTGGCGGCGGTCGCGGAGCGGCGGCCCCCCGGGGCCGGTTGCCACATTCACGTGGCAGAGGACCCGATCGATGTCGAGGCGTCGGTGGAGGCGTTCGGCGCCGGGCCGGTGCAGCGCCTGGAACGATCCGGGTTGCTGGATGGGGATGCTCTCCTCGCGCACGCTATCCATCTCGAGGACCGCGATTACGAGCGGGCGGCAGCAGCCGGCTCTACCCTGATCCACAACCCCGAGTCCAACGCCAACAACGGCGTCGGGCGACTGGACGCCTCCGAGGCGGCCAGATCGGGGTGTCTGGTCGGGCTCGGAACGGATGGCATGTCATCGTCCGTCCTGCGCGCTTTACGCTTCGCGTTTCTCACGCACCGCGGAGCCATGCGCGACCCGGCGTCGGGTTTCGAGCTCCTCCCCGATCTGCTGACCAACAACGTGCGAGTGGCGCGTCGGTTCTTCTCCGAGCCGCTCCTGGGCGAGCTTTCAGCCGGCGCCCCGGCGGATGTCATCGCCGTCGATTGCGTGCCGCCGACCCCGATCTCGCCGGAGAACCTGTTCGGACACCTCGCGTACGGCGCCAGCGAAGCGATCGTACGACACACCGTGGCGCGCGGCAGGGTGCTCCTGGAAGACTTCACGCACACGACGCTCGATCCTGGACAGCTGGCGGCCCGGGCGCGAGAAGCGGCGCCGGCCCTGTGGCAGCGGTTTCATTCGCTGGATTGGGGCACGAGCTTTCTCGGGCGCTAGCAGCCTGCCAGCAGCCTGTCACGGAGGAGGAGAATGAGCCAGCGGCCGACGGACATCGTCGATGAGGAGGCCCGCGGGCGCGCGGTGGAGCGGTGCCGGGAGCGCGGGATCCTCATCCCCACCTTCGCGCAGATGCGCGATCCCGCCGCGCTCGACGTCGCCATCACGGATGCGCTCGCCGGCGTGGACATGCAGGCCGTGGACCCGCTCAACCTGTTTCGAATCACGTGGCGCAACGATACGGGCTCGGGCCGGTTCGGAGAGGTGAACACGTTCGAGGTACCGTCGGAAGTGACCGGCGTGCCGGCGCGCATCGTGGGCCTGGTCGGAGCGCACTTCCCCACCGGCGCGCACAAGGTGGGGGCCGCGTTCGGGTGCCTCGTGCCGCGCCTCGTCACGGGCGAGTTCGATCCCTCGGTTCATCGCGCGGTGTGGCCATCAACCGGCAACTACTGCCGCGGGGGTGCGTTCGACAGCGCGTTGTTGGGGTGTCAGGCGGTGGCGATCCTGCCCGAAGAGATGAGCCGTGAGCGGTTCGACTGGCTGGGTGAGATCGGTGCCGAGGTCATCGCTACGCCGGGCGGCGAGAGCAACGTGAAGGAGATCTTCGACGTCTGCTGGGAGATCCGTCGGACGCGGTCGGAGGCGGTGATTCTCAACCAATTCGACGAGTTCGGGAACTACCTGTGGCACTATGGCGTGACCGGCCCGGCCGTCGAGGCGGCGTTCGGCCGCATCGCCGGCCCCGGGGACCGTTGCGCCGCGTGGGTAGGTGCTACGGGGTCCGCGGGGACCTTGGCGGCGGGCGACTACCTGAAACGCGTTCGGTCCGAATGCCGCATCACTGCCGCGGAGGCGCTGCAGTGCCCCACCCTACTCCTGGGCGGATTCGGCGAGCACCGCATCGAGGGCATCGGTGACAAGCACGTTCCCTGGATCCACAACGTGCGCAACACGGATTTGGTGACCGCGATCGATGACGAGGCGACGCTACGCCTCTTGCGGCTGTTCAACGAGCCCGAGGGGCATCGAACGCTCATCGAGCGCGGCGTGGCCGAGGAGGATGTCCGGCGGCTTCCGCTGCTCGGCATCTCGAGCATCTGCAACCTGTTGGCGGCCATCAAGACGTCCCGCTACTTCGAGCTCGACGAGGGTGATGTCCTGTTCACCTCGTTCACCGATTCGGTCGACCTGTATCGGACCCGGCTGGAAGAGCTCGCCGAGGTGCGTGGGCCATATACCGTGCGGGAGGCGGAGATCGACATCGAGCGCTACCTCCTGGGTGCCACCACGGACCACCTGCGCGAGCTGCGCTACACGGATCGCAAGGCGCTTCACAACCTGAAGTACTTCACCTGGGTAGAGCAGCAGGGGAAGACCGCGGAGGAACTGAATGCGTTATGGAGCCCGGCGTTCTGGGAGGACCTGGCCGGACAGCTGCCCTGGTGGGACGAGGCCATCGCCGCGTTCAACGACGAGACGGGGGCGCTGAACCGGGTGCGGGAGCGGGCCGAAGCGGCGGGAGCGGCAACCTGAGGCCCCGGGCACGAGGGGTGTTCGGAGCATGAGCCGGGAGCGGGGTCGCGCCGCGTTGGACGGCGCTCGCGGGTTCGAGACCGAGATCGTGAGCTTCCTGCGCGAGCTGATCGCGATCCCGGCCGAGAGCCGGCGCGAGGGCGAGCGCTGCGAGCGCGTGCGGCGCGAGTACGAAGCTCTCGGGTTCGACGAGGTATTCTTCGATCGTCTCGGGAACGTCGTCGCCCGGATCGGAAGCGGACCGTTCACGATCCTGATGGACGGCCACATCGACTGCGTCGGCGTCGGGGACCCCGACGCGTGGGACCACGATCCGTTCGAGGGCAAGTTCGAGGACGGGTTGGTGTGGGGCCGGGGCGCGGTGGACGAGCTGCCGGCGGTCGCTTGCATGGCGTACGGGGCCCGGTTGCTGCGGGAGCGCGGGCTCCCCGACGAGATCACGCTCTATCTGACGGCCTCGGTCATGGAGGAGGATTGTGACGGGTACTGTCTGCTCCATTTGATCGAGAACGAGGGTATTCGACCCGACGCCGTCGTGATCGGGGAGCCGACGGACCTGGATGTATACCGGGGTCACCGCGGCCGGGTGGAGGCCACGATTTCGACGGCGGGGGTGTCGTCGCACGCCGCGCACCCGGATGCGGGCGAGAACGCGTTGTACAAGCTGGCGCCCATCATCTCGGACATCGAGGCCCTGAACGGGGGCCTG
The DNA here is from genome assembly GCA_039588275.1 of Gemmatimonadota bacterium. GTDB lineage: Bacteria > Gemmatimonadota > Gemmatimonadetes > Palauibacterales > Palauibacteraceae > JBDHAC01. Next base: position 24,423 of record JBDHAC010000039.1, read on the forward strand.
GCGTCCGACGACTTCCTCGGGGCGGGGACCGTGGTGGTCTCGTTCATCGAGTGCACGACGGCGTCGTTGAACGCGGTACCGGATAGCGGGCGCATCTACATCGACCGCCGGCTCACCGCGGGGGAGACGGTCGAGAGCGCGGTCGCGGAGCTCCGTGCCCTGCCCCATCTGGGCGATGCGAGCGTCGAGCTCCTGGCGTACGACGAGACGAGCTGGAGAGGGGAGCGGGCACGCCAGGACAAGTACTTTCCCACGTGGGTCCTGCCGGAAGCGCACCCCCTCGTCGAGGGCGTCGCGGCGGCCGCAGGCGCGGTGCTCGGGTCGCCGCCGGCCATATCACGCTGGTCGTTTTCCACCAACGGGGTCGCGACGATGGGGCGCCACGGGATCCCGACGGTGGGGTTCGCCCCGGGACGGGAGGAGCTGTCACACACGACGCGCGAGCGGGTCTCCGTGGATGACCTCGTGCGGGCCACCGCAGTCTATAGCCTGATCCCCGAATACCTGGCCGAGCGCCGGGTGGAGCTGGAGGGATGAACGCGGATCTATCGAACATGCAGCCCGTGGGCGAGGGGGCGAGCCCCGGCCTACGGGGCAGGGACCTCATCACCACACAGGAGTGGAGTCTGGATGAGCTGGAGGCGGTCTTCACGCTGGCTGCGAAGCTCAAACAGGCGAAGCGGGCGGGGGAACCGACGCCGTTCCTGCTCGGGAAGACGTTGTACATGATCTTCTTCGAGGCCTCTACCCGCACGCGGAACTCGTTCGAGACCGGCATGACCCAGCTCGGAGGACACGGGATCGTGCTCTTCCCGGATCACATGCAGATTAGCCACGGAGAGACGGCGCGTGATACGGCGAAAGTCCTTTCGCGTTACGGGGACGGGATCGCGATCCGGCATTGCATCTACGGGGAGGGGAACGCGTACCTGCGGGAGGTGGCCGAGAACGCCGACATTCCGGTGATCAGTATGCAGTGCGACGTGTATCACCCGTGTCAGATCCTGGCCGACTACATGACGATCCGCGAGAAGTTCGGGGACGATACGCGAGGATTGAAGCTCGGCGTCGCATGGACCTGCGCTCCCAACTACATGCGGCCGATCTCCGTGCCTCAGAGCCTCATCCTGATGATGTCCCGCTTCGGGATGGATGTGACGCTGGCCTACCCGCCGGAGTTCCGGTTGCTGCCCGAGATCGAGGAGCAGGCACGCGCGAACGCGGAGGAGGCGGAAGCGAGTTTCGAGATCAGCCACCGCTTCGAGGATGCATTCGAGGACGCGGACGTAGTCATCCCCAAGTCCTGGGGCCCCCTGGTCACGACGCCCGACCGGGTGGCCGGATTGCGATTGATCGACCGGTATCCGGAATGGCGGTGCGACGCAGCCCGCATGGCGCTGGGTAAGGACCACCTCATCTACATGCACCCGCTGCCGGCGGACAGGGGACGTGAGGTTACCGACGAGGTCATCGATGGACCCCAGTCCGTCGTGTTCGACGAGGCCGAGAACCGATTGCACGTACAGAAGGCCCTCATGGCCCTCATCATGTGAGGAGTGGGTTGCACGCGTGACCACCTTTGGAATCCCGTGAGTATGTTCAGGTTTCGCTGTACCGAGTGCGGCCGCGAGCACGCGGAGGAGAGGTCGCGTCTCGTGTGCGACGGCTGCGCCGCGCTCCAGGAGCCCGGGGGGCCCACACGGGGTGTTCTGGCCGTGGAGCTGGACGAGCTGCCCGGCGAGTGGCCAGCGGCCCGCGCGTCGGACCCGGCGTTCCTGACCGCTTTCTTGCCGCTCGCTTCGGCCGCGTCGCTCCCGTCGATCCCCGTCGGCGGGACTCCGTTGCTCACGGCCCCCGAGCTGCGACAAGCGCTCGATCTGCCCCGCCTGTGGGTCAAAGACGACACGCGGAATCCGAGCGGCTCCACCAAGGACCGCGCATCTCTCCTGGTCGTCGCCAAGGCGCGCGAATACGGCTACGAGACGGTCGCGACCGCCTCCAGCGGCAACGCGGCCACCGCCCTGGCCGCGGTCGGGGCCGCCGCCGGCATCCGCACGGTGCTCTTCGTCCCCGCGACCGCCCCGGAGGCCAAGCTCGTGCAGATGATCACGTACGGCTCCGAGGTCCTCCCCGTCGACGGGACCTACGACGAGGCGTTCGAGCTCTGCCTCGCCGCCTGCGACGAGTTCGGGTGGTACAACCGCAACACGGCCCTCAACCCGTTCACGATCGAGGGCAAGAAGACGGCCGCGCTCGAGATCGCGGCGTCCATGCGTCCGGAGTCACCGGACGTGGTCATCGTACCGGTCGGTGACGGGGTCATCCTGGCCGCGATCGCCAAGGGGTTCGCGGATCTGGTGCTGGCCGGTCTCATCGAAAGAAGTCCGCGCCTCATCGCCGTGCAGCCCGCCGGCTCGGCGGCCATCGTCCGCGCGCTGCGAGACGCGGCCGCCGCGATTACGCCGGTACCGGGCGCGGCCAGCGTCGCGGACAGTCTGAACGTCGAGACACCGCGCAACGCGATCCTGTGCCTGCAACGCGTGCGGGAGTCGGGTGGAGCGGGGGTGGAGGTGCCCGACGAGGCGATCCTCCTCGCGATCCCGGATCTGGCGAGGCACACCGGAGTGTTCGCCGAGCCGGCGGCCGCGGCGACGCTTGCGGGTCTTCGCGCCGCGCTCGCCGAGGGCCTGGTCGACCACGATGAGAGAATCGTGCTGCTCGTCACCGGAAACGGGCTGAAGGACGTGCCGGCGGCAGCGCGCGCCGTCAGCCGGCCGCAGCCGATCCCGCCCGATCTCGGCGCCGTACGCGAATCCCTCGCCTCCTGGTAGCCACCACCGGTCGTCAGGCGGATATGCCTCGGGTCGCCATCGCCTCCGTGTCCCAAATCGCCGTCGACGCCGGTGCGCAAGCTGTGGCGGAAGGCGGTAACGCCGTAGACGCCGCGGTCGCCACGACCCTGGCGGCCGCCGTCACGTCACCGGCGATGACTTCGCTTGGCGGGGGAGGGTATGCGACGATCTGGCCACCCGATGGACCGCCGGAGACCATCGACGGCGGTTTCGAAACGCCGGGGCGCGGGCTTGATCCAGCGAGGCTGGGCGGCGGACGCATCGACGTGCACATCGGCTACGCGGGTGGCACGGACACCACCGTCGGCCCAGGCTCGGTGGCCACCCCTGGCGTGCTCGCCCTCTGCGCGCTCGCTTCGGAGCGTCACGGTCGCCTTCCCTGGAAAGCGTTGGTGCAACCGTCGTACGAGCACGCGCGCGATGGATTCCCACTCCCAAAGCCCTGCCATGATTATCTGGTGCACGCTCACGACTCCGTCTTCGGTTGGAACCACGATAGCTTCACCGCGCTCCACGACGCCGACGGGCAGTTGCTCGAGCCCGGGGCGCGGATTGAGGTCCCCGATCTTGCGGACAGCCTGCGATTGATCGGCGAGCAAGGCGCCGACGCGTTCTACCGAGGTGAGCTGGCCCGGCGAGTCGCCGATTACATGGAACGGGAAGGCGGCATCGTGACCGCGGACGATTTGGCCGCCTACCGTGGGAGGGTCCGGAAGGCGCTTACTATCGACCATTCCGGGTGGCGCGTCGCGACGAACCCACCCCCCGCCGTCGGCGGGGTCGTCCTCGCGGCCATGTTGCTCCTGATGGGCGGCCGGCCGAGGGAGCGGTGGAGCACTCGGGAGGTGGAGCGGCTGATCCGGGTGCAGGAGGCGGTCCTGCTACACCGTCACGATGTGCTGATCCGAGCCGATGACCTCACCGCGGAGGCGAGCGCCCTCCTGAGGCGGGCGGATGCGGGGAACCTCCCCGGCCGAATGTCGGCTTCCACCGTCCATACGTCGGCCGTGTCCAGCGACGGTCTCGCGTGCTCGATCACGATCTCGGAGGGGTACGGATCGGGCGCCATCGCACCCGGGACGGGGATCTGGCTCAACAATTCGCTGGGCGAGCTCGAGCTCAATCCGCGAGGATTCCACCAGTCGCCGCCGGGCCACCGACTACCTTCCAACATGGCCCCGTCCGCGGCACGGTCGCCGGATGGAACCGTGCTTGCGATCGGGTCGCCCGGGGCAGACCGGATCACCACCGCGATCCTGCAGGGGACGCTGAACATCATCGATCTGAAGCTGCCCCTCCAGGCAGCGGTCGATCACCCGCGACTGCACGTCAAGCTGACCGACGAGGGCTCGCTGGTGAGGTTCGAGGAGGGGCTGCCGGTAGAGGAATTGAGTGTGAACAGCCACTGTGTCGGCAAGCGTGTCATGTACTTCGGCGCTGTCGAGGCGGCGGCCTTCCACCCCGTAGCAGGCCTGGAGGCTGCAGCGGATGTCCGCCGGGTTGGAGGAACGGCGGTCGCGGGCTAGGCACCACCCCATCTCTTCGGGCTGAAACCGTCCTCCCCACCCACCCGTAGTGGCCCCAGTCCACGACTCCCCATCCAGAGGCCACGACATGAACGATGCAAGCGGCGTGAACGGCGACGGGACCGTCAACCGCGGCGGGAGCGCCGCCGGTAACGGCGGCGGCGACGCGCGCCACAACGGAAGCGGTATCCCGCTGATACAGATGGAGGGCGTCCGCAAGATCTTCTTCACGGAAGAGGTGGAGACCCACGCCCTTCAGGACATCTATCTCACGATCGAAGAGGGCGAGTTCGTATCCGTCGCCGGCCCGTCGGGTTGCGGCAAGTCCACGCTTCTGTCTCTGCTGGGGCTTCTCGACTCTCCCACCAAGGGCGCCTACCAGTTGGATGGCACTCCGGTGGAGACGCTTTCGGCCTCGCAAAGGGCCACGATCCGCAATCGCCATATCGGGTTCATCTTCCAGGCCTTCAACCTGATCGGAGACCTGACGGTGTACGAGAACGTGGAGCTGCCGCTCACGTACCGGGGTCTGCCCGCCTCGGAGCGGAAGGAGAGGGTACACCGCGCGCTCGAGCGGGTGGGCATGTCGCACCGCACGGGTCACTATCCGTCACAGCTCTCCGGCGGTCAGCAACAGCGTGTCGCGGTCGCGAGAGCCGTAGTCGGCGACCCGCTCATCCTGCTGGCCGACGAGCCCACCGGGAACCTGGATTCCTCCAACGGCCAGGCCGTCATGGAACTCCTCGGAGAGCTTCACGCCGAGGGGGCGACCATCTGCATGGTGACGCACGACCCGCGGTACGCGCACTTCGCGGACCGCCAGATACACATCTTCGATGGCCAGGTGGTGGATACGGAAGATCTGTCCGATGAGGTCGCGCGAGATCTGCGGGAGAGCGGCTACGAGGTGGGCGCGGTCAGCGGAGCGGTAGCCGAATGAGCGGCCTTCTGAAGGAGATCCGTTACGCGGCCCGGACGCTGCGAAAGAGCCCGGGTCTGAGCGGGATCGCGGTCCTCGCCCTGGCGCTCGGGATCGGGCTCACGACGATCATGTTCAGCATCGTCCACGGCGCGATCCTCAAGGGTCTCCCGTTCGACGACGCCCATCGGCTGATGCACCTCGAGCGCAACAATCTCGCCGAGGACATCGAGTCGATGGAGGTCACGATCCACGACTACATGGACTGGCGCGAGCAACAACAATCCTTCGAGTCACTAGCCGCCTTCTACGACGGAACGATCAACCTCAGCGGGACGGAGCGCGCCGAACGGTACGAGGGCGCGTTCATGACCGCCAACGCGTTCGGCTCGCTCGGTGTGCAGCCGATCCTGGGGCGCGGGTTCCGGGAAGACGAAGACGAGCCCGGAGCGCCCCCGGTGATCATGCTCGGCTACCACGTGTGGCAGGATCGCTTCTCGGGCGCCGAAGACGTGATCGGGAGCACCGTGCAGGTGAACGGCGAGCAGACCACGATCATCGGCGTGATGCCGGAGGGGTTCCGCTTCCCGTTTCTCCAGGATGTATGGGTGCCGCTCCGCATGGATCCGCTGGAGCTCAAGCGCGGCACCGGGACGACGCTCGAGGTCTATGGACGGCTCCGGGACGGGGTGAGTCTCGATCAGGCGACGGCCGAGATGCAGGCAATCGCCCAGCGGCTGGGGACCGCGTACCCCGAGACCAACGAGGGCGTCGGCGTGGTCATGAAGCCGTATGCGGAGGAGTACGTCGGTGAGGAGCCGCGCGGGCTCCTGTTCACGATGTTGGCTGCCGTATTCCTCGTCCTGCTCATCGCATGCGCGAACGTGGCCAATTTGTTGCTGGCGCGCGCTTCGACCCGCTCGCGCGAGCTCGCGATCCGGAGCGCCATCGGGGCGAGCCGGCTACGCGTGGTCCTGCAGCTCCTGGGTGACGGTCTCGTGCTGTCGACGGTGGGGGCCGCGCTCGGCATCGGGATCGCCTGGTTCGGGGTTCGCGCCTTCAACGACGCGATCGCGTCGGCGGACCCGCCGTTTTGGATCGACATCGGTCTGCACCCCACCGTTCTCCTGTTCGTCCTCGGGATCACGGTCCTCGCCGGGGTGCTCTCGGGCATCATCCCCGCTCTGCAGGCATCCGGAACGAGGGTCAACGAGGTCCTCAAGGATGAGTCGTGGGGCTCCTCGGGCTTCCGCGTGGGCAAGTTGAGCCGCGGGCTCGTGGTGGCCGAGATCGCTCTCTCCGTCGGTCTGCTCGTCGGCGCCGGGCTCATGATCAAGAGCGTGGCCAACCTCAACAGCATCGAGTACGGATTCACCACCGAGGAGGTGTTCACGGCCCGCATGGGTCTATTCGAGTCCGAGTACCCGGACCGCGAGAGCCGGCAGATTTTCTTCGACGAGGCCGTGCGGCGGCTGGACGGCTTGCCGGGCGTGGAGGCGGCTACGCTCGCCACGAGCCTGCCCGGCGTGTGGTCGGGTGGCACGTGGTTCGCCGTGGAAGGCGAGAGCTACGACCGGGATCAGGACTATCCGGGCGCCAACTGGGTCGCCGTCACGCCCGATTACTTCGAGACGTTCGATGTGGAGATCTCCGGGGGTCGCGGGTTCACGACGGCCGATGGTGCGGACGGCATGCAGGTGGCCATCGTGAACGAGAGCTTCGCCGACCGTTACTTCGCGGGCGAGGACGCGCTGGGAAGGCGCATTCGCCAGGGGCGCTCCGAGAGCGTGCAACCGTGGCTCACGATCGTGGGCATCGTGCCGGACATGTACCTGGAGGGCGTGGAGGATCAGGAGGACGATCCGGAGGGCATGTACGTCCCGCTCGCGCAGGCGGACGTCTCCTTTATCTACATGGCCCTGCGAGCCGGGGGTAACCCGATGACGTTGGCCAACCCCGCTCGGGATGCGGTGGCCGCCGTCGATCGGGATGTGCCGCTGTACTGGGTCCAGAGCCTGCAGTCGGCGATCGATGAGACCACGTGGTACTTCCGGGTATTCGGGACGCTGTTCGTGATCTTCGGGATCGTGGCGCTGTTTCTGGCCTCGGTGGGGCTGTATGGGGTCATGTCGGCGTCGGTCAGCAATCGCACCACCGAGATGGGGATCCGGATGGCGCTCGGTGCCAAAGCGGGTGACGTGCGCCGGCTCGTTCTGCGGCAGGGGATGATCCAGATGGCGATCGGCGTCGCGCTGGGGCTGGCCCTGGCCAGTCTGCTGGCCCGCGGATTGGAGATCCTGCTGTACCGGGTCGAGGCGTGGGATCCGTTGACCTTCATATCCATCTCGCTCGTGCTGACGGCGGTCGGGCTTCTCGCTTCGTACGTGCCGGCGCTCCGCGCCACGCGTGTCGAGCCGATGGCGGCGCTCCGCTACGAGTAGCCTCGGCGTCGG
>JBDHAC010000040.1:0-57234 GCA_039588275.1 Gemmatimonadota bacterium
GTGTTGAGCGCCGGGAGACTGGGGGTGCGACACGACCTCTCTCCGGCCGCCGGGGTCGTTCTCGCCGCCGCCCGCCAGTGCGAGGGTCGCGTGTGGACGCTCGAAGAGGAGTTGAGGGCCGTGGAAGGGGTGCAGTATCGACCGCGCACGGGCCCCCGCAAATGGGGAGGCGAGTAGTTTAGGTCGCTCCGCTCCTGAGTCGCTCCGCCTCGGCCACGTACTGCTCGAGCGTGATTCGCCCCTCCAAGTAACGGCGCTGCAATCGCCGCCAGGCGTGTGTCCCCATCGCTTCGGCCGACGCGCTCCCCGCCACGCCCCGCAGGGCACTCGCGAGCTTCTCTCTAGCGCCCGGTCCGCGATCTGACCGAGAGGTCGCCAGGCTTCCCGCGGGTGGAGCGACGCCGGCCGGCGCCGGTAGCCCGACAGACCGCTGCGTCGCGATGCGGTGGTACAGGCGCGGGTGTGCGACGGCGACGATGTCTTCCACGAGGCTGCGAACGTCTTGCCGGCAGCACGACCACATGCCGGGTAGCGCGGCACGCACGCGTCGGGCGACGATCCCAACCTGATCTACCCACCCGCGCAGCACCCGCGCGGCGCGCTCGCGGCTCCACTCCCAACCCTCCCCACGTTTCCCAGCCAACCCGACCAGCAGCACGAACAACAGGAAGGCTTCGAACATGGTGCTAGCCCTCGCTCGTTGCCGGCTCGCCCGATTTGGGCCAGGCCTGTTCGATCTCCCGCGCGGCCCTGTCGAGGATCTCTTTCAGGGCTTCGATCTTCCCCTCGTCACGGTTCTCGCCCACGGCGCGATCGAAGCTGACCTGAGCCAGGCGGATGAACGAACGAGTGAGATCGCGCATTTCGGTGCCGGTGAACCGCTCGCCCAGGTTCACGAAGCGATCGAAGATGTCGTCGTGTCGGGCGGTGTGCTTCTCGAGGAACGCGAGCCCCTCTTGGGTGATCCGGTAGGTCTTCTTTCCATCCGCTTCCTCCGATGCCACGAAGCCCTGGTCTTCGAGCATCTGGAGGGTGGGGTAGACCGACCCCGGGCTGGGGGAGTATACGCCACCCGACTCCTCTTCCAGGCGGCGGATGATCTCGTATCCGTGCATGGGCTGCCCGCGCAGCAGTCCGAGGATGACATACTTCAGATCGCCCTTCCGGACGACGCGGCGCTTGGGGCCCAACGGTCGCCCGAACGCGAAAACGCCTGGTCCGCAGCAGTTGGCCCAGGCGCCGAATCCAAAATCACGACCCGTCAGCATCGCGCTTTCGCTCCTGACTTGATCCCGGTTTGAGACGTGTGAACGGTCATCGGTGCGTCGAGTGGCTCCGACGTATCGCGACCTGTCACGATATATCGTATACGTATCAATACCGATATATCGGTTCACTGTCAAGATCGCGGCACGTCTCGAGAAAGGGCCCTCCGTTATGGGCCTTTCGGTGCTATGTGGCGGGCGGCTCCCAGAGCTCGACCCGGTGGCCCTCGGGGTCCAGGATCCACCCGAAGCGACCGTAGTCGTACTCCTCGAGACGAGGGTCCACCTCCACATCGGCGGCCCGCAGACGGGCGAGAAGATCGTCGAGGCCGCGCACCCGCAGGTTGATCATGAACGGCTTGTCGCTCGGATCGAAGTAATCCGTGTCGGCGGGAAACGGCTCCCAAGCCGTGAACGCCGGGGCACCGTCCGGCTCGCGCCAGCCGAAGCCGACGTACCCATCCGGGCCCGGGGTCACGCCCAGCCGCTCCGCGTACCACGCCTTGATCGAGCCGGGGTCTCCGGTCTTGAAGAAGATGCCGCCCAATCCGATCACCGGTCCCGACTGCCGAGTGCGCCCCGGAAGATCGCCCGCCGGCTCCCACAGCTCGACCCGATGTCCCTCGGGGTCCATGACCCAGGCGAAACGTCCGTCCTCGCTCTCGAAGATCTCGTCGTGCACCGCCTCGCCGGCCCCGCGCAGCGACTCGACGAGCGGGTCGAGCCCGACGACGCGGTAGTTGATCATGAACGGTTTGTCGCTCGGATCGAAGTAGTCGGTGTCGTCCGGAAACGGACCCCAAACGGTGAGGGCGCGCTCTCCGGGTCGGTCGTCGTCGAATCCCTCGAACCAGACGCCCCCCCCGTCATCGGACGCCATCCCCAGGTGGTCCCGATACCATGCGCGCAAAGCATCCGGCGCCGCCGACTTGAAGAAGATCCCGCCGATCCCCGTAACCGCCATCAGATCTCCTCGCGGTGCACGACGTACACATTCCGCTGTGCCGTCGGGAGGAGCAGCACGTCGGCGACGTTGACGTGCTCGGGCGCGTTCACGACGAAGTGCACCACCTCCGCTACGTCTGCGGCGCTCAACGGCTGGAATCCGCTATACACGGACTCCGCCTTTTCCTCGTCTCCGTGGAAGCGCACCGAAGCGAATTCCGTATGCACGAAGCCGGGATCGACGCTCGAGACGCGTAGCGGAGTCCCGGCCACGTCCAGGTTCATGCCTTCCGAGAGGGCTCGGACGGCGAACTTCGAGGCGTTGTACACGTTGCCCTTCGGGTAGACCTGGTGGCCCGCCGTGCTGCCGATGTTCACGACGTGCCCGATACCTCTCTCGATCATGGCAGGTAGCAGGGCGCGGGTGACGAACAGGAGGCCCTTGACGTTCGTGTCGATCATACGATCCCAGTCCTCGAGATCGCCTTCCTGTACCGTCGCGAGCCCGGCCGCGAGCCCCGCGTTGTTGAGGAGGATGTCCGGAACCCACCCGTCCTCGAGGAGCGCCGCAGCCTCGGCGGCGACGGCATCGCGGTCCCGCACATCCACTTCCGCGACCCTGACCTCGATCCCGTGCGACGAGGAAAGCTCCAGGGCCAAGGCGTCCAATCGCGGACCGCGACGGGCCCATAAAGCGAGGTCCGCTCCTGCCTCGCCAAGCCGTCGGGCGCAGGCGGCTCCGATCCCGGAGCTCGCTCCGGTGATGAGGACCCGCTTCCCGGTCAGCCGATTCATGATGTCGCCTCTCGCTCGAACACCAGCTCGCCCTCGACGAAGGTGAGGTCCACGCGGACGTTTTCAATATCGGCCGGATCGACCGCGAGAACGTCGTCCGAGAGCACGACCAGATCCGCGTAGAATCCCGGCGCGATCGTCCCGAGCTCCGACTCGAGGTAACTGGCGTATGCGTTCGCGCTCGTGTACGCGGTCACGGCCTCCTCGACGGAGATCTTCTGTCTCGGTACCCACCCCTCCGGGTTACGGCCATCGATCGTGCGGCGTGTGACGGCCGCATAGATGCCCAGGAGGGGGTCGAGGGGCGCGACGGTCCAATCGCTCCCGAAGGTGAGCGGAGCTCCCGAGTCCAACAGATCCCGAAAGGCATACGTGAGGTCGATTCGCTCGGGGCCGATGCGATTGATGGCCCAGCGTCCATCGTCGATGGCATGGTACGGTTGCATCGACGGAATAACCCCCCCCGCCGCGAACCGCTCGATGGCATCGGGTCGCAGGTGCTGTGCGTGCTCGACTCGGAAGCGTCGATCGCGAGGCCCGTTCACGCTTTCGGCGTCCGCGAACGCATCCAACAGCCAATCGTTCGCTCGCGTCCCGATCGCGTGCACGATCACGTGCAACCCGGCGGCATCGGCCGCCGTGATGTCGCGCCGCAGCTCGGTCGTGTCCGTGACCATCAACCCACGCTCGCCGGGCGCGTCCTCGTACGGTTCGTAAAACCAGGCCGTCGTCGAACCGAGCGACCCATCCACATACGCCTTCAGACCGCCCCAGAATAACCGGTGATCTCCGCGTCCTTCCGCCGCGACCAGATCGCGCATGCGCTCCCAGGTGGCGAGCGGCACGACCGCGTATACCCGCAACGGGAGAGAGCCCCGGGCACGCGCGCGGCGGTAGGTCTCGAGCCCCTCCCAGGTCCCCATGTCGGTGATTAGCGTCACGCCGCGCTCCACCGCGTGTCGCGCTGCGGCGTCGAGCGCGCGGTCGAGCTCGTCCTCGGACCGCGGTGGCATACGGTCGAAGGCGAAAGCCTGCGCCGCATCCTTCAAGACGCCGGTCGCGCGCCCGCGGGCGTCTCGGACGATCGTCCCGCCGTCCGGATCCGGAGTGGACGCGCTGATCCCGGCGAGCTCCAGAGCCCGAGAGTTGGCGAGACCCATGTGCCCATCGAGTCGCTGGACGAAGACAGGAGTCTCGGCGGTGAGCGAGTCTATCCAGTCGCGGTGCGGCAAGGCTCCGCCCCACAGCTCGTGGTCCCACTGGCCCCCGGTCACCCACCGTCCCGGGTGATCGGAGGCGAACCGTCCGATTCGGCTGGCGAACTCATCGGGTGTGTCAGCGTCGCGCAGTTGCACCCCGCTGAGCTCGAAACCGCCATCGAGGAAATGAGTATGGTTGTCGATGAGTCCCGGGATCACGCGACGCCCGTTCAGGGCCACGTGTCGCGTTTGGGATCCGATCCACTCCCCGATCCGAGCATCCGATCCGACGGCCGCGATGCGCCCGCCACGCACCGCGATCGCAGTCGGCTCGTCGCCTTCACTCGGATCGGACGTCCACACGCGTCCACCCGTGAGGACGAGATCGGCCGGTGGGTCCAGCTCATTGGTCGGCGACATTCCGGAGTCCTCCTCCCGGTCTCCGCACCCGGCAGAGAGCCACGCGGTCGTCGTGATCGCGATCATGGCGGCGCGGATGATGGGCCTTCCGGTCACCTGGAGCCGCCCGTCGCGGCCTCGCGTCGGCGTCACGATCACCTCCGTGATCCGGCATCGGAATCCGTAGCCGCTGTCGCCTCACCCGTCAGCATCCGATCGAAGAAGTCAGCCGTCGCGCGGTATGCCGCGAGCCAATTCCGGTGGAGCAGAAAGCTGTGGACCTCGTCGGGGAACACGAGCTGCTCGACGTGCACGCTCCGTCGCTCCAGCGCTTCAATGAGATCCACCGACTCCGAGAACGGAACGTTGCGGTCGTCGTCGCCGTGAATGAGCAGCACGGGTGATCGCCAGCCTTCGATCGCGGCCATGGGAGAGGATTCGAACGCGAGGCGCGCCACCTCCGCCCGCTTCTCGGCTTGATAGGAAGGGACGAAGTTCCGGATCACGACGTTCCAGTCGTGGACGCCGTGCAGATCGACGCCGGCGGCGAACAAGTCGGAATCCCGTGCGAGTCCGAGCGCCGTCAGATACCCGCCGTACGAGCCGCCCCACAAGCCGATCCGCTCCGGATCCACGTCCGTCCGTTGAGCCAGATACCGGCCGGCGGCCACCACGTCGCGGTATTCGCTCGCGCCGCGTGCTCCGTAGTCGAGCGCTTCGCGAAACTCCATGCCGTACCCGATGCCGCTTCGGTAGTTGACCGAGAGCACGATGTAGCCCCGGCTCGCCAGGTACTGGTTCATCGCGTAGGCGTTGTGGTAGTAGCCCCGATAATGCCACCCGAGGAGCATCTGGCGTCGCGAGCCGCCATGGAAGAAGAGCACGGCGGGGCGGCGATCACCGGACTGCAGATCCATAGGCGTGAACAGCTGCCCGTGGATCTCCAGTCCATCCTCGGCGACGAACGTCACCGCATCGGGGGTAACGAGCTGTCCTACGGGAAAGTCCGCCGGAATCTCCGGATCCAGTCGGAGCCGTCGCCCGTCGGCCCGCAGAATCTCCGCGTGCGCGGGAGTCCGCGCATCCGAGGCCAGAAACGCGACAGCTCCTCCGTCGGCGGCCGCTGCCGGGGACCACTCGATCCCGGGACCCTGTGTCAGTGGTTCCGGCGCACCGCTCGCCACATCGATGGACCACAGATGTCTCCGATCGATGTCCGCCTCGTTGGACGAGTAGATGAGTCGCTCTCGGTCCCGCGTCAGCGTGACGTGCTCGACTTCGAAGGCGCCTGGGGTGAGAAGGCTCGGCTCGCCGCCGTCGGCGGCGACGGTGTACAGGTGTGTCCATCCGTCGCGCTCCCAGGGGAACACGATCTGATCTCCCGCCGTCCACCACAGCTGGTCCGCCGCCTCCACCCGGCGAAACGCGCTGCCGCGCCCCGCCGAGGCGCTCCACACCTCGGATCCGATTCCGCTCGTCACGTCCACCATCCGTATGGACCAGGGGAGGGCCGAGCGCCTCGGCGCGAACGGTACCCGGTCGCGCTCGTTGAGGATGCGGAGGAAGGCGAGGCGGCCCCCGTCCGGTGACCAGGTCGGCGAGCCGTCACGGCCGAGGGCCGGGTCCAGATACCGAACGCTGCCATCGTCGACCGAGAACAGGCCGATGAAGCTGTGATCGCCCCGACTGCTCACAAAGGCCAGGTGGGTACCATCCGGAGACCAGCGCAACGAACCGGCGGTGCCGCGAGTCCGAAGCAGTTGCCGCGCCTCGACCGCCTGAGCCTCCTCACCCTCACCCGCATCCGCCCCGGCTTCCCTCGAGATCTCGTCCAGGCCGATGGCCCAGATCTGGCCGCGACGCAGAAAGACCAGACGAGATCCATCCGGTGACGGAGTGGGTGAAGAGCCAGCCGCGACGCGGCGTGGCTGGCCAGCCTCCGGGCCGTCGATATCCACGATCCAGATGACCCGCTCCGCTCCCTGCGCATCGCTAGTCGGGTTGGGAATCTCGCCACCCCGGTTGGGCGCGCCTCCGCGGACGAACAACAGCTGTCGGTCGTCCGCGGTAAATCGCAGGCTCGAGAGCTCTTGACCGTCGTCCTCCATGTACGAGGTGAGCTGCTGACTCGCGTACTCGGCTGGACGCGCGATCCAGATGTTCCGCACACCGCGTTCGTTCGAGACCCACGCGAATCCCCCGCTTCGGTGATCGGCCACGAGGCCCGACGGGAACGGCGCTCCCATGATCCGCTCGATGGAGTACGGCTCCTGCGCGGCGAGACCCCGCACGGGACCCAAAGCCGTGCAGATGAGCGTGAATGAGGCGAATCGTCTTCCGAGGTGCCCGGCGCAGTTCATGCTCGCTCCTTCCCTCTGGTGCCGCGGTGCTCGCGAGAAATCCGAAAAAAAGGTAGGTGGACCGGTCGGCCCCTGACCAGTCGTACCGGGGTCGGCAGGTCGATCAACGTCACGGAGCATTCGGGCCGGCCGGTGGCAGACCGCGGGAGAGCTCCTGCTAGTGGCGGCGCAGGAAATAGAAGCAGCGGTGGCTGGCTGGCGCCCGGTGGAAGCTCTGCACCATGTAGCCTTTCTCGAGGTAGTGCAGGAAGGCACGGCGCGTGGCCTCACGCCAGCGCCGTGCGTCGGCCGGCGACCTCATGGCAAGCTCACTCGCGTCGAACGGAATCTCGATCAATACCGAGTTCGTGCCAGGAAGCTCGGGCGGGCCGGCCAGCCTCTCGGTCGGGTCGGGAGGACTGACCACCGGAGCCTCGGCCGCAGCTTCGCTCGTCTGGGTCAGCTCGCCCTCGATCGCCCACAGGGTTCTCTGGCTCCTCAGCTCCCATTGGACGATCAGGCGGTCGGTATCTCCCATGGAATGCAGGGGGCTGCCCGTCTCTCGGCCGTACATGTTGGGCACGTACCCGGCGATGTCGACGCCGAGCCGGTTCAGGTTCAGATAAGCGTTGCGCGCGATTAGGGGGTCGAAGGTCCAGAAGACTCGGTCTATCCCCTTCTTGAGCAGCTCTTCCCTCTGATAGAGCTTCAGCCGGCGGCCCAGCCCGCTGCCCTGCGCATCCGGGTGCACCGCGAGCATGTGAGACCAGTGCACCGGCACCTCGTCGCGCGTCCCCTGGAGGCTGAAGACAAAGCCGACGAGTCGCTCCCTCTCGGTGAAGGCTCCGGCGACGAGCCCGCCCACCTTCTGCGTCACGAACAGCAACGAGCCCGGAACGAACTCCGAGAACGTGTCGCCCCAGGTGATGCGCTGTAGGTGCACGCAGGCGTCGAATTCCGCCAGGCGCTCCAGGTGCCTGAGGGTGAAGGGTCCCTCTTCCACGGGGGTTTTCGGTCGGTTCCTCATACCCTCGACTCAGTGGTGCCGGGTCATGGGTCCCCGGCGAGCTCCTCGGTTCGCACGGTGAGGTCTTCGATCCTGTCCGCGTCCACGTCGACGCCGAGCCCCGGGGCGTCGAACGGGACCTCCACCAGCCCGTCGTCGGTCATGGTCCATTCCGGTTTGACGATGTCACGCTCCCAGTAACGCCCGCTCGGCGAAAGATCACCCGGGAGTCTGAAGTTGCGGAGCGATGCGAGCGCGACGTTGTACGCGCGGCCCACACCGCTTTCGAGCATGCCGCCACACCACACAGGCATCCCGTGCGCCTCCGCCATGTCATGGATGGCTCGGGCCGCCACGAAGCCGCCGACCCGTCCGGGCTTCACGTTGATGATCCGGCCGCTGCCGAGGGTGATCATGTCCTCTGCGCTGGCGACATCCACGATGGACTCATCGAGGCAGATCGGTGTCTCCAATCGTGACTGAAGCTCGGCGTGTCGAACCAGATCACCCGTCGCGAGCGGCTGTTCGATCATCATGAGCTCGAAGCGATCGAGTCGACGGAGATCCTCGGCGTCCGCGAGCGAGTAGGCCGCGTTCGCATCGACTGCGAGCCCCGCTACAGGACCCAGGGCCTCGCGAACGGCGGCCACGTAATCGTGATCCGCTCCGGGCCGGATCTTGAGCTTTACCTTGCGGTACCCGGCATCGATGGCCGCCGACGCCTTCGCCGCCAGGGCCTCGGGTGAATCCTGGATCCCCAGAGAGATACCGACCGGCACCCGGCGCTGGCTTCCTCCTAGCCGCGCGGCCAACGGCACCTGGTCCATCTCGGCCGCCATGCACCAGAACCCCATCTCCACGGTGGCCCTCGCCATCGGGTGGCCGCGGGCCGCGTCCGCCAGCCGCCGCGACACGTCTTCGGGCTTCGCGAACGCGCGCGCGAGGACCTTCGGGCCGAACCATTCCCGGATCGCGAGCCATGCGGTGTCGATGGTCTCGGGGGAGTAGTTGGGACGCTCGCCGGCCACGCATTCCGCCCACGTGACGAGTCCGTCCGGGTGGTGAAGCTCCAGGAGCAAGATCCGGCGCTGGTCCACCCAGCCCGAGGAGATCTCGAACCGCTCCCGCAGCGGGAGCCGAATCTCTCGGAGGACGAATCGGTCGACCCGCAAGTTGCTCATCGCCAGTCGATGTGCGCGAGATCATCGGCCGTGAAGACCTCGCCTTGGAGCGCGGTCAGCTCGGCCCGGCCCAGGTAGCGACCACGAAGGATGACGGCGTCGATGGCGCTCAGGTTCGAAACGTCGGCGAGCGGATCGGCGGCGAGGAGGACGAGGTCGGCCAGGAAGCCGGGCTCGACCGTTCCCAGCTCATCGGACAGGCCCAGAAACTCGGCGGGATGGCGCGTGGCGCCCATCAGGGCCTCGTGAGGCGTCATCCCGACGGCCCGCACGAACAGCCCCAGCTCCTCGTGCAGGCTGGAGCCCGGGTAGATGTTGATGACCGCCGCGTCGGATCCTGCCAGAATGCGGACTCCGGCGCGATGCATCTCGCGCAGGGTCGTCACCCAGCCTTGATAGATCACGGGCCAGTCGACACCCGAGTCCGCACGGCGCTCGGCAGCCTGCTCCCGCCAGTCCGCGATCAGGAAGCGAGATGCATAGGGCCGCCGGTCGTCGAGAAGTCCGAGGCTGTCTCGAACGATCGCGTCGAGCGTATCGGCCGACAAGAGTATCGAAGCCTCGAAGTTCACCAGGGTCGGCACCACGGCCACGTCGCGGGCCACGAGCTCCGAGTAGAAAGCCGCGCGCTCGTGGGCCGATACGCTTCCCAAAGGTGGATAGAGGAAATGCTCGATGCTTCGGTGACCGGTCTCGATCAGCTCATCGGGAGGGAGGCCGAACGTGTGTCCGGCAACGCGCAGATCATGCGCGCGCGCCGCAGCCACGATCGCTCGGTACGTGTCGAGGGAGGCCAGCGTCCGCACCTTGATGAAATCGACTCCCAGCGCCGCCAGCGAGTCCACTACCACACGAGCTCGGTCGGGATCGCCGACCGCGATCCGCGTGCGCCCGACCGGCTCGACCACCTCCGCGTCCAGCATGCGCTCTACGTTCTCGGGTGTCTCGAGGTAGGGCCCGGCCAGCACCATCCGTGGACCCAGACGGTCTCCCCGCCCGATGGCTTCCCGCCAGTCGAGTAGCTCTTCGAGCTCCCCCCCCATGTCACGCACCGAGGTGACCCCGTTCGTCACGAACAGGATCAGGGCCGAGGCGCGCGTCTTGGACAGGTGGACGTGCATGTCCCACAGCCCGGGAATGATGTACTTGCCCGAGCCGTCGATCACACGCCCGCCGGCGGGACACTCGATCGTCTCGGACGGCCCCACCGCGGCGATGCGGTCTCCGCGTATTAGCACCGTCATGTCCGGACGCGGGGTCGTGTCGGTCCCGTCGATGAGGGTCACGTTTCGGATGATCAGGGCATCATCGACGGTCGATGCCGGGCCGCAGCCAAGCGCGAGCATCGCCGCGATCCCGATCGACCCGAACGATCGAACCTGTGGGACGTCAAGCATAAGAGGTCTGGTCAAGCACGGGTGTGTGGCATCGCCGAGCGTCCGCAGGCTCACCGGTCGCCAACCTGCACAGGCCACCAGCTGAAGAGACTCCGGCAGCTACCATCTCGCTGGACCCAACATAACGGCTCGAGTCGGGCCCGGTCGACTAACACCGGTCCATGCCCGCGCATCGAAGGGAAGGAGGGCTCGAACGGCCGAGGGCGTCACGAATCGGTAAGCTCGAGCGTCTATACTTTGGCTGCCCTCCGGGGTGATTCTCGGACCAGACAGGGAAGAGGCGATGACGAGGCTCGTTCTCCCCCGCTCCTCACGCGCGCACTGGCGGGCGCGACGACGGGTCCCGTGGATCATCGGGCTCGTGTTGGGGGTCGCCATATGGCTCGCGGCGTGCTCGCCATCGATTCTCGGCACGGATCCCAATACGGGCTTCGACATCCTCGTTACGCGGGGCCCGATCCAGCCCGTCGCCAGGGAGGGGGAGGACAACTCGGCCCCTGTGGAGGATGCCCTGGTGCTCATCCGGCGCACGGACGCCTCGGGTGACACTCGCGTTCGGACGGACGCAGCCGGGAACGTGATCGCGTTGCTCGTGCCGGGCGACTATCAGGTCGAGGTGCGAGAGTGTCCGGGCGCGATGTCACTCCCTGCCCCCACTGCTGCTTCTGTCACACCCGGTGAGCTGACGGCGCTCGCGTTCTCCTGCGACACCGGTATCCGCTAGCCGGGCGCTCCACGGGATTTCCCACAGAATCGAGTGGCCCCTATATTGCACGGCCGAGTACAACATGACAGCCGATCGTACGTGGTGATTTGAGGCAGATTGCAGCCACGCTAAAAAAGTCGCTAAAGAGCCCGCCCCGGCGCGACTAGCGGCGGGGCTTCTTTGTTGGAGGGTATGTGAGGCAAGATCGCGACAGCCGGGCAGAGGTGCTTCGGGCGGCGTGCGAGGACCGCATCCTCGTGCTCGATGGTGCGATGGGGACCATGATCCAGCGCTTCCGCCTCGAAGAGAGCGACTACCGGGGTGAGCGGTTCGCGAACCACCCCACGCCGCTGCAGGGGAACCACGACCTCCTGTCGCTCACGCGACCGGATGCGATCGCGGACATCCACCGTGCGTATCTGGATGCGGGCGCGGACATCATCGAGACGAACACGTTCAACGCGCAGGCGATCTCACAAGCCGATTACGGCACGGAAGCCGCCGTAGCCGACATGAACCGGGAAGCCGCCAGGATCGCACGGGCCGCAGCGGACGAGTTCTGGGCCCTCGACCCGACGCGACCGCGCTTTGTCGCCGGCAGTCTCGGTCCGACCAACCGAACGGCATCGCTCTCGCCCGACGTGGAGAACCCGAGCTTTCGGGCGGTGACGTTCGACGAACTGGCAGGCGCATATCGGGAGCAAGCCGAAGCGCTGATCGCCGGCGGCGTGGATCTCCTCCTCGTGGAGACAGTGTTCGACACGCTGAACTGCAAGGCGGCCCTGTTCGCGCTCCTGGATCTGGTCGAAACGCTCGATGTCGAGGTCCCGCTCTGGGTGTCGGGGACGATCACCGATCGCAGCGGGCGCACCCTGTCCGGGCAGACGACAGAGGCGTTCTGGTGTTCGATTCGGCACGCGAATCTGTTCAGTGTAGGCCTGAATTGCGCACTCGGGGCTAGCGACCTGCGCCCCTACGTGGAGGAGCTCTCTCGCCTTGCGGACACTCGAGTGAGCTGTCACCCGAATGCAGGTTTGCCCAACGAGTTCGGCGAGTACGACGAGAGTCCCGAGGCGATGGCGGCGGTGCTTGGCGGGTTCGCAGACGATGGACTCGTCAACGTCGTCGGGGGCTGCTGCGGGACAACGCCCGATCACACACGGGCCCTCGCCGACCGGGTGCGTGGCCTGGCACCCCGGGCTCCGGCCCGGCCGTCGAGACTCCCGCGCCTGAGCGGGCTCGAGCCACTCGTCATACGTCCGGACAGCCTGTTCTTGAACATCGGGGAACGCACGAACGTAACGGGCTCGGCACGCTTCGCCCGGCTCATCCAGGAGGACCGCTTCGAGGACGCGATCGACGTCGCGCGTGACCAGGTGCTGAACGGCGCGCAGATGATCGACATCAACATGGACGAAGGGCTTCTCGATTCGGTCGAGGCGATGACGCGTTTCCTCAACCTGATCGCGGCCGAGCCGGACATCGCCCGCGTCCCTGTGGTTGTCGACTCGTCGCGCTGGGAGGTGATCGAGGCGGGTCTGAAGTGCCTGCAAGGGAAGGGGGTGGTGAACTCGATCAGCCTGAAGGAGGGCGAGGATCTCTTCCTGGAGCAGGCACGGCTCGTCCGGCGGTACGGGGCCGCCGTGATCGTGATGGCGTTCGACGAGGAGGGGCAGGCCGACACCGAGGACCGCAAGGTGGAGATCTGCGAGCGCGCGTTCACGCTCCTCACCGAAGACGTCGGCTTTCCGCCCGAAGACATCATCTTCGATCCGAACATATTCGCGGTCGCGACGGGCATCGAATCCCACAACGAATACGGGCGGGCGTTTCTAGGGGCCACGCGGCGCATTAAGGAGACGCTCACGGGCGCCCTGGTGAGTGGCGGGGTGAGCAACTTCTCGTTCGCGTTCCGCGGCAACAACGCGGTGCGGGAAGCGATGCACTCGGCCTTCCTGTACCACGCGATTCAAGCCGGCCTCGACATGGGCATCGTCAACGCGGGCCGCCTTCCCGTATACGACGATATCCCCGGCGAGCTTCTCGAGGCCGTGGAGGATGTCCTCTTCAACCGCCGCGCGGACGCCACGGAGCGTCTGACCGAGATTGCCGGCCGTGTGAGCGGTCAGACAGAGCGCTCGGGACCCGATCTCGCCTGGCGGGATCTGGGGGTGGAGGAGCGCCTGAAGCATGCGCTCGTCGAAGGGATCGTCGACTTCATCGAAGAAGACACCGAAGAGGCGCGTCTGATGTACGAGCGCCCGCTGAGCGTAATCGAAGGTCCCCTCATGGGTGGCATGCAGCGGGTGGGCGACCTGTTCGGAAGCGGGAAGATGTTCCTCCCGCAGGTGGTGAAGAGCGCCCGAGTCATGAAGAAGGCGGTGGAATACCTCGTCCCGTTCCTCGAAGCGGAGCGCGCGGCGGGTGGCGACGGAGGCGCGAGCGCCCGCTCGAAAGGGAAGATCCTGCTCGCTACCGTGAAAGGCGATGTGCACGACATCGGGAAGAACATCGTGGGAGTGGTTCTCGGCTGCAACGACTACGAGGTGATCGATCTCGGCGTGATGGTTCCGGCCGACCGCATCCTGGAGACCGCTCGCGAGCAGGGGGCCGACATCATCGGACTGAGCGGGCTCATCACCCCCTCGCTGGACGAGATGGTGCACGTGGCCGGGGAGATGGAGCGTCAGGAGCTCGAGACTCCGCTGCTGATCGGGGGCGCGACC
Organism: Gemmatimonadota bacterium; assembly: GCA_039588275.1. Lineage (GTDB taxonomy): Bacteria > Gemmatimonadota > Gemmatimonadetes > Palauibacterales > Palauibacteraceae > JBDHAC01. The sequence continues at coordinate 13,959 of JBDHAC010000040.1, forward strand.
ACGTCTCGGAAGCACACGGCCGTGCGGATCGATGAGAAGTACAGGGGACCGATCGTGCACGTGCTCGATGCGTCACGGTGCGTGGGCGTCGTGTCCAGCCTGCTCAATCCAGAGCGTCGCGAGTCCTTCGCGCGCGGGGTCGCCGAGGAGTACGAGCGGGTGCGAGTCGAGTTCGCCGAGCGCGAGGGCGGACGACGGCTGGTGTCGCTCGAGGAGGCGCGCGCCAATCGCTGGACGTGCGATTGGGACTCATATACGCCCCCGCGACCCCCGAAGCCCGGGATCGAAGTCTACGGGAGCTACTCCATCGAGGAGCTGATCGGCTTCATCGACTGGACTCCCTTCTTTCAGGCTTGGGAGCTGCGGGGCCGGTATCCGGCGATCCTGGAGGACCCTGTCGTGGGGGAGTCGGCGCGCGGGCTGTTCGATGACGCCAGGGCGCTGCTCGAGCGCATCGTGGAAGAGCGGCTGCTCACGGCGCGGGCCGTGGTCGGGCTGTTTCCCGCCGCATCGAGCGGTGACGACGTGATCCTGTTCGAGGGGTCGGATCGGACGCGAACCGGGGCCATCGCTCACCACCTGCGTCAGCAGATGGAGCGGCGGGACGACCGTCGCAACGTCTGTCTGGCGGACTTCGTGGCGCCCGTGGATCGGCACGCGGAGGACTGGATCGGCGCGTTCGCCGTGACCGCCGGCCTGGGTCTGGAGGAGCTGTGCGCGGCCTTCGAGGCGGACCACGACGACTACCGAAGCATCCTCTCGAAGGCGCTGGCAGACAGGCTGGCCGAGGCCCTCGCGGAACGCTTGCACCAGCGGGTTCGGGCCGAGCTGTGGGGGTACGCGCCGGGCGAGTCGCTCGACATCGAGGCCCTGATCGCCGAGGCCTACGACGGGATCCGACCGGCGCCCGGTTACCCGGCGTGTCCGGATCACACGCAGAAGCGCCTGCTCTTCGACCTGCTGGGTGTGCCGCAGGCCATCGGGGTCGAGTTGACCGAGAGCTATGCCATGTGGCCGGCCGCATCGGTGAGCGGTTGGTACTTCTCGCACCCGGACTCGTTCTACTTCGGGGTCGGAAGAATCGATCGTGACCAGGTCGCGGACTACGCGTCGCGCGCCGGGATGCCGCTTCCGGAAGTCGAGCGTTGGCTCTCGCCCAGTCTGGCGTACACGCCCGAACCCGAGCCCGTGGGCGCCCCGTGAGCGAGCGATTGCGGGAGCTGATCGAAGACGGACGCGTCCACCTCATGGACGGGGCCATGGGAACCGTGCTGTACACCCGGGGCGTGTTCGTGAACGTGTGCTACGATGAGCTGAACCTCACCCGGCCGGACGTCGTGCTCGGCGTTCATTCGGACTACGTGCGGGCCGGCGCGGAGGTGATCGAGACCAACACGTTCGGCGCGAATCCGGTGAAGCTGTCCGCCTTCAATCTCGACGAGCAGACCGAAGAGGTGAACGAGGCGGCGGCCGGTCTCGCGCGGCGCGCGGCCGGCGACCGGGCCTGCGTGCTGGGGGCGATCGGTCCGCTCGGGATCCGCATCGAGCCCTGGGGGCCGACCTCGATCGACGAGGCGGTCGACTTCTTCAGTCGGCAAGCGACGGGACTCGCCGAGGGCGGAGTAGACGGGTTCGTGCTCGAGACGTTCAGCGACATCGAAGAGCTGCACGCCGCGCTGTCAGGCGCGCGCGCGGTCACGGATCTGCCGGTGTTCGCTCAGATGTCCTTTGGGGAGGCAGGGGAGACGGCGTACGGGGCTACCGTCGAAGCCGTCGCTGAAGCGGCGGAGCAATGGGGCGTGGAGGTCTTCGGTCTCAACTGTTCGCTGGGGCCGTCGGCGGCGCTGGAGACCGTGGAGCGGATGTTGGCCGTTACATCCCTCCCCATCTCCGCCCTGCCGAACGCAGGACTCCCCCGCGATGTCGGCGATCGCAAGATCTACCTCGCGAGCCCCGAGTACATGGCCCGATACGCACGCCGCATGGCGGAGGCCGGAGCCAGGTTCATCGGCGGGTGTTGTGGGACGACACCCGAGCATACCCGGCATATGGCCGAGTTGTTGGGTGCGCAGCGGAATCGAACGCCGCGGGTGCGGGTCGAGGCGGTTCACGACGTGCCCGATCCGAATCGGCTCGAGCCTGTCTCGCTACAGGATCGCTCCGCGCTCGGGCGCAAGCTCGCCGCAGGAGAGTTCGTGCACACGGTTGAGCTGACGCCGACGCGCGGGTGGGAGCCGCGGGAGTTGATCGCGCGCACTCGGCATCTTCGGGACGCCGGTGTCGACGCGGTGAATATCGTCGATCCGCCGGCGGCAAGCAGCCGGATCGGCTCGTTGCCGGCAGCGATCATCATCGAGCGCGAAGTCGGCGTCGAGGCGGTCGTACACTACACGTGTCGCGACCGCAACATGCTGGGCATGGTGACCGACTTGCTTGGTGCAGCGGGCGCGGGGGTCAGGAACCTCCTCCTGGTGACCGGTGATCCCCCCCGCAGCGGGCCGTACGACACAACGGGAGTCTACGACATCGACAGCATCGGACTGACAAACGTGGTACACCAGCTCAATCGCGGACGGGATCCGGGCGGCTCCGCGATCGGTGCACCCACCTCGTTCGTCATCGGGGTGGCGCTGAACCAGACCGCGATGGACCAGGAGGACGAGCTGCGTCGCTTCGCGTGGAAGGTCGAGGCCGGCGCCGACTTCGCGATCACCCAACCGGTATTCGATCCCGATCGCTTTCTGGAAGCGCTCGCACCGGTCCGTGAGTACGGCATACCGGTGTTGGCGGGCATCTGGCCCCTGCTGTCTCTCCGAAACGCGGAGTTCCTAGCCAACGAAGTACCGGGGTTGGAGGTGCCGGAGTGGGTCGTCGACCGCATGCGCGATGCCGAAGAGGAAGGACGCGAAACCGCGGAGCGCGAAGGCGTGATACTGGCGCGAGAGATGCTCGCGGCCGTACGGGACTCCGTTCAAGGCGTGATGATCAGTGCGCCCCGAAATCGCGTCGAGCGCGCACTGGCGGTGCTGGGCGACGGCTAGTCTTTGGACCGCGCCGAAAGCTCGTGCGCGTGACTCGCCCTGTTTCCGCTGGACCTGCTACAGGTGCTGTTACAGGAGCGCGTCGACCGCCTCCGCGATTCGACCGTATCGCTGCGCGGCGCGCCGCCCTCCGAGGTTACACACGTAGATCTTGTCGACCCCCATCCGGCGTAGCGCCACGACGGTCCGGGCGCAGATCTCCTCTGCGGTGTCGCCCGATGCAAACTCGCGCGAGATCAGCTCGGCCGGGACGGGGAAGAAACGGCCCAGGCGTTCGAGCATCGCGGGTCGCGCGCTCCTGTAGAAGAACACGCCGAAGACCCCGGGCGTCGTGAGCCCGCGACGGCCCGTCTCCTCCAGCCAGCTCTCCACGAACCTGGCGTCGTGGTGCGACACGATCTGGGTGAGGTAGTAATCGGCCTCGAACCGCTCGTCGAGCAGATAATCGACCTGTTGAACCTGATCACGATGAAGGTTCGCCCACCCTCCCAGACCGAGGTGGGGGAGTCGCTCCCGGAGAAGCTGTCTCAGCTCGAAGGCGTGCGGAACGCAACGGGACACGCCGCCCGTCTCATCGCCACCCACGACCGTCAATGCCTGAACCCCCCGAGCGCTCGCTCTGGAGGCATACATGAGACAGTACTCGAGCGGGTGCTTGCAGGTGAGAAACGGCACGATCGTGGCAGGATCGATCTGTCCGGCGAGGTTCGCGGTCAGGTGTTGGAGGTTCTCTTCCTCGGTCTCGCCGACCGCGTTGTCCGTCACGAACACGAACGTCTCCTCGGCCGCGAGGCGTCGGAAAGCATGAAACAGGTCGATCCATGTCTCGATGCTGTCGCCGCGCGTCAGGTCGGCGCGAGGCGGACGGAGCTCGACCGCCGCCAGGGGCCGCTCCTCTCGCAGACGATCGAGCAGTCGAACCGATCGCTGGGGAGACGTCAAACGCGGATCACCTCTTCTCGCGCGAATATCGGTCCGACGTCGTACGCGAGACCGTGACCGGCGAACAACTCGGGCGGCACGCTGATGTCTCCCAGGTAGAGCTCCCCCACGTACTCGGCGGCCTCGGGGGAGCGCAGACCCACCTTGGGCATCGCGAGCGTGAGGGTCGCCGTGGCGCGCATCGTGGGCTCGAGCGCGGCTCCCGTGGTCACGTCCAGACCCGAAGGTGCGTCCAGACTGAGGATGGGAGATCCGTACTCGTTGCCGAGGCGGATCAGGCGTGCCGCGTCATCGCGTGGAGGTCCCGACAGCCCATACCCGATGATCGCGTCAACCACCAGGTCGACCTCCGAGAGAACGGTCGGCCCGTGCATGTCCGTGATCGGGATCCCGAGCCGACTCACGATGTCGAGCTGGTGTTCCGGGACACCGATGAACTCCTCCTCGGGCTTCGCGGTGATGACTCGGACGCTGGCCCCCCAACCGTGCAGTCTGCGTGCACACACGAGACCGCCGCCTCCGTTGTTGCCCGTCCCGCACAGGACGAGCACGCTGCGGCCGATCACGTTGCCACCCAGGAAACGCGACCGGGCGAGACTGCCGAGAACTCGACCGGCGTTCTCCATCATTTGGATGAGCTCGATCCTGAAGTCCTCGATCATCGCGCGATCGACTTCGCGCATCTCGCCGGCCGTGAGGTAGGGTATGTCATGCACGGCGCACGCTCCTCGCAGGGGTGCTGATCGATCTGCAACCTGTCGCGCGGGACGCCCGAAGAGAAGATTGGGTCGGGCGTGTCACCCGAGGCCTCAACGGAAGGAGGGGCGGTTGGCGTCGCAACCGGATGCCCGGCATGCCGTCGAGGAGATGATCCGTATCCTCTCCCGCACCCCGGGCACGATCCGGGCTCTCCTCGAGGATCTCCCCGAAGACCTGCTGCATGCGGACGAGGGCGAGGGCACGTTCAGCCCGTTCTCCGTGCTCGGTCACCTGATCGAGGGAGAGACGAAGGACTGGATCCCCCGCGCGCGCATCATCCTGTCCGAGGGGTCGTGGCGCCCATTCGAGCCCTTCGACCGATTCGCGCACGTGGATCGCACCGTCGGCCGGAGCCTGACCGATCTCCTGGAGGAGTTCGAGCGGCTGAGGACGGCCAACCTGGCCAGCCTGCAGGAGCTGCTGGAGGGGGGTGCTGAGCTGGATGCGGTCGGCATGCACCCCGAATTGGGAGAAGTGACGTTCGCCGAGCTGCTCGCGACGTGGGTTGTCCATGACCTGAATCACCTGGCTCAGATCGCTCGCGTCGTCGCGCGGCAGTTCGAGGACGATGTCGGACCCTGGAAGGCGTACCTTCCCATTCTCACACCTCGCGAGCCGCCTCCCGCGTAGCCCGGTCCGCCCGCGCTCAGCCAGCGGCGAGGCCCCGCTCCTCACGCGCCTGCGCGACCGCGCCGGCCAGCGACTTCTCGTACGGCGGTCGGTGTATACCCTGCTCCGTGACGATGCCGGCGATCATCCCGGCCGGCGTGACGTCGAACGCCGGGCTCCACACTGCGGCGTCTTCCGGTGCCGTGAGCGTGCCAAAGCCTCGTCGGACCTCGTCCGCGCTTCGGTGCTCGATCGGGATCTGTCCACCGGTGGCCGTGTCGAGGTCGACGGTCGAGGTGGGCGCGAGCACGTAGAATGGAACTCCGTGGTGCTGGGCGAGGACCGCGAGTCCGTACGTGCCCACTTTGTTCGCTACGTCCCCGTTCGCCACGATGCGATCCGAGCCCACGAACACGATATCCGGTGGCCTCTGAGCGAAAAGCGCACCGGCCATGTTGTCGGAGATGACGGTGACCTCCACACCCGCTTGCGAGAGCTCCCATGCGGTCAGTCGGCTTCCCTGCAAAAGGGGGCGGGTCTCGTCCGCGAACACGTGCACGCGCAAGCCGCGCTCGGTGGCCACGTACACGGGGGCGAGAGCCGTTCCGATCCCACCCGTGGCCAGGGCTCCCGCGTTACAGTGGGTGATCACGCTCGCCCCGTCAGGGAGCAGCGAAGCGGCATGCTCCCCGATCCGGCGGCACATCCGCCGGTCCTCTTCGAGAATCGCACTCGCTTCGAGGGCGAGACGCTCGGCCAGCGCTTCCGCCGTCTCGTCGGGTCGTGGCGGGAAGGCCGCCCGCATGCGGTCGATCGCCCACTGCAGGTTCACGGCGGTGGGGCGGGCGTCAGCGAGGCGGTCTGCCCAGGAGGTCAACCGGTTCAGCAAATGCTCGCTCATGAGGTCCGCGTTCCTCGCCTCGCGGCGCGCGAGGGCCGCGAGGCCCATCGCAGCCGTGATACCGATGAGGGGAGCGCCGCGCACGCGGAGACTCTGAATCGCTTCCTCTATATCGTCGAGCGCGCGAAGCTCGAGCTCCACGCGCTCGCCCGGGAGCCGGGTCTGGTCGAGGATCACGAGTCCAGCGCCATCCTCGGTCCAGCGGATCGTCTCGGGGATCGCCAGGCGGTCGTTCATGCGCCCCAAGCTATGCACGGCTGCCTCCCCCGTCAGCCTCGGGGGGCGGCCGCACCGCTGGTCCGGCGCCCACCCACGGCCGTAACTTTCTCACATACCACTGCAAGGAGCGACACGATGACCACTAGACAGGCAATGCTAGTCCTAGTCGGCGCGCTCCTGGCGAGCGGGTGCGGCCCCAGCGCTGAGGAGGAGGCCGCACGCCAGGCAGAGGACTTGCGCATGGCTCGCGCCGACTCGGTCGCGACCGCGGAAGCCATGTACGACTCCGCGGTCTTCGACACCATCCAGTGGGCGAGCCAGGACACTCTTCTCGCGCGCGGCGCGCTGGTGTGGCGGGTCAGCTGCCAGAAATGCCACGGAATGGAAGGCCGCGGTGACGGTGCGCTCGCCGTAGAGCATACGCTCGACATGCCGGACCTGTTGGTGGATGACTGGCAGTACGCGGGCGATGTTACGGCTATTCGGCATCGGGTCTACGTCGGGCATGAATCCGAGATGCCGGCGTGGGGTTTGTACGGGCTGTCCTACCGGGATGTCGATGCCGTAGCCAAGCACATCGAAGCGGTGATCCGCGCCCCATCGACGGATTGAAGAGGGCCACATCCACACCGCGCATCTGAAGCTGGCGGACGCGCTCGCGCGCCTCAGCGAGAGCGAGCGGTCCGCCTCGCTTTACCGCTGTAGTCGAGCATCATTTCGAGGAATTCACCGACGACCTCGCGGTCCGGGTCCTGTTCTTCGGACCCGAAGCCGGCGAGGTCTCCACCGGCGGGTTCCGTCTGACAAACACGGGTAGACGCAGGAGGAGCTCATGCGGCTGTTGAACGTGCTGTGGGCCGGTCTGGCGGTGCTTATCGGTGCACCGCTGGTGGGGCAGGATGCAGCGAGCGCGGGTGAACGAGACGATGGGCACTTTCAGCCTGCGGACGTCTTCCAGCTCGAGTTCGCCGGGGACCCGCAGATCTCACCGGACGGATCGCAGATCGTGTACGTGCGCTCCTCGAACGACATCATGTCCGACCGAACCCGGGGAGAGATCTGGATCCTGAACTTCGACGGCAGCGAACATCGCCCGCTGATCACGGGCCCCGCCAATTACTCGGCTCCACGCTGGTCGCCTGACGGCTCGCAGTTACTGTACGTGTCGACGGACCGGAACGAGAGGCGGCAGCTCTTCCTCCGGTGGATGGATACGGGTGAGACCGCGAAGCTCACCAACCTCCAGCGGTCGCCGGGCGGACTGAGCTGGTCTCCCGATGGGAGCCGGATCGCATTCAGCATGTTCATGCCGATGTCGCCCGAGCCGTTCGCCACTTTGCCCCGCAAGCCCGAGGGCGCGGACTGGGCCCCGCCGGCCACGACGTACGAACGGCTCATCTATCGGCGCGATGGGCAGGGATTCCTTCGACAGGGGCAGCAGCATCTGTTCGTGATCCCCGTGGAGGGCGGGACGCCCCGCCAGCTGACCCACGGCCCCTACAATCACGGAGGCACCCCGTCCTGGACACCCGATGGTCAATACCTCCTCATCTCGGCTAACCGCCGCGAAAACTGGGAATACCAGACCGGAAACAGGGAGGTGTACGAGGTGGCCGTTTCGGACGGGTCGGTCCGTCCTCTGACGGACCGCCTTGGGCCGGACAACAGCCCGATCGTGTCACCCGATGGGTCGCTGATCGCGTACACCGGGTTTGACGACCGTTATCAGGGGTTCCAGATCACCGAGCTGTACGTGATGAATCGGGACGGTAGTGGGGCACGCTCGCTGACAGATGGGCTCGACCGGAGTGTCGGTCAGGCCAGGTGGTCCGCGGACGGGAGAGGTCTCTTCTTCCAGTATTCCACCGAAGGAAACAGCAAGGTCGCATACGTGACGCTCGACGGGAGCGTTCGCGAGCTCGCGACCGATCTTGGCGGGCTGTCGATCGGTCGGCCGTACTCCGGTGGGTCCTACTCCGTCGCGCGCAACGGTCGCTTCGCGTTCACCCACTCCAGACCCGATCACCCGTCGGACGTGGCCGTCGGGGGCCCGGGGCAGGAAACGCGGCGCCTCACGGCTCTGAACGAGGACCTGTTCGGGCACAAGGAGCTCGGCCAGGTGGAGGAGATCTGGTACGAGTCATCGTACGATGGCCGGCGAATCCAGGGGTGGATCGTCAAGCCGCCGGGCTTCGACCCGAATCGAAAGTACCCACTCATCCTGGAGATCCACGGCGGACCGTTCGCCAACTACGGTGACCGCTTTTCGGCGGAGATCCAGCTATACGCCGCCGCGGGTTACGTCGTTCTGTACACGAACCCACGCGGCAGCACGAGTTACGGAGAGGAATTCGGGAACCTGATCCACCACGCGTACCCCGGGGACGACTTCCACGACCTCATGTCGGGGGTGGACGCGGTGATCGAGCAGGGGTTCGTGGACGAGGACCAGCTGTTCGTGACGGGGGGAAGCGGCGGGGGTGTTCTGTCCAGCTGGATCGTCGGACATACGGACCGGTTCGCCGGCGCCGCCGTCCAGAAGCCGGTGATCAACTGGTACAGCTGGGTGCTGACCGCGGACATGGGTGGCAGGGCGGCGGAGTACTGGTTCCCTTCGCTCCCGTGGGAGGACCCGGATCATTACCTGAGTCGCTCGCCCATCCAGTTCGTCGGGAACGTGAAGACCCCCACCATGCTAATCACGGGCGAGGTGGACTGGCGAACGCCCATGTCCGAGTCGGAGCAATTCTACCAGGCCCTCAAGATCCGCGAGATCGATGCGGCGCTGGTTCGGATCCCGGAGGCATCACACGGTATCGCGGCGCGCCCCAGCCATCTGATCTCCAAGGTGGCGCACATACTGGCCTGGTTCGAGCGCTACCGGACGAAGGACGAGGTCGCGGCTCAGGAGTAGCGTTGCCGCAGAGCGCCGGAATGGGGCTCCAGCTCGTGGCCGGGGGGGAAGCCGATCTGAGATCGGCTCCGTCAGCCGGCTGGTCCGAGGCTGGCGACCAGGAGCACGCCGAACGTGAACCGGGTTCCGTCCTCGGTGTCGCTTACCCGCGTCATCAATTCGACGGACCATCCGACGGGTGCAGCGGACGCGAGCGAGTACCCCCACGTCAGCCCCGCCGCGTAGCCGCCCTCCGTGGCTCGCTCCGCCCCGGCGCAGGTGTCCGCGATGGGGTCGCAATCCCTCCCGACCTCCAGGTCGTGGATGCCGAGACCCAGCCCTGGACGCAGGAACGTCCGCTCCGATGTCGTGATCTGAGCCGATAGGAGAAGGTGAGTCGTCCGAAACACTTCCGTGTCGAAGTCGCCGCTGAAGTTGGCCGGGTCCGGATCGCCATCGATGAGCCTCGCGATGTCGCCTTCGAGCACCGCCGCCACGGTGCGGCTCAGATCCACGCCGAGACGCGCGGAGCCGGTGAGACCGGCCACGGTCCCTTCGCGGGCAGTCACTCCTCCAGCACCGAGACCGGCTCCGACCCACAGTGTGCCGCTCGGAGTCTCCTGGGCGTCGAGGGGGGATGCGGTGAGGGCCGCGAAGAGCCAGACGGCAGCCGCCGGGAGTGCCCGGTCGGCGCTTGTCCGAGCCCTCCTGTCGGTCTTCATGTCGCTCCTACGAACCGTCCGAAGATGAGGTGCCTCGTCTGAGCGAGATGCCCGCGACGAACAGCACGGCCGCGGCCAGTAGGAGAATCCGGATCGAATCCCTCGCGTTCCCGGCACCCTCGATGAGGTCCCAGACCGCGAGGCCGATGGCCACGAGCGCCAGCGCCGCGGCGGCGATGGAGACGTACTTGACGACGGGTCTTCCGTTCATGGGTTCAACACAGGCTGCGTCGCACACGGCTGCCGATACCGGTCAGTCGGTCTAGCGGCTCGTTGCTGAACACGAGCCGAATCAAGCGGTCCGCGTCTCGCTTACCCCAGTAGCTCATCGGAGTGGCTGCGATCCTCCCCCGGTCCAGGAGACGGGTGGAGGCGGATCCGGCGTCGTGACCCAGAGCGCCCGTATCCAGCAGCATCGACCAACCACCGGCCGCCGGCATCAGCGGGAGATCTGCCAACTCCTGGACGACTAGATCCCGTCTTCGCTGCCACTCGCGCACCGCGTCCCGCACATCGTCCGCCTCGTCGGGTGCGGACAGTACGGCTGCGGCAGCCGGCTGAGCGATCCCGACCGGTGTCACGACGTTGTAGATCCCGGCGCGGGCGACGCCGGCGATCACCTCGGTCGGCCCCACGACCCAGCCGACGCGCCACCCGATCATCCGATACTCCTTCGATACGGATCCGATCGTGATCGTCCGCCCGGCCATCCCGGGGAGACTCGCGGGGTGGAGATACGGTCGGCCGTCGAACAGGATTCGCTCCATCGCCGCGTTGTACAGCAGCCAGGCGTCTCTCTCACGGCAGGTCTGCGCGATCGCCGACCATTCTTCGGGCGAAAGCACGGCACCCGAGGGCATGGAGGGGTTCATGATGAACAGGGCCCTGGTGCGATCCGACGTCAGCCGAGCCAGCTCGTCGAGATCCAGACGCCATTCGGGCCCGTCACGCACCAAAGGCACGAGCCGCGGATGCGCACCGACCAGCCGTACACGCTGGATCATGCCCGCGTAGGTCGGGTCGGTCAGTATCACCTCGTCGCCCCGGTCGGTCGTGGCCAGCAACGCGTTCAGCATCCCTTCGGTGCCGCCGGCGGTGATCACGCACTGCGCGTCCGGGTCGTACGGGACTCCCGCCAGCCGGCCCACGTGCCGTGCCGCCGCGACGCGGAGCTCGACGCGTCCCGTGAAGGGCAGGTAGCTGTTCGCATCGTCGTCGCCGACGGCGGCACGCGTAACGTCCAGCGCCACCTTCGGAGGAGCGATATCGGTGTCGAGGTTCTCGAGCCGCAGCACCTCGGGACCCTCGCCTGCTGCTGCGGCCACCTCGTCGATCGAGAACCCCGGGATGTGCCGCAGGCGTTCGACGGTCACGGGATCTCTCCGAAGTCAGGCGTAGGTCGGGTAGACCGGATCGTACATGAGCGAGCGAACATGGGCCTCGAGGTCATCTGGAAGCGGGATGCGGGCATGCCCCTGCTCGAGCGCGACTCGCACGACCGCCCGGGCCACGTGGACGGACACCTCTCGAATCCGGTCCAACTCGGGGTAGACGCACCCCGTCTCCAGATCCGCCTCGGTCACTTGCCCCGCCAGCGCGCGTGCGGCCGCGAGGAACATCTCATCCGTTGCACGCCCCGACTCGCAGGCGATCAGACCGAGCCCGACACCAGGGAAGATATACGCGTTGTTCCCCTGCCCGGGGACGAACCGGCGGCCCGCGTGATCAACAGGCGTGAACGGACTGCCGCTCGCGAAGATCGCTCGGCCGTTCGTCCACGCGTACGCCTGTTCGGCCGTGCACTCCGACTTGGAGGTCGGGTTCGAGAGTGCGAACAGGATCGGGCGCCCGTTGATGCCGGCCATGGCCTCCACCGCTTGGCGCGTGAACATGCCCGGCTTTCCCGCGACCCCGATCAGGGCCGCCGGACGGATACGCTCGATAGCCTCCGTCAGATCCGCCGTTCCCGGCTGCGGTTGAGCGTAGCGTCGCTTCCCGGCCGAGATGTTGTCCCGTCCCTCCACGACCAGGCCCTTCGAGTCCAGCAGCCAGCAACGCGACCTGGCCTTCTCGATGGACATGCCCTCATCGACGAGAGCGGCCACGATCGTGTCGGCGATGCCGAGACCCGCCTGGCCGGCCCCGACGAAGAGATACGGTCGGTCGCCGAGGCGCTCCCCGGTGACCCTCAGGGCCGACAACAGTCCGGCGAGAGCCACCGCGCCAGTCCCCTGGATGTCGTCGTCGAACAGACAGGCCCGGTCACGGTACCTGGTGAGGAGCCGGAACGCGTTCCGGTTGCCGAAGTCCTCCAGCTGGATCACGGTACGCGGGAAGCGATCGAGGACCTCGGTCACGAACTCCTCGATCAACTCCTCGTAGGATTGATCCCTGAGTCGCCTCTGCCTGAGACCCAGGTAGAGTGGATCGTCCAACAAGGACTCGTTGTCGGTGCCTACATCTATNNNGTGGATGCCGGCGCAGGCCGTGTACAACGCCAGCTTGCCGATCGGGATCCCCATGCCGTCCGCGCCGAGGTCGCCGAGTCCCAGGATCCGCTCCCCATCCGTTACCACCACGATCCGGACATCCTCGTGCGGCCAGTTGGCGAGGACCTCCCGGACCCGCCCCCGATCTTCGGCGGACACGTACAAGCCTCGCGGGCGCCGGAAGATGTCTCCGAACTTCTGGCACGCTTCGCCCACCGTCGGCGTGTAGATGATCGGCATGAGCTTCGACAGGTTGTCGACCAGCACGCGGTGGAACAGGGTCTCGTTTCGGTCCTGAAGCGCGACGAGGAAGATGTATCGCTCCAGATCCGTCGTCTTGTGTCGGAGATTCCCGAGCGCCCTCTGAACCTGTATCCGCTGCTCGTCCACCCGGGGCGGTAGCAGTCCTCGCAGTCTGAACAGGTCTCGCTCGGCCTCCGTGAAGGCACTGCCTTTGTTGCGAACCGGATCGTGCAGGAGCTTTACTCCGCGCGGGTAATCGGGTGTTGGAAGCGAGCTCGGAGAATTGTTCATCTTCGCGACCGTCGTTATGGGAGGCTGGCTCGGAAGCCCGACGCCTGAAGCCCCGCTTGGAAACGATGTCTCGGGCAGGGTCCCTGGCTGCTAGCCGCCGTCTCGCGACAACTTCGCGCTCAGCTTCTCGAGAGCGCCGAGGAGGTCGGGTCGTGACTCCAGCAGTCCCGCCAGAGGATCTTCGGCGAGGGCCCGGGCGCGCCGCGGCATCGTCTTGATCGTGTACTTCTCCATCTTGAGGCCTCTCTTCACCTCCCGCCAGCGAAGCGGGGCCGAAACCGGAGCCCCCGGCAAGGGGCGCACGCTGTACGGCGCCACGACCAGCCGTCCGCGACCGTTTTGGACGAAATCGATGTAGACCTTGCCCTCGCGCTGCGCGGGAATCCGCACGGTCGTGGCGATCTCGGGTAGCTCGCTCACCACCAGGTTCGCCAGAAGCTGACCCAGCGAGCGAGACTGCTGGTAATCCAGCTGGCCTCCGAGCGGGATCAGCACGTGCAGACCGCTCGATCCACTGGTCTTCACGAAGGTGGGGAGCTCGATGTCCTCGCAAAGCTCGCGAATGGCCAGTGCGATCCGGATCACGTCGGTGAACGGAGCCTCCTTGGGATCCAGATCGAGCACGCACCAGTCGGGCCGGTCGAGGGTCGAGAGGCGGCTGGCCCAGATGTGTAGCGGGATCGTTCCGAGGTTGGCCAGATACACGAGAGATGCGGTGTCGCCAGCGACAAAGTAGTCGATGTCCCGTTCCGATCCTTCGCTCCAGATCGTCTCGGTTCGGACCCACCGGGGCTGGAATCCGGGCGCGTTCTTCTGGAAGAAGGACTTCCCGTGAATCCCGTCGGGGTAGCGGGTCAGAACAAGCGGGCGATCCTCGAGGAAAGGAAGCAGCCAGGGACTGATCGTTCGGTAGTACTCGATCAGATCACCCTTGCTGTACCCGTCATCGGGCCAGAACGGCTTGTCGAGATTGGAGAGAGGAATCTCGTCCACCGGTGGCGCACCGGCCTGCACCTGCACCGGCTCGTGCAGGACACGGCGCTGGTGCTCGGGCCGCCGGCATTCCTCGACCGGCATCTCCTCGAGGTCCAGGAAGACGGGCTGCCGGAGCAATCCCTCGTCAGTCCACTCCTTGTAGCGCACGCGAGCCACGAGCCCGGGCCGAACCCAAGCATGTTCCCGACCTGACGGCCCCGGCCCCTCGAACGGCGGATCGTCGCGGACGGAAGCGTCGAGCGCTCGCCGGAGATCGCCGAGCTGTGCCTCGTCGAACCCGGTTCCCACGCGTCCGGCGTACACGAGACTCGCCGGCGCATCGGAGTCGGCGCCTGACCCTCGCCCTCGGTCTGCGCTCCGGTCCGATTCCTCTGACGCCCCGACCTGGCTTTCGTACACGCCGAGATGGAGGGCTCCGAAGCCCGTGCGCGACGCTTTCGGCTGAGTGTATCCGATGATCGCGAAGCAGCTCTCCTGCGCGGCATGGACCTTCAGCCATGACGCGGAGCGTCCTCCGACGTACGGACTGTCCGCTCGCTTCGCCATGATGCCCTCCAGCCCCATCCCCTGGACTTGCTCGAACAACCGCTCTCCTTCTTCTTCGAAATGCTCGGAGTGCCGCAGCGGGCCCGCCGGCGGAAGCAGAGGGTGCAGAAGACGCTTGCGATCCGTCAGGGGGAGGCGACGCAGATCGTAGCCCTCGAAACCCAACAGGTCGAACGCATAGAAGGAGGCGGGCCGCTCGACCGCCGCTCTGCCCACATCGAGCGGGCGGGACAGACGAGCCCGGCCCTGCAGGCGCTGAAAGCTGGGAAGGCCGGAGTCGTCGTGCACGACCACTTCGCCATCGAGGACCAGGTGCTCGAAGGGGAGCCTGCGGAGAACGCGAGCGATCTCCGGAAAGCTAGCGGTCGCGTCGTGTCCGTTCCGCGTGAGCAGGAGCGGCTCCCCCGATACCCGGGCCGCCAGCATCCGATACCCGTCGAGCTTCAACTCGAAGAGCCACTCCGGGTCCGAAAAAGCGTCATCCCGCACTTTGGCGAGCATGAGCTTCACTTTCGTCGGATCCAGCTGCCGCTTCGTCGCCCCGGATGCGGCCAACTCGGCGCGCGTCTCCTCGGCCGCATCCCAACCGTCCCGCGTGTGCGCCAGCTGCTCGACAGTGAGTCCCGACAGCACGGACTCCTCGGGTAACGACCCATCCTCCAGGATGGGATGTCCGCCCCGGCGTTCGCGGATCAGCAGCCAATCCTTGCCGGTGTCGCTCTTCTTGAGCTTCACGAGAGTCCATACGCCGCGCAGCTTGTACCCCCGGAGCTCGAACAGGAGCTTACCCGCCTCCAGGCCTTCTTCCGGGTCCTCGAGAGGAACCCAGCGCCCGAGGTCCCACACGATCATCTCACCGGCGCCGTACTCGCCTTCCGGAATGATCCCCTCGAACTCCGCGTATTCGATCGGGTGATCCTCCACATGGACGGCCAGCTTCTTGTCGACCGGGTCGGGGGAGATCCCTTTTGGCACGGCCCACGACTTCAGAGCTCCACCGAGCTCCAACCGGAGATCGTAGTGTGTCCGAGTCGCGGCATGTTTCTGGACGACGAACAGACCGGCGCCGGTCGCGACGGTCTCGCCGAAGGGCTCGGGCGTGCGAGACGGGGATCGCTTGTCCCGGTACGGGGTGAGGGGATCGCGCGGAGTCATGCGAGGAAGATCGGTGTGGCGGAGTGACGGCTCAAGCGACGACCGAGAGGGGTCTTCGAAGTCGGGTCTTGCTCTGCCGGGGTCCTCCGCCTAATTGTGGCACGAACCGGATGTGCTCAGCACATGATTTTCGCCATCTGCGGCGTATAAGCCACGGGAGGGCACCACCCGGTTCGAGGCGGGAAGTCAGACACGACTTCCCGCCTTTTTTCCGGCGATGGCCCGGAGCCCGTGCCGAGCGCCTGTCTATTATCTTCCAACGCGGTGTGGTCGTCCGTCACGAAGGCCCGTCAACGGCGGCCGGTAGACGACGCGGGAGCAACCGAAGCGGGATGCTGGAGGCTACATGAGCGCACGCCCGATCTCGTCAGCGACGATTTCATTCGGACTCGTCTCGATCCCGGTGCAGCTGTACTCGGCGAGCGAGAGCTCGCAGAAGGTCCGCTTCAACTTTCTCGCGCCCGACGGCGCCAGGGTGAAGCAGCAGTACGTGCACTCCAAGACCGGGGACGTCATCGAGCGGGCGGATCTCCAGAGGGGATACCAGTTCGCGAAGGACCAATACGTGACGTTCACGCCCGACGAGCTGAAAGCGCTGGAGGCGGAGGCGACGCACGCGATCGAGATCGCGGAGTTCGTGCCGGTCGAAGCGGTCGAGCGGGCCTACATCGGAAAGGTGTACTACCTCGGATCGGACAAAGGCGGCGCCAAGGCCTACGGCCTTCTAGGGGCGGCGATGAAGGAGACCGGCTGGGCGGCGCTCGCCAAGTACGCCGCCCGCGGCAAGCAGTACGTCGTGCTGGTGCGTCCGGTGGGCGATCACCTGGTGATGGAACAGCTGTATTACGCTCATGAGGTGAGAGACATGGGCGCGGTCCCCGCCGGTGACGGCGAGGTGTCCGAAGCCGAGCTCAAGCTCGCCGTCCAGCTCATCGAGCAGATCGCCAGCGAGGACTTCGAGCCCGGGAAGTACGAGGATGAGGTCGGCCAGCGGATGCTCGCGGCCATCGAGAAGAAGATCGCGGATGGCTCGGAGATCACGGCGCCACCGGAAGCGGAGCCGGAGACGCAAGTCATCGATCTGATGGCGGCGCTCAAGGCCAGCGTGGGGAAGAGCGGGGCGGAGACCGGAGGCAAGTCGGCCAAGCGCGGGAAGACGAAGGCGAGTCGGAAGAAGGCTGTCGGAGACGAGTAGCCCGCCTCAGGCGCTTTCGGGCCTCCGGCCCCCACGCTCGTGGCCCGCCGGCCAGCCCGGCCCCGGGCTCCGGTGCGGCTGTCGCTTCGCTCAGGGACGCGCTGGCGCCACCCGGTTGATCGCGGAGCCGAATCCGCCGGTACGACCGATCAAGCCACGGCCGGTTCCCAAGCGAGGCAGGCTCCCGATACCGCCGGCACGCCCGCTGATTCCAGGCACTCCGATGCTGCCTGGCGTGTCGCAATCGCCGCCCCCGCCGATGATGGTGACACCGATGCCCCCCGTGCCACCGAGGCCGCCGCCCCGTCTACGTTCGGCGTTGCGGGCCGCATCGCTGGCTGCCTCGAAGTCCAGCCCGACGTCTCCCGCCGGGCCGCCCCCGCCCGCGCGCAAGACGACGCCGCGCTGGGCGCTCTTGAAACTGACGCTTGCCACGCTGATCTGCTCGGCTAGCTCGAGGCTCAGCTCGGCCGCGGCGGGCGCGGTGCCAGCGAGGGCCGGGGTCGGCTCGAACGCCGCGAGGGTCGTGCGGGTGCCGTCGGCCCCCGGATCGGGAGCCTGTGCATCCACCGAACTGGCCGAAGCCGTCGCTGCGACATCGGCGGAGGAGCTCGCGCCGGTCCGCGCGTCGCTGAGTCGCACGATCTCGAGCGGACGATCTTCCCAGACATCGGCCAGCTCGATCAGCTGTGTCACACGCGCACGGTCTCGTTCGGGGACGGGAGGCACCTCGACCTTCAGGAATGCCAGAAGCGTGAGGTGAGCCGCGACCGAGACGAGCAGAGCCATGCCGAGTCTCTTCCGATGCCTCTCGCGATAGAGGGCGCGATTCATCCTCCGCTCCTTCTCCTCCGGCCCACCGTCGGGTGGACCGCGTTCCTACCTGGTCGGGCCTCACGCGAACGCGGCCCGCATACACGAGGAAAGGTCACCGATCTCCGGTTCGTTCCCCAACGCCGGGCGCTATCCGGCCGAGCACAGTCCGGCGACCCTTAACTCAGAGGACGACGCGAGCGAGACTGGCGTCACAACGGCCGCACGACACCACCGGCGGGCACCCTAGCCCGCCCGGGCCCCCACGAGTGCCACGTGTCGCCCATCGGGACTCACGGCGATCCTCGTGACTCCGCGGATGCCCGCGTCCTCGAGCTCCGCGAGCAGGCTCCAATCTCCCCCCGCCTCCGGATCCAGCGAGTAGAGCGCGCTCCCCCGGGCCATCAGCAGGAGCCCGTTCGGTGTCCAGGCGTAGTCCTCGCTCTCTTCCAGCGCGCGCGCGATGGTCTCGACGCGATCGGTTTCCAGGTCCAGCACCTGGATCCACCACTCGTCTCCCTTGGAGAGAAAGCTCACGGCGTGCCGCCCGGGGACCGCGTGGAGCGACCGGCCGATGTTCTCCGCACGCGGCTGCCCCGACCCGGGTCCGAGGCGAGCGAGGTGGAGTGTGGGGGGGCTCCCGAGCACGAACAGCGCGACCCGGTCGGCATCCACCCACGCGTGATACCCGACGGGAGCGATGTCGGGCAGGAGCAGCCGGGGATCCGAACCGTCCCCGGAGAAGCTCCACAACCGCTGTGTCGAATCCGCCTCGACTCGCACGACCGAGAATCGGTTCGCTCCGGGCATCACGGTCGGCGAGTACTCACTCTCGGCGGTATGCGTCACGCGCTCCGAACGGTCGGTGGTGAGGTCGTACCGGTAGGTATCGGTCTGGCCGTCGCGCATCGAAGTGTAGAGGAAGGACCGTCCGCCCGCTTCGAAGGAAGGCTGGTTGTCATACCCGTCACGGTCCGTCACGTTAAACCACGGGCCCAGCGTGATCACGCCGTTCGCCAGCGTCATCTCGGCCACGTAGATGTCGGTGGCCGGAGCCTGGGCGTCGGCCGCACCGGGCCGAAGTCCCGCGAGCGCGAGAAGTGCGATTCCAGGGTAGGGTAGTGCACGGGCGCGGGAACGGATCCTCGCCCTTACATTCGCTCGATTCATCTCTCTCTCCACCGGAACGGACAATGACCGCGGGATACTCGGGAACACCCCTCGTGCGCAAACTGGGGATCAAGGCGGCATCTCGCATCCACCCCATCGACGCGCCCGCACACTACTGGGATCTGCTCGGGGAGCTCCCGCCCGATGCGCGGGAAGCCGGAGACGATGAGCGGGACCTGGAGATCGTTCACTTCTTTGCGACCCGTGTCTCCGACGCCATCGCCGGCTTTGAAGCGGGACGGAAGCGCATCGCCTCGAACGGGATGATCTGGGCGTCGTGGCCGAAGAAGGCATCGGGAGTGCCGTCGGAGTTGGATGGGAATCGGATTCGAGCTCTCGGTCTCGAGCAAGGCCTGGTCGACGTAAAGGTGTGCGCCGTGGATGAGACCTGGTCGGGACTCAAGTTCGTCATCCCGGTCGCCGACAGATAGCCGGGTCTTCCCCGGACCGACCCCGAATTCGACGGCGCCGCGTCCACGCTGGCCGGCGTCGTGCATTCTGCACCGTTCCTCCCGATCCGCGACGGCCCCGAAAGACGCGGAGTCCGGCAATTGCCCGGTAATCATGCGCTTGGCGGAACGTACGCCGTGGGCGCTCACGGCAGAGAGTTTGCCCGAGATTGACCGGATACGCGCTCGTTACGCGGGCGCGGGTGCGAGAATACTCTTCAAGGCCGGACGCGCGTGGGGATGGACGACAGCACGGGCCACCGCTTGGCCGACGAATCCGGCGCGCACACCGGGATGCGCACGAGGGTGGTGCCGCTCGCGGGTGCAGTGCTCGCGTTGGCGCTCGCTCTGCATCTGGGTGCGTCGGCCCGCTCTCCCTCGGCAACGGAGACGGAACCCTCGCTCGCCTCGATCGGTGGCCGCTCGGCACCGCGATCGCTCCCGCCGGGTAGCTCATCGCGCGGCGGGGAAGGGCTGATCGAGCTACTCCGACCCTCGGGGCTCTCGGTGACCGAGCTCTCACACCTGGCCGAGCTCGTGCGACCGCACGTGGATCCGGATGACCTCCCCCGCGGGGTCGTCGCCGCGTACGAGGGTCCGACGCCGGGACCGCCGGAGCGCATCACGCTAATCCTGGATCGGGACCGAACGCTCCGGTTCGGTCTGGTGGGCGCCAGGTGGATCGTGCGCCTGGATTCCGTGCCGGTCACGAAAGACACCGTGGTCGTGGCCGGGCACGTGGACTCCAACCTGTACTCCGCCGCGCTCTCGGGCCAAGTCGGCCGGCTTTCGGTGGCGGAAAAGGGGGATCTGGCTGGACACCTTTCGCGTGTATTCGCCTGGCAGATCGACTTCTACCGTGAGGTGAGGCCGCGCGACGCGTTCCGACTCGCCGTGGAGCGCGAACTGCGCCCGGACGGGAGCGTGCGGCGTTCACGCGTTCTCGCGGCCGAGTACATGAAGGCAGGTAGCCTGTTGACCGCCCTCCGGTTCCGCCCGGCGGATGAGCTCCAGGCCTTCTTCTACGACCAGGCGGGGGACGCGCTCAAGGGAGCTTTTCTGAAGGCGCCGCTCGACCTTATCCGGGTCACGAGTCGGTTCGGAGGCGGTCGCTACCACCCCATGCTCGGGAGATACCGGACTCACCGTGGCGTCGACTACGGAGCAGCCGCGGGGACCAGAGTCCGTGCGACCGGCGAGGGCACCGTGGAGCGAGCCGGCTGGTGGGGGGACTACGGGCTCGTGATCGAGGTGCGGCACGGAGGCGATGTACGCACGCGTTATGCTCATCTGAGTGCCGTCGAGGGAGGTGTCCGGCCCGGAGCGTCGGTCACGCAGGGGCAAACCATCGGGCGAGTGGGCTCGACCGGTTTGTCGACGGCCCCCCACCTGCACTACGAATTCCTGCTCCGGAGCATCCCG
The DNA here is from genome assembly GCA_039588275.1 of Gemmatimonadota bacterium. Taxonomy (GTDB): domain Bacteria; phylum Gemmatimonadota; class Gemmatimonadetes; order Palauibacterales; family Palauibacteraceae; genus JBDHAC01. Next base: position 34,814 of record JBDHAC010000040.1, read on the forward strand.
ACGGACCCGGGGCGAATCGACCTGCCGGTCGGGCGACCGATTACCGAAGTGGATAAGGAACGGTTCGCCCGCGCGCGCGCGACGGCGTGGTTGCTGCTGTCCCGGGTGTCGTGGCCCGGAGATCCGTTCGCCCTGGCGGTCGGCCGCCGGATCGGTGCGGGCGGACACGTCGGGCCCTGATGCGAGGGCCCGGTCCCCGGACCCGGCTCGCTCACCGCCTCGGGTCGCTCACGGCTTCCAACAGTGATTCGATCAGGCCGTCTCGCAGATCGGAGCTTCGGGCGAAGTAACCACCCAGCACGGCCAATCGGGGTCCGGATCCCAGGTCCGTCTGGTCCAGCAGCACCTCCCCGCCGATCCCGACGTAGAGCGTCCGCAGCGTATCGTCGCGGATGCGGTACCAAAGCTCGTCGCCATCCCGAATCCGCCGCTCCTCCAGGAATCCGAACCAGCGGGGAAGGCCGGTCTCCAGCCGTTCGAACTCGGTCTTCGATACGATCCCCTCTTCGCTGGCCCGCTCGAGGTTGTCCATGACGCCGTCGAGGAACTGGGACAACGACACGTCGCGCTCGAAGCGGATCCTCGCCCACACGTCGGTCGACGCGAGCGCAACGGCGGCGACCGAATCAGGCGTGGCGCCGCCGGAACCTTCGGCCGCCAGGCTTATCAGGCGGGCCGTGCTCAGCTCACCGAAGCGCAGGCGCAGCCTCAGGACATCGACCTTGAAGATCGTCTTCTCGAGCAGGGTCTCCATCAGGACCGGGGGGTCGGCGGCGAGCGTGGCCGTATCGACCGGGACGGTAGGACCGTCGAACGGGGCGGGCTGGGCGGCGGCGGGCGTGGCCAAAACCGAGAACGCGACGGAGAGGCCCACGAGGGTCGTCGACGCGACCCGTGCTCCCGACAACCGTCGCGGAATCGCAGTCGGTCTCGCCGCCTGGGTCATGGACCCGCCCTCATGAAGCCTGCTGCCTGTGATCGTTCAGGACCGGTTGCTTGCTGCGTGTGGAACTCTCAGGGTATCTTATTTGGCTAGAATTGAAACACATGAAACCCGCGACGAGCGTGGAGGGTCCCTGCGACCCAAGCCGGGACTCGAGACCCGCGTCGGCCATATTCATGCCGGAGCGCCGACGGCACGACCGGAGATACGATGAAGGCAGGCATACACCCAGAATACGAGAAGGCGCTCATCACGTGCGCCTGTGGACGAGTCACCGAGACGCGGTCGACCGTCGGTGAGCTCCACGTAGAGATCTGCTCGCACTGCCACCCGTTCTTCACGGGCAGGCAGAAGCTCGTCGACACGGCCGGTCGCGTGGAACGCTTCATGGCCAAGTACGGCATGGAGGAGGGCGAGGGAGACCCGGGGACCGAGGTCGCCGCCCGAGAAGGTGCGATCCGTGAGCCCGCTGTCGAGGCGGAGCAGACGGCCGCGGAGGCCGAGAGCGCTCAAGCTGTCGAGGTGGAGGCCGAAGCGGAGGCCGAGAACGATCAACCCACCGAAGTGGAGGGCGAGTCCGAGGCGCCGGCCCCCGCGATCGATGACGCCGAAGAAGTCGATGAGGAGACCGGAGCGGCGATCGACGCCTGATTCGTCGCTCCGCCGTACCCCCACCCATTTACGCCGGTGAGGCTTACCGGTCCTTCCGCTCGCTGCAGGGCGGCCCGCGGGACTCGAAACGATGAACGATCCAGCTGACCGATTGGCCGAGCGAATCCGCGACGCCGTGCAGCGCTACGAGGAGATCGGGCGCCGAATGGCCGATCCCGAAGTTCTCGGAGACCTCGAGCAGCTACGAGATCTGGCCCGCGAGCACTCCGATCTGGAGACCGTCGCAGATCGGGGGCGTGCGTATCTCAAGCTGCTTGACGAGCTCGACCAGGCGAGAGAGTTGGCGGCGAGCGACGATCCCGAGCTGGAAGAGCTGGCCGCCGCCGAGGTCCAAGAGCTCGAGGCGCGGCGAGACTCCGAGAACGAAGAGCTTCGCCGCCTCCTGGTGCCCAGCGACCCGCTGGATGATCGACCGGCCGTGGTCGAGATCCGCGCCGGCACCGGCGGCGATGAGGCGGCGCTGTTCGCTGCGGACCTGCACCGCATGTACTCCCGCTTCGCCGGAAACAAGGGCTGGGCGATCGAGACCGTGAGCCTGAGCGAGGGCACTCTGGGGGGTGTGAAAGAGGTGGTGTTCATCGCAAGAGGAAAGCAGGCCTACGGTCTTCTCCGATACGAATCAGGCGTCCATCGGGTGCAACGCGTGCCCGAGACGGAGAGTCAGGGACGCATTCATACCTCGGCGGCGACCGTGGCCATCTTGCCGGAAGCGGAGGAGGTGGACATCGATATCGATCCGAGCGAGTTGAAGATCGATGTCTTCCGGTCATCCGGCCCCGGTGGACAGTCCGTGAACACGACCGACTCGGCCGTCCGGATCACGCACATTCCGACCAACGTCGTGGTCACCTGCCAGGACGAGAAATCGCAACACAAGAACAAGGCGAAGGCTCTCAAGGTGCTGCGAAGCCGACTGCTCGACCGAATGATCGCCGAACAGGAGTCCCAGCGTGCGCGTGAGCGACGCCATCAGGTCGGGACCGGTGATCGCTCGGCCAAGATCCGCACGTACAATTTCCCTCAAAACCGCGTGACCGATCACCGAATCGGCCTCACGACCCACCGGCTCGAGGCCATCTTGGACGGGGAGCTCGACGAGGTCGTGGCGGCCGTGCGCGAAGCCGGCCTGGAGGAACGATTGGCGGCCGGAGGGGAGTGATGCGCGAGCGAGCCGGGGAGCCGGTCCGCCGGCCGGGCGCGCCTTTGCGAGGCGACGTATTGCGTGGGGTCGCGGCCGAGCTCGAGGCGGCGGGGCTGGAGTCGCCCCTCCTCGAGGCCGAACGCCTGCTCGCTCACGTCCTCGGGATCTCGCGCTCCGATCTCGTGCTGACCGCGAGGGAGAGCCTCGATCCCCGGGCTGCCGGTGCTCTGGCCGAGGCCGTCGCACGCCGACTCGATCACGAACCGCTGCAGCACATCGAAGGGAGCGCCGCGTTTCGCGAGCTCGTCCTGGTCTCCGATCGCCGCGCCCTGATCCCTCGGCCCGAAACGGAGCAGCTTCTGGATCGAGTGGGCGATTGGGTCGGGAGCCGCGCTCCGCTCGAGCGGGCCCTGGACATCGGCACGGGCTCTGGCGCGATCGCCCTTGCGCTACTCGGCGAAGGGCTCGCCGAGATCGTAGTGGGATTGGATACGTCGGCGGTGGCGCTGGCGCAGGCGAAAGAGAACGCCGTTCGATCCGGCGTCGCAGAGGGTCGCCTCGACCTGCGGCTTTGTCCCGCGGACATCTGGTCCGCGCTCGATTCTGAGGAACGATTCGACCTCATCGTATCGAATCCGCCGTACGTGGCGGACACGGAGGTGGATCGCCTTCCGGAGGAGATCCGTCGCTTCGAGCCGTCAACGGCCCTCGCCGGAGGGGCCGATGGCCTCGCGGTGATCAGGATCATCGTCGACGGTGCCAGAGCCCACCTCGTCCCCGGGGCGGGGCTCTTTCTGGAAATTGGCGAGGGGCAGGAGAGCGCGGTGCGTGCTCTCCTCGCGAATACCGAAGCCTTCGAGGCCATCTCGGTCGACGCCGATCTCGCGGGGCATGAGCGGTTCGTCTTCGCGCGCCGGCGCACGCCTTCGGATTCGCGCGGATGAACCGACGTTCGCGCCGTTCCGGGCCATTCGTTATACTCGGGCGGCAGCCGGCCCCGGTTCAGAATCGGCGGCGGCGGCCGGCTCCCTCCGAACTACCGGCTTCGCTCTGATACGCAATGTGACGGTGCGATGGACACGCGTGAGCTGATATTCGAGAAGGCCGAAGACCTCGGCCGATTGATCTCCCAGATGCCCGAGTACGCCTATCTGCAAGCGGCTCATCGCGAGATCGGCGATGACCGCGAGGCCACGGAAACGCTGAACCGGCTCAGAGAGCTTCAGGAAAATCTGCTCGCGGCCATCCAACGTGGCGAGCAGCCGTCGGCCGAGCAGGAGGAGGAGTACGCGAAGCTCCAGGAGGAGATCCAACAGAGCACGCGATATCAGGCGCTCATCTCCGCGCAGGCCAACTTCGACAAGCTGATGGAGAGGATCCACCAATCCATCGGCCAGGGCATCAAGAAAGGCGAGGAGAGCCGGATCATCATCCCGTCATGAAGAGCATCCGCGATCTCTTCGAACGGGGCCTGCGCCTGACCTTCGAGCCCATCATGGGGTTCCTGGCCCGCAAGCGGGTCCACCCGAATCTGATCAGCACGATGGGGTTCGTCGTCACCTGCTCATCGGGCTACTTCTTCCACCAGCACCACGTCCGGACGGCCGGGCTTCTGATCCTGCTCGGAGGTCTTTTCGATCTATTCGACGGAACGGTCGCGCGTAGGACCGGCCTCGCCTCCGCATTCGGGGCTTTCTACGACTCGACCCTGGATCGCCTGTCCGAGATCGTCGTCTACCTGGGGCTGCTGTCGCTGTACAACGACTATCGCCTGGAGCTCGGCGACGTCGGGATGATCTATTGGATCGTCCTGGCCATGGCTGGCTCGTTGATGATCAGCTACACGCGCGCTCGGGCCGAGGGACTGAACGTGGAGTGCCACGTCGGGCTCATGCAGCGAGCGGAGCGCGTGATCCTGATCGGGTTCGCGGCTCTTCTGTTCGGCGAGTCGACGCTCGCCGGTCAGCGGGGTCTGGTGCTGAAGGTCGTGATCGTTTCTCTCGCGATCCTGACGAACATTACCGCGATCCAGCGGATCTGGTGGGTGTACCGATCGACCCGCCCAGCGTCGGTGGGAACCGGCGATGAGGGGGCGAAGCACGAGCCTGTCTCCGAAGCCGAAGTAGTAGCCGAAGCGTCCAGCCGCACGGTCCCGAGCGGGTAGGGCGGGCCACTTGACTCCTCTCTCGTGGCGGGTGGAAATCGCGGCGATCCTATCCTGATAACCCACATTCGATGAATGGGTGCAATCGAATATCATGAATGCAGATAACCGAGCCAGAGACATTCCGCCGGCAGAGGGAAAGCTCGGAGTGCTCCTGGTCGGCCTCGGGGCGGTGTCGACCACCTTCGTGGCCGGTGTCGAGGCCATCCGAAGAGGGCGGGCCAAACCGTTCGGGTCGGTGACGCAGATGAACACGATCCGCCTCGGCAAGCGAACCGAGTCCCGGGCTCCGCTCGTGCGAGATTTCGCACCGCTGGCCGAGCTCGATGACCTCGTGTTCGCGGCGTGGGATCCGATTCCGGACGACGCCTTCCGCTCCGCCGAGGTATGCGGCGTGTTGCGACCGGAAGCGATCGCGCCTTCCGAGGACTTTCTTCGCTCGATCCAACCCATGCCGGCTGTGTTCGACACGCAATACGTGAAGAAGCTGGACGGGCCGAACGTGAAGTCGGGGTCGAACAAGCGCGATCTCGCCGAACAGCTGCGACAGGACATCCGTGACTTCCAATCGGCATCCGGTTGTGATCGGATGGTGATGGTGTGGTGCGCGTCGACGGAGATCTTCATGCAACCCCACGACGTGCACGAGTCGCTCGAGTCCTTCGAGCGGGCCATGGAGGAGGACCACGAGGCGATCGCGCCTTCGATGCTGTACGCGTACGCCGCCCTTCAGGAGGGTGTGCCGTTCGCGAACGGCGCTCCGAATCTCACCGTCGACGTTCCGGCGCTCAGGGAGCTGGCGCACGAGCGAGACGTCCCGATCGCGGGTAAGGACTTCAAGACGGGACAGACCCTGATGAAGACGATCCTGGCCCCGGGCCTCAAGGCCCGCATGCTGGGTCTCCAGGGCTGGTTCTCGACGAACATCCTCGGGAACCGGGACGGCGAGGTGTTGGACGACCCCGAAAGTTTCAAGACGAAAGAAGAATCGAAGCTCGGTGTGCTCGAGTACATCCTGCAGCCGGACATGTACCCGGAGCTGTACGGGGACATCTACCACAAGGTACGGATCAACTACTACCCTCCGCGCGGGGATAACAAGGAGGGTTGGGACAACATCGACATCTTCGGGTGGATGGGCTACCCGATGCAGATCAAGATCGACTTCCTCTGCCGGGATTCGATCCTGGCGGCCCCCATCGTGCTCGACCTCGCTCTCTTCCTCGATCTCGCTCGGCGTGCGGGTCTTTCGGGGATTCAGGAATGGCTCTCGTTCTACTTCAAGAGCCCGCAGGTCGCGCCGGAGCTTTACCCCGAGCACGACATCTTCATCCAACATTGGAAGCTCAAGAACACGCTGCGGTGGCTCATGGGTGAGGAGCAGATTACCCACCTCGGTGTCGAGTATTACGACTAGCCGGACCGGCGGGTCGCTGAACGCCTCCGCGAGGAGCGAACCGCGATGAGCGGAGCGGCGGAGGGACGGACCGAGCTCCCGGGGCTCTTCCTCGCCCTCGAGGGCTCGGAGGGCGCCGGGAAGTCGATTCAGATGTCGCGTCTCGCGGCCCACCTCGACTCGAGGAACGTACCGAACCGCCTCACGCGTGAGCCCGGCGGGACCCCAATCGGTGAAGTGATCCGGAAGCACATGCTGCGGGGGCAGCCCGACATCGCGATCGATGGGCTGACCGAGTTGCTTCTCGTCTCCGCCGCTCGCGCGGCGCATGTGCGAGAGGTGATCCGGCCGGCCCTCGCGCAGGGACAGGTCGTGGTGACGGATCGATACGAGCTCTCGAGCCGCGCGTATCAGGGGTACGGGCGCGGAGTGGACCTGGACGTCGTGGAGGCGGTCACCCGGTATGCCACCGGCGGCCTCGCCCCTGATCTTTACATCGTGCTCGACCTGCCCACCGAAGTGGGACTGGCCCGCCGCCGCGAGGCGGGTTTCGATCCTGATCGCATCGAGCGCGAGGACGCGGCATTCATGGAACGCGTCAGGCAGGGGTATCTGATGCTCGCGGAGTCCAGCGACCGTATCGTGCTGATCGACGGGAGCGCTCCCCCCGACGACGTCACGGCAAGGCTGCTGGACACGTTGTGCGCCCGCTTTCCCGCTTGGTTCGGCTCCGCCCCTCAGGCTGGGTGAAGCGTTCGGGCGCGACGGTTCAGCAGGGTGAGCCCGGGTGTGGAGGAGTCGCCACACCCGGCGCTGGGCATCGGGTCGGCGGTGGCGCGAGCGAGCGACGAGGCGCGCTTCGACCTTGCTGAGCGGTGAAACTTTCGCAGACGACGCGGGGTTACGACATTAAGTCGCCGGCGGGCCCTGGGGCCCGGCGTGGGCGGTGCCGGACCACTGGTGCGGTTTCCGGGGGAAGGATGGCCCGGAATCTGCCGCCCATACACAGCCTGTAGGCGGGCTCACACTCGACACGGAGGACGGATGAGATTCGAGCGACCGTGGACAACCGCACTCGTGGTGGGCGTCATCTCGCTCACGAGCGGCGGCTGGCTGCTCAATCAGGGGACAGGTGTGAACGTTGTCGAGAGCGAGCGGCTCCTGGACGAGGTGCACCGCCTCATCTCGGACCGATTCGTCGATCAGATCGAGCCCGGTGATCTGTACCAGATGGCGATCGACGGGATGCTGCGCGAGATCGGCGATCCCTACACGTCGTTCCTCGACCGCGACGCCTGGGAGGATATCCGGTACAGCACGACCGGGAACTACGGCGGGCTGGGGATCCGAATCGGTGAGAAGAACGGTTGGATCACGGTCGTGGCGGTTCTGCCGGGAACGCCGGCGGAGCGCGAGGGCCTCGTGGTCGGCGATCGTATCATAGAGGTGGAAGGCGAGTCGGCCGAGAACTGGACGCCAGACAAGGCGGTTCAGATCCTGCGCGGACCAAAGGGGAGCCCGGTGAACATCGGCATCGCCCGCGTGGGCCTCGATCAGCCGCTGCGCTTCCGGATCGTGCGCGACGAGATCCACGTCGTACAGGTGCAGTCGTTCCCGCTCGAAGACGGCATCGGCTACGTCAAGCTGAACGGATTCAGCCGCGAAGCGCAGGAGGAGCTGGTCGACGCGATCGACGGCCTCCTGGCGCAGCGCTCGAAGTCGATCGTCCTCGATCTGCGCCTGAACCCGGGCGGGTTGCTCGAAGAGGGCATCGCCGTCACCGATCTGTTCCTGGATCGAGGTCTGGAGGTGGTAGAGACGCGTTCACGGCTCCCGGACCAGAACTACACCTATCGCGCGCCGTCTCCACAGCGATACGAAGGGGTGCCGCTGGTGGTGCTCGTCAACGAGTGGAGCGCCTCCGCCTCCGAGATCGTCGCCGGCGCTCTGCAGGATCACGACCGCGCGCTGATCGTGGGCACGATGACGTTCGGGAAGGGCTCGGTTCAAACCGTTTACGGTCTCTCGGGCGGCAACCACATCAAGATCACGACGGCGCGCTGGTATACGCCGGTCGGACGCTCGATCCAGAAGGACTTCGACCACGACGGGGCGATGCGCAACCTGGTGGCCAGCGCGGTCACGGTGAGCGGCGAGCCCGTTGCCATTCCGGAGTCCGACGACGTGGAGCGTGAGGGCTTTCTGACTGATGCGGGGCGTACCGTGTACGGAGGGGGCGGGATCACTCCGGACGTGGTCGTCATGCCCGACACGCTCACCACGCACGAGCAAGGACTTCGCCGCGCCATCGTTACTGCCGGTGTGGTTCCGCGCGACGCGGCATTCCGCTGGGCGGTCAAGTGGGCGCAGGATCACCCGAACCTGCGGAAGGGCTTCAGGGTGACGGGCGCGATGCGCGACGGATACTACGACCGGCTCAGCGAGGAAGGAGCGACCGTAGAACGCGATCTGTTCGACCGATCCCTCGGGTACGTGGATTGGCTGCTCGGGGTCGAATTGGCCGGCGCCGCGCTCAACGAAGTCGCTCAACAGGAGGCTCGCCTGGCACGGGACAGCCAGGTGTGGGAGGCCCTGCGCTTGCTGCGGCAGGCGGAGACACCCGAAGCGCTCCTGTCCCTGGTCGCGACCGGGATGGAGCAGGAGGCGGTTGCACCACCCCCCGAATCGTACTAACGATGCGGTCGGGCGGCGGGCGCTCGGGACCCTCCGCTCGATCCGATAAGAACTCCGGGGATTCGGAATGAAGCTGGCACGCCCGCGCACCCTATACGTCATGTCCGCCCTGGCTTTGGGGCTCATCGCCGTCGCGGCCTGCGGGAGCGGAGGGGGCCACACGTTCACCCGCCTGTCGATCTCACCCGGTGAAGTCCAGGAGAGCGCCTACGCGACGGCGTTCGAGGTCCTCTCGCACCACCGCGAGCTGATCGTGTTCGAGGACCGCATCGGTTTCCGCGGGGGAGGTGATTTGGACGGCCTCGACCGGCAGGTCTACTCCGTGCCCATCCTCATGGTCGACGGCGACCGGAACCTGAATGATCCGATCACGGTCCTCCGTCGGATCCCCGCCGAGGAGATCGCCGCCATCGAGCTGTGGCGCGCCAGCATGGTGCCGCCCGAGTATCGCCGCTCAGGGTGGCAGGGCGGAGTGATCTCGATCCGGACGAGGTAGCCGGTCCGGGATCCTGCGGGCGGGTCGCTCGAGTTCTTCACCCACCTGCCAGGCCGTACGCCCTCCGACGCACGGCGCGTGGGAGGGCTTTTCGTTGCTCACCGGGAGCGCGTCAGGACGCCCTCGGTAGCGAATGAGATCCCGCGAAGTCATGAAGAGGCTCGAGTGTCTCAGCGGCCTGCCAGCCCCGAGATGTGCCGCCCGTCGCGCCGACTGATGGTCTTCGCGAGGTTGCCGCGCGCCGGAGAGGTGAAGACGCGGCTGATTCCTGTGCTCGGTAGGAAAGGCGCCGAGAAGCTGTACGGGGCCTTCCTGGACGACACGATCCACATGGCGCGGCAGATCGATGGCGTCACGCGTGCGCTCTGGGTCGTGCGCCACCCGGATGCCATCCGAGAAATGCAGGGGAGGTATGTGGACTTCGCGGTACGCGAGCAGCCCAGCGGAGACCTTGGCAACCGCATGCGCAGGGCGTTCGAGCACGCCTTCGGGGAGCGAGTTGATTACGCCGTCATCGTCGGGAGCGACCATCCCACCCTCCCCGCCTCCTATGTCAGGCGAGCCTTCGACGCCTTGAAGGGTGCGCATCTGGTGCTCGGTCCGACCGAAGACGGTGGCTACTACGCGATCGGTCTCCGACGATACGCCTGGCCACTGGCGGCGGGGCTGTTCGCCGACATCGCCTGGTCTACGCCCGCGGTGCTGACCCAGACCCGACACCGGGCCTCAACGCTCGGCCTGTGCCACGTGGAGCTCCCGACATGGTACGATGTCGACGAACCCCACCAGCTGGCCCGGCTCGTCTCGGACGCGGATCCAGACAGCGCCACGATGCGGGCGCTCCAGGCCCTGGACAGCGCCGCGGTGCCCGAGGGACGTGGCACGGTGCCTCGACTCGGGGAAGGAGGGGGCTCGTGACGGCCATCCGGGTGCGGGTCACGCGAGGGGGACGGACGGAGTCGGAACACACGGTCCACGGGCTCGTCGTAGGGCTCGACCGAGGGGTCGAGCAGCGCTTCGGGGATCCTGGTCAGGCAGCCTTCTGGCGCTCCTCTATGAAGCCGTTTCAGACACTCCCGCTGCTGTTGGACGGTGCGGCGGATCACTTCGCGCTCACGTCCGAAGAGCTCGCGCTCTGCAGTGGATCGCATCACGGCACCGTAGACCACGTCGAGCGGGTGGCCGACCTGCTCGCTCGCCTCGGTCTTGACGCCAACGCCCTCGCGTGCGGGCCTCACCGGCCGTTCGATGAGGAGTCGGCCCGCGCTCTCGAATGCGCCTCCCTGGCCCCGGAGCGCCTGCACAACAACTGCTCGGGGAAGCACACGGGCATGTTGGCGCTCGCCCTCCACCACGGGTGGGAGGTCGAGGGCTATGAGAGGCATGATCATCCCGTGCAGGCCCGGATTCGTTCCGAGCTCCGCGCTTGGCTGCGACCCGACCCCGAGCAGCTCGCCTGGGCACCGGATGGGTGCGGAGTTCCCACACCCTTGCTACCCCTGCGCGAGATGGCGGGTGCGTACGCCCGTCTCGCTCGTGAGACGAACGGGGCGCCCTCTTCCGTTGTGAGCGCGATGATAACGCACCCGCATCTTGTGTCCGGATCGAAGGCGCTCTCCGCACGAGTCATGCGCAGCACCGAGGGCCGCGTGCTCGCGAAGGAGGGCGCGGAAGGGGTCTTCTGCGTCGCGGGGCTGGACGCGGGGTGGGGAGCGGCGCTGAAGGTGACGGATGGAACCACGCGCGCGGTGGCGCCCGCATTGCTTGCCATGTTGGAGATCCTGGGCCTCTTGTCCACGGTAGAGCTGGAGATGCTCGCGGATCTTCGCCGCCCTCCTGTCTACAACACGCATTGTGACGTGGTCGGGTATCTGGAGGCGGTCGCCGAGCCCGAGACCGGCGCGGCGGGTCCGATCGAATGATGCGAAGTCTCGATCCGAGGACCCGGGTTCTTGCAGAGCTCTCGGGCGCGCTGCCTGGCGGCCGGATGGCCGAAATCGAGCGCGCGCTGGAGAGTGCAGCCGAGGTCGCAGAGCCCGTAACGGTGGAGGAGATACTGCTTCAGGCCTACCTGTTCGTGGGATTTCCGACCGTGTTGAACGCGATGACCGTGTGGCGAGGGCTGTCCGACGGGCCGGCCGTCGAAGAGGAGGGCATCGGGGACCTGGCGATGTGGCGGCGACGCGGCGAATCGCTGTGTGCGCGCGTGTACGGCCCGGCCTACGAACGACTCCGCCGCAACGTGGAGCGGCTTCACCCGGCACTCGATAGATGGATGGTAGAGGAGGGGTACGGGAAAGTACTGAGTCGGTCCGCGACGGATGAGGTCACGCGCGAGCTCTGTATCGTCGCCCTGCTGGGAGCCGCGAACCACGAGCGTCAGCTTCACTCGCACCTGCTGGGCGCGCTCAACTTGGGCGCGCGGCCCGAGAGCGTGGAGGAGGCGCTGGAAGTGGGGCTCGCCCGGATCGGGGGCCCCGAGGATGCGAACAGGCTGAGAGCGCTATGGCAGCGCGTGAGGAGTTCCAGGTGTTCGTCGACTTCGCCCGCATCAGGGTGAAGGCCGGCGCCGGTGGCGCGGGCGCGGTTGCCTTTCGGCGCGAAAGGGGCGTCCCCCGCGGCGGACCCAGCGGCGGGGACGGCGGTGACGGCGGGGACGTAATCCTGAAGGCGGACACCGAGCTCGATACGCTACTCGATTACCGCTACCGCGAGAATTACCAGGCGGGTCGAGCCGGCCACGGCGAAGGGGCGAATCGAACGGGCGCCTCCGGAGACGACCTGGTGCTGCCCGTCCCCCTCGGAACCGTCGTGCACGATGGCGACACCGGTGCACGGCTCGGAGAGCTCTTAGCGGAGGGCGATACGCTGATCGTCGCTCGTGGCGGTCGCGGGGGACGCGGCAACGCCTCGTTTGCCACCTCCACGCACCGAGCGCCGAGAGATTGGGAGCCGGGCAAGTGGGGAGAGGAGCGGCGCATCGCCCTGGAGCTCAAGTTGATCGCGGACGTGGGTCTCGTTGGCGAGCCCAACGCCGGCAAGTCGACGTTCCTGGCGAGCGTTTCAGCTGCTCGACCGAAGGTGGCCGAGTACCCGTTCACGACCCTGTCCCCGAACCTCGGCGTCGTGGGCCTCAGCGAAGGCCGTTCGTTCGTGATCGCGGACATTCCGGGGATCATCGAGGGCGCACACGAGGGTCGCGGACTCGGTACCCAGTTCCTGCGTCACATCGAGCGAACCAGGACCCTGGCATTGCTTCTGCCGATCGACACCGAGGACATCCAGGCGCTGTATGAGCTCCTCCGGAACGAGCTTCGATCGCACGCCGTGGCGTTGGCCGGGATTCCCCATTGCGTTCTCATCACGAAGTCGGATCTCTTGCCCCCTGACGAACGGCGCATCGGGCTCGACGCGCCGGAAGCCTGGGGTACGTTCGTGATCTCGTCCGTGACCCGTGAGGGCCTACCAGATCTGTGCGAGGACCTTTGGAGACGGGTCCGGGAGGAGAAGGAGCGGAGCGGCGCGGGGGAATCGCACGATCCCTTCAGCGGGATCGAGCAGTGGCGACCGTAACGTCTCGCACCACCGACGCCGCCCCCACGCTCGAAACGCGCTCGGCCCTGGCGCTTTTTGGGATACCCGGTCTGGGGCCCAAGACGATCCGGCATCTGATCGATCGACACGGGTCGGCACGCGCGGTGGTCGAAGCATTCCGCGGTCCGACGCCTCCGGAGACGAGCGTCGACGCGGGCCCGCGTCTGTCCAGTCGCCTGACAGCCGCCATCGCCTCGGTGGCACCCGCCGATTCGAATGTCATCGAACAGCTCTCGCGACGCGGGATCCATACGGTTACCTACGGGACGCCCGCGTACCCACACCCGCTCACGCACCTGCCCGACCCGCCTACGGTGCTGTTCACTCGCGGCTCCCGTCCGTTGACGGAGCCGCGACGCGTAGCGGTCGTCGGGACGCGCTCGGCCACCCCCTACGGCTGCGCGCTCGCCGAGCGGATCGGTGCGGGGCTCGCTCGACGCGGGTGGGTCGTGGTCAGTGGCATGGCGCGTGGTATCGATGCGGTGGCGCACCGCGCTGCCCTCGACGCGGGTGGGGCATCGATCGGGATTCTCGGATCAGGTCTCGACTACGAGTTCCCGGCCGAGAACCGGCCCCTGTACAGACAGATGCGCGTGCGCGGAATGCTCGTGAGCGAGTTCCCTCCGTCGCAGCCGCCCACGGCCGGGTGTTTCCCACGGCGAAATCGTTTGATCGCTGCCCTTTCGAAAGCGGTGATCGTCGTACAGGCGGGCCGTCGGAGCGGTGCGCTCAACACGGCGGGCCACGCGCTGGACCTGGGCCGGGAGGTCTTCGCCGTTCCCGGCCCGGTGGGCCCGGGGGTGAGCGTCGGCGTCCACGAGTTGCTCCGCGACGGGGCAGGCGTGGCGACGAGCGCGGATGAGGTGCTCGAAGCGCTCGGGTTCCCTCCGCCTCGGTCCTCCGGGCGCCCGGCCGCGGCGTCCGTCGCCGCGACCCGGCTCGGACCTCGAGCCAAGCGCATTCTGCATCGCCTCGAGGGTGGCGCCTGCGGGGTAGACGAGCTGGCCGCGAGCGCGGCGCTCGATCCCGGAGCGGCCCTGGCGTTGATCAGCAGGTTGGAGCTGGACGGATGGATCGTCGGCAGGCCGGGCGGACTCTTCGAACGCTCGCAGGCGGGACCGGCTGCGCCCGCGGGCCATGTCGGGCGCGCGTGACGGTCGGCAAGAGGCCCCGAAGACCGCCGGCCCAAACGCCGGTCGGGCTTGCCGCATTTCCGGCGCTCGATGAATCGCGGGCTCCACGCAGCCTGTACCTACACTTTCCCTTCTGCCGTCACCGATGTCACTACTGTGACTTCTCGGTGAAGCGGGCTCGCGACGCTCCGATCGCGGAATGGATCGGGTGCCTCGAATCAGAGCTGGAGCAGTGGTTCGGCAGAGCGGGCTGGGATCCCCCGCTCCAGCTCGACACCATATTCATCGGTGGCGGGACGCCGTCACTGCTCGGCTCGTATGGGGTGGTGGTCCTCGCGCGGCTCCTGGAGGGCTGGTTCAGCTACGGCGGCAAGGCAGTCGAGTGGACGGTCGAGGCCAACCCAGCCTCGTTCGACAGGAACATCGCCGAAGCCTGGCGAGCGGTAGGCGTCAATCGCATCAGCCTCGGCATCCAATCCCTGGACGACGGCGTCTTGCGCTGGCTTGGGCGCCTGCACGACGTGAACGGGGCATGGAGCGCTCTGCGGGCTGCTTCGGACGCCGGATTCGAGCACGTCAGTGCGGATCTGATGTTCGGGCTACCGGAGGACGTCAGGCGAGACTGGTCGTGGGAGATCGAGCGCATCGTGTCGAGTGGAGTCGGCCACGTGAGCGCGTACGGGCTGACCGTCGAGCCGCGCACTCCTCTCCACCGGTGGATCGAGCTGGGCCGGCTCCCGGCGCCCGACCCTGGTCTTTACGCCGAGGAATACCTTCAGCTCGCCTCCATCTTGCGTACCGCCGGTTTCGCGCACTACGAAGTTTCAAATTTCGCCAGGGCGGGGGAGGAGTGCCTGCACAACTGGCAGTACTGGAACGGGGCCGCCTATCTTGGCCTCGGGCCCTCTGCTCACAGCTTCCTGCCACCGCTTCGATTGTGGAACGTGTTTCGCTGGGATGCGTATCGTGGGGCGATCCATGACGGTAGCACGGTAACCTCGGGCTGGGAAAACGTGACGGGCGACGAGCGGGAGCTGGAGCGGATATGGCTTTCGCTGCGTACGAGGGACGGGCTCCCGGACGACGACTCCATCTGGGCGCGCCGTGCGATGAAGACCGCCCGCGACCGATGGGTGCGGGCGGGTTGGCTGGAGCGGCGGCGAGGGCACATCGTGGCCACGGCAGAAGGTTGGTTGCGGCTCGATGCTCTCGTGGCGGAACTCGCATCGAGCGGCGAGGATCGAGGCTGAGTCGGTGATGACGACCCCCAATCTCACGGAGAGAGAGAAGGCGGTGTTGGCGGCCGTGATCGACTCGTATGTCCGTACCGCGGCCCCTGCGGGCTCGCGGCGCCTCGCCCGGGAGTACAACCTGGGGGTCTCCCCGGCCACGGTCCGCAACACGATGGCGGACCTGGAGGAGAAGGGGTTCCTGGCGCACCCGCATACGTCCGCGGGTCGGATGCCGACCGACCTCGCATATCGCTACTACGTCGACGACCTGATGGGGCACATGCCCGTGCCGTCGCGGCAGCGAGCCAAGATCGAGAAGGAGCTCACATCCGCTCAGATCTCGGCCATGGAGCAACTCGTGGCCCGTGCCGCGCGCGTTCTGAGCCTGCTGACGGGCGAGCTGGGACTCGCGGTCGGCCCGACGCTCGCTTCCGCGACGCTCCAGCGCCTCGAACTGGTCCCCGTGACCTCCGAGAAGGCGCTCATGGTGCTGACTCTCGAGTCCGGTGTCGTTCGCACCGTCTATGTCGATCTGCCTTCCTCTCTCCCGCGGCCGACGCTCGAATCCGTGGCCGGCGCGCTGAGCGAGCGGCTGTCGGGGAGCACGCTGCACGAGATCCAGGAATCGCTCAGCGACCGGCTGCGCGACCTGACGTTCGAGGATCGGTCTGCCGAGGAGCTGATCAACATCTTCGTGCAGAGCGGTCCCGAGATCTTCGAGTGGGCTCTGCGTGAGCGGCAGCTACATTTGGGGAGCACTGCCGCGCTCGCCGGACAGCCCGAATTCACAACCGGCGATCGGCTCCGCGAACTGATCGCGCTGACCGAACGTCGGGAGCTGCTGGCTTCCGTATTGGGAGAGCGAGAGGCGGCGGAAGGTCCTCAAGTCACGATCGGTACGGAGCACGGAAAGCCGGAGCTGGAGGAGCTCACCATCGTCACGGCCAACTACTCGGTGGGTAGCCTGCAAGGGACGGTCGGTGTGATCGGACCTACGCGCATGCCGTATGACAAGGTGGTCGCCATCGTGGACTGCACGTCCGCCCTGGTCTCGAAGCTCGTGCAGAAATGAGAGTGAGAAGGCCCGAGCACGAGCCGCTGATCGGATGGCGGACGGCTGAACGGCGAGGATCCTGAGCGACAGGTGGGGATGGACTACTACGAGACTCTAGGGGTCGCGCGCGAGGCGGACGCCGAGGCGATCAAGAAGGCGTATCGCCAGCTCGCGATGCGGTATCATCCCGACCGCAACGCCGAAGCCGACGCCGAGGAGCGGTTCAAGGAGGTCACGGAAGCCTACGAAGTGCTTCGCGACCCCGAGAAGCGAGCCCGCTACGATCGCTACGGAGAGGCTGGGGTCCGCCCCGGCGCCGGGCCATTCGGCGGCTTCGGGGGGTTCGCCGATGCTCTCGAGGTCTTCATGCGCGAGTTCGGTGTCGGTGGGCTCGGCGACATGTTCGGTGCGCAACGAGCTCGCTCGGAACCGAGGCGCGGCAGCAGCCTCAAGGTTTCGGTGCGAGTCACGCTCGCCGAGGCTGCCGCTGGGGTCCAACGGACGATCCAGGTCCCGATCATGCAGACGTGCGAGCGGTGCGCTGGAAAGGGTGCGGAGCCCGGCTCTGCGGTCCGCACCTGCCCCACCTGCCAGGGCGCCGGCGAGGTCCGACAGGTCCAGCGATCCATGCTGGGTCAGTTCGTGAGCGTGAGACCGTGTCCGGAATGCCACGGTGAGGGTACGCGGATCGAGCGACCGTGCGAGGCGTGCGACGCGGCCGGTCGAGTGCGCCGCGACAAGAAGATCAAGATCGACGTCCCGGCGGGCATCTCGTCCGAGGACTACCTGAAGCTGCGCGGGCGGGGGAACGACGGAGTCCGTGGCGGGCCACCCGGAGACATCATCGTCCGCGTCGACGTCGAGCCCGACGAGCGCTTCCAACGGCGGGGCGACGACCTCGTCTGCGATCTGCCGATTACGTTCAGTCAGGCAGCGCTCGGGGCCGAGGTCAGGGTCCCTACGATAGATGGAGACGCCGAGCTTGCCATTCCGGCCGGAATCCAGAGCGGTCAGCTACTACGGATGCGGGCCAAGGGGATGCCGCATCTGAGGAGCAACGGCCGCGGGGATCAGCTCGTGCGCGTGCTGGTCTGGACGCCTACCGATCTGAGCTCCGATCAGCGGGAAGTCCTGCGTGCGCTCGCGGATGTGGAAGTGGAGCCGCCCGAGCCACGGAAGGACGATCCGGGGTTTTGGGAGCGCGTAAAGGCCGCATTCACCGCCTGACCGGCGCTCGGTCCTCGCGCTCGCGGGATCGCCCGGCTGGTTACCGGCGCGGCAACTGAGCGATCGCGTCCCGATCCAGAATCCACACACCCCGCCTGGCCAGCCGCGCCGGACACCGGCTGGGATGCGCGCCTTCCGCGAGGGCGTTGCGGATCGCGCGCGCCTTGGAGCTGCCGCTCGCCAGAACGATGACCAGCCGGGCCAGTTGGATGACCGGCGGCGTGATGGTAATTCGTTGAGAGGGCTCGCTGGGTGCCAGCGCCGGTAGCACGCGCCGCGTTCTCTCGGAGAGGGCCGACTCCCCGGGGAAGAGGGAAGCCGTGTGCCCGTCCTCGCCGATGCCGAGGATCAGAAGGTCCAGACGGGATGGCAGGAGCCGGTCGTATGCCGTGGCGGCTTCATGGATGTCGGGTCGCTCGGCTTCCATACGGTGGACTTGATCCGCCTCGATCGGGACTCGAGACAGTAGCGTGTCCGCGGCGAGTAAGTAATTGCTCGCCGGATCGTCCGGAGGCACCGCTCGTTCATCCGCGAAGAAGATCCGCGTCCGCGACCACGGCAGTTCGGGTTCCATCGCCAAACGCTCGTAGACCGGGCCCGGCGTCGACCCGCCGGATAGGGCCACGGATATCGTCTCGACCTCGCTCATCGCGCGCAGCTTGTGACCGATGAACGAAGCAGCGGTGGCGGCGAACGATTCAGGACGAGTCACGATTTGGTAGCCCCCGCCGGCCATGGTCGGGGAGAGCGTTCGGACTCGACCCGCAATCCGCGCGTCGGGCTCAGGCATCGTTCCTCGTGAGCCTCGCCCGGGCGACTCGCGGAGAGACTCCCGAACGGCCGCTAGATCCCGCTGCCGGCGAGGAGCGCATCGCGCCGCTGAGCCAGGTTCTGCAGTAACGCGTCGAACGGGACGACGAACTTCGCCACGCCCTCGTCGAGGAGTTGCTCCGTAACTGCCTCGAAGTCGATGCCCGCCCGCTGCAGACGCGCCATGACCTGGACGGCCTCCTCCAGACCGGCCTGCACGGTATCGGCAACGTGTCCGTGCTCCTTGAACGCGGAGATCGTACTCTCGGGCATCGTATTGATCGTGTGCGTGCCGATAAGGGGCTCGACGTACTTCACGTCGGGGTACGCCGGGTTCTTCGTGCTCGTGCTCGCCCACAACATGCGTTGCGGCCGCGCCCCGGCTTCGGCGAGGCGTCGCCAGCGTTCGCTCGCCGACAACTGCCGGAAGCTGCGGTAGGCGAGCTTGGCATTCGCCACGGCCGCCTGGCCGACCAGCGCATCGATGGATTCATCCTCGACGCCTGGTCGGTCCCCGCGCTCCTGCAGTCGTTGATCGGTCAGAGTGTCGATCCGGCTGAGGAAGAAGCTGGCCACGGAAGCCATGTCATCGACTCGCTGGCCGGCCGCGAGGCGTTCTTCCAACGCACTCATATAGGCATCGGCGACGGCCTCGTACGCCTCGATGGCGAACAGGAGCGTGACGTTCACGTTTACCCCGGCCAGCAGGGCCCGACGAATTGCCGGCACGCCGGCCCGTGTCCCGGGGATCTTGATCAGGACGTTCGGGCGATCCACTTCGCCGTACAGTCGACACGCCTCGTCGAGCGTTTCGTCGGTCTCGTGCGCCAGGTGCGGCGACACCTCGAGACTCACGTAGCCATCCACTCCCTCGGACGCATCGAACACCGGGTGGAGCAGGTCACACGCGGCACGGACGTCCGCGACCGTGAGGCGCTCGTAGATCGCTTCGACGCTAAGACCCTCCGCGGCGAAACGTGCGATGTCCTCGTCGTATTCCTCTCCCCCCGAAATAGCCTTGTTGAAGATGGCTGGATTGGATGTGATCCCACGCAATCCTTCTTCGGTGATCCGCCGCTCGAGCTTGCCATTCTGGATCATCTCGCGAGTGAGGTTGTCCAGCCAGAAGCTCTGCCCGTACTCGTGTAGCTGAAGCAGCGGGTTCATCGAATGCCCTCCGCGCTCTCGGGTCGTTTGAGGAAGCGTCGTTCTATCGAGCGAACCTTTTCGAGACGTCTCAGGTGTCGAGGCTCGGCGCTGAAACGGGCGCCGAGGAAGGCGCGGACCACCTCGCGCGCGACCTCGATCCCGATCACTCGCTCGCCCAGGCAGAGCACGTTCATATCGTCGTGATCCACCGCCTGGCGGGCCGAGTAGGTCTCGTGGCAGACGCCGGCGCGGACGCCGGGGAATTTGTTCGCCGTGATACAAACCCCGACCGCACTCCCACACACGAGGACCCCACGCTCGGCGGCTCCCGAGCTCACCGCCTCCGCCACCAGGGCGGCGTAGTCGGGATAGTCGACCGATTCCGGACCGTCCGTGCCGTGGTCGACGACCTCGTGCCCGCTGGCGCGCAGTTGCTCGGCGATCGACTGCTTGTACTGGAATCCGGCGTGGTCCGCGGCGATCGCTATGCGCATCTGGCTCTCACCCTTCGACGGACTCGCGCCCGCCCACGAGATGCAGGGCGCGTTCGACAAGACGCTCGGCGGTGAGTCCGTAGCTCCTGAAGTTGTCCTCCGACGACCCGCTCGTCCCGAACCGGTCGATGGTCAGGGTTTCGCCTTCCCCTCCCACCCACTCGGCCCACCCGAGAGAGGCCCCCGCCTCGATCGCGACCCGGGCCCGAACGCTCGCGGGGAGCACCTCCTCCCGATACGCATCGGACTGCTCGCGAAAGAGCTCCCACGAGGGGAAGCTCACCACGCGTGCCGCGACGCCCGCCTCGCCCAGCTCCTCCTGTGCCTCGAGCGCCAGCTGTACCTCGGAACCGGTGGCCAGGAGAATCACCTGGGGGGCGTCACCGGCTTCCCTGGACAGGATGTACGCGCCACGACGTAGCCCGCGCGCTTCCGCCAGTTCGCTCCGATCCGAGATCGGGATCTTCTGGCGACTCAGTACCAGCATCGTCGGCCCATCCGTACGCTCGATCGCTACGCGCCACGCCTCCGCCACCTCGTTCGCATCGCCCGGTCGGATGACCCGCAGCCCGGGCATCGCCCGAAACGAGGCCAGGTGCTCGACGGGCTGGTGGGTCGGGCCGTCCCCCCCGAGTCCGATCGAATCGTGGGTCAGCACGTAGATCAACGGTAGCCGCATCAGAGCGGCGAGCCGGATGGCCGGCCGCGCGTAATCGCTGAAGATGAAGAACGTGGCCGCGAAGGGGCGAACCCCGCCGTGCAGAGCCATACCATTGGACGCCGAGCACATCACGTGCTCCCTGATGCCCCAATACAGATTTCGGCCCGCGGGATCCTCCCTCGAGAGCTCCGTCGAGACCTGGAGCCAGGTCTTGTTCGAGCCCGTCAGATCGGCAGACCCGCCCAAGAGCCACGGTATACTCGGCGCCAGGGCGTTGAGCACCACCCCGGATGCCGCCCGCGTGGCGATCGGACCGTCCTTCGGCTCGAAGCTCGGGATGCTCGAGTCCCACCCTTCGGGAGGCGCGCCATCCAAACGCGTCTCGAGATCGGCGGCTAGCTCCGGGAACTCCGCCCGGTAGTCCTCCAGCGCCACGCTCCACTCGGCCTCGAGCGCGCGGCCGCGCGCTACCTGTGCCGACATGTGCCGGCGAACTTCGTCAGGGACATGGAATTTCGCGTCCTCGGGCCAGCCGTAGAAGCGCTTCGCGAGGACGATCTCCTCTTCGCCCAGGGGCTCGCCGTGAGCCGACGCCGTGTCCTGCTTGCCGGGAGCGCCGTACCCGATGTGCGAGCGGACGATGATCAACGATGGGCGTGCCCGCTCCGCCCGCCCCGCTGCGAACGCCTGGTCCAACGCCTCGAGTTCATTCGCCCGGTCTCCCACGTTCTGCACGTGCCAACCGTAGGCTTCGAAGCGCCGCCCGACATCTTCCGAGAACGTGAGGTCCGTGTCGCCATCGATCGTGATACGGTTGTCGTCGTATACCCAGATGAGCTTCCCCAGCCCGAGGTGTCCGGCGACCGACGCCGCTTCGTGACAGGCCCCCTCCATCACATCTCCGTCACTGCAGATGACGTACGTGTGATGATCGACGATTCCGTGTCCCGGGCGGTTGAAGAGCGCAGCCAGGTGTGCCTCCGCGATCGCCATCCCGACGGAGTTCATCACTCCCTGCCCGAGGGGCCCCGTGGTGGTCTCGACCCCGGGCGTGTGGAAGTTCTCCGGATGTCCCGGAGTCATGCTGCCGGATCGGCGGAATCGCTGTAGCTCCTCCAGCGGGAGGTCGTACCCGGTGAGGTGCAGAAGCGCGTACTGGAGAATCGCGGCGTGGCCGGCGGAGAGGACAAAGCGGTCGCGGTTGAACCACCGGGGGTTCTCCGGATTGTACCGCATGTGACGCATCCAGAGCGTGTACGCGACGGGGGCGAGGGCCATGGCCGTCCCGGGGTGACCGGATCCGGCCTGCTGAACGGAGTCCATCGCCAGTGTGCGGATGGTGTTGACCGACAGCTGCTCGACGTCCGCGCCACCGGAGGTCGGGACGGGCGAATCGTCGCGGCGATCTCCCGCGACTCCCGCGTCAATCGTGGTGTCTCTCACAGAAGCCTCTGACATCGTGTAGTTCCGGGTCGGGGGCGGAGCCTGCGGTATGCCCGCAATATGACCGTGTGGCGTGCACAGGTCGCATAACGTTTTCCGTGACGAATCGGTGCCGGGT
>JBDHAC010000041.1:0-30571 GCA_039588275.1 Gemmatimonadota bacterium
GCGCGGCCTCGATCGAAGGACTCCCGGAGGCCGAGCAGAAGTACATCCTGCGCGAGATCATGGAGCTTTGCCGATCCAGGCTTGGCGCTCCCGAACTCGCGATGCCGCTTCTCGAGAAGGTGGCGCAGCTTCGACAGGGTACGGGAGTGGGCGACTGGGCACTCCAGGAGCTCAGAGAGATCAAGAGAGAGGCGCTGCTTGCAGCACGTCGTGGTGGAAAAGGGTGGGTGCAAGCCGAAGAAAAGCTTGAACGATCAGATCGATGAAGTGCTGCCGCCGCTGCCGGGCTACCTCTCGGAGAGCGTGGATGCCATCCGGGTGGTCGGCAACTTCGCGGCCCATCCCAGCAAATCGGAGCACACAGGAGAGATCGCAGACGTGGAGGACGGAGAGGCGGAGTGGCTGCTGTACACGCTCAAGGGGCTTCTCGACCATTCTGCGCGAGACCAGCGAAGGAAGCCGCTAGACGTGATGCGCTCAACCCCCCAGTGAGGGGGAGCGGGCGAGAGGGATACTACCGATTTCACACCGCCCGTCATGTCATCCCGTGAGTGGTAGACTGTTTCCTTCGCCCAAGGATGAAACCGCTCCTGTGCGGTACGAGCAGGCCTCACGATGGCTACGTAGGGCTGAGGACCTGGCTGGGCTCGAACGGCTTGAGGCCACGCTGTGGCACGCCTACCGACGCTTGTGGGCTACGGCGCGGAAGGGATTGCCTGACGTGGACGTGGCGCAGGCCGGAGGGTGGTCGAGCCTCGACGCGCTCAAGGTTGCGTACCAACGGCCGGACTCGGAGACTGTCCTGCGTGTCGTCACGCACGCGTCCGAGCTGCGGGAGGTACGGTGATGCAAACGAAGAAACCGCACACCAAACCCGCACACTCGCCAGAAATCGAAAGCACCCGAAAACGGCGATACGCAAGCGTGACAAGCGATTGCAGCACCACGCGAAAGTGGCGGAATCGGCAGACGCGCCAGCCTTAGGAGCTGGTGGCCTTCGGGCCGTGGGGGTTCGAATCCCCCCTTTCGCATGACCGCCGATCAGTACCCGGACAAGGACGAACGCGGACGCACGTGAGCGACTCAGACTCCCCCAAGCCTACGAGTCCCGAAGCCGAGCCTGCCGAGAGCCCGTTTCAGGTCGCCGTCGAGGAGGAAGCGGCCTGGAAGCGCCGGCTCACGGTTACGGTCGCCCCGCAGCATGTGCGCTCGGCGCGCCAGCGCGAACAGAAGAAGCTTGCCCGCCGGGTAAAGATCAAGGGCTTCCGCAAAGGCAAGATCCCGCCGCGCGTCATCGAAGAGCGCTTCGGGCCCACGATCGACCAGGAGGTCCTCTCGTCCCTTCTGCAGGAGGGTTTTCGCGAAGCCATCCGCGCTCGGGAACTCCACCCGATCAGCGACCCGGTGGTGGGAGACGTTCAGTATCAGGCGGGAGAGAGTCTCACCTTCCAGGTCGAGGTCGAGGTCATGCCCGAGTTGCAGCTCGCGCGGGTGGGCGGGTTTCGCATCGAGCGACCCGAGGTTTCGGTGGGTGACGATGAGGTGGATGAAATCCTCGAGCGAATGCGCGCGGATCATGCCATCCTGGAACCGGTGGATCGACAGGCCGAAGATGGCGAAGTGGTCTCCGTTCTCATCCGACATCCGGACGAAGACGACGACGAGGAGGAGGAGGAGGAGGAGGAGGAGGAGGATCGCAAGCCGTACCGCTTCGAGCTCGGCGCTGGGCTGGCGATCCCGGACGTGGAGGACGCCATCCGCTCGCTCGAGCCGGGGAACGAGGGCACGTTCGAGGTCACGTACCCGGACGACTTCGACACGCCAGAGCTGGCCGGAACGACCCGCGAGCTGAGAATCGAGTTGTTGGACGTGAAGACGAAGCGACTCCCGGAGCTCGACGACGATCTCGCGCGCGAGGTGGGAGACTTCGATTCGCTCGACGCGCTACGCGCCGCCGTGACCGAAGATCTCGTCAAACACCGCGAGCGCGAGGCGGAGGACGTGGTCCGGGAGCGGTTGATCGATTCGATGATCGAGGCGAACGCGTTCGAGGTGCCGCCCAGTCTCGTGGAGCGTTATCTTGACCGAGTCATCGAGGCACCGGACGATGCCCCGGCCGACGAGGTGGAAAAAGCCCGCCGGACGCTGGGTCCAGCCGTCGAGAGACAGATCAAGCGCGACCTCATTCTCGAGCGGCTGATCGATTCCGAAGGCCTCGCGGTCTCGGAGGCGGAGGTGGAGGAGCGGCTTCAGACCCTCGGAGAACGTGGGGGTCTTAGCCCGGCGGAGGTGAGGAAGCGGCTCGCGAGGGAGAAGCGCCTCGACGCTCTCCGGCAGCAGATCGCGACGGATAAGGCGTTCGATTTTCTTGCGTCTCAGTCCACAATCGAGTAACCGTCGCTTCCCGGGAAACCGCTCGTGCGGGCAGTGTATCTGAGGGTATCGAAGGGTATCTGAAAGCCCAACGGCAAACGGAAGCGAGGATTCATGCCCCTGTACGCCCCTTATGTAATCGAGCGCTCGAGTCGCGGCGAGCGGACGTACGACATCTTCTCGCGGCTATTGATGGACCGCATCGTGTTTCTCGGCACACCTATCAGCGACGACGTCGCCAACGTTGTGATCGCCCAGTTGTTGTTTCTGCAGGCCGAGAATCCCGAGCGGGACATCCACATCTACATCAACTGCCCGGGCGGCAACGTCTACGCCGGGCTCGCGATCTACGACACCATCCAGTTCTGCACCGCCCCGGTGGCTACGACGTGCATGGGGATGGCAGCCTCGATGGGCGCGTTTCTCCTTGCGGCAGGCACTCAGGGGAAGCGGACCGCGTTACCCAACTCACGGATCATGATCCACCAGCCGTCGGGCGGGTCTTCCGGGACGGCGGCGGACATCGAGATCCAGGCCAAAGAGATCCTCTACGCGCGCGAGCGCCTCAACTTGCTCCTGGCGAAGCACACGGGTCAGTCGCTCGAGCAGGTGCAGGAGGACGTGGATCGCGATCGATTCATGTCGCCCGACGAGGCCCTCGAATACGGACTGATCGACAAGGTGGTAGAGCGGCAAGCCGAGGTCGGGAGCGAGAACGGGAAGCCCGAGGTCGAATAGGCCGCGGAGCTCGTCAGCAGGGATACGGACTACCGTCAGGTCCGAGGGTTGGCGAAGTTTCGCTGGAACGCATCTGGCAGGTAGACGAGCCTGGAGGACCGAACCCGGAGCGATAGGGCGACGATGCCAAGCGACAAGCACTTGCGCTGCTCTTTCTGCGGAAAGTCCAAGGACGCGGTCAAGAAGTTCATATCCGGACCGAACGTCTACATCTGCAACGAGTGCATCGCGCTATGCAACGAGATCCTTGCCGAGGAGGAGGAACGTGAAGCGGCAGGCCGCTTCACGGAGATTCCCACCCCCGCCGAGATCAAGGAGGTCCTCGACCTCTACGTGATCGGCCAGGAACTTGCCAAAAAGACGCTTTCCGTCGCCGTCTACAACCACTACAAGCGCATTAACCACCGCAACTTGGTGGACGAGGTCGAGATCGAGAAGTCGAACATCATGCTTCTCGGCCCGACCGGGGTCGGCAAGACGCTTCTCGCCCAAACGCTCGCCCGCATTCTCCAGGTTCCGTTCACGATCGCCGACGCGACGACACTCACCGAAGCCGGTTACGTGGGCGAGGATGTGGAGAACATCCTGGTCCGGCTGCTCCAGGCGGGTGAGTACAACGTGGCCGAATGCGAGCGGGGCATCGTCTACATCGACGAGATCGATAAGATCGCGCGAAAAGCGGATAATCCGTCGATCACGCGCGACGTATCTGGTGAGGGCGTGCAACAGGCCCTGTTGAAGATTCTCGAGGGGACCGTGGCCTCGGTACCACCCCAGGGCGGCCGGAAGCACCCGCAGCAGGAATACATCCAGATCGACACCAAGAACATCCTCTTCCTGTGCGGGGGTGCGTTCGACGGTCTGGAAGACATCATCGAGGAGCGCCAGGGCAAGCGTCAGATCGGTTTCCGAGACACCGACGAACACGCGAAGGGCTTCGCCGACGAGGACAATATCCTGACTCACGTGGAGCCGGAGGATCTACTGCGCTACGGTCTCATCCCGGAGCTGGTCGGCCGGCTGCCCGTGCTCGTGGCCCTGCACGACCTGGATGAGGACTCGCTCGTCGAGATCCTGCAGCGACCCAAGAACGCCCTCATCAAACAGTACACGAAAATGTTCGAGCTCGAGGGCGTCGGCCTCACCTTCGACCCCGAGGCCCTGCGCGCGATCGCGAAGGCTGCGATCGAACGTGGAACCGGCGCTCGCGGTCTGCGGGCGGTGCTCGAACAGGTCATGCTGGACGTGATGTTCGACCTTCCGGGCCGGATGGATGTGCGCGAAGTAGTGGTCACCAAGGAGACCATCACGGAGCGAACGCAACCGCTTCTGATCCTCGAGCCCGAGCCGGAGCGCAAGGAGGCCTGAGCGACCCGGCTCCTCGACGAGAGCCAAGCGCCTTGGATCTTCCTCGCTCGCAGCAGACGCCTCGATCTCGAAGTTACCTCGACACAACGATCCGAGCTGCTCACGGGCCACGCCTCGTCGTGCCGGCGTCCGAGCGCTCGCTGTGGAGACCCACCTCGCTCCGCTCCGAGGGAGTCGGGAGGGCGCAACGAGGTCCGTTCGTAACCCGCCTCGGGGGCGAGGAGGCGGTCCTCTGGGGAGACATTCGGGCGTGAGCGGACGGGAGGGGGTACGGAGCGTCGAGTTCGTGGGCGCGATCGCGGTCCCGGGTCAAGAGCCGCCGGAGCGATTGCCGCAGGTCGCGATCGCGGGGCGGTCGAACTGCGGGAAGTCGACGTTGATCAACCGGCTGGTAGGCCGGAAGAAGATCGCGCGCACTTCGAAACGCCCCGGGCGGACGCAGGAGATCAACTTCTTTCGCGTCAACGACCGCTTCCTGCTCGCGGATCTCCCCGGGTACGGCTTTGCGCGCGCCCCTCAGGAGGTGCGCGAGCGTTGGGGACCGCTGGTCGAATCCTACCTGGGCGGAACGCCCGAGCTTCTCGGGATCGTCCTGCTGGCTGACGCGCGCCGGGGCCTGTCAGGTGATGACGGAGAGATGCTGGAGTACCTGGAGCGTTTGGGGACGCCGACGCTGTTCGTCCTCACCAAAGCCGACAAGTTGAATCGCGCCGGGCAGCGCCGGGCGCTCCAGAAGCTGCAGAAGACGCTGGGGGCGGAAGAAGACCAACTCCTCATCACCTCCGCTCGTACCGGCCTCGGTGTTCAGGAGCTGTGGGACAGCATCCTGGCGTTGCTGGGGTCGCCCGCCTGACCCTGTAATTGGTCGCGAACCGACGCCAAGAGACTGCCGGGTGGTGACGCGAGGGGCCGTCCGCACCCATCTTCCGAGCCATGGACATTCGCACCAAGCTGGTGTTCGCCCTCGTCGCCGTATCTCTCGGGAGCATGCTCGCGCTCGCGGCCAGTGGGTACTCGATCGCCGGGGGCCTGCTCGAAGACGCGTCGGCACGACAACTCCAGGCGTTGGCGGAGAGCAAGAAGCAGGATCTGGAGAAGGTCATTCGCGGGTGGCAGGACCGCGTCGGTCTGATCGGTAGCCGCACGCAGCTTCGTCTCTCCCTGCGCGACCACAACGAGTCCCACCGAGAATCGGACCGCGACATCATCCAGCGGATTCTGGATGATGCCCGGGCGTCGGCGCGGACGATGATGCGCCTGAGCGTTTACGACGCCCACGGACATCCCGTGGTGTCCACCCCGAACGCGCGACCCGACACGATCACTCCGCTGACCAGCGACCGGATCGCCGCCGTCGAGCGCGCGGTCGCCGAGGCCGAGGACGACACAACGCCCGGGTCCGAAGCCGTCTACGAGGGTCTGTTCACGGGGCCCTCGCAGCCACCCCAGGTGCAGTTTCTGACAGCGCTCGAGCTCGATGGCGAGCGTATAGGCTGGTTGGAAGTCCGGTTGGGCGCGGACGAGCTGGCGGAAGTCGCTCACAACTACATCGGACTCGGGGAGACCGGAGAGACCTTGATCGTCGCACGCCGGGGCTCGCGTGAGGTGCGCGTGCTCCACCCGGTCCGCCACCAGGCCGATGAGAACGACGTCCCGCTTCGGGTTTGGCCCGAGGATCCTGCTTACCGAGCCGCGATGGGAGTGGACAGCGTGTTCATCGGTGACCTCGTCGACTACCGGGGTGAGACCGTGTGGGCCGCGACGCGTTTCCTGCCCGAGCTGGAGTGGGGGGTTGTGGTGAAGTTCGATGCCGCGGAGGAGAGGGGCCCGGCACGCGAGTTGGGTCGCAGAATGGCGCGCCTGGCGCTATCGCTGTCGGCGTTCGCCATCCTTGCCGGCGTGCTGCTCGGGTTCAGATTCGCCCGACCGATCCATGAGCTGGCCGAGGTCGCCGATCGAATCCGCACCGGTGACACGGGCGCTCGGGCCGACGGCAGCTCACACGACGAGGTGGGGCAGCTCGCCCGCACCTTCAACCAGATGGCGGACGCGCTCACCGACCCCGGAATCCGCATTCGACCCGCCGACGACGAGCGGGGCGAGTAGCTCACTTTGGCCTACCTGGAGCTGTTCGGGGGACTCGTATACCTGCTGATGGGGGGTGATCTCCTCGTCCGCGGCGCTGTCGCGCTCGCGCGGCGCGCAAACATCTCGCCCATGCTGGTGGGCGTGACCATCGTCGCGCTGGGCACTTCCGCACCGGAACTCTTCGTGGCTCTGGAGGCGACACTCACGGGCCATCCCGGCATCGCTTTGGGGAACGTGGTGGGCTCCAATATCGCCAACGTTCTCCTCGTGGCCGGGAGCCTCGCCATCATCTTTCCGATCCTCTCCGAGGATGGCGATACCCGGGCAGACACGATCGCCATGCTGGCGGCCAGCCTTCTCCTCGTCGTGCTTTGTTTCGGCGCCGGAATCTCTCAGCTCGAAGGCGTCCTGCTCCTCGTGGGCCTCGTGCTGTTTCTGGGCTACAAGGCCCGACACGTGGGACGGATCGAAAAGCGGGAAGGGCGGCTTGATTTCGTGCCGGGATTGCCGGGCAAAGGGTGGATGATCGCTCTGTTCATCGTCGTGGGGAGCGTCTGGTTGCCGCTCGGCGCCCACCTGCTCATCAGGGCTGCCTCCACCATCGCACGCGATCTTGGCGTATCCGAAGCGGTGGTCGGGCTCACCGTGGTTGCGGTCGGAACCTCGCTGCCCGAGCTCGCGACCGTGTTCGTCGCCACCGCGAGACGACACACCGACGTGGCGCTCGGCAACGTCATCGGCAGCAACGTGCTCAACATCCTCGCGATCCTCGGGGCGGCGGTCGTCATACCGTGGAAAGCGCTGCCGGTACCCGAGCAGTTCCTCCGGCTCGACCTCCCGGTGATGGTCGTCTCGGCACTCCTGATTACGGTCTTCACGCTGCGCAGACGACCGATCGGCCGGATGATGGGAATCCTGATGCTGGTCGCGTACGTGGCGTACGTGGCTGTCCTGTACGGAGCCGCCTGAGCGCACCGCGCCGCGCCGGACATGGCGGCGCCCGTGCCCTGGGGGCCGCGGCCCCCGAGAGGAGGCTACAGTTCGATGTCGTATTCCTTCAGCTTGCGGTACAGCGTCCGTTCGCCGATCTGGAGCTTCTCCGCCGCTTTGCGTCGATTCCCGCCCACGTCGCGCAACGTGGCGACGATTGCCTCGCGCTCCAGTTCCGCCATGGTCATGCCCGGCCGGAAGGCGATGGCCGCCTCCTCGACCGGTTCACCCGACGCCTCCGTCGCGTCAATCACCTCACCTGGCGGGAAGCCCACGGTCGGTTCCGTGTCGACGATTCTCGGAGGCGTTCCCGGCACATCGATCTCCGTGCCTGTCCACGCGGGGGCGACGCCTTCGAGCAGATCGGGGTGTGTTCGCTTGTAACGTTCGAACTCGTGCTTCAGATCTTCGACATCGACCTTCAGCTCGACCAGCGTGCGGAAGATGAACTCGAGCTGTTGCGTCTGAGGCGCGGCTGCGGAAGTGGCTTCGACGACCGCCGTCCCGCGCTCCGGCGTGATCGGCAACAGGCTCGTTCCGCGACCCGAGCGGATCTCGGTCGGGATGTCTTCGGCTCGAATCAGCGAGCCTGGCGCCAGGACGACCATCGATTCGACCAGGTTGCGAAGCTCGCGCACGTTTCCGGGCCACCCGTAATCCAGCAGGATCTCCATCGCCTCGGGTGAGAGCCCTCTGAACTCGCGGTCGTGAGCGCGGCTGAACTCGGTTATGAAACGGCGCACGAGGACGGGGATGTCCTCGCGCCGCGCGCGAAGCGGTGGAAGGTCGATGTGCAGGACGTTCAACCGGTAGTACAGGTCACGCCGGAACTCTCCCCCTTCCACTCGTTCTCGGAGATCCCGGTTCGTGGCCGCGATGACCCGCACGCTCACCTCGATCTCCCGATCGCCACCGACCCGCATGAAGCGGCGGCTCTCGAGGATGCGTAGGAGCCGGGTCTGCGTCGGCAGCGGCATCTCGGCGATCTCGTCAAGAAGCAGCGTGCCCCCATCGGCCAGCTCGAACATCCCGCGACGGAGCGATGTCGCCCCTGTGAACGCGCCCTTCTCGTGCCCGAACAGCTCGGATTCCAGCAGCGACTCGGGGAGCGCAGCGCAGTTTACCGCGATGAACGGCTTGCCGCGGCGTGGAGAAAGCCGGTGGATGCCTCGCGCCACGAGCTCCTTGCCCGTCCCGCTCTCGCCCGTGATGAGGACCGTGCTGTTGACGGGCGCGATCATGTGCAGATGCTCCAGCATCTCGCGGATCGGCTCGGTGCGGCCCACGATCCCCGTTTCGCGCTGGATCTCGTAGCGTTCGAGCTGCTGCTCCACGACCACGCGCACCTCGTCGGGGTCCGGGGGGAGGGCCAGCAAGTCGTCGAGGTCGAACTCGCGCGTCAGGCGCCGATGGGTCTCGGTGTCGACCGCCCCCGCAAATGCGATCACGGGCGGGCGCGGGATCTCGGCCTCGAACACGGATCGCATCGCAACCGATGTCCGGTCCGCCGGGTCCGACGTGAGGAGGAGCGCGGTGAGACTCCCGTCCTCGAGCCGACCTTCGATCTCGTCCGCCGACTCTACGAGCATCACCTCGTGCCGATCCGAAGTGAGGGCTTCGCGAATCGCGACCGCGGCTTCGAGGTTCCGGGAGTCGATGAACGTGCGGGCCATCGTTCGCGGGTTCCTAGACGTGCTCGGTGTGGCCGCGCAGCAGGCTCGCCGCGTGCCCGGCCAACGGGGACAGCGCGCGGAGCCCGTCCTCCACCCCCGCGGGGCTCCCCGGCAGGTTGACGATCAATGTGTGGCCGCGGACACCGGCCAAGCCGCGGCTGAGCGAGGCGAGCGGCGTCACCGCGCGTCCCTCGGCGCGGAGCGCCTCGCCGATCCCCGGCGCTTCCCGCTCCACCACGACGCGGGTCGCCTCTGGTGTCACGTCGCGGCTCGCGAGCCCTGTGCCGCCCGTCGTGAGGACGAGATCGAGCGCCATTCCATCCGCCCATTCCATAAGGGCCGACGTGATGGGGCCGACCTCGTCCGGGACCACTGCGCTGATCTCGACGGAGTACCCGCTCTCCTCCGCCCAGCGCCGAACGAGCTCCCCCGAAAGGTCTTTTCGTGCGCCGGCGTGGACGCCGTCGGACACGGTGAGGACGCCGACCCGGACGGGCTCTCCTTTCATCGCTTCAGCGAACCGCCCTTGTAGAACGGGGGCCGCGCCACTTCACCACGCACGGGGCGCTCGCGGATCACTACGTCGATCGGGTCGCCGGGCTCGGCATCGGGCGGTAGATATGCCGTACCGATGCCCTCCCCCAGGCTGGGGCTCATCGTGCCGCTGCGCACTGGTCCCATCGATTCTCCGCGAAAGCGCACATCGTACCCCGGACGTGGGAATCCGCGCTCGGTCAGATGAAACCCCGCGAGCCGGCGCCGGATGCCCTGGTCTTTCTGCCGCTGGAGCGCCTCCCGCCCGATGAAGTCGCCCTTGTTCAACTTCACGAGCCAGGAGAGTCCGGCTTCCAGTGGCGTCGTGTCCTCATCGATGTCGTTTCCGTACAGCGCGTAGCCCATCTCCAACCGAAGCGAGTCGCGTGCGCCGAGCCCGGCGGCGATGAGACCGTTGGGCGTACCCTGTTCCTCGATCTTCTCCCACAGCCCTGCCGCGTCAGCCGCCGGTACGTACAGCTCGAATCCATCTTCGCCAGTATACCCGGTTCGGCTGATGACCCCGGACACTCCGGCCACGTCCCCCTCGACGAAGTGATAGAACCCGATTCCGGGGAGCCCCGTGGAGGTCAGCGGCTGAAGCACGGCCTCCGCGAATGGCCCTTGCAGCGCCAGCAGCGCGATCGAGTCGCTCTCGTCCTCCATCTCCACGTCGAACTCCGCTATGATCGACGAGAGGTGATCCCAATCCTTGGCGATGTTGGCGGCATTGACCACGAGCCGGAAGTCGTCCTCGCCGAGCCGATAAACGAGGAGATCGTCGACGATCCCACCGCTCGGCAGACACATTACGCTGTATTGCTCCTGGCCGATCGCGAGTTGCGCCGGATCGTTGGTGGTGGCGCGGGAGATGAACCCGACGGCCTCGGGACCGCGTACCCGGAATTCGCCCATGTGAGACACGTCGAACAGGCCGACACGCGACCGCACCGCGTCATGCTCGGCCCGGATCCCCGTCGGGTACTGGACAGGCATGCTGTAGCCGGCGAACGGCACGAGCTTGGCTTTCAGGCGGGTATGCTCCTCGTACAGCGGCGTCTTCTTCAACTCCACCGTCGCTTCGTTCATCGCACGCGTCTCCTGTTCCGTGGCCGCCGGCCGCTCACTCGGCGGAGCCCATCAGCTGGACGAGCAGCGCCTTCTGCGCGTGGAGCCGGTTCTCGGCTTCATCCCAGACGCGCGAAGCGGGGCCGTCGATCACGTCGGGCGTCACTTCCTCGCCCCGGTGCGCGGGCAGGCAGTGAAGGAAGATCGCGTCTGGCGCGGCCCGCGCCATGGTTTCGGGATCGATGCGGTATCCGGCGAAGGCTGCCGCCCGCTCTGCCGCCTCTTCCTCCTGACCCATCGATGCCCACACGTCCGTGGTGAGCACCTGTGCGCCGGCCGCCGCCTCCTTCGGGTCGCGAAACAGCTCGACCGAGGCCTCGCTCCGGGCCGCGTCGAGCAGCGCGGGATCGGGATCGTAGCCCTCGGGGCAGGCCAATCGGAGCCGGAGACCGAACCGGCGCGCCGCATTCAGCCACGAGTTGGCCATGTTGTTACCGTCGCCGATCCAGGCCACCATGATGTCGGCCAGCTCCGGACCGAATTCCTCCTGAATCGTCATCACGTCTGCCATCACCTGGCACGGGTGGAGCAGATCGGTCAGTCCGTTGATGACGGGGATCGAGCCGTGCTCCGCGAGCGCCTCGACGTCGGCCTGGTCGAAGGTGCGGATCATGACGCCGTGCACGAAGCGCGACAGCACCCGCGCGGTGTCGGCGATGGGCTCGCCGCGTCCGAGCTGAATGTCGCGACTGGAAAGGAACAGCGCCTGCCCGCCGAGCTGGTGCGCACCTACCTCGAAGGAGACCCGAGTCCGCGTCGAGCTCTTCGCGAAGATCATCGCCAGGGTCTTGCCCGCGAGCGGTCGTCCGACGGCGAAGGCGTCGTCCTTCAACCGCGCCGCCAGGCTCAACGTCTCAAGCAGTCGCTCCGTAGGCCAATCGGCAATCGAAAGAAAGTGTCCGGTCTTCTCCATGTCCCCTCGTGCTGCGAGGCGCCACCCCGGGACACGCCGAGGACAGTAAACCTGCTACAGGATGTAGCGGCGCAGGTCCTCGTCCTCCGCGATCTTCGCCAATCGCTCGCGTACGAACGCCTCATCGATGGTGATCCGTTCTCCCACCCCCCGGTCTGGGAGGTCGTACATGATCTGCTCCAGAAGCGTCGTGAGCACGGTGTGCAGCCGTCGCGCCCCGATGTTCTCGGTACGCTGGTTGACCTCGGATGCGAGTCTGGCCAACTCGCGTACCGCATCGTCCGTGAACTCAAGCCGGGCACCTTCGGTCTCGACCAGCGCCTGGTATTGGCTGAGCAGGGCGTACCGCGGCTCCATCAGGATGCGCGCGAAGTCATCCTCGTCCAGGTTCTTGAGCTCCACTCGGATGGGGAAACGCCCTTGAAGCTCCGGGATGAGGTCCGAGGGTTTGGCCACGTGGAAGGCGCCGGCCGCAATGAACAGGATGTGGTCGGTGCGCACCATCCCGTAGCGCGTCTGAACGGATGATCCTTCAACGATCGGGAGCAGATCGCGCTGGACGCCTTCACGGGAGACATCGGGCCCCACACCCCCACGGACTCCGGCAACCTTGTCCAGCTCGTCCAAAAACACGATGCCCATGTTCTCGACGCGGTCGAGGGCTTCGTCGATCACTTCGTCCATGTCGATCAGGCGATCGAGCTCTTCGGAGCGCAGGATTCGACGTGCTTCCGTTACGCTCACTTGACGACGGCGCGTTTTCTTGGGGAGCATCCCCTGAAGCATCTCGCTCATGTTCCAGTCGAGACCCTCCATACCGGACCCGCTCACGTCGAGGATCGGCATCGAGCTCTCGGTGACCTCGATCTCGATCTCCCTATCGTCGAGCTTCCCGTCCCGCAGGAGCCCGCGGAGCTTCTCGCGAGTCCGCTCCTTTCGATCCTCGGGGAGTCGAGGACCTCCCTCCTCCATCGCCTGGCCCGAGAGCGATACGACGAAGTGGCGCTCGGGCTCCTCGGTCTTCCCCGCGGAGTCCTCCTCCTCAGCCACGGGGGGAAGAAGGAGGTCGAGGAGGCGTCCTTCGACCTTCTGCTCGGCGATCTCCCGATTCTCCACCTCGCGCTCATCGCGGACCATGTTGATCGCGATGTCGACCAGATCGCGGATCATGGATTCCACATCACGGCCGACGTAGCCCACTTCGGTGAACTTCGAGGCTTCCACCTTCATGAACGGGGCGCCGGCGAGGCGAGACAGTCGTCGGGCGATCTCAGTCTTTCCGACTCCGGTCGGGCCGATCATGATGATGTTGTTCGGGAGGATCTCCTCCCGCATCTCCGTCTCGACGTTCTGGCGTCGCCAACGGTTGCGGAGCGCGATCGCCACCGCCTTCTTCGCTTCGTCCTGGCCGATGATGAACTGGTCCAACTCGGCCACGATCTGACGCGGCGTGAGCGGAAGCGTCTCGTCAGGAGCTCTCGGGTTGACGGGCTCGGGCTGCTCGCGCGCTTGGGCCGCTTCCTGCGGTCGGTCTACGGACCCCGGGGGAGCCGACTCCGGGCTGCCCTCGTCGCCGTCGGGTACGGGCGCCGGCTCGGCCGCCCCGGCCATCTCCGTCTCGGGTTTCGCATCTATCGGATACATCTTCGACTCATCGCGTCCAGTCAGGTTCGAAATCGCTCCTCATGCGCGGCGCTAGCAGACTACTGCCAGGGATCACGCTACGCCTCGAGCTCGAGGACCGTGATCTCCTGGTTGCTGTAAACGCAGATCTCCGCCGCGATCCGCAAGCTGCGGCGAACTACATCCGCCGCGCCCAACTCCGAGTTTTCCACGAGCGCGCGAGCTGCCGCGAGTGCGTACGGGCCCCCTGAGCCGAGCGCTAGAATGCCTTCATCGGGCTCGATCACCTCACCCGTACCGGAGATCAGCAGGCTCGTCTCGCGATCGGCGACGGCCAGGAGTGCCTCCAGACGTCGCAGGTAACGATCGCTGCGCCACTCCTTCGCGAGCTCGACGGCCGCCCGCGTCAGATTACGCGGGTGCCTCTCGAGCTGGCCCTCGAACTTCTCGAATAGGGCCAGGGCGTCGGCGACGCCGCCGGCGAATCCGGCGAGAATCATCCCCTCTCGCATGTGCCGCACCTTCGCGGCCTTCGCCTTGACGATGGTGTCGTTCATCGTCACCTGGCCATCGCCGCCCATCGCGACGCGGCCGTCGCGCCGCACGCAGAGAATCGTCGTCCCCCTGAACTCAGTCATTCCCTCCTCCTCGCGGGTGCGATCGCGCGTGGACGTCCTTGAGTCGCTCGACGGATGTATGGGTGTAGACACGGGTCGTCGACAGGCTCGCGTGCCCGAGCATCTCCTTGACCGACACCAGGTCCGCCCCGCCATCCAGTAGATGCGTCGCGAAGGTGTGCCGCAGCGAGTGGGTCGAGAGCCGCTCGCCTCCCGCGGCGAGCTGCAGTGCCTCGGTCACGGTACGCTGGATTTGGCGCCGCGAAAGCCGCTGCCCCCGCACCGATAGAAACAGTGGCGCATCGGCACGTTCAGGATGAGGCTCCCCGTTGGAGGCAAGAAGATCAGAACGGATTGTCATATAAGCACTTAGCGCCTCCGCGGCCCGCGTGCCGAGCGGAATGATCCGCTCTTTATCGCCCTTCCCGAGGGCGCGGACCGAGCGGCTGCTCAGGTCCACGTCGCCGACGTCGAGCCCGTGTGCCTCGGCGAGTCGAAGACCACACGAGTAGATGAGCTCCACCAGCGCCCAACGCCGAAGCGCGATGGCATTCCCCTGAGTGCGCGCGTCCGCCATCAGGAGCTCGAACAGCGAATCGGCCCGCTCGCGAGTCAGGTACCCCGGCAGATCTCGCTCCCGCCGCGGGGCTCGCACGAGCCTCGCGGGGTTCGACCGTACGACGTCCGTGCGGTGCAGGTACGCGTAGAACGCGCGAAGCGCCGACAGCTTCCTCTGAATCGTGGAGCGACGGAGCCCACGCCCCTCGAGCCAGCCGAGGAAGGAACGAATCGCCAGCCGATCGACTTCGACCCAGGACCAGTCGGACCGCCCGAAGTAGTCGTTATGAAACTGTTCGAACTGGTCGAGATCGCGACGGTATGCGGCGACCGTGTTGGGAGAGAGCCGGCGCTCCAGCGCGGCGTAACGCAGGAAGTTCTGGCGCAGTCCTCCGCTCTCGAGGGCCTCTTCCGACCGGCCGCTATGACTTGCCACGCTCGCTCTTGCCCCTGGAGGCCGCCTTGGACGATCCCTTACCGCGCTTCTTCGACTTCTTGGCGGCGTCGCGCTGGCGCCTCGCTTCGAGCAACTCGAGCGCCATGTCGATCGTGACGTCCTCCGGCTCTACCCCCTTCGGCAGCGAGGCGTTCGTCTTCTTGTGCCTCACGTACGGTCCGTAACGCCCCTTGTAGACCGCGATCGGCTCGTCGTCACCCGGGTGCCCTCCGATCTCACGAATCGGCTTGCTGCCGGCACCCCGCCGCCCCCGCCGCTTGGGCTGCGCGAGCAGCTCGAGGGCTCGATCGAGCGTGATGTCGAGGGGGTCGTCCTCCGCCTGGAGCGACCGATAGTCGCCTTCATGGACCACGTACGGCCCGTAGCGTCCGATTCCCACCTTCACGGGTTGATCCGTGTCCGGATGGGAGCCGAGCGACGACGGCATGGCCAGCAGCTTGAGCGCGATGTCGAGCGTGACGCGCTCGGGACTCACCGTATCCGGCAGCGATGCCCTCGGCGGCTTGGCGCCGTCCTCGTCCGTCTCGCCCAGCTGCACGTAGGGGCCGAAGCGTCCCGTGAGCAGATACACCGACTCGCCGGTCGCCGGGTCTACCCCGAGCTCCTCCGGGCCCTGCGCCCGCTTCTCGATCAGGGAGATCGCCTCTTCATCCGTAAGATCCGCGGGAGCAACACCTTCGGGGATCGGGGCGGTCAAGCGCTCACCGTCACGCTCCAACTCCAGGAACGGACCGTAGCGGCCGATCCGGACCCGCGGGCGCATGTCGCTCAACTCCACGGTGGACGCTTCGCGCGGGTCGATCGCTCCCTCGTGCTCGCTGACTCGGGCTTCGAAGCCCTCCGCCCCGCTGTAGAAATCCCTCAGGTAGCTCCGCCAGTCGACTGTGCCCGAAGCGATCGCGTCGAGCGAATCCTCCATGTCGGCGGTGAAGCCCGTGTCCACCAGGTCCGGGAAGTGATCCTCGAGCAGGTGCGTGACCGCGAACGCGATGAAGCTGGGGATGAGCTGCTTGTTCTGGCGTTCGGCGTACCCACGATCCAGGATCGTGGCGATGATCGCCGCGTATGTAGATGGACGCCCGATTCCCTCGCTCTCCAGCGCCTTCACCAGGGTGGCATCCGTGTAGCGGGCGGGTGGCTTCGTCTCGTGACTCAGGGCCTCGAGCTCGTTGCACGCCACCTGCTGTCCTTCGGCGAGTTCGGGGAGCACCACCTCCTGGTCTTCGAGGGCGGCTTCGGGATCATCCCGGCCCTCCACGTACGCCCGGAAGAAACCGGCGAATTCGACCACCTTCCCGGTGGCCCGGAACACGGCGTCGTCGGCCTCGATCAGGGCGGTGAGGTGCTTCTGCCGGGCCTCGGCCATCTGGGTGGCGACGGTCCGCTTCCAGATCAGGTCGTACAGCGCCCGCGCACCGCCCTCCAGACCGAGCTCCTGGGCGGTAGGCATGCGCGTTCCGGCAGGCCGGATCGCCTCGTGCGCTTCCTGCGCGCCCTTCGTCTTCGTCCGGAAGCGGCGCGGCTTGTCACTCAGGTACTCAGCGCCGTATCGGGCCTTCACTTTCTCACGGATCGCGACGATCGCCTGCTCGGAGAGCTGCACGGAGTCCGTGCGCATGTACGTGATCAGCCCGTCTTCGTACAACCTCTGGGCGATGCGCATGGTCCGGCGCGCCCCGAGGTTCAGCTTCCGGTTCGCCTCCTGCTGAAGGCTCGATGTCGTGAAAGGCGCGTAGGGGCTCCGTTTGGATTGCTTTTCCTCCAGCGAGGCCACGGAGAAGACTTCGTCCGCGAGCCGGTCTCTGAGCGCCGCGGCCGACGCCTCGTCCATCCACAGGACGTCCACCCCCGTCTTCAGCTCGCCGCTGCGCTCGTCGAAGTCCTTTCCCGTGGCCAGCGGCGCCCCGGCCAGGTGGGTCAGGTCCGCCGCGAACGAGCGACCGTCGGCCTGCAGCTGCGCCCTGAGATCCCAAAACCGGGCCGAGTGAAACGCGCGTCGAGCCCGCTCGCGCTCGACGAGGAGCCGGACGGCTACAGACTGCACACGCCCGGCGGAGAGGCCCGGGTTGATCTTCTTCCACAGCAGCGGCGACAGCTTGTAGCCGACCAGGCGATCCAAGATTCGCCGCGCTTGCTGCGCCTCGACCCGCTTCAGGTTCAGACCTACCGGGTGCTCGAGCGCAGCCAGCACCGCGCTTCGCGTTATCTCGTTGAACGTGATCCGCTTGAAGCGCTCGCCATCCTCGCCCTCCTCGTAGCCGAGCTGCAGCGCGATATGATAGGCGATCGCCTCGCCCTCGCGGTCCGGGTCGGTCGCGAGCAGAATGAGGCCCGCCTTCTTGGCGGCACTGCGCAGCTTCTTGAGGACGGGCCCTTTGCCCTCGATCGTCACGTACTCCGGCTCGAAGCCGCTCTCCACGTCGACGCCGAGGCCGCTCTTGGGTAGATCGAGCACGTGGCCGACCGATGCCTCGACCGTGTACCCGTCCCCCAGGTACCCCTCCAGCGTCCTCGCCTTCGCTGGCGATTCGACGATGACCAGATGCCTCACGCGTGCGCTCCCGCCTTGTTAGTCCTTTCGAGCATTCCCTGTTAGGCAGTAGCCCCGTAATTGTTTCAGGGCCTCCTCCACGACCTCCGTTGGCGATCGATCCTCGGTATCCACTTCGCACTCCGCGTCGGCGTAGGCCGCGCGTCTCGCGGCCAGGGTGCGAGCCAGCGAGTCCTCGGGCGCGTCCGGATCGACCAGCGGACGCGTAGCCATCCGCAGGGCGAGCCGCCGTGCGGCCGTCTCCGGTCGAACGCGAAGCCACACTCGCACGCTGCCGGGTGTCGCTCGGTCGATGTCCGACCGTGCCATCCAGCCGCCGCCCGTCGCGACCACGAGGTGGCGCCGACTCCGAATCGCCTCGGTCGCCTCGGCCTCCAGACGCCGAAAGACTGACTCACCGCGCGTTCGGAAGATCTCCGGGACGCTCTGACCGGCGACGGTTTCGATCTCACCGTCCAGGTCCACGAATCCGTACCCTATGCGATCGGCCAGCTCGCGGCCGACGGTGCTCTTCCCGGAGCCGCTCAAACCGACGAGGAAGATGCGCGAGGGCCAGATGTCATCCACGGTTTTCATCTACGGCGAGTGATCGCCGATTGATGCGACGCAGGTACGCCTCGTAATTCTCGCGCATCTCGGCCAGCGAATCGCCACCGAGCTTCTCGCGCAGGGCATCCGCCAGGACCAGGGCCAGCATCGCCTCTCCGACGATGCCCGCTGCGGGAACCGCGCATACGTCGCTCCGTTCGCGTACCGCCTTGGCCGGCTCGCCGGTCTTCACATCCACGCTGTCCAGCGGGCGGCGCAGTGAGCTGAGCGGCTTCATGGCCACGCGCGCGACGAGTGGCTCGCCGGTGGAGACACCGCCTTCCAGCCCACCGGCGTTGTTACGGCGTCGTCGGTAGCCCCCCGCCAGGGTGCGGCCCGCGTCGGCCTCGATCTCGTCATGCACCTCTGAACCGCGCGTGTTCGCCGCGGCGAACCCCATCCCGATCTCGACCCCTTTCATCGCGTGGATCGACATCAGCGCGCTCGCGACCCGGGCGCCGAGCCGGCGGTCCCAAGACACGTGGCTACCCAGACCGAGGGGCACGCCTCGGGCGACCACTTCGAACACGCCGCCTAGCGTATCGCCGTCGCGACCCGCGGCATCGATCGCGCCCATCATCGCCCGTGCGGCGTCGGGGTCCAGACAGCGGACGGGGGACTGGTCGGCGAGCTCGTTGAGATCTTCGGGGAGCGGTTCCGGGACACGTGCCTCGATGCCGCCCAGCCGCACGACGTGGCTGTCGATCCGGATGCCGAACTCCAGCAACAGGCGCCTGGCTACGGCACCGGCGGCCACGCGCGCGGCGGTCTCCCTGGCGCTGGCCCGCTCGAGAACATCCCGTGCGTCCGACCGGTCGTACTTGAGCATGCCCACGAGGTCCGCGTGGCCCGGCCGTGGGAGAGTGACTCGGCGGAGCTCATCGTCAGATACACCGACGGGCGCCTCGATGGCCATCGCGATCTCCCAGTTCTGGAAGTCACGATTCCTGATCCACACCGCGATCGGCGATCCCAGCGTCTCGCCGAGCCTCACGCCGCTCAGAATCTCACCGGCGTCCTGCTCGATCTGCATGCGTCCGCCTCGTCCATGTCCTCCCTGTCGCCGCGCGAGGTGGGAGGCGATGAACGCTGGGTCCAGTGAGAGACCGGCCGGAATCCCCTCGAGGATTACGATCAGCCCTTTTCCGTGTGACTCTCCGGCGGTCGTAAAGCGAACGTTCGTCAGCATCGGGTCGAGAGTGTCGTGTATCGATCGCGCCACCCGGAGTCCTCAGACCGGGTGGCAAAAAAAAGGCCCGGCGCTAAGGCCGGGCCCCAATAGTGAAGTAGGACTCGCTCGATAACAAGCGTCCCTTGCAGGTCGCCGCTGCGAACGTCTAGCGTGCGTCGTCCGCCCCGCGCGGGAAGACGATGTGCGGAGTCACCAGGATGATCAGATCCTGCTTGATCTCGTTTTCCTTCGACGTTCTGAACAAGGCGCCGAGGAACGGGATGTTCATCAGCCCCGGAATCCCGCTTTCACTGCGCGTGACTTCACTCAGCGTGAGCCCGCCGATCACCGCCGTTTCGCCGTCGTCGAGCAGCAGTCGTGTCTGACCGATCTGCTTTTCGAAGATGAAGCCCACGTCCGACAAGCCGACCTGCAGACCCGACCGCTCCGCCGACAGGTCGAGCAGGATCTGGTTGTTGTTCGTGATATGGGGTGTCACCTCGAGGATGATACCGGTGTCCTCGAATTGGACGTTGATCGTCGCTTCCTCCGACTGAGCACCCCTCTCGAGCACGCGGATCGGGGTGCGCTCACCCACCTGGATCCGAGCGCGGTGGTTATCGACCACCTGGATCGAGGGCGCCGCCTGGACGTCCGATAACTGGTGCGACTCGAGCGCTTCGATGAACGAGAACAGCGAGTACTCACCGAAGGCCACCGCGGTCAGGATCTGGAGCGCGGGCGTAGTCAGACGGTCGTTGGCGTTCGCCAGCGCCGCGATCGCATCGCCGCCCAGGTTAACGAGCGTTTCGTTCGTCCGCTTGAAGAACGCCTGGTCCGGGATTCCATCTCCATCGGTGTCGACGAGCTGTGGGGGCTCGTTGGGATCCGGCACCGCGATGGCGTCATTGATCCCCTGCTCCACGAACCCGGCGTCACGCTCCTTCAGGTCGTAGACGATTCCGAGCTCCTGGACATCGGTTCGATCTACGAACACGATCTTCGCTTCGATCGCCACCTGCGGGGTGCGCTTGTCCAGGGCACGCACGAGCGTGTCCATCCGCGCGACCACCGACGGGGCATCCGTCACGATGACGGAGTTGGTGCCTGCATAGGCAACCACCTGACCGCGATCTGGAGTGACGAGCTTCTCCAGCGTGGCCGCCACCGAGTCGGCGCTCGCGTAGTTGATGCGCATCACGCGCGTCTCGCTGAGCAGCTCGTCGCGCGCCTTCAGGTTCTCCAGCTTGTCGACGACGACGATCCCGCTCTCGGTGGTCTTCCACCCCAGGTTCTGAGCGGAGAGGATCGCACTCAGCGCGACGTCCCACGGTTGGTTCTTGATGTCGATCCCGCGTACCATCACGCTAGCCGCGTCGCCGTTCGGCACGATCGAGACGCCCGCGAACT
Organism: Gemmatimonadota bacterium; assembly: GCA_039588275.1. Classification (GTDB taxonomy): domain Bacteria; phylum Gemmatimonadota; class Gemmatimonadetes; order Palauibacterales; family Palauibacteraceae; genus JBDHAC01. The sequence continues at coordinate 20,781 of JBDHAC010000041.1, forward strand.
CCGAGAAGCCCGACAGAACATCCAGGATGCTCGCGCTGTCGTACATGACGCTGATCCGCGGTTGCGTCTCCTGTACAGCGAACGCCATCGGCGCCCTCGTTTGGGGCGCCGCGTCCGCCGACGGGGCATCATCGAGCGACGTCGACCAGCGACTGAAGGGCTCACCCGGGTTCTCGAAGCGCACCGAAACCGCTCCGTCGGTGTGCTCGACCGCGTACTCCATCTCGCGCGTCAGGTCGAACACCAGCCGAACGACCTCGGGTCGAAACTGGCTCGATCGCATCCGGGTCACCCCACCGCGACCGATCGCTTCATAGATCCGCCTGGGCAGCGCGTGCTGAGCCCCCTCGACATCGAGGATCAGCCGCGCGGGTTCGGCGAGCATGAAGTGCTGCACCGATTGCGCGCCCTGGACGAATACCGTGATCTCCGTGTGTGCACCGGCCGGCGCGATTTGGACCTCTCGTACGTCGGAAGACTCCCCACCGAACCACGCCGCCACCATAAAGGCAAGGATGGACCGAGCCATCATCCTTCAATCTCCTTGTCTCTCTCGACCCAAAGGGTCTCACGTCGGCTGATGCCGAAGCTCGTGATCACGAAATCCACTTCCTGTGCGCGGATGGCAGCGATCCGGATCTCGCCAAGCCTATCGCCTTCGCGGGCACGGTACCTCTTGCCCGTCTTCTGATCCGTCATCGTCGCCACGCTTCCCACGGCCGGGTTGTACAGCACGCCGTTGAGGACCAGATCATCGAATCGTGGACCGATCTGCTCCCCCTGGTTCAGCGCGCGGAACGGGTTCCGACGGCCGAGAGACGGGTAATCGAAGACCTCCCGCTCGTAGACGTCCCCCGACTCCGCTGGCGTCTGCGCCGAGACTGGCTCCGCGAACAGCGCTAGGGCCAGGGCGCCGCCGACAACACTGATGACGCGGCGAGCCCACCCTCCCATCGTGATGGACCTAGTTGCCATCCGTCCCCCTCTCACGCCCCGCGTTCGGCGGGAGCACGAATGTCTCCAGCTCAAACCTGGCAGAGACGAGCTGCCGGCCCGAATTCGTTTCACGGGTCGGCCTGATTTCCTGTACATCGGGCCGGACTATACGGCTGAAGGAGGCGACCCGAGTCAGGAACTCCCCGACATCGTGGTACTCGCCTTCGACTTCCATCTGCCAGTTCTGGCGCATGAAATAGCCGGTCGTGTCCGCACTTGGCTGCGCGGGCGTCACGCTCATCAACTCGAGACCGAGCGATTGGCTCTCGGAAGCGATCGCCTCGTAGATCGCCGGCACCTCGCCCTCGGCAGGGACGAGGCGTTGCAGCATGGCGAACTGCCGCTCGCCGAGCTCCAGCTCCTGCCGTACGGCGTCGAGGTTTTGCATGCGTGCTTCGGCGAGCTCGTTCTGCTGCTCAATCTGCTCGACACGCGCCTCCATCTCGAGGAGATCGTCTCCCGTCGGCCGATGGAAGTAGAGGTAGTACAGCCCCCCGAGCGCGACGATCAGGATGATGCCGAGTAAGCGGTACTGATTCTTCGGATCGTCTGGTAGCAGAGCCATTACTCAGGATCCCTCGTTCGAGAGTCGCTGTATCGAGACGATCGGCTCGGTTCGGAACTGCTCCATGGGTGGCGCGTATCGGGCGGTCAGCGTGAACGCCTGTACGATCAGGTCGTCTTCCAGCGTTTGCTTTTGGCTGCCCAGGATTCGCACCTCCGAGACGTACGTCGACGCCTCCAGATTCCGAACGTATTCCGTGATCGCCAGTGGGTTGGCCGCCAGGCCCTGGATCTGCACCGTAGCCGAAGGCAAGGGCGAGACCTGTCTGAGATTCGTGAGCCATGCGAGCTGTGGCAGCGCGCGGCTGATCTCATCCAGCATGTGTGACCACACGAACCGGTTGCGGTCCAGCTGCTCCACGAGCGCGACCCGTTCGCGGATGACCTGCCGGCGCTGGGTGAGGCTATCGCTCACGGCCCGGAGATCGGCGAGGCGCGCGGAATCGGCGGTTGCCACCTCGAGTCGTGCCTCGAGCTCGTTAGCGACGGACCGCTGCCCCCACCACAGGACACCCATACCCAGGGGAATCAGCACGGCGACCGCAGCCAGGACGATGCTCCAGGTGTCTCTGTCCTTGCCGACACCCTTCAGCCGCGACCCCTTCTTGCTGGAGGTCGCCCGCCGACCGCTGCGTCGCTTCTGTCGTTCCGGAAGAAGATTGACTTCAATCATCCGTTCTCTCGATCCCGTCTGCCGTCATCCCCCCGCCCTTCGAGAGCCGGGGATTAGGCTGCCTGTCGAAGCGCCAAACCAACCGACAGCATGAGCATCGGCGCCATCTCCTGGAGTTCCATGTAGTCGACCGCGTCCGCCTTGACCTGGATGCGCTCGAACGCGCTCGCGATGTGTGTCTCGACCCCGAGCCGCTCGGCCAACACTTCCGAGAGCCCCGGGACTCCGACACCACCACCGCACAGATAGAGTCTCCCGACCCCGAGACCGATCTCATCCGTCTCCAGGAACGCGGCCGCACGCTCGACACCTCGCGCGACCTCCTGAGCACGCTCCGCCAGGAAATCGCGCAGCTCGTGATCTTCGCTCTCGCCACGGAGCGCGGCCTCGGCCTCTTCCGCGGTCAGCGAACGCTCGCGCTGCAGGTCGAGGATGAGCCCACGGGTGCCGAAGCTCAGGTCACGTGTCAGAACCGGCACTCCCTCGTCGAGCACGTTCACCGTGGTGGTGTCGTGCCCCATGTTGACCAGCGCGGTGATCCCTTTCATCGCGTCGGGATAATTCACCTCGAGGGCGTTGTGGAGCGCGAACGCCTCGACGTCCACCGTGTCGGGGTTGAGTCCAGCTTGCTGCAATAGCGAGATGCGCGTGTCGATGAGCTCGCGCTTCGCAGCGACCAGCAGCACGGTCATCTGGAGGCCGTCTCCATCGGGGTCGGTGATCTCGAAGTCGAGCTGCACGTTGTCCATGTCGAACGGCACGTGCTGCTCCGCTTCCCAGGGGATCACCTCGCGTGCCTCCTCCTCATCCATGCGATCCATCTTGATCAGCTTGATGATGACGTCCCGGCCACCGACGCCGATGACGACATCGCGCTGATCGATCTTCTCGCGCTCGAACATGGAGGAGATCGCATCCGCGACGAGCCCGGGGTCTACGATGTCGCCATCGACGATGGCGTCGCCCTCGATCGGGCTTACCGCGACCTTCTCGAGCTGGGGGATGTCCTTGCTGTGGTCGATAACCGACGCCTTCAGGAAGCCACTGCCGACATCGAGTCCGACAGTCGACTTCCGGCGCCCTAAGCCGAAAGGCAGCATAAGGATATTCGTCCGTTAGCGTTAAAGCCTGGACGAGATGAGGCGGGACGCCAAAACCTACTCGGGGTTCTCATGCGTGTCAAACCCACGTGGCTCGTGGGCTCGCGGGGGACTTCGCCCCCTCGCACGAGCGGTTCGTCAGCGCCCGTCATACCCGTCATCACTCGTCGCAAAGACCCTGCTCCTCTTTCCCGGCCGGGAGCGCATGCGTTCCCGGGTCGGCTGCGCCAAAACATCAGTTACGTAGCGGGATGTCATACGTGATCGGTCGCCGCACGCCGAAGCGGTTCACGCCTCCGCCGGTTGCGGCGACGACGACACGGACCTGCCGGATGTTGGCCATGTTAGGGCCGGTGACGCTGTTGAGCACCGTCCCGTTGGCCATCACGTAACGAAACACGGCGCCGGCTTCGAACGGAGTCACCAGCTCGTCGGCGTTCCGCCACAACGCGTCACCTGTAGTCGAATTGGACGCACCGAAGCTGTAGGCCAACGCGCCGTACCATCGCAGCAGCGAGCCGCGGTCGGGAACCGCACCGAACTGGCCGGTCCACCCGGAGGTCCGGCGGTACGTCCAATTCGGCTGCCCCGTCGGGGAGCCGTTGCCCGTGCACGTACCGATCGCCGGACCACCGATGGAATTCGACGGCGTAAAGCCGTCTCCGTATACGAAGGTAGAGTCGTACGCTCCGGAGTAGGCGGTTCCGCGAAAGGCGGGCGGGAGGTTGGCGCTCGTCACCGAGTCGTACACGAACACCGTCGCCTCGTCCCCCCCGGTGACGCCGCACACAACTGCGCGCAGGATGTCGGACCGCACCACGACCGAGTCGGAGCGCGCGACCATGACGTCTGTCGGTGAGGCCATACGCAGCTCGGTCGCCATCAGATCCATCGCGGCTCGAATGTTCTGCTGAGCGATGATCGTATCGTCGCTGTGGCCGTAGAATCGCTGCTGGCCGAGAACGAGACCCATAAGGGCGGCGCCGAGCACCCCGGCCACGACGACCGTGATCAGGATCTCGACTAGGGTGAACCCGTTGGATCGGACGCGTTTCATCCCCGGTGGCCCCTTACGGTGCGGTCGGTAGCTGGCGGGTTTCGTAGATGCGGCTCACGAACACCCTGGGCGCCGCCGCGGCCTGTGAGGACAGCACGGTGAGCTGTACCCGCTTCACCCGCGGCGCCGGCTGTGACACGACCCGATTCACCACGTACGCCCGGTTGCCCACCGAGACCGTGTCCGTCCCGTTGGCCGTCGCCGCGTAGCCGATGCGCTGCAGACGCTCCATCACTTGCTGCGCCGCGAGGGCCTGGTCCGTCTGCCACGTCGACCACTGGTTCTGCGCTCCGACCTGGAGGCTGATCCCCGCGATCGCCAGCATACCGACCGACATGATGATCAGCGCAGCGAGCACCTCTATCAGCCCGATGCCCTCGCTGCCCCTCAGTCGTTCCCGCAGCCTGCGTCCGCGCTTCATCGTGCTCCTCATCGTCTCGGGCGCCTCAGTTGATCGTCGTGCGCCCGAGCGCGTTGATCCGAACCACGTGCGAGCGTCCTCGTCGCCCCAGCGCCACCTGTGCGCTGGAAGGGACCAACAGCCCGCGCGAGTTGAAGGTCAGCGAGTCGCCGGACGTCGATACCACGACCGTCGTGAGGGGTAGGTCCGACCCCACCCCGAAATCCCGCCGCATCAGAACGGTGCCAGCCGTATCCCGGATCACGTAGCTTCGATTCGCTTCGTTAGCCACGAGGGAAACGCTCTCTCGACGCTGGATCGCGAAGCTCCGCGTCAGGCTCACATCGGCTGCGAGCTGGACCGAAGCCTTGCGCGCCGTCGCGGCTTCCGCGTACTGCCGGAACGCCCCGTAGCCCATCGCCAGCAACACACCCGTGGTCGCCAGCGAAACGGCCAGCTCCACCACGGTGAAGCCCCCTCGCCCAAGCCTCGCGCTTCGTTTCACCGGGCTGTTTCGCTTCATTGAATCCTGCCCGACCTCGCTCGTGCCTGCCCCCGGCCCTCGGGAGCTTTCTGTCCGCGGATCCGGCGCATCCTGGCGCGTCGCGACCCGCGCTGGAGTTGGGCAAGATCGTTGCCCAAACGTACCTCGTTGCAATAACTGCACTTAAGCTGCACGACGTTGGACGGGGTCATGCACTTTTTGCATGAAATGAGGCAGGGCGTTGCCTGCGCGTATCCGGGCTCATAGCGGAGGGTTAGAAGTGGAATCCCTGCCGCCGCACGCGCCCCACGAAATTGCTCACGACTCGGACACCTCGACGCCCGCGATACAGATACACGCTGCCGGGCGAGCCCTGCCCGCGCGCGTTGTAGCGAATCGAGCTCGGGCGGATACGGATCGAGTCGAGGGCCAGAAGACCCTCGCCCGCCAGATCGACCTCCGAGAGCCGGCTGCCCGAGGCATCGAGGAGCAAGAGCCTGCCTCGACCCGACAAGCGGACCTCTACCTTCTCGCGCCTCGCGAGCGCCTCGAGACGCGCGCGCGCCAAGTGACCGCCCGCCAGATCCGCGGATCGATCCAGCGACAGCCGCGCGAGCACATCGAAGGTCGGCAGGGCGACTGCCGCCAGTATGGCCAGTGCGGTCAATGCCGTCAGGAGCTCCGGAATCGTCAAACCCGGCGTCAGGACCCGGTTGTCGATCTTGGCGCGTACCGGAGTCGGCGCACCGAATCTTCGAGTCACAGGGCACCTCCTTCACTCGAGGGTCTCACGCCCCTGAGCTGAAAGAGGAGATCACGTGGTTGTCATCCAGATGGTGGTCGATGATCGTGTGAGGTGATCTCGGGTCGCGCCTCGAAGGGGGTTGCGGAAGTGGAGCGCACTCGCCGGGCGGCAGATGGGCCCCGGGAATGCTACGGACAAACCGGGATCCCGGTGTGCTGGACTGATGCGGCGATCGTGCAGACCTGGCTCGTACCGGTATGCGTCGCGTTCGCCCCCCACCCGGTGGCCGTGGCGCTGTCGATAGTCACGGTGACGTTGGGCGATGAAAGGAACATGCGTCCGAGGTTGGCCAGGTTACTCGTATAGACCTGCCAATCGGAGAAGTAGGCCTCCTCGGACGTCTGGAGGTTTCTCAGGTCCGAGCGCATCGCGGCTACGAACGACTTCTCCTTCGTGCCGAACAGCTGAGGGATGACGACCGCCACCAAGATCGCGATCACCACCATCACGATCAGGAGTTCTATTACCGTAAATCCGCTGGCACGACGCTTCATGTTGGATCAGCTCGCTTCCGTAACGCCCGGGCCCCGCGGGGCCGACTGCACTCGCGAGCGACTCGGAGGGCAACCCCTGTGCCCGCACCCTGAACCTCGCTGACTCCAACCGGTTGAAGGCCTCTTGTTGCATGCCGCCCATAGGACGGGACGCGCGTTGCCGCGTGATTCGGGCAGTTTGCAAGACCAACGAGCGGGAAAGCGGTCAGGACGACTGATTGCGGCGTGTTACAGACCGGGAGGACGCTCCGTTCGGAGCGAGGTCACCGAGTGCGGGGGGCGATGTGTCGACGGTTCGCACCAGTATCCCACATCCCGGACGAGGACCGGGGGAGATCGGGCCACGTGCGGTGACCGCTCAACGGGCCGGAGATGGCTGCGCCCCGGCCTCGCGCCAACGCCGGGCTCGGGCTCTCGCCGCACTGGCCACGAGCGCCAGGGCGCCCAGCAGGAGCGTGCCCAGAGAGATCGTCCGGCCGCGCGTAAACGATCTGGGTAGGTATTGGAACACGACCTCGCGGTCACCCGCTCGGAGCTCAACGGCCCGGAAGAAGAAGTTGGCGAGCCGGATCTCCCTCTCTTCACCATCCACGAACGCTTTCCAGCCGGGGAAGTAGCTGTCGGTGAGCACGATGTGACTGCCCCCCTCCCCATCGAGAACGATCCTCACCCGTTCCGGCTCATCCCCCACCAGACGAGCCAAAGGCAACGTGCTGTCTTCCGGCCGCTCGACCAACGTAGACTCGACGTGCGACGGGGTCGGTTTCCCATCGACCGCCACGGCTGGATCGACGAGTGCGACCTGCCCTCGCGGTTCGAAATCCCGGAGCAGCATCGCGTTCAACGCGGCCACCTCGTCGGAGAAGTACTTCGGCTCGATCGCCACGTAGGCTCTCGGGAGAGGATCGATGAGCTCGTACAGGCGACCGGGGAGCGAGTCGAGCGGAAGCTCGAGGGCGTATCCCTCGTGCTCGAGCGCCTCGATGCTGTACAGGTACCTGACGCTGTTCAGACGAAGCAGGTTCCAGCGCCGAAACGCCTCCGGAAGCAGCCGGTAGAAGTCCCACTTGTCGCGGTAGCGGCGCGGTTTCATCGCGTCCCAGTGATCGGGTTGAAGCGTCCGACTCATCTGCCCCGTGTTCGGCTGCAGCGTCTGCTGCCACATCCACTTCTGGGCGTCCAGCGGCACGCCCCGCACCAGGCGGACACGATCGGGTTGGGTGTGAAACCCGGTCGCCCGGAAGCGGAAGTCACGCTGCACGTCCCGGATCGGTAGCGCGTCCGCGAGAAGCGGAGGTCGCTCGTAGAAGTCGCGTTCCACGACCGGATTCAGGTCCCGGTGCGCGACGAGCAGGTCCGCAGTCAGCAGTGCCACGAACAGGATCCCGAACGTTCGCGCCGATACTCGGCCGCGGCGGAACAGCCAGATCAGAAGGATCCCGAGGGCGACCACCAGCAGCAGCTTCGAGAGGTTCTGCCCCCACATACGGTAGGCGAAATCGAAGCTCGACAGCATGCGGTCGTTGTTGAAGCCGCGGGCGAACGTTTCGAGCGCGCCGCGCGAGAAGTGGAACGCGACCCGCGCACCGAGGACGACGGCAAGTAGCAGGGCGGCCAGGGGGAGATCGGCTCGTGACCGGCGTTTCGCGAGCAGCTCCTCCATGCCGTAGCCCGCTAGGATCGCGGCCGAGAAGCCGGAAAAGAAGAAGTACTTCTCAGGGAACCGGAAGCTCGCGAAGCCCGGAACGTGCTCGAAAAGCCACGGAAAGATCGGCGTGAAGCCCCCGAGTGCGATGAGGAGTCCGAGCGCGCCCAGCGCGTTCCACACGGCTACCTCGCGTCGGCGTCTTCGGTTGCGCCAGGCGAAAAAGAGGAGCGGCACCCACAGCGCACCGAGGTAGATGGAGAACAACCACGGGTCCGTCCGACCGATGGTCGACCGAAGACCGAAGCTGTACACCGGATCACGGTAATCCGTCGGCACCAGGAGGTGGATCAGGCGGATCGGTTCGAGCGAGTAGGCGCTCGCCTCGCCGTAAACGAGTCCACCCGAGCCGCGTCCGGACTCCTGCATGTACTCGAACGTCGGCAGGAGCTGGATCATCGCGAGGCCTGCGACGAACAGACCGGCCACGATCACCGAAAACGCCAGAGTCGGGAGTCGCCGTCTGGCATGCGAGTCTCGACTCAGGACCAGACCGCCGGCAATCGCGGCCACGGCCGTCGTGAACAGGAAGGATTGGGGCTCGCCGGCCAGCAGCGCCAGCGTGAGCACGCTGATGAGCCGGGCGAGGGACCCGGCTGTGCGTCTCTCCAGATGGTCGAGGACGACGTAGCAAGCGGCCGGGGCCCAGGCCGCACCCTGCTGCGCGTTGACCAGGTTCAGAAGCGACGTGAAGTAGCCGCCGAACAGGAAGACCGCAGCAGCGGCGAACGCGGGTGCCGGTGCCAGGCGGAGCTTCCGCGCGAGCAGGTAGCTCCCGCCACCACCCAGGAGGAAGTGGAACACGATCAGGAGGTTCAACACGGGGAAGAACGGAAGGACCGCGTACAGCCAATGAGGGGGATAGAACACGCCGGTCTGGAAGTTGGCGAGGAATGGGGCGCCCGTGCCAATGTGGGGCGACCAGAGCGGCACACGACCCTCCTGGAGCGCTTCCGCCAGGAGGTGCTTCTGCGGGATGAAGAACATCTGCATGTCGCGGGCGAACGGGACCCCCGACATGGTCACGAGCTCCCACAGGTAGAGCCCGCCGAGGACGGCGAGCCCCAGCGGTGCCCACGCGGCGGGGTTGAAGGGATCCTTTCTCACGGCCGGGTCCGTCGCATCGGTCCCGTGCGTTCGCCCTCGGCCCACCCCCGTGTATGGACCATGCGCGCTCCCGTTCCTCCCTCCGTCTGCCCCACTTCGACGACCCGATTCACGCTACGGCTCGGGTAGGTCGCCACGCGGAAAGGTCGGTGGCCAGCGACCGAAACGCAAAGAGCGAGGCCAAAAAAAAGGCGCGGCTGGTCGCCGCGCCTTTTCTCTTCGGATCCGATCGATCCAGGGACGAGCCGCCCTAGCAGCTGCCTCCCTGCATGATCTGGCCGACGGCACCGGCCGCCTTCGTAGCGGAGGCGTTGATGCACCAGGTCTTGTTCGAGCTCGAGTGCGTCGCCGTGATCTGGTAGCCATCGGTGTAGGCCGTGGCCGCCAGGTCGACGCTCTGGCTCGC
>JBDHAC010000042.1:0-29674 GCA_039588275.1 Gemmatimonadota bacterium
GATCCCCACGCGAACGCCCAGATCCAGCCCCCGCACGCGAGCCTCGGACACGTTCTGGAACTGGAACGTCAGGAACTCACCCGTGACCGGACCGGGCTCGATCAGACCGGAATACTCGCTCCAGAACGCCCCGGCGTCGAACCACACGCGGCTGCCCACGGAAGCGGTCGCGCCTACCTCACCCGCCCACGCCGATTCGCCGCCGAGCGTCAGGTTAGGGATCACGCGGAAGCCGAATTGCGTGGTATTGGTGAACTGCTCGGAAATGCTCGGCGCCCGGTATCCGCGGCTGAACGAGGCACGAAGGCTGACCCGATCCGATGGCTGGATCGCGATTCCGATCTTCGGGTTGAGCTGCAGGTCCTTCTCGGCGGTCGACGCTTTGTGATAATCGAGGCGGAGCCCGATGGTGCCCTTCACCTTCGGGGACAGAACGATCTCGTCCTGCGCGAAGACCGCCAGATCCGTTACCGTGGGATTGGAGATGAAGTCCGACGTTACCGGTGTCACGGCGCCTTCGACCCCCATGGTGAGGGCGTGGTCGAGCGACGGATAGAACGAGACCTGTAGATCCGTTCCGTATCGCGTCGAGCGGTGGAACGTCTCGTTGTCGTGGAAGTGGTTCTGAACGGACGAATGGTAGATCTGCGGCCGGATCTGTAGGCGGAGGTCGGGAGTTACCACCGGGTTCGCCGTGACCCCGAACGCGACGTCATCCTCGCGGACCCAGTCGCCCAATTCGACCGGGTCCACTTCGAGCGGCCGGTCCGGCGACAACCAAGTGAAGAACTCCTGCTCATCCTCGCGGGTCCAGGTCACCCAGAAGTCCCACGGATTGGCCGACTCGACCGGGAACATGCCCTTTACGCGGAGCTTCCAGCGCTCGAACTCCCCGTTCTGGCGGAAGCCGTCCGAGGCCTCCCGCCCCACGTACAGCGTGGCCCCGAGCTCGCCGATGCGGCGCGAGTGCTGGAGGTTCAGTCCCTCCATGGTCAACCGCTCATCCGTGAAGTCGAAATCGGATGGCGTGTCGAAGAAGCCGTAGTGGGCGCTGACGAGAGTCTCGGGCTTCTCGGGTGGGCGCTTCGTGATGACGTTCACGACCCCACCCAGGGCGTTCGTCCCGTACAGCGTAGAGTTCGGCCCCTTCACGACCTCGATGCGTTCGACGTCGAGGACCGGGAGCGCATCGAACTCGATCGCTCCGCCCACCCCCGACAGGACGCGCTGCCCATCGACCAGCATGAGAACGCGACTCCCGACGCCGCGCGCCAGCCCGGTGGCACCCCGGATGTCCATCTGCCCGGAGTTGAAGATGACGCCCTGGACGAACGGCAGCGCTTCCTCGAGGCTGACGACGGTCCGGCGCTCGAGCTCTTGGCCGGTCATTACGGCTATGCTGACTGGTGACTCGCCGGGCCTCGTCGCGCCGCGATTCGCGGTGACGACAATCGAAGGCATGTCGAACACGGCCCGCTCGAGGGTGATCTCGAGTCGTGTGGCCCGGCCAGCGACGAGCTCGACTCCGATGATCGAGGTTTCCGCGTAGCCGGGAGCCACCACTCCGACCGTGTAGGTGCCCGGGAACACGCCCTCGAGGCGGAACCGTCCCTCGGGGTCGGTCGTGGTTTGTAACGTCGTTCCACCGATGAGGATCGTGGCACCCACCAGCGGTCTACCGGCGTCGGCGGACCTCACGGTGCCCTGCAGTGCACCCTGCTGGGCGGTCGCGGGGGAGAACGCGAGAAGCGTCGCGAGGGCGAAAGCCCAACCACCTACCCGCGTACGCTCGCCTATCCGCGAGAGGTCGGCCATCCCCGTTCCGACTCGTCTCATCCCGTTTGAGGCTAGAAGCGCGGCCACCAGCAACTCCTTTGCCTGTCCATGCAGCCCGAATCCCAAGTCAGGCCCCGCACGGTGGTCCGCTCAAACCACCTTCCGGTCCCGCGGCGAGTGGACAACGACGGATCGTGTTAACGCCTTTGCCACACCGATGTGTTGGCGGTCGCGGCTGGTGCGGTCACCTCCACCGTGAGGGTGCTTCCCACCAGGGAGAACGTTCCGATGGATTGGAAGCCCAACGTGGAGGAGTCCTGCGACCACGAGCCATCGTTCGTATCGATCGAATACGTACCGTTGTCGATCACCTGTCCTGCCGGCGTAGTGATGTCGATCGCGTACGTCCCCGTGGCAACGGATCCGGTGCGCGAAGTCTCTGCGACGGTGATCGTACCGCTCACTGCGGGGGGCGTGAGCGTCACACCCGCCTGGGTGAACGAGGTGAGGTCGTACGTGCCCGACAGGTCGGGTGGCGGGACGACATTGGTCGGTCCCTCATCGTCGCACGAGCCGGCGAACAACGTAACCGCGATGAGCGGCACCAGGATCGATCGAATCCGCCGCATGCTTCTCCTCCGATTAGCTGGGTTTCAGTGTCACGATCGGTCCAGGGCCGAAGATCTCAGCCGTCACCCATCGTCTCGTCGCGGCGCGCCCGGAATTCGTTCCCCTCGCGCCAATTGGGCCATACGGATTCCGCCGACAGACGGTAGCCGATCCGGAACATTAACCTCAGATCGTCGATCGCGCCGGTCAGGTCCCAGCTCGGATCGAACTCGTCCGAGGGTTTGTGGTAGCGCTCGGCCGTATACCGCTCGCGCTGCTCGCGCCCCCAGGCCTCACCGTGCTCGATGTGGTCGATGCCGGCATCCGTGTACAGAGCCGGCACGCCCTGCTTTGCGAAGCTGAAGTGATCCGAGCGGTAGAAGAAGCCCTTCTGAGGCTCCGGATCGGGTCGCACCACGCGATCCTGCCGTCCCGCCTCCTCTTCGACGTAGTCGTCCAACTCCGAATTCCCCCAGCCGACGACCGTAATATCGCGCATCGGACCCCAGATGTTCAGTCCATCCATGTTGATGGCCGCCACCGTTTTGTCCAGGGGCTTGACGGGGTTCGTCGCGTAGTACGCGGAGCCGAGCAGTCCCTGCTCCTCGGCCGCCACCGCCAGGAAGAGGATCGATCGAGCCGGCGCCGGGCTCATTGATGCGAACGCCTCCGCCAGCTCCAGCAGACCCGCCGTGCCCGTCGCGTTGTCGAGCGCGCCGTTGTAAATCTGATCGCTCTCCAGCGTCTCATCCCGCCCGAGGTGGTCCCAGTGGGCCATGTAGACCACGAACTCGTCCGGGCGTTCCGATCCCGGCGACACGGCCAGCACGTTGTTGGATGTGCTGCGCTCGACCTGGTTCTCGATGGTGAGGGAGGCGGTCAGCGGCATCTCGACCGCCTCGAAGTCCGCGCTGGCCGCCTGCGCCTTCAGCTCGTCATAGTCGAGGCCGGCACGGGCGAACAGGTCTCGCCCGGTGTCCAGCGTGATCCAGCCTTCCACGGCGGCGCGCGAAAGATTCGCGTCTTCCGTCACGAGGCCGAACTGGGCTCCTGACCAGCTACCGGTCACCACGTCCCAGGGGTATCCGGCGGGCTCCGTCTCGTGCACGATCAGGACGCCGGCCGCTCCCTGCCGCGCGGCCTCTTCGTACTTGTAGGTCCAGCGGCCGTAGTAGGTCATCGAGCGGCCGTGGAATAGGTCCGGGTCCTCGGTCGCGAAACCGGGATCGTTCACCAGCATCACGACGGTCTTCCCGGAGGCGTCCACGCCCTCGTAGTCGTTCCAGCCGTACTCGGGGGCCACGACCCCGTAGCCCACGAACAGCATCTCCGAGTCCTGGAGCTCGACGCGGTCGATGACCCGCTTCGTCCAGGCCATGAAATCCGTGTGGTACGCGAGCTCGGTCGTTCCGTCGTCGCCTGTCACGGAGAGCGTCATCGCCGGGTCCGCGGTGATCGCGACCAGCGGTACCTCTTGGAAGAACGAGTCGCCGTTGCCCGGCTCGAGTCCGAGCTCCTCGAAAGACTCCCGCAGGTAGGCGATGGTGACGCGCTCTCCTTCCGAAGCGGGCCCACGTCCCTCGAACTCGTCGGAAGCAAGCGTCTGGATGCGCGTCGAGAGCCCGTCCGCATCCAGGTATCCCATGGCGGCATCGACCGCCCGATCGGAGGATCCCGCGTCGCAGCCCGCCAGGAATATGAGAACCATCGGGGCCAGCGCGGCGCCCCGTCGAGCGTCCGGCCCGCGTCGAGCGCGGGGGGTCGCCCGCTTATTGTGCCTCTTCACTTCGTATACCATCCTTTGAAGCTTCGAAAACGTGATCGACGTCTTCACTACTTACCCTGTCGGCACGGACGGCGCTACGCCGGTCGCCGGCGAAACGGCAGTTGGGACGAGGACGGCGCGGCGCGGGAGCCCGGTTAACGAATGTCCCGGCCGCGTCGTCATCGCTTTATCGACGATCGGCCTCGCCCGTGAGCTGGCGGCGGGCCCGATCGAACGAGGTCATCTCTGCCGTGTGAGGTATCGGATGTCGACGTACCCCGCCGCGCGACGCGCGCGCCCCCTGGCTCTCATCTATTGCACCCTCCTCCCGCTTTCGATCGCATGCTCGCCGGACACCGTGACGGCGCCGCCCGGCATCGAGCCCCCGATCCGGGGCAACGCGATCGAGGGGAGGATCGCGTTCGAGGCCGAGTGCGCCTCGTGTCATGCCGCCCGGGACGGACTCGACCTCGCGTTCTTCGGATTCCCCGACACGACCATCATCCGGCGGGCGGTCGCGCATGTGGATTCGTCCACCGCCCACGACATCGTGGCGCACATCGCTACAATCCGCGTGGCGCCCACGTCTCGCGAGTTCCGGCTCTTCCAACCGGGCGGCATGCAGGCAGCCGGCGATGTCGACTTCGCCGTGCGGCTGTTCGGCTCGGACGCGTGGCCCGTCCAGCTGACCTCCGAGGCACTGGAGGCGGTCGACCCTCGTGATGTCGCGATCGCGCTCCCGATGCCGCTGTGGTCGTTCGAGTTCAGCAATCTGGACTGGATGCCCGGGACGCCGATCGACGATGCGCTGCTCGATCATCCCACCGAGGTGGGCGTAGCTCGCGCGCACCTGGCCAGCTACTACGCGACCCGGAGCGAGGAAGATCTGCTCAGGGCGGTGGTCGCGCTGCGGATCGCCGAGCGCGAACCCGCGAACTCGAATGCCCCCTGCGTGATGGATCCAATCGACCAGCTACGGCCGGTCGAATGCTTCGAGGTCCGCCGGTGGATCTCGACGCTCGTCGCGCAGCACATGATGCGGAGCGGCGAGACGGAGCCGATCCACTCGGCTCTTCACGACGAGTGGTGGGACGTCGGTAACGTCAGCCGACGCTCGCGCCAGATCGGGCAGCCGCTGGACAACGCGGTTCAGAATTGGGCGGTGTGGATGTACCTGGGCTGGGCGTTCGACCCGGCGCGGCACGCCAGCGTCTATTTGGGGAACGCATTCACTCTGCTGGGCATGCCGCGGCAGGCGACCTTTCACGCCCTCCGCGCACAGGTGAGTCGCGGCCGGCGGAGCCTGGCCGCGTATCACGATGCGCACAACGCCGCGCGGTTCTCGCCGGTTCACTGGGCCTTCGATGCCACGCGATTCGGCCTCGAGGAGCTCCTCGGCCGCCTCCAGGCGGGCCTCCGACCGGGAAGCGCGGAGGCGCTCGCGGAAGCGCGGGTGACCATGGATCGCGCCTATACCGCGGCCGCGCGCAAGGTCACGCCGTCCGAGGCCGCCGAGCTGGCTGCACTACGCGACCAGATCGTCTCGCTGCTGAACTGACCCGGCAACCGGCGATCCGAACCAGGAGTCCTGCGGGCGGAGGCGCGCCTGCGAGGTCACGCCTGCACCCGGCGCACGCCCTTCAGCGCGGGAATCGAACCGAGGCCCCGGCCGCGACGAACCAATCGTCGGCGGCTTCGTTGAGCCCCACCCCGGCGCTCGTGTCCAGTTGCATGGCATCGCTCACCAGCACGGTGAAGCCGCCGTCGAGGCTGTGTCGGTCCAGGCGGCCGTCGGCCAGCCCGAAGAACCCGAAGCTCTCCAGGAAGGCGCCGACCCGGTCCGCGAGCCCGAAGCCCAGCGCCACCGTGTACAGCAGATCGGCCTGCGTGTCGAGCGCGTCAGGGCCGGTCTGCACGGTCTCCCACCGGACACCGGCGTTGTAGCCCAGCGAGACCCGCTCGCTCAGATCGTTCGACGCCGCGACTCGCACGGTCGGATCGGCCCGCTCGCTGCCGACCCCGGCCCGGCCTACCGGCAGCGTGATTCCTCCCAGGAGGGCGAGTCGGGTCCCGGCCCCCTCGGGGGCCACGAGCTCCCATTTCAGGCCGAGGTCCGCGTCGCCAGCCCCGTCGGGACTCGCGTCCGGGCCCGGGCTCGAGACGGGGTCCGAGAGAGGGTCCGTCACCTCTTCATCCTGGGTGATCCAGCCGGCGAACCCCACGCGTGCCTCGAGCCCGGAGCCGAGACCGATCCGGAGCAGCGCGCCGGGAACCGCGTGGCTCCTGACCTCGAGTCCGTCCCCACGCTCCACCGCGTAGGTCCACCCGACTTCGAGCTGAAACAGGCCGGCGGCAACGGATTGAGCCGATTCGGTCTGATCCGGCCGATCCGTGACCAACGGGCCGGGCTCCTGTGCGATGGCGGTCGGCGGCGCGAACGTGACGCAGGCGCTGACGATCGCGGCCCCGACCCAGCGCCTGGTCTCGCGATGCTGGCGCTGCGGGCGGGAGTCGCTCGGACGGGGCGGTCTGGGTGGCCGCGGTCGACTCGGCATGCGCTCGACCTCCTCGTGTGGGCCGCCGCCCCGCGACGCGGTGCGCGAGGCCTGCAGCTCGGAATATTTAGCCCGTACTAATTTAGAGCACGCTAAAAATCCGTCAAGTCGATGATCCGGGCGAGTGCCGGGGCAAGAGGTGCCTCGATCGGTCCTTCGATCCCTGTGGGGCGGGAACTTCGATGCGGGGGTTAGCGCTCCCCTTCGTCCTCCAGCAGCCTGCGGAGCGCTCCGCGGTCGCGCTCGCTCACGAACAGGGTGGCGCCGGTGGTCACGAGATCCGAGACCACGTCGCGTAGCGGGCGCTCGCGGCGTGCGCGCTGGTAGTCGCTCAGATCACCGATGAACGGCCACAGCCGTTCCCGCACGTCATCGGGCAGCACCTGATCCAGGTACTCGAGGGCGAGGCTGCGCAGGCTCTCGTCTCCGAGCAGGATGCCCTGGTACGCCGATCGGACGGCTTCGGGATCCAAGACGAGCGACAGCAGACGGAACGCGTGTTCCAGGCTCAATTCTCCGCGCGCTTCGACACGCTCGGTTACGAGGTCATCTTCAGCCGGGTCGTCATCCAGCAGTCGCTGCAGCTCCCACACCGGGCGCTCGCGACCCACCTCCCGGCGTATGGCAGCCCACACGCGCTCATCGGCCTCGGGCGTCCGTGGGTCCCGGTCGCGCCGGCGGCGGCGGACGAGCGCGATGGCGACCCTGTACCTCACCTCGAAGCGGGGCGCGGTGAGGGCGTCGAGCAGTGCGAGCCCGGCATCGGGCGACGAGTATCGCGCCAGGATCGCTGGAATGCGGCGACGGAGGACGAAATCCGCCGAGTCGTCACGTAACATGCCGGCCAGCTGCGGCAGCGCGTCAGACTCCATCTCCACCAGCACGTCGGTCACGCGCCGGTAGAGACTGTCGCGCGCCAGCAGCCGGACGAGCGCCGGCACGTGCCCCTCCGCCCACTCATCGACCCGGTCCAGCACCTCGAGTACCTCTTCCGTGGTCCCGTGCAGACGAGCCGATGCTTCCCGGGTTGCTCGCTCGCCGGGGCCCGTCGTCGAGGGCGGGCCACCGACTGCCGCTCCCGAGTCGCGCCCCGCCGCCGCTTTGCCCACGATCGTCGACCGCAGATCCTCGACGATCGCGGATGTGCGACCGGCATCGGCGGTCAGATCGGCCGTCGCCATGACCACACCTGCGCTCTCCAGCGCAGGCCGAAGATCCACGCGCGTGAAGCTGCCGCTCAACAGGTCTCGTTGGTCCGCTCCTGCCGCGGCCTCGTCGGCTCCGACCCGCAATTGCGAGGTCACCGCGCTCAGGTAGCTCCGACCGGATCGGCGCGCGAGCCAAAGGAAGTACAGCGCGAACCCGAGCGCGAAGACGGATAGGAATCGCGACGGAAGCCCGCCGAAAGTCACGACCAGGAACACGATCCCCGCACCAACTCCTTCGGCAGCGCTGTCCGCGACCGAGTCGATGAAGGTCTTGGTCTTCCGGCGCAGCGCGGCCGGGACGGGTACGTAGAGCACCTCCAGCACCGATCGGTGAAGCGACTTGCGAAGCGAGTTGTCGCCACCACGAACCAGAGTCGCGATCACCAGCCCCGGAGCTACCAGCAAACCCGTCGACCCGAGCAGCAGGATCATGGGCAGGACGGATAGTGTCACTGCGATCCCGGTGGATGCCATCAGCCTGGCCGAGAGCAAGACCTGGATGACCAGCGATGCGGCGCCCGTCCACCCGTAGAAAGCCCCGAAGAACGCAGCGAGGGACTCACGGGTCGTGAGCGTGGCGCGAGCCATCTCCTTGAACTGGTAATCGACGAGCGTGCTCGCGATAGTCGCGGTCGCCACGATCAGGGCGATCGTCCGGAGGTGCGGCGTTCGCCACGCGAGACCCAAGCTCTCCCGGATCGAGGAGCGCGCTGGCTCCGCGACCGCAACCGGAGCCGGCTGCTCCACCGACGGCAGGGCCAACTGGATCAGCATGAAGAGGAGTAGAAGGCCGATGAGCCCCGGCACGAGTACCGACAGCTCCAGCCGGCCGGCCAGCCATACGAGCGAGTTGCCCATGACCATGGCCCCGGCCGTTCCCCCTGCGCCGATCAGCCCGAACAGCCGCTTGGCTCCCCGGACGGGGAAGAGCTCGGCGGTCACCAGCCAGAAGCCGGACGTCAGCAGAAGGGTCCCCAGGGCGGTCCACAGGTAGAACGCGACCACCGCGGGACCGGAGCGGCCGACGAGCGGCCACAGGCCGGCGAGGCCGAGGGCCAGAAAGATCAGCAGGCGCACCATGGTCCGCCGCGGATCGCCTCGCGCCAGCCGGCGGGCGAACACCGCCACCGTCGGTACGCTGAGTAGAGCCACGCCGGCGGTGATGTACGGCAGCGTCTCCACCGGGAAGCTTGTCAGATAGAAGGCCTCGCGAAGCGAACGGCCGAGGATGAGGAAGGCGATTACCAGAAAGGCTCCGCCGAAGGAGAGCGCGACGGTTCGGACCTCCTCGGGCCGAAGATCCAACCAGCGGGCGAGCCACGCGCGCAAGTCTCAGGCTCCTAGCCTCGGGGCCCGTGAGGGCCTTTTCGGCGACAAAGTTCGGCGGCCGTCACGGGATCGGTCTCGAGACTCCCGTTCGCCGGGTCGGGCGCAGCCCGGGCCGCCCTCTCAATCCGCGGCCGCCGCTACCTCCACGGAAGCCGCCAGCCCACCGCTAGCGGACGAATCATAGTCGACGGCGTCGAAGGCCTCGGGGGCGTGGAGCGCCCACCAATCGCGTGCCCTGCCCTGAGACCAGCGCTCCGGGAGCGCGACAGCCAGCAGCGCTTCCTTGAGCGCCTCGGCGGTCTGGAAGCGATCGCGCGGCTCCTTCTCCAGGCACTTCATGACCAGCGCATCCAGCTCGTCGGGGATAGGTAGCTCCGAAACCTCCTTCGGGTGCTGTGGGATGGTCTTCACGTGATCGATGATCAGATCCAGACTGGACGAGCCGCCGAACAGGTGCGTGCCGGTGAGCATCCAATATGCGACACCGCCCAGGTTGTACAGATCGGAGCGCGCGTCTGCCCTGTTCGCGCCGTACACGGACTCGGGCGCTATGTACCGCGGCGTCCCGAAGACCATGCCCGTCTTCGTTAGCCCCGAATCCGCCGCCTGCTTCACCTCCCGCGCGAGCCCGAAGTCGAGCACTTTCACGAAATCGTACAGCCCGCCGCGGTGGGTGATGAAGATGTTGGAGGGCTTGATGTCGCGGTGGACGATCCCGCGAGCATGCGCCTCCGCGAGCGAGCCACAGATCTGCGACAGGATGTACACGGCACGGTCCGACGGGATCGGCCCGAACCGTTCCACCAGGCGTTGGAGGTCGAGTCCCTCCAGGTACTCCATCGCATAATAGAACGTGTTGTCGGCCGTACGCCCGAAGTCGAATATCGTGATCGTGTTCGGGTGCGTCAGGGACGCGGACAGCTTGACCTCTCGCTCGAAACGAGCCACCGCCGCGGGTCCGTCCGACTGGTCGCCGGACATGACCTTCACCGCCGTCGGCCGGCAGATCATCGCGTGGCGGGCCACGAACACCTGCCCCATCCCGCCCTCGCCGAGCTCCTTCTCGATCAGATAGTTCCCCAACCGCTTGGCCCGGTGCGCGCTACGGTGGAGGCTGTGCAGGTTGCGACTCACGAGCACCGAGACCACCCCGATCATCGTGATCCCGCTCACCCGCCAGGTCCTCTCCCAGAAAGCGGCCCGCGAGCCCAATCGCTCCCAGTAGGCCGCGACCTCCGGGACGATCGCCGACAGCAGCGTGTAGGAAACGACCGCCACGACGACCGCGAAGCCGGCCAACCAGATCTGGGCGTTCCGGCACGGCAGGAACGCCGCCATCACGAACAGCAGCAGCGCCACCGGCAGGAAGGGCTCGCGAAACGGGTAGAGGATCGCGACCGCGGAAATGACCAGGAGCAGGTTGAACGCGACCACCCAGAACGCGATACCTTGTATCCTGGCGAGGCTGCGCGAGCCGAGCTGGACGGCGGCGAGCCCGAGTATGAACGACAACGGGTGCGCGAGGTGGAGCGCGCGGCCCCACCCCCCGAGCGCGATCGGCTCGAGCCCGTACAGCACGTTGAGGATGAACACGAACATGCTGGCGCCGATCCCGATCAGGAACACGAGCCGGGTGCGCCGCCACAGGATGCCCTCCATCTCACGGTCGAACGAGCCGCCCGTCGTCGTGTATACTCCGGAGCTGGGAACCTGGATCTTCTGTTCTTCCATCCGGCGCCTCGGTGCTGTCAGATCGACCTGCGTGGGTCCGCACCCCGAAAAACCGCCAGTTTCGCGGCTACGTTCCCCACATTTCGGGGCCCCCGCAGCGTCGATGTCGGCGGCGTGGCGATAGGTTTCAAAGGTAGCGAACCGTCTTCAGATGTGCGCCTCTCGAACGATCGGCAGGCCTGCTCGTGAGTGGAGCCCTTGCGACCGATCGTACGTCGGCACGATCTGAAGCGCCGGCTCCCGTGCGAACCGTCCCGCCATCCCCGTACATTCCGCGCCCTCGTCGACTTCAGCCTCGGGTGATATGAGCGAGCTCGTCGATATGGCGGTGATAGGCGCGGGCCCTTGTGGGCTCGCTGTGGGGGTAGCGGCCCGCGCGGCGGGGCTTCGCTCCGTGCTGTTCGACCGCGGTTGCATCACGAGCTCGATCGTCGAATACCCGATCTACATGACGTTCTTCAGCACGCCGGAGCGTCTCGAGATCGGCGGCGTGCCGTTCGTCGTCGGGGGTGCGAAGCCCACCCGCCGCGAAGCGCTCATCTACTACCGGCGTGTCGTACGCCACTTCGACCTGGATGTCCGTCAATACGAGGAGGTCGTCGCGGTCTCCGGCTCCGAAGGGGCATTCACTTTGAGAAGCCGATCTCTGCACGGGAGCGAGCGCCACACTCGGGCGCGGGCGGTGGTGCTCGCCACCGGGGCCCTCGGGGAGCCCAATCTGCTCTCGGTTCCCGGAGAGGAGCTCCCGCACGTGTTCCACGCGTTCCGCGAGGCGCTGCCGTACTACGACCAGGACGTGGTCGTGGTCGGGGGTGGTAACTCGGCCGCCGAATCCGCGCTCGAGCTGTTTCGGGCAGGGGCGCGGGTTACGATCGTGCACTTCGGGGACGAGTTCGACCGCGGCGTCAAACCCTGGATCCGCTCGGACATCATGAACCGCATCGAGGCTGGCGAGATCGCGGTCCGGTGGCGGGCGCGGGTCGAGCGAATCGAGCCTGGAGAGGTCTGTCTGCGCGAGACCGACTCGGACTCGAGGAGCGAGTTACGGGCCGATTGGGTCTTCGCGTTGACGGGGTGGCAGCCGGATCACGCCTTCTTTAGACGGCTCGGGATCGCGCTCGATCCGGAGACCGGTATCCCGAGCTATGACCCTGACACGATGGAGACCAACGTCGCGGGTCTGTATATCGCGGGTGTCGTCGTCGCAGGGTACGATGCCAACAAGGTGTTTATCGAGAACGGGCGTCACCACGGCGACGTTCTGGTGCGAGCCTACCACGATCGGGCTCGGGCGAGGGGCTGGCATCCGGCCCGCTGATTCACCGAGATTCCACGCCGGGCCCCGGCCGAGACGGCGCACGGGTGTTTGCCGATCGGGTGGAGCCGGCCCGTTCGTAAGGCCCTGATGGACCCTGTCCACAAGCGTTAGACGAGCCATGCACAAGACACAGATCCTCTCTACCGGTTACTGCGTTCCCGAGCGCGTCGTGACGAACGAAGAGCTCGCCGGCATCATGGATACGTCGGACGAATGGATCCAGCAGCGCTCGGGGATCGAGGAGCGCCGCTGGGTCGAGGGTGACGAGGCCGGCTCCGACCTGGGCAAGCGAGCCGCCGACATGGCCCTGGAGCGGGCCGGGCTGGAGGCGTCGGATATCGACTGCATCATCGTGGCCACCTTGAGCCCGGACTATTTCTTCCCTGGGACCGGCGTCTTTCTGCAGCGCAAGCTCGGGATCACGGATATTCCGTGTCTCGACGTTCGAAACCAGTGCAGCGGCTTCGTGTATGGCCTGTCCGTCGCCGACGCCTGGATTCGCGTGGGTCAATACGAGCGAATCCTCCTCGTCGGGGCCGAGATTCACTCCACCGGGCTTCACCGGAACACGGATGGACGAGATACCGCCGTCCTGTTCGGGGACGGCGCGGGCGCGGTGATTCTCGCACCCACCGGTGCAGGGCGGAACGGAAAGCATACGGTGCTCTCCGTCCACATCCATGCGGACGGCCGTCATGCGGAGAAGCTCTGGGTCGAGGCTCCTGCGTCGAAGGGGAATCCGCTGATCAGCCACGAGGACATCGATCGGGGGCTGACGCGGCCCGCGATGGAGGGCCGCGAGGTCTTCAAGCACGCGGTCGTGAAGATGCCGAGGGCGGTTCATGAGGCGCTCGGCGCGAACGGGCTCACGATCGATGACATCGACATGGTGATCCCGCACCAGGCCAACCTGCGGATCTCACAGGCCGTGCAGAAGTCGCTCGGACTCTCTGACGACCAGGTCTACAACAACATCCAGCGGTATGGGAACACGACCGCGGCCAGTATCCCGATCGCCCTCCACGAATGCGTGGAGGAAGGCAAGCTCCAGAGCGGTGACGTCCTGTGTCTGACCGCCTTCGGCTCGGGGTTCACCTGGGGTAGCGCCCTCATCCGCTGGTAAGCCCGCTCTGGCTCGACTCAGCCGTCGCGCGACGGGCCACCAGGCCGACGGCATACTCCGAGACGCCCAGCAGCGCTTTTATCCGCAACTTCCGCTCCATTGACTGCCAGTCTTCACGCCGGGCCTCGCGATAGCTCTTGAAGGCCTCGATGTCGAGCATCTCGAATCGGTGTCGCTCGATGAGCCGCCGAATTCGCTCCGGCGTGAAGGTGTGGGGGTGTGCGGGGTCCAATCCGGTCCGCGATAGGAAGCGGTGCATGTAATAGCCGCTGGCCGATCGGCAATTCACGGTAAGGTAGAGAATGCCGTCAGGGCGGATCACGCGGTAGAGCTCGTCCATCACCCCAGCCGCGTCCCGAACGTGATCGATGCAGTTCTCGATTATGACCAGGTCGAAGCTGGCTCCCGGAAACGGGAGGGCCTCACCCATGGCTTGGCGATATTCCGTGCTCGGGTTCCGACGCTCGACCAGCGCCGGATCCAGGGCATACGTGTCCGCCAGAGGATCCACTGCGACCAGCCGCTTGCCTGGAAAGAAACTGACGATGCCGACCGGTCCGCTGCCTACCTCCAGGACATCCGCCGAGCCTGAGGCCAGCTCGCCGAGCCCCAGTCGGTCGAGCCGAGCGACGAGCTGCTCTGCGCGCCACTGGTAGAATGCGAGCAGAGGCGCCCCGCTCTTGGTCCCCCGGGCGGCGCGCCTGCGCCAGTAGGCAGCTTCGGAATGCTGGGCGCGCTCCCATCGGCCTTCGTCAACCATCGTCGGCTCGCTTCAGCTCTGGTCCGTTCTCCTGGAGGGCGTTGGGTCGGAGGGAGTAGTCTGGTTGGAGTATGGACCTACTGATAGCCCCCTGAGTCCCTCGCACCAGCCGTACCGGCCCCTGCCGTAGCTCCAGGGCAGGACACCCGGTCGGTCACGGCTCGCCTTCTAACCTTTCGTGCGTCCTGGACTTGGGCAACCTACATCCACACACCTGTGCAACCGGCCACGGCTTGCTCGTCCTCTTCTCGTGAAGGCGCCATGCGACGTGGTGTGGGCGCTAACCCGCGCACCAAGTCCCCCTGGGGGGGAAACTCGACGTGCCGAATGGCGAAGTATGACGCTTCCGGTGCCATGGATGAGAGAGGAGAGGAAGATGAGGTTTAGACGATGGACGACAGTTATGGCGACGGGGTTGATCATTGCGCCCCTCGGCCCGGTTACGATGCGCGGCGGGGCGGCCGTTCCCAACACCGCAGCGGTACGCACTGACGGGCGCGTTCGGGCCGCTGCCAGCGCCGCCGACACGAGCGCGACACGGACCTCTCCGCGCGGTCGCTCGACGGCGGCGGATCGCGAGTCGGTGGCGATCACGGTGTACAACCAGAACTTCGGGCTCGTGCGCGAGATCCGGAACGTGCCGGTGGGAGTGGGACGGATCGAGCTCGAGTTCGGCGACGTCGCGTCCGCGATCCAGACCGAGACCGTGCATATCCAGTCGCTCAACGCGCCGTTTCAGGTGCTGGAGCAGAATTACCAGTACGACCTGCTGAGCCCGCAGAAGCTGCTCGAGAAGTACGTGGGCCGCACGGTGAAGGTGTACCGCTTCAACCCCGAGACCGAGCGCGAAGAGGTGGTCGAGGCCGAGGTCCTGTCGGTCAACAACGGCACCATCCTGCGCATCGGTGACGAGATCACCTTCAACTACCCCGGCCGCATTGCCTTCCCCGAGGTGCCCGACAACCTCATCGCCGAGCCCACCCTCGTGTGGCTCGCGCAGAGCGAGGCCGAGCGGCAGCGACTGGAAGCGTCGTACCTCACGAACAACCTGAATTGGAAGGCGGACTACGTGATGGTGGTGAACGAGGACGACGACGAGGCCGGCCTCACCGGGTGGGTCACGCTCACCAACAACTCCGGCGCCACGTACGAAGACGCCCGCCTCAAGCTCGTCGCCGGCGACGTCCAGCGCCTGGGCGGCGGTCGCCAACAGATGATGGAGTACGCCCGCATGGAGGCCGCGGATGCGGCCGCTCCCCAGTTCACGGAGGAGGGATTCTTCGAGTATCACCTGTACACGCTGGGGCGGCCGACCACGGTCAAGAACAACGAGCAGAAGCAGGTCACCCTGCTCGAGGCCGCCGGCTTCGACGTCCAAAAACGCCTCATCTTCTACGGCGCCGACTACTACTACCGCGGCCAGTACGGCGAAGTCGTCTCCAACCAGAAGGTCGACGTCCGCCTCGAGTTCGAGAACGCCGAGGACAACCGCCTCGGCATGCCCCTCCCCGCCGGCATCGTGCGGGTCTACAAGGAGGACGAGTCCGGCGCCCAACAGTTCATCGGCGAGGACCGCATCGACCACACGCCGCGTGACGAGCGCGTCCGCATCCGTATGGGCGACGCGTTCGACGTCGTCGGCGATCGGCGTCAGATGGACTGGACCGCGCTCGGTAGCTGCGTCTCCGAGTCCACCTGGGAGGTCCAGCTCCGCAACCACAAGGACGACGACGTCGAGGTCGACGTCATCGAGCCCATCGGCGGCGACTGGGACATCCTCAGCTCCAGCCACCGCGCCACCACGCTCGACGCCCACACCTTCCGCTTCCGCGTCGATGTCCCCGCACGTGGCGAGACCACCATCAACTACCGCGTCCGCGTCCGCTGGTGCTGAGGTCGCAGACGGCAGCGCTCGGCGACCCTGCGGACTGCGTCGGGCGGCTACGCCGGGACGACCGCGGCCTCCAAGGCTCGCTCCAGGTCCGCGACCAGGTCGTCAGCGCCCTCCAGACCGATCGAGAAGCGCATGAGACCGTCGGTGATCCCGCTGCGGGCGCGCTCCTCCGGCGAAAGGTCACCGTGGATGGCCGCAGCCGGTCGTACGATGAGCGACTCGCCGCCACCGAGACTCACGGCCACGATAGGGATCGTCAGTCGCGACAGGAACCGTTCGGCCGGCTCGACGCCTCCCTCCATCTCGAACGCCAGCATCCCGCCGAAGCCATCCAACAGGCGGGTGGCCCGCGCGTGCTGGGGGTGTGACTCGAGTCCGGGATAGTGCACGCGCGCGACCGCCTCCTGCGACTCGAGGAACGCGGCGATCCGGCCGGCGGTCTCGTTCTGTTGCGCGACACGTACTCCCAGCGTCTTGAGCCCGCGCTCGAGCAGGAAGCAGCTGTGCGGGTCGAGGCTCCCCCCGAGGTGGTCCAGGGTGAACTTGATGCGCCGGATCCAGTCGGCGGATCCGGCCACCGAGCCGGCCACGATGTCGCTGTGGCCGTTCATGTACTTGGTGCAGCTCTCGAGGATCAGATCGAAACCGAGCTCCGCCGGCCGGAAGTTCACGGGCGTCGCGAAGGTGTTGTCGATGATCGATAGGAGACCGTGCTCGTTCGCGAACGCGCTGACGGCCTCGAGATCCGCCATCTGCACGAGCGGGTTCGTGAGCGTCTCGACGTAGATCGCTTTCGTCGTGGGGGTGAGCAGAGCCTCCCACGACTCGGCCTCCTGAGGGTCGATCGCCGTGTGCGCCACGCCAAAACGGGTCAGCTCGTTCTGCAGCAACCCGGTCGTGCCACCGTACAGACAATCCTGGACGAGGAGGTGGTCGCCGGCGCTCGTGGCGGTCATGAGCGCGGCGGAGATCGCGGCCATGCCGCTGGCGGCGCACAGCGCCGCTTCCGTGCCCTCGAGGGCCGCGATTCGGCGGCCCAGCACGGCGTGATTCGGGCTGTTGCTCAGGCGTAGATACCCCACGTCGTGGTAGTCCTCGCCGTGGTATTCGTACGTGCTCGATTGGAAGACGGGGGTCACGACGGCCCCGCGGATTCGCGTGGGCTCGGCGCCGGCGTGCACGACACGGGTCGCGATCGACTTGCCATTCTGTTTCACGGTGAACCTCGGGTACAGGTCAGGGCCGGACGGTACGGGCAGTTAGTCTACGAGCTCGACGGTACGAGCACAGGCACCGGCCTCCTGCCGCAACCGTCAATGCGGGCCGCTCAAGCCCAGGGCGAAGCGCGCGAGCACGGGGTCCCAACCCTTGTAGTACTCGCGGCAGGTCTCGGCCGCTTCCTCTCCCAGCACCTCCCAGCCGGTGTGCGTCAACCGAAGTCGCGTTCCCTCCTCCACCTCGTCGAAGTGCACCTCCAGGCGTGTGGCCGTCTCGGCGTCACGGCCCGGGTGCCAGGTCATGGCGAAGCGCCGAGGTGGGTCCCAGGCGGTCACGGTGCCCCACAACGCTTCGGTTCCATCCTTCTGCCGCTCGTACACGCGGCCCCCGACCCACGTCTCGAAGACCGCGGCGTCTGCGTCGCCCGGGCTCACCGAGTGCGTCTCGAGCGGCCACCAGGAGCCGATCCCCTCCGTGAATCGCCGGAAAGCGGACTCAACCGTGCCGAGCACCGTGACCTCCTTCTTTACAAGAAGACCCCCGTCCTGCGACTCTCCGGGCTTGGATTCAGCGATGCTCTCTGCCATGTGACCTCCCGATTCGCGTCGTCTCGTTCATCGATCCACGTTGTCCCCGTCGGTTCGCGTCTCGTCCCCGTCGGTCTCATCCTGGGCGGCTTTGAAGGCCTCCAGGACGTCGTCCCACAGCGACTCCACGTAGGCCCGCAGGGCCCGGACTCCCTCGGCGCTGGGCCGGTACACCCTCCGAGTCCCCAGCGCCCGCCACTCCACCAGGCCCGCTTCTCGAAGCACCCGCAGATGCTGCGACACCGCGGGCTGGCTCACCGGGAGCTCGGCGGCCAGCTCGCCTACCGAGCGCGGGCGGGCGCGCAGCTTCTCGAACAGCGCTCGCCGGGTCGGATCCGAGAGAGCGACCAGGACCTTGGAATAAGTATTCACTTATGTAAGTGTACACTTATTTGTAGCGTCCCGTCAAGGGAACGCGGATTCGGTCCCTCGACCCCCGGCAGGGTTTCACACGGCCCGCCGCGGCTTTCGAGCGGGACTCCGGATTCTGAATGGTCGGTGCTGCGGCTGGAAGGGCGAGCGCGCCCACGAGGGGCGCGCCACCGGGAGGACGAGTCTATTCGATCTCGACCTCGACTTCGGTGATCTCTTCGGCCTCGGCTTCGGGCTCCTCGGATTCGTCGCCCTCGCGCTCCACGACGATGGAGCAGTTGGTGACCAGGGCGGCGATGGCGCCGACGGCCGCCCAGGCAGGCAGGAGCAGCGTCCCCACTACGCCAAGCGTGAGCGGGATCTCGATCAGCTCCTTGCCATCCTCGTTCTTGATGCTGATGCGCCGGACGTTCCCCTCGTGGATGATCTCCTTGACCTTGCTCACGAGGTTCTCGCCCCGGACCTTGTGCTCCTCCGTGCGTGTCTCCGTGCTGACGTCGTCGGTCATCTCGCCCTCGGGTCTGTATGTTCCGGCTGAAGTTCGTGTCGAAGCCGAAACGTGGTTCGGGCCTACGTGCCCAGCAAGCGCATGCACGTCGCACTTCGTCCGTCGGTGCGGACGAGAGGAGGACCGGCAATGCACCCCACCAATCATACGACGGCGCTGGGCCCGAGGTTTTCCCTCACCCTCTTGGTGCTCCTGGGCTGCGGGGAGTCAGGCGAGTCCGCGCCCGGAGCGAGTAACGCCGATCAAACGGAGCTTCCTGTGTCGACTGCCGAAACCGGATCGAGACCGATGTCCGCAGAGTTTCCGTTCAAATCGCATTTCGTGGAAGTGGAGGGCTCGCGGTTGCATTACATCGATGAGGGGGAAGGGGACCCCATCCTGTTCCTGCACGGCAATCCCACCTCGTCCTATCTGTGGCGTAACGTGATCCCCCACGTGACACCATTCGGACGAGCGATCGCGCTCGACCTGATCGGTATGGGGAAATCCGACAAGCCGGACCTCGAGTACCGTTTCTTCGATCATGTGAGATACGTTGAGGGATTCATCGAGGCGCTGGAGCTTGAGAACGTGACGCTCGTGGTTCACGACTGGGGCTCGGGTCTGGGATTCCATTACGCCTCCCGTCACGAGGACAACGTGAAGGCGATCGCGTTCATGGAAGCGATTCTCGCACCGCTCTCGAGTTGGGAGGAGTTCCCGGCGGGGGCGCGAGAGACCTTCCAGGCGTTTCGCACGCCCGATGTAGGGTGGGAGATGATCGTCAACCAGAACGTCTTCGTGGAGCAGGTGCTTCCCGGAGCGATTATCCGCACGCTCACCGACGCGGAGATGGACCGCTATCGCGAGCCGTATCTGGAACCCGCGAGCCGCAAGCCCGTCTGGCGGTGGCCCAACGAGCTCCCCATCGAGGGTGAGCCGCCCGACGTGGTCGAAGCGGTGGCGACCTACAACGAGTGGCTACAGCAGACGGAGCTTCCGAAGCTGCTCTTCCACGCGACGCCGGGAGCCATCGTTCCGCCCCCTCTCGTGGAGTGGTGCCGGGAGAACCTCAGCAACCTGCAGACCGTGGACCTGGGGGCGGGGATCCACTTCCTTCAGGAAGACCACCCGCGCGAGATCGGTGCGGAGCTGGCGAATTGGTACCGTACGCTGGGAGACGACGGATGAGTCCGCTCGCACGCACTATCGAAGGGCCGCCGGCCGGAGGTCTCTTCCTCGGCCTGTGTCTGGGTCTGTTCGGCGGCTGCGCCTCGGATGCCGAGGATCCGACTCCGCCCCCCGAGGAGACCGAGGCCGTCACGCTCCCCGAGGGCGCCGAAGCGGTTTCGCTGCTAGGCGACACGCTGTACGCCGGCGAGCTGCCCGCTGACGTGCTCGCGGAGCGCACTGTGCAGCTGGAGGAGGCACGTGCGGAGTACGAGGCGAGCCCCGATGACGCGGACGCGATCATCTGGCTGGGGCGCCGGACGGCCTACCTAAGTCGCTACCGCGAGGCGATCGAGATCTACACGGAGGGGATCGTCAAGCACCCCGAGGATCCGCGCATGTATCGGCACCGCGGACACCGGTTCATCAGCACGCGCCAGCTCGACAGAGCCGTGGAGGATTTTCAGCGCGCGACCGAGCTGATCGCGGACGAAGACGACGAGATCGAGCCCGACGGTCAGCCAAACGCACGAAACATCCCGACCAGCACGCTCCATTCGAACATCTGGTACCACCTGGGCCTCGCCCGTTACCTCCAGGGCGATTTCGAGGGGGCACTGGCAGCGTATCGCCGGTGCATGGACGTGTCGCGAAACCCGGACATGCTCGTGGCGACCTCGCACTGGTTGTACATGACCTTGCGACGTCTGGGAGCCGATGCGGAGGCGGCGGAGGTCCTCGAGCCGATCCACGCAGACCTCGACGTGATCGAGAATCAGAGCTACCACCAGCTCCTGCTCATGTACAAAGGCGGGCTGGACCCGAACAGCCTGTGGGGGAGCGAGGGTGATGCGCTCGGAAACGCTACGGTCGGCTACGGGATCGGCCACTGGCACCTTTACAACGGCCGGCCCTGGGAGGCCGAGAGCGTCTTCCGACGGGTGCTCGGTACGGGCCAATGGGCCGCGTTCGGGTATCTGGCTGCGGAAGCGGAGTTGAGCCGGCTCGGCGGTTGAGCGAGGGAATGGAGCCGCCTCCACTGGACGGGTCCCGACCGCTCGCGATCGTCACGGGCGCCTCGGCGGGGATCGGTGTACCGCTCGCCCGGCTCGCGGCGGCGGATGGATACCGCCCGATCCTCGTGGCCCGGCGGCGGGCGAAGCTCGAGGAGCTGGCCGAAGAGCTCCAGGCCGCGCATGGCGGGGATCCGCTCGTCGTGCCCCTCGATCTTGCTGCCGCGGACGCGCCCGAGCAGTTGATCGAGGCCGTGGGGACGGACGCCCCGGTCGAGATGTTGATCAACAACGCCGGCTTCGGCACGTGGGGGGCGTTCGCCGAGACGCCCCTGGAGCGCACGACGAGTCTGCTGCAGGTCAACATCACTTCGCTCACGCGCATCACGCGTCTTTTTCTCCCCGGCATGCTCGCGCGCGGCCGAGGGTACATCCTCAACGTGGCTTCCACCGCCGCGTTCCAACCCGGACCCGACATGGCGGTGTACTACGCCAGCAAGGCCTACGTGCTCTCGTTCTCCGAGTCGCTCACCGAGGAGCTGCGGGGGAGCGGGATCCGCGTGTCGGCCCTGTGCCCGGGACCCACGCGCACGGAGTTCCACGACGTCGCGCAGATGAAGGACTCCAAGCTGATGGAGAACCTGTGGTGGATGGACGCGGACCGGGTGGCTGAGATCGGCTATAGGGCGCTGCGCTCGGGCCGCGCCGTGAGGGTTACGGGCTTGATCAACCGAATTCTGACTCAGGCCCCCCGATTCATCCCGCGCGCGCTCACGAGGCGCATGGTCGCCAGGATCCAGGCGGCGAGACGCGACTGAGCATGCGGTCCGGCAGCCTGCTCGCCCCGCTCTTCGCGCTGTTGGCGATCGCCGCGGGGCTTTTCGCACGCCGCCGACTCCGCCGCGAGAGAGAGCCGGCGCCCGTCACGGACGATGTCGTCCGGCAGATCGAGGACACCGGGCAGATCGAGACCTCCGAGCGCGAGCCGCTGGACCTGGGTGAGATTCGGTCCGAGGAGGACGCGTTCTGGGAGCAGACGTGGGACGAGCCGGAGGAACTGTAGGCCTTGGTCGTCTCCGCGGGCCCGGGCAACCCACCCGGTCGCTCGGCCGTCTCACGGTTGCGTCATATCGAGGCCACCCCAGAGGTGATATCGGTGCTCCTCAGCGCGCCGCGCGAGGCGAATCGAATCCGGGGTCCGGCCGAACCCTAAGCCACGGAGGCTGATGTCATGCATTTCCGCAGGTGCGCGATGACCCTCCTCGCGGTCGCCCTCGCGGTGTTCGCGCAGACTACTCCCGCTGCATCACAGGAGGTGCGCGAGCACACGTTGGGTGGCCCCACTGCCACGTTTCCTGACGGGCTCGGAGCGGTTCGCGGGGTGCGCGAGCTTCCGGACGGCCGAGTGCTCGTATCGGACGGCCTCGGGAAGGCGGTCGTGGTGTGGGATCTGACCGGTGCCGCGGACACGATCGGGGGGATCGGCGGCGGCCCGGCCGAATACCAGCTGCCCGACGGCCTGTGGGCGCTCCCCGATGGGAAGACGCTGCTCGTGGATCTCGGGAACGGCCGGCTCACAGAGCTGGGCGCGGACCTGTCGTTCGGCGAGACCACGCCGATCGCGCAGGGTTCGCCGGGAGACCCGGAGCCGCGGAGCCCCCAGGCGATGCAGCAGAGAATGCGGCAGACCTCGTTCGTTCTCCCGCGCGGAGTCGACGGTGAGGGCCGCATCTACTTCCAGGACATGGGCATGGGGATGACCGATTCCGTCGCGGTCAAGCGGTTCGATCGCGAGACCGGCGAGACGGAGATCGTGGGCAAGGTCAAGGGCCCGGAGGTCAGCCGGTCCGAGTCGGGCGGTGCGAATGATCGCAACGTCCAGATCCGGCAGTTGCCTCTGGCTCCCCAGGACGCGTGGGGCGTGGCCTGGGATGGCCGAGTCGCGATGGTGCGGACAAGCGATTACCACCTCGAGTGGGTGCTCCCCGACGGGCAGGTCGTGCGCGGCGAGCCGGTCGACTTCCGCCCGCTGCCCATCCGCACGGCCGACAAGGAAGAGTGGGTCGCGGATCTGGCAGCGAACGGACTCGGCGTCATGGTGTCGATCGACAACGGCCGGCGGCAGACGTCGTTCTCACGCGGTGGCCGCGGAGGCGGGGCGGCGATCGACAGCTATGAGTGGCCCGAGACCAAGCCGGCGTTCCGAAGTTCGGGCGTACGCGTGAGTTGGGCCGGGGATGCGTGGGTGGAGCGGCACGTACCGGCGGGCGAGGCGCGAACCTTCGACGTCTTCGGTCCCGACGGCAACCTGAAGGCCCGTGTGCAACTCCCCGAGGATCGGGAGCTGGTGGCGTTCGGGGATGGCGCCGTATATCTGATTCGACTGGACGAGTTCGACTTCAACTGGCTGGAGCGCTATGAGCTCCCCTCCCTGTAGCGGGCCGCGAGAGGCGTCCAGCGGACGCGTCGTTCGAGACGGCCGGGGCCTGACGCGGGGTCCCGGCCGTTCTCATGCCTGGGCCCGTCACTTTTTGGGGGCTCTGCCTCTCATTGGAGGACTTCGCCGTACCCGATCTCTTCCGCGGCCAGCACGAACATCGTGGTCGGTAGCCCGCGGGTTCGCAGACGAAGCGCATCGAAGTAGTCGGCGAAGTCCTCATCGGGCTCCGCCATCCCCAGCAAGACCAGATCCGCATCGCTGGAGGACTCGTGCAGGATGGACTCGAACGAGCGCCCGTTGGACACGAGCACCTCGTGCTGCGCTCCCGTCCGGATGCGCTCCACCAGCGAGCCTAGGTTGTCATCCGCCCCCCGCGCCGCGGCCTCGTTGGGAACGACCATCTTGATCCGCACCTCGACACCGCGCCACCTGAGGCTGGACTGGAGCAGGTAGGCCAGGATCATCATCAGCCCGCCGTTCCCTTTCAGTCCTCTCCACCACACGTCGATCCGCTTACGCGCGCCAAACCCGTCCCGAGCCTCGTCGCGCACGATGATCACGTTCCTGCGCGCCGCGTTGAAGGAGCGAATCATGCGACCGTAGCGCTCCCGGTGAGCGGGCTCCTGCGTGTCTCCCAGCAGGACGGTGTTCGGCACGAGCGCTCCCAACCCGTACATGTCCACCATCTTCTCCGCGCCGAGGAACGGGTTGCTCGCCGGAATCACGCGGACCAGGGCGTGGACGCCGCGCCGGGCCAGGTACTCGCGCATGCTCGCCTCCAGCTTCTGGCGACGGTCCACCGTGATCGCCCGCGCGGGAACGACAGTGGATACCGTCATCAGGGCCCGGTTGTGGGTCAGCGCCGTGGCCAGATCGATCAGGTGCCAGCGCCGCGTGGGAGACCCTGACAGCACGAGGAGATGCGGTCGCCAGTTCTTCGGGTCGGCGACCGGTCGCACGCGCATCAGGCCCGAGCGCGTAACCGCCAGCCACAGGCCGTGCCGGACATCTCCCCAAGCGACCGTCAGCTCGCGACGCTCGAGCCACAGGAAGACCCCGAGCGTGAAGACCACGGCCACCGCGGTGGCGAGCGCGTTGATCACCAACATCACCGCGATACAGGCCACCGCCCCCAGGAGGGAGAGCGACCAGTGCACGCGGAACGTAGGACGGAACGACGGACTTTGAACGAAGCGCTCGATTCCGGCCGCGACGTTCAGCACGCCGTATGTCGTGAGGAAGAACATCGTCAGGATCGGGGCGATCACGTTGAGATTGCCGAGCCACACGGCGGCGAACGCGAGGCCCATGGTGAACGCCGTCCCGATCCGTGGAGCGTCTTCGGGTCCACTCCCCCTCCCCAGCCACCGAAACCCTTTGGGGAGCACCCGGTCCCTGGCCAGGGCCTGGAGCACGCGCGGGGCACCCAGGATGCTCCCCACCGCGCTCGACAGCGTCGCCCCCCAGATCCCGAGCAGGATGGCATCACCCCAGAACGCCATACGCCGCATCACCAGCGGATCCGACCCCAGCGTGGCCGGGTCGACCCGCGCCGCCAGGATGACGGGGAGCGCCATGTAGATCAGGAACCCCGTACCGATGGCCGCGAACGTTCCGCGCGGGATCGCGCGAGCCGGATTCCGGAGATCGCCCGACAGGTTCACGCCCGCCATGATCCCGGTCACCGCCGGGAAGAAGACGGCGAACACGCGCCAGAAGTTTGGCTCGATAGGCAGCGGATCGACCGCTGCGGCTCCGGCCGTGACCGGATCGAGTGGCCGCCCGATCGCCAGCGAGAGGAGCGAGAGCGCGATCGCGCCCATGATGATGTACTGCGCCCGCAGGGCGGCGCGGGTCGACATGATCGCGAGGAGCGCCACCGACGCGGTCACGAAGAGCCCCACCGCTCGCTGATCCAGCAGCGGGAACACCGCGACGACGCTCTCCGCGAAGCCCACGGTGTAGAGCGCCACGGAGAAGGCCAGGGCGAGGAAGAGCGGGATCCCGACAGCGCCGCCGGCCTCGATCCCCAGCGAGCGACTGATCATGTAATACGCGCCGCCCGTCCGGACTCGTTGGTCGGTCGCGATCGCCGAGATCGAGAGCGCCGTCAGGAACGTGATGCTCGTCGAGATCGTCACGATGAGCAACGTTCGACCCAATCCGACGTTGCCTACGACCCAGCCGAGCCGCAGATACATGATCACGCCCAGGATCGTGAGGATCGAGGGGGTGAACACGCCTTCGAACGTCCCCAGACCGCCCTCCTTGGGCGTCAGGACCTGGGTGCCGTTGGCGGGTCGCGGGCTCCCGGCGCGCGGCATCAGGCGGCCTCGCGGAGTCCGGTCACCGGTCGGACGGAGCGGAGCGGCTCGACCGGCGGCGGTGAATGATCGACTGGAGAAGGCGCATGGAGAAGGTCAATCTCGCGCGGAAGCTTGCCACCTTCGAGGAGCATTGGAGCCCGAAGATCGTCGGCGACCTCAACGGGCAGCACGTCAAGCTCGCCAAGCTGCAGGGCGAGTTCGTGTGGCACCACCACGAGCACGAGGATGAGCTGTTTCTGGTTCTGGACGGACGCCTCGTGATCGAGCTCAGGGACGGACAGGTCGTGCTCGAGCCGGGGGAGTTCTTCATCGTGCCGCGCGGCGTGGAGCACAAACCGAGCGCCGCCGAGGAGACTCATATCTTGCTGTTCGAGCCGAAGTCGACGCTCAACACGGGCAACGTTCGTGACGCACGCACGGTCGAAGAACCGGAGCGTATCTAGCTCGCGGCCGTTCGACATCCGGCTGCGGCCGTGGGAGCCTGGGAGGGGTAGCATGCCGGGCGCGATTATAACACCCCGCCCCGTCTGGTCAATGATGCACGCGCGCTCGAGGTGGGCAATCCGAGAGGAGAGACGATGATCCGTTCGCTTCGCACCATGTCGTGGGCGACACTGGCCACCCTCGCACTGCCGGTCAATTCGGCGCTGGCGCAGGAGGCCGGTGCCGATCGGGAGGCGGTACTCGGGGTGGTCGAGACGCTGTTCGACGGGATGCGGGCGCGAGATGCCGCCGTAGTCGGCAGCGTGTTTCACGAATCAGCGCAGATGTTCCGGGCGCCGGAGCCGGGTGGGGGTGGGACCGTCAGCGTGAACGGCGTGGAGAGATTCATCAACGCCGTGGGCAGCGGCTCCGAGGTGTGGGACGAGCCCGTGTGGGATCCCGTCGTCCAGGTCCGCGACAACCTGGCGACGGTGTGGGTCAAGTACGCGTTCTACCTGGACGGGGAGTTCTCGCACTGCGGCGTGGACGCGTTCATGCTCGCGCGCACGGGTGACCGGTGGAAGATCGTCGCTCTCGCGGACACGTCTCAGCGGGAGAACTGCGAAATGCCTCCGGACCGCTAGCCGGCGTCGCCCTCGGCTCTCTCCTGATCCGATCCCGCCGGGGGCGGCTCGCCCTCGGCCGGCTCTCCCTGCGGCGGCTCGCCCTCGGCCGGCTCTCCGATCGCCTCGCCCTCGATCGGCTGTCGCGGCATCACCGGCGCGCCCTCGAACAGTCGTTCCAGTCCGCCGGTCACGACCTGCTCGCCGATCTCGACTCCGCTCAGAATCTCCACGCGGCCCGGGGTTCGGATCCCGAGCTCGACCTCACGGCGCGTGGCCTGCCCCTCTGGTGTGACGACCCAGACGAAGAAGCCCACCTCGAGCGGCAGGATCGCATCCTCGGGAATCATGACTGCGTCGGCTCGCACCTCGGTCGCCAGCCGCGCTTCGATGAACATCCCAGCCTGGAGCACCCGGTCGCGGTTCGGCACGACGGCCTTGACCACGATGGTTCGCGCCGGGAGGCGAACCATGGGATCGACGAAGTCGACCTCTCCCGTGAACGTCCGCCCCCGGACCGCCGCCACGCCGAAGTTGACCTCCTGCCCCACGGCGAGCCGCTCCGCATACCGTTCCGGGACTTCGAAGGCCGCACGCTGCGGATTCACCGTCTGTAACGTGACGAGGCGGGTGGCCGAGGTGACGTAGTCACCGAGACTGACCAGCCGCTCACCGGCGACGCCCGCGAACGGCGCCCGTACAACCGTTCGGTCGAGCCGGAGCTGAGTCAGATCCAGATCCGCCTGCGAGCTTCGGGCGCGCGCTTCCGCCTCTTCCAGCTCCGCCTGCGATGTGGCGTCCTCGGCCAGGAGCGCGCGTGTGCGGGCCAGGGCCTGAGCCGCCAGATCCCGCTCCGCCTCGAGCCGCGCCACCTGTGCCGTCAACTCGGCGTCATCCACCTTGAACAGCGCCCTCCCGCGGGAGACCTCCACGCCCTCGCGGACGTAGATCTCGACGATGCGACCGTCCACCTCCGGTCGAAGCTCGATGGATTGGATCGCTTCGATCGCGCCCGTGGCCCTGATCTCGTCGATCGCGGTGTCCTGCACGGCCGTGGCCACGTCCACCGGCGTGGGTGGCATTCCACCCCCAAAACCACCGGCCCCACCTTCGGCCTCCGCGTCGCCGCACGCGGTCCACAACGCAGCGCATAGGCCGATCGCAACGATCGGGACTACTCGCCCTCGGACCAAGATCTGTTTGGAATCTATCTTCTTCATGGCTCTATTCGATCGGGAAACAGGCGCCGCCCGAGGAGTGCCTCGAGACCGGCGAGTGCCAACCGCGTCGCGTAGCGGGCCTGCACCAGACCTGCCTCGGCGTCGGCAAGATCCACCTGTGCGGTGATCAAGTCCAGAATCGTCGTGGCGCCCGTACGGTAGCGGCTCTCCTGAACCCTTAGGTTCTCGGTGGCCACTACGACCGCGCGCGCAGCCAGCTCGGCGCTCGCCCGGGCCGTGTTGTAGGTCGCGTAGGCCTGTACCACATCGCGCCGCACGCTTCGCTCCACTTGCTCTCGACGCGTTCGGGCCACATCGCGTTGGACGCGCGCCTGAGAGACCTGGATCTCCCTCTGCGCCCCGTTCCAGAGCGGGACCGTCACGACAAACCCGGCCTGCGAGCGAACGGTACCCGTCGGAAAGAACTTGTCGTCGAAGCTCTGAACCTGCCCGAAGAGGTCGAGCGAGGGCAGATAGCTGGCTCGTTGCTGGTTGAGGAACGCCTGCGCTCCCCGCTCTTCCGCTGCGGCCGTCTGGTAATCCGGACCGCTCTCGAGCGCTTCCGCGATCGCTTCGAGCTCGGTGATCGGGAGTAGGGGCGCCGGGGTCGTATCGACCGCCGCTGCGTCCACCGGTCCGGCCGCACCCACTCGGCGTCCGAGCGCGTAGCGGGCGACGCGTAGGGCCGCGTCTTCCTGCAAGAGGTCAACCTGTGCCCGGGTCAACTCGAGAAGCAGCTGTAACGAGTCGGTCTGCACCGCTGCGCCGGAGACGACGCGCGCGCGCGCGATCGCCAGCTGCTCCTGTGCCCGGCGCACTCGCTCCTGCGCCACCAGGCGAAGCTCCTTGCCCGCAAGCACATCGTAGTAATCCGCCTCGGTATCGAGCGCCGTCTGGTAGAGCGCCTGCACTTCGTTCGAGATCGAGGCATCGATCTCCGCGCGCGAGCGGGTCAGCTCGAAGAACTTGGCTCCGCCCTGAAACAGGTTCAGACTGCCCTGTAGAGTACCCTGGACGAGCTGAGTGGTGAGATCCGCCGTGCCGATGTTGAAGAACTCGCTCGACGCGCGCGTGAGGCTGGCGGACGCCTGCACCGAGGGGAGGACGAAGGCCGTCACCGCGGCGCGGCGAGACCAGGCCGCGTTGTCGATCCGGCCCAATGCCGCCACATAGTCCGGATCGAACGAAGTCGCGCGCCGGATCGCCTCGTCCAGCGTGATCGACTCGATGTCCTCGGCTTCCTGAACCGAGGAGATCAGCGGTGTGGCCTGCGCGGGCCCGGCGCTTCCGGGTTCCAATACCGCCTGCTGCCCCGACAGAGGCGCCGTGGTCACCGCGAAGAGGCAGGCGAGTACCGCCAGATTACGCCTCACGGTGCTTCTGCCCTGCTGAGCGCGGTCGCCACGGGCTGGGCCACGGCCGGTTGTCCCGCGCGGGTTCGCCGGCGCGCGTGGATTCGCTCGCGTGCCGCCTCGAACGAGGTCCACACCACGGGTACGAGGAACAGTGTCAGCAGCGTCGAGAAGATGAGCCCCCCGACCACCGCGTAGCCCAATGGCCGCCGGCTGGCCGCCCCGGCCCCGAGACCGAGCGCGATCGGCGTTGCACCTGTGATCGTCGCTACGGCCGTCATCAGGATCGGGCGCAGCCGGATCCGCCCCGCCTCGATCATCGCCTCGAGGAACTGCATGCCCCTCGCGCGTAGCTGGTTCGCGTACTCGACGAG
>JBDHAC010000043.1:0-39726 GCA_039588275.1 Gemmatimonadota bacterium
AGCGCGAGCATCACTTCACGTGGAAAACGATGCTCTGGTGCACCCAGACGGCCACGACCTTGTCTCGGTTCTGGGCGGGGGTGAAGCGCATCTCGCTCGCGACTCGCCCCGCGGCTTCATCCAGCTGTGCGTTCCCGCTCGAAATCTTCACCTGGCTCTTCTCGACGAGACCCTGGTCGTTCACGTACAGCCATAGCTCGACCCGGCCACCGACCCCCGCATCCTTCAGGTTGCGCGGGTAGTAGCGCCGCAACGACTGCTCGACCTGTGCCGAGTTCCTCAACCGCGGGGGCGTGTCGTAAGGAATGAACGAAGGCCGGTCCGACGGGCTCGCCCCCGACGGCGGGGGGGGCAGGTTCTCGACCGGGTTCTTCTCCCATGTGGTCGGGGCGATCGTAACATCCTTGCTGACGTCCACCGCGGCGACCCTCGGAGTCGCCGGGCGCGCGATCTGTTCGGGCGGGGGCGGGATCTTCACCTCCGGCGGCAGGTCCACCGCCGTGAGCTCGGCATTCACCACGCCCAGGTCCGCCGCCTCGAATGGTCGAACGAGCGCGAACAGACCCGTGTGCATCACAACCGCGCTGATCAACCCGGCCTTCGTCCAGTTGGTGCTGGACGATTTGAATAGATCGTTCGCGTTCATTGGGGTCCCCTCCTGCACGATAGCGGGGGCCGCGAGATGCGCCGTGACACCCCCTTGATCAGATGCCGTCAGCTGATCAGATCTTACCTTGGCAAGGACGACGTGTAAGATCGCGGCTGTGGATGCCATTCTACAAGTGGTGACGCGCGTTCCCCCCGGCGCTTGCCAGTTGGAGGGCGGACTTGGGCTGGAAAGCGCGTGGCCAGGGAGCAGGCGTGACCGCCATCCGAGGGAAGAGCCATAGGCAGCATACGCGACCCTGCCTTCGCCAATGCGGCCGTGGGAGGGGCATTCCCGAACCCGGTTCGGGAGTGCGTGAGTTATGTGAAACTCGTGGGAGCTGATGCCGTGGGAGCATCTCTCTTCTGGCTCCCCTGAGCCGCCGAGTCGTTCAACCAGGGAATAATCCCCGCCTCGGGCTCCTGATTCGGGTAAACCTTCCCGGCTCCGCCCGTGCCTCACTCCGTATCACGATGCGGGCACGTCTCCATAACCGATTACGAATTAAACATATAACAATTTCTTGCGGCCGTGGCGTGCCGCTTGCCTTCCTAGTGGTCGGTGGACTTGGGATAATCGTGCTCCAGCCGCACAGGGGGGCAGGACCGTGAGCCTCGTCGTCGCGCTGATTCTCGTCTACATCGCCGGTGTCTTGGTCGGCTGGATTACCAGGGCCGCTCTGTCCACCTGCGCGCACGCTCCGTTGCTAACTCTCCCCACTTCATACGGTTACAGGCCACACGCACAAGACCGCCGGGCACATGACCCACCGCGCTAGCCCAGAGAATCGCTGCCACGGCTCACCGCGGACCTGTCGCTCGTCGTCTTCCCAGCTCATGAGTCCCGACCGGCCCAATGACCAGCGTGGCGCGGTCGCGGTCTTCATGGCGCTGGGCATTGCGGTGTTCATCAGCATCGCGGCGCTGGCGGTCGACATGGGCATGCTGATGACCGCCCGCAGCGAGGCCCAGCGGACGGCCGACGGTGCGGCGTTGGCTGGAGCCGGCTCACTCATCTACAAGCCGGGAGACCCAGCGCAGGCTCGACAGTGGGCCAAGCAATACGCGAGCCAGAACCAGGTCCGGGGCGGCCAGATCGCTCTGCGCGATCAGGATATCGACGTGCTTCTCCCCGACAAGGTGCGGGTCCGTGTGCTGCGCACCCAGAATTATGGCAGCCCCGTGTCGACCCTGTTCGCACGCATGTTCGGCGTGACCAACGTGGACGTGGCGACGGTGGCCGCCGCCGAGTGGTCCGTGGATGCCGCGTCCGTGAGCTGCCTGCTTCCGGTTGCCCTCCCGGATCGGTGGGTCAACTTCGGAAGCCTCGAATGGGATCCAAGCGAGGGCGATTACTATCCGGAGCCGTACGACCAGTTCGGCAACCCGAACCCGGCCTACGTCGGATACGACATCATCGGCGAGCTGATCACGCTCGTGCCGTCGCAGGGCGGCAAGGGGCAGGGTCCGCCGCCGAGCAGCCGTTTGCAGCCGGGCTACTGGGACCTGTGGCTGCCACAGGGCGTTCATGGCGTGCCGGAACTTCGGGCGCGGGTCCTGGGCTGTCCGGATGGGCCTGAGAACGGTTACGTCCCGGGCGACCCGATGTGGAGGATCCCGGGGAACAAACAATCGCTCGTGGATTCGTTCAGGCAGATCCTCAACGACCCGCTCTACTCGGGGCAGTACTACGACCCGAGCTGCACGTGCGCGCGCGATGCCAGCAACGGGGGCCAGGTCGTGACCGGCGGGCTTCGGTATCGCGCGGTCCCCGCCTTCAACCCGAACACCTTCACGAAACAGGGCAGCGGGCCGCACTTCGTGATCAGCCATTTCGTGGGTGTGTTCATCGAAAGCATCGACCCGGGACCGCCCGGTAAGGCGAACGTGTACGCCCGGATCATGCCGGCCATCGGCTTCGGGAGCAGCAACCCGGGGGTCGGTCCGGTGGTGAAAGTACTCAGACTGGTGGAATGAGCTTGAGCAAGACGGGGCGGTTCTACCGGGGCCGCCCGTTCCTCGAGCAGGTTGGGGATTCGATTTCTCCCGGGCGCATCGGTTCTCTGTATAAGAGTTGACTGACGCCGCCAGCGCCGCGGCCCCCTCCAGTGCCAGAGTCTCGCGCCCCCCCACCAGCCTGCCTCTCGCGATTCCGTTCCGGCCTATAAACTTATGGCAGTATTGTACTTTCGGGATCTTCTTGTCCAGAATCGTAGTGCGCTGCCGCCACTCTTGCGGTTACTGGATGCACCGACCCATCGTGCGCACGCTGTTGTCCCGTTCCTTGCCACCCCTGCACCGGAGGTACCCCCATGCGCAGGCTCATCCCGCTCATCGTACTTGCAATCGCCACCGTCTCGTTCGCGGCGTTCCGGCCCGCCGCGAGGACGGACGCCAGCGCCGTAGAGGGCGTCTGGAAGACCGTCCACGTAACCGCCACCAACGACGAGGGCACGCAGGAGAACGAGATCACTCAACCGAGTCTCACGATCTTCACCGGCGGGCACTACGCGTCGTTCAGAATCAGCGGTGGCCAGGAGCCGCGGGAGCTGCTTCCGGAAGAGCCCACGGACGAGCAGCGGTTCGAAGCTTTTCGCCGGTACAACGCGGCGGCCGGTACCTACGAGGTCATGGGGGACGAGATCCACACGAAGCTGCTCATGCACCGGAACCCCAACGCGATGGCAGAGGGGGGCGGGGGAACCTCGACCTTCGAAGTGGACGGCGACACGATGTCCAGGACGTTCACGAACCCGAACAACGGGAACACCTTTCGCGTGAAGTACATGCGGGTCGAGTAGCCGCGGCGAAAGACCACGGACACACACCAGCTGGGGTGGTTCCCACCGGGGCCGCCCCAGCTGACTCACTCAATCCTGGCTCGTCGCCGCCCGCTCCCGGTATCGCTCGAACCAGGCGAGAACGTTCGCCACCTTCCCGATGAGCTGACTGGGCCGGCGGGACATGTCGTGCGATGCGCCGGGCAGCCTTATGATCGCCGTGTCCACCTTCCGAAGCTTGAGCGCGTGGTAGAGTTGGTACGACTCCGAGAGCGGAGTCCGGAGATCCTCCTCACCCGTGACGATGAGGGTCGGGGTCGACACGCTCCCTACCAGTGAGATGGGGGAGAAGCGGAGGTAGTGCTCCGGGTTCTCCCATGGCAGACCCTCGTATCGCGTGTTGAAGTACCCGTACCAGTTGTCGGCCGTGAGGACCTTGCTGTACCAGTTGACGACCGGCTTCTGCGCGACGGCCGCCCGGAATCGATCCGTCTTCCCTACGATCCACGCGGTCATGATCCCGCCGGCGCTCCCACCCGTTACGAACAGGTTGTCCTCATCCACGTACCCGAGGTCGAGGACCGCGTCGACGCCCGACATGAGATCGTCGTAGTCCTGACCCGGATAGTTGTGGTACAGGAGGTCGCCGAACTCCTCGCCGTAGCTCGTGCTCCCCCGGGGGTTGGCGTAGAGCACCACGTACCCCGCCGCTGCATAGAGCTGCATCTCCGACGAGAAACGATCTCCGTAATTCGAGACCGGACCACCGTGGATCTCGAGGATGAGCGGATACGATCGGCTCGAATCGAAACCGGGCGGCTTGACGATCCAACCCTGGATACGCCGTTCATCGAACGAGGATTCCCACCAGATCTCTTCCACCTCGCCCAGCTCACGGTAGGCGAGCAGATCTTCGTTGAGACTCGTGATCCGCCGCGCCCCCGAGCCGTCTCGCGACCCCACGGCCACGTCGCCCGGGTAGTCGGGGCGCGTCTCGTTGAACGCGAACGAGCCGTCGCTCGCCACGGAGAACGACCCACCGCCGTATGGCCGGCCGTACGAGGTGCCCCCGACGTCGTGAGCGAGAACTTCGATGTCACCCTCCAGCGGGGCGAACGCGATCTTGGTATTCCCGCGGTCGTCGTACCGGAAATAGATGCCGCTCCCGTCCGGTGCCCAGATCGGGCTCGCGACGCTCCGGTCCAGCTCGGCAGTAACGGCGCGCTTCCCGCTCCCGTCCCGGTCCATGACGTAGAGTCGCCGCACCTGATACGTCCGCACACGATCGTCGTAGCCCACGTACGCGATGTGCCGACCGTCTGGCGAGATGGCCGGGCTCGCGTCGGGGCCGGCCCGGTCCGTGAGCGCCGTGATCCGACGGTCGACGAGCGACACCGCATACAACTCCGAGTTGCGGAAATCGTAGACGGCGTCCGGATTCCGATTGGAGGAGAACACGAGCGACTGCCCGTCGGGAGTCCACGACGGGGTGCTCGAGTGCTGGTAGTCGCCGGAGGTGATCTGAGTCGGCGTGCCGCCCTCCGCCGGCACGACGAACAGGTGGTCGTGCCCGAAGTCCAGGTAGCCAACGCCATCCTGACGACTCTTGAACCGATCCTCCATGATGGGTGGATCGGCCCAATCGGCACCCTCGGGGGATGTCGGTAGGGTCGCGAGGCTCGGCACGGGGTACGGGACCAGCATGTTGAACGCGATACGTCGTCCGTCGGGTGACCAGGCGATACCGCGCGGCGAC
Source organism: Gemmatimonadota bacterium (assembly GCA_039588275.1). Classification (GTDB taxonomy): domain Bacteria; phylum Gemmatimonadota; class Gemmatimonadetes; order Palauibacterales; family Palauibacteraceae; genus JBDHAC01. Next base: position 5,182 of record JBDHAC010000043.1, read on the forward strand.
TCCTGGAGCTGCGTGAGGGTCGCCATCTGGCCCGTGTCCATCCAGCGAACGTGGATTTGTCCGTCGCTCACGTAGGCCAGCCGGTCGCCGGATGGCGACCAGCGAGGCGAGCTCCCCTCCGCCAGCCGGCGATGGTCCGAGCCATCCGACGCCACGATCCAGATCTCCGCACCCCTGCGATCCCGCATGATGTCCATGGATGTGCGCACGTACGCGACGTGCCCGCCGTCCGGGGAGATTTGCGGGTCCGCCGCCCATTCCAGCCCGAACACGTCCATGTAGTCGAACCGCTCCCCTTCCTGCGCGCTCGCAGGGAGCGAAAGGCAGAGACCACCGAGCAACGCGAAGCGCAGCGTTCGCATTCTACCTCCTCGAAGGTTCATGATACCGGCGAACCGGGATACGGTCAGCGAACCGGGATACGGTCAGCGAACCGGACAAGCCGGAATCATGCGCGGCACGAGCCCGGACCAGCAAGGAAAAGCGCTGGCTGGTCGACGTGGCTGTCGACGCGGGAACGGGAGAGTGGCGGGAATTCCATCACAAGAATCCGTTCGTGACGCTCGACTGCGGCCCTGCTCGCTCGGGTTCGGCCCCGAGTACGAGTGGTCCACGGAGGTCGTCGTCTGTGAGCCCCCGCACGAGCTTCGAGCTCCGGATCACCAGGGCGGACCCGGACTGGGACGGCACGTCTGTGGGCTTCCAGTTGACGCCGCGAGATCGCTCGCCCGAAGGGACGGCCACCACGGTCCGCTTTCATCATCGAGGCTGGCGGGAAGAGAACGAGCACTCGCGGGTTTCGTGTTACTGCTGGGCGATGTATCTCCGAATACTGAAGCGATACCTGGAGCACGGTGAGCGCGTGCCGTACAGCGAGTGGTTGGACGTCTGAGCGGGTCCTCCAACCCGGCGCTCGCTAGCGCGAAAACACACCCGCGCGAAGGTCGCTTGCGCCCGAAGACGCGCTCTGGTCGCTGACCGCTGTCCGACGAACCGCAGGGAGGAACGATGACCGAGCTTACACCCGAATACACCGAGGCGATGACACGCCACACCCTCGAGGGCACGCGCAAGGCCATGGACCCGCTGATGGGAGCGTTGGATCTAGTGCCCGACGATCGGCTGGGCGAGCAGCCCGTCCCCGAGCAGCTGCCGATAGGCAAGATGATCGAGCACGCACTTGGCGCCGTGGCGTTCACGGCGAGATCGATTCGGCTAGGAAAGTGCGAGGAGGCCGATATCGCGGACCTGATGCAGGAGGACGAATCCACCGGCACGCGGCCGCGCATCCGCGAGGTCGAAAGCGCCGCACGGTCCGAGCTGGAGTCGACGTTGTCAGAGCTCGACGGGAACATGGCTGCGAACACGATCAACTACTGGTTCGGCTGGCAGTTGACCGGCCTCGAGACGGCAGGGCTCGGATACCAGGAGCTGATCCACCACCGTGGGCAGGTTCAGTCGTTCCTGCGCCTGATGGGGTACGCGCCCCCCGACATCTACGCTCCGGCGGAGGCAGCCCAGGAGGCGCTGTCCGAGTAGACCGGTCCGAACAGAGAGGCGCTAGAACCGCAACAGGTACGACGCCTTGAGGAAGAACTGGTGCGCGTCGTTCCGGAGGGCGTCGACCCGTTGGAGTCGGCGCTCTCCGCCCGGCATATCGATCAGCTCGATATTCTGCCCGTTCGTGTTGACCCCCGCGTAGATCGCCGTCCACGGATTCACCCGGTACGTGACCAGGAAATCCGCGTTCAGGTTCTTTCGCGTCTCGAGCGACGTCAGAAGGGGATCGGTCGTCGTGTGCTCGTACTGGAGGATAGCCCGGACCGACAGCTCGCGGGTGAACTGCCAGTTCCAGCGCGTGCGCAGGATCCGGTCCGTGAAGATGCGGCCACCGCCGAGCGGATCAGCGAGCGTGGTCCACAACACTGCGTTGTCGATCCTGAGCTGCGTGGCGGGTCGCAAGTTGAGCCCCAGGAGGAGCTGGAACCAATCCGCCTCCGACGGCTCATTTCCCTCTACTGGATTGAAGTTGATTTGGCTGCCGAACCGCAGGTTTCCGCCGAGCTGGACCCAGTCCAGGTAGCTCGTTCCGTACTCGATGTCCCAAAACCCGACGTCGTAGTCACGAATCTCGCTCAGGGAGGGGTGGTCTTCCGGGCGGAGCCGATCGGTCGCGACACGGTAGTTGACTTCGAAGTTGGAGCCGCCGGTGAAGTTCCACTCGAGGCTGGCCTCGGTGATCTCGTCGAGCAGGGTTCCGTCGTGATCCCACAGGCGAACGATGAACACCTCCGGTCCCCACGAGATCAGCGTCTTCTCGGGTCGGAAGAAGTAGCTCGCGAAGTGGCTCATCCGCCGCTGATCGGTTCGCGGGATGAACCCCCCCTGAGCCTCGAAATCGGGCGAGATGTCCGTGTAACCGCCGAAGTAGGAGAACTGACGCCCGGATCGTGAGACCGAGGCCGATGCCGCGTACCCGGAGACGGCGTTCTCTCCCGGCTCCCGGGTCCGGCTCCCCACGAACTGCCCGCTCGCGCTCCAGTGGTCGTCGAACCGCACGCGGCCGTCGGCCCCGCCCACGCGATTGTACCCGTTGTTGAATTCGCGGCCGGCGTATATGGCGCCGAGGCGTGAGAAATCCCCCAGGTCGCGATTGACCCGACCGACCGTGAACCAGGCCCGCTTCCCCTCGAGATCGGAACCGACCGGAGCCAGCTTCCCCGGCGATTGATCGTCGATCAGGAGCGCGCCGATCCCCCAGGCGCCCGCCTTGCCCGTGAATCGAGATCCGAACTGCGGATCGGCGATCCGGCGCGTGAACAGGACGCTGATCGGGGTGCGGAAATAGTCGGCGTTCTCGGTGAAGAACGGTCGGCGCTCGGGGAAGAAAACCTCGAAGCGCTGGTTCACCGTGACCTGTGGCCGGTCCGACTCGACCTGGCTGAAATCGGGGTTCGCCGTGAGATCGACGACGAACCGATCATCGAGGACGGCCTTGAAATCGGCGCCGAAGTCGAAGTCCGCGTCATCGGTCACGAACTGCGGTCCTCCCTCCGCGCGACGATCGAGCGCCCGAAACGACCGAGCGTTCGTGTACGGAATCACCTGAATGTTTCGACCCGGCGAGATGTTCTCGAGGCCACTGAGCTCCGCGGACTGCGTGAGCGTGCCTTGCACTTCGCTGCTCACCCACGGCCAGTACGACACCTCGCCCTGATCCCTGGGGATGTTGCGGGAGAGGACGATGCCCCAGGTCTGCGCGCCCAGGGTGGGGAATCGAAGGCTCTTGAACGGAACCTCGAAGCTCACGATGTAACCGCTCCGCGTGAGTCGCCCGCGCGATCCCCACACCGCATCGAACGAGGTATCGAACCCTTGCCCCTCGGTCCATAACGCGTCCCACTGCACGCCCCGCGGGTTCGAACGGAAGGTGTACGCACGCCGGCTGTCGTGATCGGCGTCGAGGATGAGGGTCACGAAATCATCCCCGCCGATGTTCTCGCGTGACGCCATGCGCGCGCGGATGCGATCCGGCTCGTCGTCGGTCGCGACGAACACGGCATAGAGCGCGCGGTCGTCGTAGCCCAGATAGACCTCGGTCCGCTGTGTAGCGGGAACTCCGTCGCTCGGGTTCTGTTGAATGAAGCCGCTCACGCGCACGAACGCGGCGAGCGTGGGAGGGTGTTCGGCGAGTGGTCCGCGGCTCAACGCTTCGAGATCCGGTGGCCCTGGCACGCGAGAGATCTTACGCTCACCGCCTGAGCAGTGAGGCCGGCCGCTGGCCAGAGGGAGAGCCCTACCACCGCTAATGTACAAAATTCTACAGTTCTGGACCGTCGCACCGACATCATGAGCTTATCGAAACGCGTCAGGGTTCTTCGGAGCTAGTCCGACCTAATCCGACCTAATAGGTCCCGTCCGAGCCGGGGATGCGGCCCCGCGCATCCCGAGACGGGTTGATCTCGTCCAGCGCCCAAACAGCCGCCGCCCTCACCGCCGCATCTGCATCCTCGAGCGCGTCGAGGAGGGCCTCAACGGCCTCCGGGGCCCCGAGAATGCCAAGCCGCTCGGCAGCCCGAGCGCGGACGCTTGGATCGTTACCAGCCAGCTCGTCGAGGTACCGAGGAAGGTCCGCGATGTGAACATCGACGGGAGCCTCGGGCCCGGCGAGCGCGCCCACGAACACCTCCGGGTACTCCTCGACGTGCTGGATCTGGGCAATCGCCCACGCTCGCGCCTCAGCGGAAACCACGGAGGGACCCGCGTCGCGGAGAGCGGCCAGTCCCGACGGATCCTCGATCTCGCCGATCGCGAGCGCCGCCATCTCCCGAACCCGAGCATCGACGTCTGCCAGGAGCGCGGTCAGGGGCCCTACGGCGCGCGGATCCTTGATCTCGCCCAGGGCCCAGGCCGATACGGCACGAACTCGCGCATCAGGATCACCGAGGTGCTCGATCAGCTCGTCCACGTGCGCCGGACTCTCGGATTCGCCTGCCGCCCAGGCGGCGTAGCGCCGGACGATCGGATCCTGGTCGGAGAGCCCGGCGGCGTCCTGGCCGGGCGACTCGACGACGCCGAAGATCTCGATCGCGCCTGCGGCCGCGATCGCGATAGCACCCCCCGCGACGATCGCCCCTCGGGTGGCTCCGCCGAGTGGGTTTCGTGCTTGTGCCCGGTCGAGCAAGCTCCTGACTCGCTCGGCCAGCGACGATCGGGTCGCGAACGAAAGAGCAGGCTGCACCGCGGTCCGTCGTCCGCTCAGCGCGAAGCTCATCAGGTACTCGGCATAGCGGACCGGATCGAGACGGTCGTCGACGACGCCGTCATCGCACGCGCGCTCTCGCTCTATGTCGAGACGGTGCCCAGCGTACCACACGGCCGGGTTGACCCAATAGGCCGCCTTGACGAACGCTGCGAGGAGGTGAGTCACGTAATCGCGCCGCCGCAGGTGGGCGAGCTCGTGGAGCAGCGCCGCATCGAGCTGGCCCTCCGACCAGCCATCTACGGCGCGGGGGAGCGCGATAGTGGGCCGGATCACCCCGAAGGTGCTCGGGACCACCAGATCCGAACTGACGATCGTCACCGGCGCCCGGCGCACGCCGAGCTCTGCCGCGACCCGGTCGAGCCGTCGCCGCACGGGGTCCGGACAAGGCTCCGCCTGAGCGCACAGGCGCCGAACCGCACGGAGATGGCCACCGAAGCGGGCGAGTTGAAGGAGAAGTCCCACGAGCCAGAGCGCGACGATCCAGCGATAGGGGGGAGCGATGCCCACCGTGGCGACAGGCTTCCGGACCACCGAGGCCGGTACCGCGCTCGGGAGCTGAACCGCCTCTTGGGCCGCCGCCTCCACGGGGACAGTCGGAGCCTTTGGGAGCCCGATTCCTGGGCCCGACACCGCGACCGGGGGCCGCACCCCGACCACCGTGAGGCCCGACTGGGGCGCCGCGAGGCGCAACGCGGGCAGCGCGAGCAGGACAACGAACGCGGCCGCCCAGACTCCGTGCCGGAGGGACGCGGATGACCGGCGCAGCAGGTAGCAGGTAGCGGTCGCAGCAAGCACGACCGCGCTCCCCTTGAGGAGCACCAGGTCGATGAAGCCCACATAGAGCTCCGCCATTATCGAAGGATCGACCAGTCCTGACATCATCCCTCTTCCTTCGCCTTCTGGATCCAGTCCGCGATCTCATCCAACTCCTCGTCCGACATCCGTCGCACCGACGCGTCGAGCATCGCGAGGACCGCTTTTTGGGGAGACCCGCGGAAATACGTCCGGGTCAACTGCTGGAGCGCGGATCGGGAGGCAGCGGTGAGAGGCACGGTCGGGCGGTAGATGTAGCGCCGTCCCTCCCGACGGTGACTCACGTGTCCCTTGTCCGCGAGCACGCCCAATGTGAGTCGCACGGCGTCGTACGAGGAGGCATCTGGCATGAGTCCGACGACATCCGCTACAGATCCTTCGCCGAGGCGGTACAGGATCTCCACGATCTCGCGCTCTCGCCGACTGAACTTCGAAGGCCCGTTTCCGGTCACTCGACTCGACTCCTCCTACACAGCTGCCATAATGTAATAATACCTACATTACAGATAGGTGTAGGATACGGTGCGAGGGCTCCCCGTGCAAGTGCATCAGGCAGATGCGCTCCGAGAGGGCGAGTCGCAACAATGTATAATGTACTACAGCAGCGCGGCTCGCAGGCGGCAGCGTGCCCGCCGCGTCTTATGCGCGCCCGCACGCGGCGCCTGCCCCAATCGATCGTCGTCGGTGTCAGTCTCGGGGCCGGTACCGTATCATTGCATACGCGAAAAGACCCAGAATCACGATCTGACAAGGAGGTAGCGTGGCGAGACGGGCAAACTACGGGTTCGAGAAACGACAACGTGAGCTCAGGAAGCAAAAGAAGAAGGACGCGAAGGCGGAGAAGAGGAGGCTGAAGCGGGAGGCCGCCGCTGCGGGCGATCTGGAAGGGTTGGAGCCCGCGACGGACGGGGACCCCGGATCGGTGGACAACGAAGCTGAGGAGGACGACGAAGCTGAGGAGGACGACGAAGAGGAGCTGGACTAGCGACGAGGCTAGGGCACCTACCCGACCCTCCCGGCGGGGCGGGCTTTCGCCGCACCCCACCGGCAAGGACTCACTCGGAGCCGGCGAAAGCTGCCGGCATCACACACTGGCAATCACCGCTTGGCGACTACCGCCGTGCGATCATTGCCTCGCATACGCCACCAGAGATCTCACGCAAAGCGCGCCGTGAGCCGTAAGGGCCGCAAGCAGCTCGAATCCGTCCTGGGAACCGATCTCTAAGGCGAGCTCCGATCCCCAAGTCAGGCCTTGACCCGCCCGCATCCCGCCCCAGAGACTGGGTAAACGGGCGCGGTGCCGTGGCGCGTCCCCGCAGACAGCCGCCGCGCCCGCGAACCGTCAAAGTGTGGGCCCTGATCGCAGGAGCTTCTCATGAGAGCGAATCACCGCCGCTTCCCCGCGCACACGCAGGTGCTCGTCGCGCTTCTTTCCGCCGCGCTGGCGTCCGCGTGGCTCCCGACAACGGGCATCGCGCAGACCCCGGATGTCCCATCTCCCGAGGAGTTCTTCGGCTTTCAGATGGGGGCCGATCGGACGCTCGCCCGCTGGGACAAGCTGGTGGAGTACTACGAGCTACTGGGTGATGCCAGCGACCGGCTGGAAGTCGTTCACATGGGGCCCACGACGCTCGGGAATCCCTTCCTGGCGCTCTTCTTCTCCGCCCCCGACAACCTGTCGCGGCTCGAGGAGCTTCGGCAGATGAACGCGATCCTGAGCGATCCGCGCGGCGTTCCCGATGCGGACGTCGAGCGAGCCATCGCCAACGGCCGGGCGGTGATCGTCCAATCCATGTGTCTCCACTCGACCGAAGTCGCTTCCAGCCAGACCGCGGCCGAGCTCGCGTACGACATGGTAACGCGGACCGATGCCGAGATGATGGGCATCATGGAGAACACCATCGGGATCATGATCCCCTGCCTCAACCCGGACGGAGAGATCATGGTGACCGACTGGTACAACCAGTGGGTGGGGACCGAATACGAGGGCGTCGGCCTGCCCTCGCTCTACCACCACTACATCGGTCACGACAACAACCGCGACGCCTTCATGCAGAACACCGTCGAGTCGCAGTACGGCGGCAAGATCCTGTTCCGCGACTGGGTCCCGCAGGCCTACGTGGACCACCACCAGATGGGCGGCTACACGGCGCGCATCTATCTGCCTCCGTACGCCGAGCCCGTCCGGCCCGAGGGTGACCCGATCGTGTGGCGGGAGATGTCGTGGTACGGGGCGCACATGGCGTACAAGATGGAGGAGGCGAATCTCGAGGGGGCGGTGAACTCGGCGATCTACTCGGGGTGGGGCCACTTCGGCTTCCACTGGATCACGCCATTCCACAACATCGCGGGAATGCTGACCGAGTCGGCCAGCGCGCGGCTGGCGACCCCGCTGTTCGTGCACCCCGAGCAGCTGAGGGGCTCACGACAGCTCCCGGAATACGAGGAGCAGACCACCTTCCCCAACCCCTGGGAGGGAGGCTGGTGGCGGGTCCGGGACATGGTCGATCGTCAGAAGGTCGCCTACCTCGCGACGCTGGACATCGCCGCCCGCAACCGCGAGACCGTGCTCCGGAACGCGTACCTGAAGGCGGTGCGCCAGACCGAGCGCGGGCTGGAGGGACCGGTTGTCGCGTTCGTGATCCCGGCCGAGCAGCATGATCCGCTCACCATGCAGCACATGGTGAACAAGCTCCTTCTGCAGGGCATCGAGGTGCAGCGCGCCGCAACCGACTTCACGCACGAGGGCCGCGTGTACGGCGCCGGTACCTACGTCGTCACGATGGCGCAACCCAAGCGGGGGGTCATTCGATGGTTGTTGGGTCAGACCTTCTACCCGGACAACTCGTACACGCGGGATCGTGACGGCGACCCGATCCGGCCCTACGACATGTCCACGGACAACATGGCCGAGTTCATGGGAGTGCGCGTGGACGCGGTCGAGACGCCGGTGGCGGTCAACACTTCCGTCGTGAGCGACATGCTCGCGCCCGCCGGAGCCGTGGAGCGAGGCGAGTCCGGATACCGGGTCGACGGGCGTCAGAACGCCGCCTTCAAGGCGGTGAACCTCCTGTGGAACGACGGGATCCAGGTGCAGCGCGCAGATCGAGCGGTGGGCGACGTGCGAGCGGGCGACTTCATCCTGGGCCCGGGGGCATCAGAGTCCCTTCTCACTCGCGTCGCGGGTGAGACCGGCGTGAGCTTCATGGCGCTCGACTCCGACCCGTCCGCGCGTCCAGTGCGCCGGCTGAGGGTCGGCATGTACCAGCGCTACCTGGGCGGCAACATGGATGAGGGGTGGACCCGCTGGCTGCTGGAGGACTTCGAGTTTCCGTATACCGCGCTCATGGACGCGGAGATTCTGGCCGGCGATCTGAGCCGCGATTACGACGTGATCATCCTCCCCGCGGACCGCGCCTCGCGCATGACGGGTGAGCCCGACACGGGCGGCGGTCGATTCCGCGGCGCGGATCCATCCGCCTACCCGCCCGAGTACCGGAGCGGCTTCGGCCAGGCCGGCGTGGACGCGCTACAAGCGTTCGTCGAAAGCGGCGGCACGCTGGTCACCTTCGCCGAGGCCGGGAACCTGGCGATCGAAGAGTTCGAGCTGCCCATTCGGAACGCCCTCGAGGACCTGCCCTCACGGGAGTTCTGGTCTCCCGGGTCGACCTTGCGCGTGCGTGTGGATACCTCCAGTCCATACGCGTACGGGATGCCGGAATACGCCCTCGCCACATTCCTGGCGAACAACCAGGTGTACGAGGTCGTAGCGGGGTCTCGTAATCACACCGTCCGGCGCATCGTCGAGTTCGGCGACCGAGACATCCTCCAGAGCGGCTGGCTGCTCGGTGAGGATCACATCGCGAACAAGGCTACGATGGTCTCGGTCGATCACGGTGAGGGCACAGTGCTGCTCATCGGCTTTCGCGCCCAGCATCGCGCGCAGACGCACGGGACCTTCAAACTGGTTTTCAACGCATTGGTGAGCGGTCCGGAGGAAGCTGCCGGCGTCGCAGCAGCCGGAGGAGGCTGAAAAAAGCGGACCGAGGGTCTGATCTATCCCCGAACCGGGACGGACCTCGCCTCCACTGCGAGCCGCGGGTGTAGGCGAACCGCGAAATCTTCGTGTCGCTGGCCGTCTTCCTTGACGCTCCATCCCCCGGTCCGCAACCGGACGCAGGCGATACCCCGGCAGCAGCGTAACCGCGGCTGCAGTGTCGCCTCGTTTCATGCGCCTCGGTAAGCTGGCGGCCCCGAGATCGCTCAGGGCTGCGTCCGCTGACGACCCCCTACGGTCCGGTCACTGGTTGACTCGGACCTCCAGCGTCCGGATCGTCACTTCCATCCCACCACCCCCCATCATCTGTTCCAGCCGTTCCATCTGCGGCTTCATCATCCTTTCGACCATGGCCCGCTGACCCTCGGGCATCTCGGCGAGCTGCTTCTCCATCTCCTCCATCTGGCGATGCAGATCGGCTATTTCCTCTTCGGACATCCCGGGAACCGAGCCCTGGAGCGAGACGGTGATCAGGAAGGGATGCAGCATCCCTTCGACCTCGCGATAGTCACTTATGAGGCTCGTCATCGAGAAGGGCTGCAGCTCGCCGTTCGACTCCATCTCGCCATCCATGGTCATCTTACGAATGACATACTCATCGTCATCGATGTAGAAGACGCCCCGTTTCGGTTCGAACGACCCCTCGCCCATGTTCATGTCCTGGCCCATGTCAATGCCTTCGAAATCCTCGATGGCGACGACGTGGCAATCCGAGCCGTCAACCGACTCCTTGCCTTCGACGCTGGCCCGCTCGATCAACTGCGGATAGAGACGGTGGAAGTCTGCTATCCCGGCGCCGCGCTCGGCCGACCCTGCGGGCAGAAACACGCTCCGACCGTCCATCTCGGACCGTTCCAGTCTGACAGTGGACTCGAACCCCATCGTTTCCTGGACGATCGTGTACGAGTCGATTCCCTCCATACGCTGCTCGTATCGGTCAAGCGCCGTCATGAAGATGTCCTCGGCGGACTGTGCCTCTCCCGAGCCGGGTAGTCCGAGGGTGAGCGCGACGATGAGGGCTGTAGGGATCTGAGCACTGACGACTTGCGGATTCACGTACCTCATTGAGCGACTCCTCCCAGGGGATTGGATCGGCAGTGGACTTCATTCGTCGAACGTCGGATCAGACTCACACCGAGACCTCCGCTCCGCAACGCCACGGTCCTCCAGCTTGCTGGTGAACAGTGGGCTCGGAATGGTTCAGCGCGCGCGGCGCTTCGACCCCTCGAACGGTGATCGGTGAGTCCAGCGACCACGTCGCGAAGAGCTGGAGCAACTCGCAATGCGCAACGCCGAGCCCCTGCGCTGGTTCGCGTTTATGAGCGCTCTCGTTGCGACGGTGGCTTCGGTGGATCAACGTTGAGGACACCGTTCTGCTCATCGGCTTCCGCACCGCCACGTGCGGATGGAGGGGTGAAGATCTCGGGCGTAACAGGAGACCTGCTGGCTTCCATCCGGAGCCTCCGTCGGCGACCACTCCATACGGTCGTGGTCGTGACCGTCCTGACACTGGGTCTGGCGGCCAGTACGGCGGTATTCACCTACATCAACGCCTTCTTCCAGCCCTTCCCCGGCGTGAATCACGACGGGTTGGTGCGCGTGTTTGGAATCGAACCGGAAGAACCCTACACCGATGTCTCTTTCCTGGACTACGAGGACTTCGCACGAGCCGCGGACAGCTTCGACGGCCTCGCGGCAGTACAGCCGTACTACGCGGCCAGCGTGCGGCGCGAGACGATGACGGAGGTGGCCTTCGTCGAGAGTGTCACGGGGAATTTCTTCTCTGTGGCCGGGGTGGAGATCAGCCTCGGGCGTCGCATCGAGGCTCGAGACGATCGACTCGAGTCGGATCCCGTCGCGGTGATCTCGTTCGAATGGTGGCAGCGCAGCTTCGGCGCCGATCGAGCCGTTCTCGGGCAAACGCTCTACCTGAACTTCCGGCCGTTCACCGTTGTGGGTGTGGCCGCGCCCGGGTTCAAGGGGACCACGTCCGATTTTCGCCCGGATGTGTGGATTCCCATCGCGCCCTTCCGAGATCGTTATGTGAGCTGGGATGGAGCGGCTCAGAACCGCGATCTGCCGCTCGTCCGGGTGTTCGGACGCCTGGCGCCGGGTGTCAGTCGCGCTCGAGCGCGGGCCGAGCTCGCCTCGGTCGCTCGGGGGTTGGATGAGGCCTATCCGGGACGAGATGCACCCCGTCGTGTCGGGATCGACGAGGCGACCTGGATTGACCCACGCGCGCGGCGCGATGAGCTCAACACGGTTCGGATCATGATGGCGGCGACGGCCGGTCTCCTCCTGCTGGTATGCGCGAACGTGGCGAACCTGCTCTTGGCGCTCGCCGCCGGACGTGGGCAGGAGACGGCGACTCGGGCCGCTCTCGGGGCGTCTGCGGGGCGATTGATGCGCCAGACGCTGACCGAGAACGTTCTGCTCGCTTCGCTCGCAGGCCTGGTGGCGCTCGCGCTGGCCGGGCCCCTGAGCGCCAAGCTGGGGTGGTACTTCGCTCGGCCGAGCGTGTGGGGTGAGAACGTGGCCCGCGAGGCGGGGGTCGACCTTCACGTCGTCGGCTTCGCGTTCGCGGTCGCGGTGCTCACGGGACTGGTCGCTGGCGCCCTCCCCGCGCTCAGGTCCTCGCGTCTCGACCTCGTGACGGCGCTCAAGACCGATGGCGCCATCTCGCGCGCCGGCCGGCGTCGGCTGGGCCGGCGTCGCTCTGGGCGCCGACTCGGGGGCGCGCACGACATGTTGATCGCGGCCCAGGTCGCGCTGTCGGTCATTCTGCTCGTCGTCGCCGGACTCGTCCTTCGTACGCTCGGGTCCGTTCGCAGCCTGGACCCGGGGTTTTCGTACGATCGCCTGATCGCCAGCCACGTCTCGACCAGCAGCACGAACGTGCAGGTGGAGGACCGCGGTCGATTCTTCAAAGAGCTCTCAGATCGGCTCGCGGAGGAGCCATGGGTCCGCTCGGTCTCCATCGCGCAGAACGCGCTGCTTTCCGCCCAGCGGTCAGCCCGCATACGCGTGGATGGCCAGGACGAGCCCGTGTCGTTGACCACGACGCGGGTCATCCCCGGGTTCTTCGAGCCGCTGGAAGTCGATGTAGTTCGCGGCCGCAGCTTCGTGGTCGGAGACACCGCCGGCGCCCCGGATGTCGCGATCGTGAACGTAGCTCTCGCGACTCGCTTCTTCGGCAGGGAGGATGCCGTCGGCCGACGGCTCTCGTGGCCGGTCGCGGAAGGTACCGAGGCGCGGAGCTTCGAGATCGTCGGCATCGTCGAGGATTTCCGGGCCCGGGACTTCCTCGCCGAGCCCGAGCCGATGGTCTTCTTCTCCTTTCCTCAACACGCGTGGCCCACGGGTAGCGCGCTGCACGTATCGACGATCGGAGACCCAGCGACGTCCGTGCCGTTCCTCCAGCGCTGGCTGCGAGAGTTCGAACCGCACCTGGCGATCGTGAACGTCCTACCGTACGGCGAGATCGTGGAAGGCTTCCTCTACACGCAACGAATGAACGCGGAGCTGTTCTCCGCCCTGGCCGCTATCGGTCTGGCCCTCGCTACGGTGGGGATGTTCAGTGTCTTGAGCCTATCCGTCAGCCGGAGGACACGTGAGATCGGCATCCGTATGGCGATCGGGGCCCAACGCCGCAGCATAGGTTGGCTGATGATCGGACGAACCGTGATCCCGGTAGGGCTCGGGCTCGCCGTGGGGCTCGTGGGCTCGCTCGCCCTCACGGGACTCGTGAGATCCCTTCTTTTCGGCGTCGAGCCTACCGATCCGAGGACGTTGGCCGGAGGCGTGGGGCTACTTCTGGTGGCGTCGCTACTGGCAGCTTACCTACCTGCCAGGCGTGCGGCGCGCATCGAGCCCATGGAGGCGCTGCGCGAGGAGTGAGGGGACCTGCGTGACGGGACCTGCGTGAGGCACCCTCTGCGCCATCCCCCGGGCTGGTAGCCGGGGGACGGCGGGCAGGGGATCCAGCGACGGTGTGTTGTGTGGTACGCTTCGCGCTTCGACTACGGACTACCCGACCCTCTCCGGTGCGAAGCTACACCGTCGAATGGGATCAGGAACCACCGCTAACGGTGTTGAGCGTGCTGCTGGCGTTGCCGAACGCGCCGTTGATCCCTGAAGCAAGCACCGTCATGCCGGCCGTGATGGCCAGGGCGATCAGCACGACGAGCAGGACGTACTCGGTAGCGTCCTGACCAGACTCGTCGCTCCACAGGTTGCGCAGGAACTGCTGCATTTGACTTCCTCCACCAGTATTCGCGGTTTCCGGACTCTTCACTTGGGCTGCTTCGCACAAGCGAGGGACGCGGCCATACGTGCAACCTCCCGGCCGAGTGTGGCGGCGCCCCGTCCACGAACACGCATCTCGTTGTCTTACGGGCAGTTGTGGGCGACGCGGGGCGAGTTCGAAGGTCGGCGATCATGCGCGGGTGTTGGATTCCTACAACGGTCGGAGCGTGGGATGGAGTCCACGGTCCGCCCGGACCCGCACGGCGTAGCATATCGCGACCGTCCTGGATCCCGGACCGCGAGGGCTCGGTGCCTGGCTGCGCTTGCGACGACGCGGTCCACCCGGACAGGTTCAATCCTCGTTCGTCAGGATGTGCCATTGTCCGCCCGGATCTGCCTTTCGCGAACGCGGCACACTTGGCCTGCACTCCCCACGGAGACGGATCTGGAGGATCTCTCATGTCGCAAATGTCGCACGCGAGACTCACGCGCGGACCCGCCCTCGCGCTCTGTCTGATGGCTCCGGTGGTACAGACGGCCCATGCCCAGAGCGCACCCACGGACTATCGCGACGAGTTTCTGCAGCACTTCGCGCGGTCGAGCGGCAAGGTCATGGCACTCGCGGAAGCCGTTCCCGAGGACCTGTACGGGTGGAGCCCGATGGAGGGCGTGATGCACGTCGCGCAGGTCTACATGCACCTCGCCCGGTACAACTTCCTGTACCTGGATACTTCACTTGGCATACCCGTGCCTGACGGTATCGAGATGTCCGAGCTGGAATCGATCACGGACAAGAGCCGGGTCCTGGACATCTACGAGCGCTCGACGGAGCACGTGCGGGAGTCGGTGACCCACATGACAGAAGAGGACCTGACGGCGACTACCATCCTGTACGGCCGCGAAGTCGCGGGTTGGGCCGTCCTCTTCCAGCTGCTCTCGCACATGAACGAGCATGTCGGGCAATCGGTGGCTTACGCGCGTATGAACGGCATCGTCCCCCCGTGGTCCAGGTGAGCCTCGGAGGGCGGCAGCCCGGCAACCCGCCTGCCTGAGCTCCGACTGCGAGAACCCGGGCCCCAGGTAGGAACCATGACGGGCGTCCCGGACTTCTCTCAGTGAATGACGGCGCCACTGAGAACGAAGGAGCCACGGGATGAATACGATGCGCGCAGCTTGCCACCCATACGATCTCCCCGCCCGAGTCGCGGTTCTTCTTGTGGGCGCTCTCCTCAATGCACCGTCCGCCGGGGCGGCGCAGCCACTGACGGAGCGCACACCCAACCTGTCGGGCGCCTGGGTCTCGTCGCCCGGCACGCTGAACTTCCAATTCGCGCACCGATTCGAGATGGCCGGAGACGATGCCGACATCTCCGACATCTTCGGCGGCGACGGGAAGATCGTGAATTACCCGACATTCGATCTCTCGCTGGGGCTCTTCGAAGGGGCCATGGCCGGGTTCCGCTACAGCAGCAATTCCCCCGGGGCCCGGCTCATCAACGAGTGGCAGCCGTACGTGAAGTACGCCCCCGTGCGTGGAATCGGGGAGGGCCTGTTCTCGCTCGCTGTCACGGGAGCGTGGAACGGTGCCAACCAGAGCGTGGATGGCGAGTTGGCGGCCGAGACGCGCGTCGGACCGCTCCTCCTGAGCGGTGCGGTACGAGGCTTCTCGGACATATACGACCTCCCCGACGGGGTCGACGACGAGGCGCTCGCGCTCGCCGGTGGGATCGGGATCAAGGTCAACCGCTACGTCACGCTGGCCGCCGACATCGCGGACCTGGTCGCCGGTCCGGAGGGAGACGTGGCCTGGAGCGCGGGCCTCAACCTCGGGATCCCGTTCACGCCGCATACCCTCTCGATCATGGCGACGAACGTGACGAGCGGAACACTGGCCGGTGTCTCCGCCGGCTCGGGAACGTTCGTTCCCGAGGGGTTCGGTGCATCGATCTTCTGGGGGTTCGAGTTCACGGTCCCGTTCAGCGGCTTCGCGCGCTGGGGCGAGATCTTCGACCCCGACGAGCTACGATCGCTGCAGACCCTGCAGGACGCTCAGGGGAAACGAGTCGTGGAGGTCAAAATCTCGCAGCTCGCCTTTCGTGACAAGGAGATCCGAATCCCCGCGGCCACTACCGTGCGCTGGGTGAACAAGGACCCAGTGGGTCATACCGCCACGTCGGATGATGGTGGCTGGGGTTCAGCCCTGATCGGTCCTGGCGAGACGTGGGAGCACACCTTCGACGCGGTGGGCGAGTTCCCTTATCACTGCATCCCCCACCCGTTCATGAAGGGGGTCGTGGTGGTGGAGCGGTAAGGTACGGCGCCCGCCGGATCGATCCCGTGCCTAGCCCGAGCCGATCAGGCTCAGGTCCCGCTCGAAGACGCGGTTCAGTAGCAGGGTCATCCCCGCACGAAGCTTGTTCTTGGGGCCGACGAGCTTGAGCAGGTACGCGCCTCGGTAGATCATCCAGGCCGGTCGGCCTCGGATTTGAAGCCCCAGCAGGTCGACGAGCGCCACGCCGCTTCCGAGCGAGATGATCTTCCCGGCGTGATGCGCGCTGTACTCTTCAACGGGCCGGCCGGCAATCGAGTTCTCGATGTTCCCGGCCGCCCGAACACCCTGACTGATCGCGATCGGCGCAACGGACGGATACGGCTCCTGAGTGCGAGGGTTGGTCAGCCTGGCCACATCACCGGCGGCGAACACGTTCTTGGCTCCGCTCAGTGCGAGTGAAGGCTCGACGGCGAGGTGGCCCGAGAGGACTCGCGGCAATGGGGAGTGGCCCCAATCCGCCGTCTCGGGAGCCGTACCCGCCGCCCAGATCAGCGAGCCGGCCTCACAGCTCGAGTCGCCATCCGGCCCGCGCGCCGTTACCAGCCGCCCGTCGAAGCCGTGCACCGTCGTCGACAACCGCAGCTGGATCCCGAGCCGGCGGAGCTCGTCCTCGCCGCGAGCGGCGAGCTCCGCGTCCCACCCGCGCAGGATGCGATCTCCTCCGTCCAGGAGGATGACCCGAGCCTCGCTTCCGAGGTCGTAATAGCGTGGGAGGACTCGGGTCAGGAGGTGGAGGATCTCGCTGGCCACTTCCACACCTGCCGGGCCCGCCCCGACCACCGCGAACGTGAGCAGCCCGCGCTTTCGACCCGCGCTCCGCTCCACGTCGGCCCGCTCGGCTGCCTCCAGCACGCGGTTCCGGATGGCCGTCGCGTCTGTGACGGAGGTGAAGGGGAGGCTCGCGTGCCGCAACTCTTCGTTACCGAAGTACCGGGGGCGAGCCCCGAGCGCGACGACCGCGTAATCGAAGCGGACGGGTCCGGCGGACGTAAATGCCGTTCCCGATTGCGGGTCGACTCCTTCGACTTCACCTCTGACGAAGCGGAACCCGCGACGACGGCCGAAGACCCGATAGGGAACCGTGACGTGCTCCGGTCCGAGGTTGCCCGCCACCACTTCGGCGAGGAGCGGGGTGAAGGTGAAGTGATTCGCGTCGGAGACGAGCGTTACCTCGACGGCGCCGTCCGGAAGATCCGCCGCGCTCAGATAGCTGGCTGCGTAGAGTCCGCCGAACCCACCGCCCAGCACGGCCACGCGGGCGGGTCTCGGCCGCCCTGCCATCACCATGTGATTACCAGGTGGGACCCGGAAAACCAGGCAGTCGGTCCTGATAATAAACGAGCATGGTCCCGATCGTGGTGATGACGCCCACGATCGTGATGCCGATCGCCTGCGTGGCGAGACACCAGAGCATGATCCGCCGGTCTTCCTGCAGGTAGCTCCGCTTCTTCCCGCTCTTGTGCAGGAAGAGCCCGTACACGGCGAGCAACAGGACGGCGAGCCCGACTTTCAACACGAGCCAGCCGCCTACGCCGCTGTCGAACCGGGTGATCGAGCCGGAAAAGCCGTCCCGGATCCCGAACACCATGGATAGTGCGACCGCGATGACCCCGAGCCAGGTGTTCGTGCGCGCGAAGCGGTACAGGCGGTCCTCGAACACGCTGGTCGCCAGCCCGCGGAAGAGCCACGCGTACATGGACACGAACGCCATCAGAAGGAAGGCGATGTGCAGGTGCACGAAGAGTGGATGCAGGACTCGCATCGATTCTTCCTCACGGCGGCCCGCGCCACCCGAGTCGCGCGGTGTAGTGCGCAACCCGGGCGGACGGTTGAGCCGTCAGGTCACGCGAATCGTGACGTCTCGCATGACGCCGGGGTGGAAATCACACCGAAGCACGTAGACGCCGGTCGTGTTCAGGGTCACGGCGTGCGTATCGCCGCGGTTCATGGTCCCCGAGTTCGTCGCCCCCGCCGACCCCTGGGGCGTGCTGGTGAAGGTCACCGTGTGGGCGGTGGATCCGTTGTGCGTGAAACCCACCGTCTGGCCGGCGTTGATCGTGAAGTCGATGTTCTCGTTCCGGTCACCGTTCGGGTGCACGAACGCGTTGTCGATGATGTCGATGACGACGTTGGCTCCCGGTGGGGGTGGAGTCGGTGGTGGCGGTGGAGGTGGAGGGTTGCCGCCTCCGGTTACCCCGTTGCCTCCCCCGCACGCCGATACGGCGAGCGCCGCGATGACGCCGAACGCAAACACGATTCGCCTCATGATTCTCCTCCTGTCTCCTGTGGCTGGTTCAATGGAGCAACGCCCTCGAGGAGAAAGACGTTCCTCGAGCGCAGAAGGTCAGCGTGAGCTCAAACGTCAAAAGGGCGAGGCCGCACGCACCGCGACCTCACCCTCGTATTGGCGACACCACATCGCCTCGGGGTCAGACCCCGAGGCGGCAAGGAGGTTAGATCATGAGCCCTCGTCGGGCAGATAGCTCATGTCCTGCCGCCACCCGACCTGGTAGCTGTCGTTGTTGTAGATGAGCTGTCCGCGGGCCTCGAACAGCTCGCCCCACCGCTCGCCGAGGCCGGATGCCTCGAGGAGTTGGCCGATGCTCTTGGCGCCGTAGAAGTCGCCCAGCCCATCGTGCAGGACTACGAAGTAGGTGAGGTTCTCGTCACCCATCGCCACGCGGTGGCCGTAGATCGGGTACGGGTAGCCCATTTCCTTGAAGAGCGCCATGACGGCGGCGGTGTTCTCGCCGTACTCCTCGCTCATGCCAGGACGAACCCAGGTCTGGAAGATGACGGCGCCCGTGTGGTCGCCGGCCATGAGTCCGTCTTCCGGCTCGTAGCTCCAATCGTCGACATGAACGGCCATCTGGGAGCTGGAGGTTACCCAAAGATCCTCGAATTCCGCGAACGCCTCCTGCATGAGCTCCGCGCCTTCACCGGCGCCGATCTCACGCACGAACGCACCCTGGTCGTCGAGCTGTGCCCAGTTCTCCGGCCAGGTGACGACGTGGAAGTCGTTTCCGTCCTGATACACGGACCAGGCATGCTTTGCATCGAGGTTGGACATGGTGGCCGCCTCGACCACCTTCCCGACGATCTCGGCGAACTGCTGGGTCTGCGATGGCGCCACGGAAAGCGTGCCGACGGAGACCAGATTTGGGGCCTCTTCTTGAGCCCGCGCGGGAAGCACTCCCGCGACGAGCAATGCGGCTACCGCGAGGAACGAGGAAGCCAGCTTCTTCATACGTCTACCTCCTGTGGGTATAGCGGGACACAGCGGCAAGAACGGTCTGAATGCGGACCCCGGGAAGAGAGCGGGGAGTCCTTTTGGCCGCAAGGAGCCCGCGCTCACGGGTCCCACAGCGCCTGAAGGCTATTCGATCGTCAGGATTCGCATGGGGTCCAGTCGGCTTGCCCAACGGGCGGGGATCAGCGTCGCGACCAACGCCACCAGGACGAGGAGGGTTGTTATCGCGATGAAGGTGAGCGGATCGTTGGGGCTGACTCCGTACATGAACGTCTCGATCGTGCGCGAGAGCGCGAGTGCCACCACCGCACCGGCAACCAGCCCCGCGAGGACCGGCATGGCCATCTCCCGGACCACCGCCCGACGAATGGCTGCCGCGGAAGCTCCGACCGCGATCCGGATCCCGATGTCCCGTGCGCGGCGTCGGACGCTATAGCTCACCACTCCGTAGATGCCCACTGCGGCCAGAAGCAGCGCCAGGCCTCCCAGCATGCCGAGGAGCACCGTACCCATCCGCTGAGGCATCAGTGCGTCACCCACTTGTTCGCTCAACGGGCGAAGGGCGGTGAGAGAGAGATCCGGGTCCAGGGCCAGGAACTGGTCCCTGATGCCCGGCAGCAGCCCTCGTGGGTCGCCGCTCCCACGAGCCACCAATGTGAGAAAGTCCGTCGAGAATCCCGGCCTCTGCGCGAGCGGCAGAAAGACGAACGGGGTCGGTTGCTCGCCCACGGCGGCCCAAACGGGGTCATCCACTACCCCGACCACTTCGAACGAGAAGTCGGCGCCGGCGAACGCGACCGATCCCCCGACAGGACTTCGATCCGGCCAGTAACGCTCCGCCATATGTCGATTGATCACCATCACGGCAGGTGATCCCTCGAAGTCCCGCTCGCTGACCGTTCGCCCCTCGACGAGCTCAATGCCCAGGGTCTCGAAGTAATCGGGCTCCACCACCACATAGTCCAGGCGAACCTCCTCGTCGGGGGCCGGCTCGTAGCCGCCGATTTCAGCGAACATTCCCCGGAACCCGGCGCCCTGGAACGGGACGAGGGTCGACACGCTGGCCTCCTCCACCTCCGGCATTCCCCTGACCCGGCGGAGCAGCTCATCTACGAAAGTGACCCCGCGCTCCTCCGAGTAGCGGAGGAGCGAGAGGTTGAATCGTGCCGTGGTTACGGAGCCGTGAGTGAACCCGAGGTCCGTGGCCAGGCTGTTTCGAAGCGTCCGGATGAAGAGGCCCGATCCGACCAACAGAACCACGCAAAGGCCCATCTGCACGGCGACGAGAGACCGTCGTAGTCGGCCCTGGTTCCCGAGCCGCCCCGACACCTCGCCCTTGAGGGACCTGACGAGGTCCGGCCGTGTCGTCTGGAGCGCCGGGACGAGCCCGAACAGGAACGCCGTCGCCACGGACAACCCGAGCGCGAAGAAGAGCACCCGCGTGTCGAGCCCGACCTCGAGGTCTCCGATCGTGACAGCTCCGGGAAGCTGGAAGGCACCGAGCTGCGCGAGCATGAGCTTGCCCACGAGGAGGCCTGCGGTACCGCCCACCAGTGACAGGGCGAGGCTCTCGGTGAGCAACTGGCGAACGACTCGCGTGCGCCCAGCCCCGACGGCCATCCGAATCCCGATTTCTCGCCCTCGAGCCGTAGCCCGCGCCAGCAGCAGATTCGCGAGGTTCGCCGCCGCGAGTAACAGGCTGAGACCGACGACCGCGAGCAGCATCCAGACGAAGCGCTTCAAGGTGGCCTCGGAGCCACGCGGCAGCAGGTAGCCCTGTACCGGATCCACCGTAATACCGCGGACGCCATCGATCGCGGCGCGTTCTTGCGGGAACTGCTCACCCAGCCGCAACGCGAGCCCATCCATGTCCGCCCTTGCCCGATCGACCGTCACGCCTGGCCCCAATCGTCCGACGAGCGTCCCGATCCACCGCATACCGCGGCTCTCGGCAGCGTCCGGCTCGCCCGCACCACCGACGGCGGGTCCCAACTCCCGGGCCGACAGGATGGGCAGCCACAGATCAGGCGTCACGTTCAGGTCCAATCCGCGGAAGCCCTCTGTGGCCACCCCTACGACCGTGTAGGATGCCCCGTTCAACCGCACCGTCTTACCGACGATCTCGGGGTCGGAGCCGAACGCGTCGCGCCAGAAGCCGTGGGCGAGGACAGTCACGCGGGCAGGTGCGCCCTTCTCGTTGTCGGAGGGCTGGATCGACCTCCCGACGTGTATGCCGGAGCCGAGCAAACCGAAGTAGTTACCCGTCACAAGGAGTCCGGTCGCCAGCCGCGCCGCCTCGGGGTCGCCCACGTTGAGCGGTATCGAACTGTACGCGGCCATGTCGAGAAAGCTGCGAGAAAGGTCGCGGTAGTCCTCGAAGTCCGGGTACGAGGAGGAGCATCTGGGGTTGCCCCGTCGGCAGGTTGTGTAAATGGCAGCGAGCCGGTCCGGGTCATCCACGGCGGGGCGGCGGAGGATCACCTGATTCGCGATGCTGAAGATCGCGGTGTTGGCGCCGATGCCCAGCGCGAGCGTAAGCACCGCACCGACCGCAAACCCGGGGTACCGCCTCATCTGGCGGCCGACGAGCCGCACATCTGCCTGCAGGTCTCGCGCGAACCCGACACCCCACGACCAGCGAGCTCGGTCCTTCTGCCGGCCGATCGAGCCAAATCGGTTGAGGGCCTGTCGGCGGGCCTCGTCCTCTCCCATCCCCTGACCTACGAGCTTTTCGACCTCCATCTCCAGGTGGAAACGGATCTCATCGTCCAGCTCTTGCTCCATCAAACGCGGTGCGAGCAGTGCCTTGAGCCTGAAGAGGAGGTCATGGATCCATCGCATGTGTCTGTTCCCGCCTTGGTCTAGGTCGTCGCCAGGATCACGTGTACAGCCGTCGAGAGCCGTTGCCACCGCTCCGTCTCGGCGCCCAGCTGACTCGTTCCGGGCGCGGTCAGCTGGTAGTACCTGGCTCGACGCCCGTTCTCGGTAGTCCGCCAGTAGGAGCGGATCCACCCCTCGCGCGTGAGGCGATGGAGCGACGCATACAGGGAGCCCTGATTCACCTTCAACGCCTCGCTCGAGAGACCCTGGATCCGCTCACTGATTCCCCAGCCATGCATGGGTTCGAGCGAGAGGACCTTCAGGATCAGCATATCGAGGGTCCCCTTGATCATGTCGGGCTTCACTCTTGCCATCGTTGCTCCTCGGACGCACGGGTTGTTCTCGAGGTCGACGAGTCGACCCGCACTCTCCTCTCGGTAATCAAGAGTAACATCTCTCGGTAATCAAGGGTAGGACCCCCCCTGTCAGCGGGCTGGTTGCGAGACGGAGTCCGAACCGAGATCCTGAACGACCAACCGGCCACACCCGGAGTCACCGAGAGACGAGCCCCGCATGCCACAAGAAGGCGTCATCAAGTTCGAGATGGAGCACGAGCGAGTGCCCCTCGAGCCCCGGCGCTTCGGCGAGCTCGCCTGCAAGCTGATCGCGTGGCGGGAGATCATGTCGCTGACCGGGCTGGTCGGGCAGGATCCGGGGCGATACGAAGGGGCGGGATACGGGAACGTGAGCGCCCGAGTCGGGCCCCCCAACGCCGGGCTTGGCCGGCGATCCTTCCTCATCACCGGCACCCAGACCTCAGGCGAGCGCTGCCTCGGCCTGGATAATTTCGCCGTCGTGGAGCGCTACGATTACCGTCACAACCGGGTCCGAAGCCGGGGGTGTCTCGAGCCTTCCTCCGAGTCCATGACGCACGGCGCCGCCTACGACCTGGGCCCCCAGATCCGCTGCGTGCTCCACGCCCACTGCCCGGTGGTGTGGCGACGGGCGCGGCACCTGCGGCTCCCCACCACGAGCCCGAACGTCCCATACGGCACGCCCGAGATGGCTGCCGAGGTGCACCGGCTGTACCGGGAGACCGTCCTGCCCGAGCGCTGCATCCTCGCCATGGGCGGGCACGAGGACGGGATCCTGGTCTTCGGACGCAATCCGGAGGAGGCCGGTGAGGTGCTCCTGCGTTGGCTGGCGAGGGCCTACGAAGCGGCGTGCGGAGAGGCGGACGCCCGTCTCTGTCGGCGCTAACCGGGACGGCCGCAGAAGCGCAGCGTCTTCACCGCGTAGGAGATGAGCACGGGGCAGCCCCGGATCACGGGAGCGCCCACGAGCATCGTCGGTCGCTCCGCGAGCCCGAGGATCCGGAAGATCGGTAGGTCAGCCACCTGGATCTCCATGGAATCCCAGGTCGTAGCGCCGAGCTCGAGCTCCTCGATCCGACCGCCGTGCGACTGCACGATCTCGTCCCCGACGCCGCGACGTCGCTCGCTCACCGGATCCTCGCTCGTCTGGATGCCGGCCCGCTCGGCCGCCGACCAGTTCAACATCAGGTGTCGCGCACCGGTATCGAACAGCCCCGTGACCGCCTGTCCATTCACCGTGACGTCGAGGTTGATCAAACCGCTCCCGGAAAGCCGGAACGGGAGTCCATCCTCCGGGGCGAGCACGCCGGCGAGGGCTTCGGGGGCGGTTCCTGGCTCGTACAACCGAAGGACTCCGCCGGGGACGTCGATCAACACGTCGAAACGGCGCAGGAACGGCGTCCCGATGATGCCCGCGATCGGCTCACCCGCGTCGGTGGTCAGCACCGAATCGGCGATCACGATCGCACGCCGGCTCCCGGCATCGACTCCACCCACCCGGAGCGCGGGTAGGTCGACGATGTCCACCTTCGCCGCCCCGCTCGCCCCGTAGGCCGCGACGTTGTCCACCGGTTCGAGCCCCAATCGACTCGCGAGCCCCTGGCTGATCGCCCCCTGGGCGGCCCCCGTGTCGAGGATGAGATCGACCGTGTCCCCCGGCGCGGTCACGCCGGAAACGACCAGCCAGCCCCCCACGGTGCGCAGTGGGATCTCGACTACCGGCGCCAGCGTCGTCGACCCATTGGTCTGGGCGACGCCGGGGAGGGCGAGAAGGCTCAGGCACAGGGCCACACACGGGGCGCACACGGGGCTTGGGCCCCGCAGGGGGCGTGGGCCGCGCACGGGGCGCGCCCGTCGGCGTCGGGTGGAGAGTCGCGATCGGTTCACGCAACTAGGACATCCGCTCTCGGGAGGCGGTTGCCCGCGTCGGGAGACGCAGACCCGCCCCGAGCTTTTGGACGACGGGAGATGACGTGCGTCAGGAGGTTCTGGCTACTCCGGTAACCTGAGAGCCACCAGCTCGGCCTCGACTCCCGCACCCGCAACGGCCGCCACGATGTACTGCACGCCCTCGTGCATGTACGTCATGGGCGCCGTGTTGGTGGTGGCCGGTAGCTCGAGCCGGGCGATCTCCTCGCCGGTCATCTTGTCCACCGCGTGCAGCCAGGGCTCCTGGCTGCGCCCCTCCCCATAGAAGACCAGCGTCTTCGTGGTGAGAATGTTGGCGTGCGCGCGCTTCCCCGTGTTGGGCAGGTCAACGCCCTGGAGCGCGGGGTGATTCCTCACGGATTCGGGCGTGTCCCCGTTCGGGATCCGCCACAGCTGGTCGCCGGTCGTCAGGTCGATCGCCGTGATCGCCCCATAAGGCGGCTTGAGCAACGGTAGGCCCTGAGGTCCGCCGATCCCACCCGGGCCGGTCGAGACGTAGGACGCGGTGCTCGTGCAGCTCGTCTCGGGCGCGCAGCGGGGGGAGTCTCGCTCCGACTCGGCTCCCGGCACGAGCGAGATCACCGTATGCCCCCTCTGACTGGCCACGTACAGCACGCCGGTTTCGGGATCGACCGACGAGCCGCCCGGGATGTTGGCGCCGCCATTCGCCCCGGGGGCGTGGAAGGCTCCGTTGGTCCCGTCCGGGTGGTTCAGTAGAGAGGGTGGGTTGAACATCCCTCCCATCCGATACTCGCTGGCCATCGCGAGCGCCTGTGCCCTGAGTTCGGGCGTGAAGTCGATCAGGTCATCCTCGGTGACCCCCTGGTGCTCGAACGCCGCGGGTCGCGTGACGAAAGGCTGTGTGGGCCAGGTGACTTCCCCGGGAGCGTCCGACTGGGGCACCGGCCTTTCCTCGATCGGCCACACCGGCTCGCCGGTCTCGCGGTCGAAGACGTACGCCCACCCCTGTTTGGTGGTCTCGATCACCATGGGGACCCGTCGGCCGTCGGCCATCGTGACGTCGACGACCTTGGGGGCGTTGGGGTTGTCGTAGTTCCACACGTCGTGGTGCACCATCTGGAAGTGCCATACCCGCTCCCCGGTGCGGACATCGAGCGCGATGATGCTGGTGCCGTACAGGTTCGCCCCGAGCCGGTCCCCGCCGTAGTAGTCGTTGGTGGGCGTGTCGGTGGGGATGAACACGAGATTGCGCTCGGAGTCGGCGGATAGCGGGGCCCAGGCCGAGATGTTGCCCGTGTACCGCCAGGAGTCGCCCTCCCACGTGTCGTGCCCGTATTCCCCGGGCTCCGGGACCACGTTGAACTTCCACAGCAGCATCCCGGTCCTCGCGTCGTACCCACGGATGTTGCCGGGAATGTTCTCGACCCTCCGCGGGTAGTAGCCGCGGTCGTGCGAGTTGCCCACGACGACGACCCCGTTCACCACGATCGGGGGTGACGATGCGGTGATGTCGCCGTAGGCGAGCGTCCCGCTGTCCGGGTGCACCGCGTAATCGCCCAAACCGAGGTGCAGGTCCACGATCCCGTTGAGCCCGAAGTGGGGTAGGGGCTGGCCGGTCTGCGCATCGAGCGCCACCAGGTAATAACCCGGCGTGATGTTGTAGATGACGCCGCGGCCATCGACCTCGGCGTACGCGACCGCCTTGCCGTAGTTCTTACGCGTAGAGGTCTGCCAGCGCGGGTTGTCCCTCATCCTCCACATCCAAAGGGTCTCGCCGGTCGCCGGGTCGATCGCCACCACGGTGCGCCGCTGGCCGGCGACCGTATACAGCTTGTCGCCCACCTTCAGGGGAGTGGCCCTGTAGATGAAATCGGGCTCGGGCCCGTAATTGGCGGCCTTCCAGCGCCACGCGATCTCGAGGTCACCGACGTTGGCCGCGTCGATCTGATCCAGCGGCGAATAGCGGCTGCTGCCCTCGTCGCCGCCCCAATAGCGCCACTCGCCGTTCTCGGTGCCCGTGCGCTGTGATACCGCGGGGTGCGCCCACCCCAACAGGATGGCGGCGGCCAGGGCGAGAGTGGCGCCGAGGCGGCTGGAGTCCTCCCGCGACCTGTCCATACGCGCTCTGGGTGCCATCACTGACTCCACTGGATGAGGATCTTGTCCAGCTCGCTCTTACGGCCGGCGAGCTCTTCTTCTCCCGGGGGCATCCCGTTCATCTCGAAGATGTAGGCGAGGATGTCGGCATACTCGCGGTTCTTGAGGCCGCTCGGCCGGTCCTCCGGCATCGTGGTGCGGATTCGCTCGTACAGCATGCCCACTGTCGCGCCGTTCCAGCCCTGAAGGAACGACCCCGTGAACCAGTCGTCCATATGGCACGCCGCGCAGGCATCGCCGAGGAGCGCTTCACCGCGCCGCGCCTGCTCCTGAGTGTAGACCCCGTCCTGGGTTGAAGGTCTGGCTTCGGCGGTGTCCGCGACTTGCGCGTGAACGGCGTGCACGCCCTGGGTGGTCAGCGCGAGCGCCAGCGCGAGGCTCCGGACGTCAGCTCTCATTCGCCGTCCGCCGGATTACCCGGCCACACGTCGGCCGCCCGGCCCGGCACGACCCCTCATCACGCACCGGCACCGGGCGTGTGCGTCGCGAGCTCCACCTCGAAGATGAGGGTCGTGTAGGGCGGCACGCCGGGGCGGCCCGCCGCGCCGTACGCGAGGTCGTAGGGCACCACGAGGCGGCGCTTCTCGCCCAGTCGCATGCCGGTAACCCCCTCCGTCCACCCCGCTATGAGACGCGTCTCGTTCAGAACCATGGGGAGCGGCGCCGGGGGCGTGTGATCGAAGCTCGAATCGAGCACGCTCCCGTCCGGCAGCCACACCGTGTAGTCCACGCCCATCGCGTCTCCGGGTGCGGCGGCCGGTCCCTCCCCCTCGGCCAGCACCAGGATGTAGAGGCCGCTCTCCTGCTTCTCCATCGCGTCCAGATCGACCTGCAATTCAGGCGCAAAGGCTACATCTCGGGGATCCGTCGCGGGTTCGGCCCGGACCTCGCTCTCCTCCACCGGCGCGGGAGCTTCACGCTCGGATTCGAGCTCCGTGTCGGCCCGCGGGGGCTCCCCCGAACAACCCGCGAGGAGGAGCGTCAGCAGCGCGATTCGACGCATCATTGGACGCATCCATGGTCCTTTCCGTGAGGGGTTCTCGTCATCACGAACTGGAATCCGATGATATACCCGACCGAAGCGGGTGCGCCACGCCGGCTACATGCCGTGCCGGAGAGCCCCAGCCATGCGTGCCTTGAACGCACGTCCGCCAAGTTGACACCCCTCCCGAGGGCCCGCATCGTTCAGCCGAATTGTCCTCGGGCCTCGAGTGTCCATGAACCTGTTAGAAAAACTCAGACGGCGTCGCGTTTTCCAATGGTTGGGCGCCTACGTCGCCGGTGGCTTCCTCGCTCTGGAAGGTGTCGACCAGCTCGTCGGCAACTTGAATCTCCCCATCGTCGCCTACACGGTCACGCTGGTGCTGTACCTGTTCGGCATCCCGGGCACCCTGATTCTCGCCTGGTTCCACGGTGAGAAGGGTCCGCAGAAGCCGCCAAAGGCGGAAGTGTGGCTACACGCAGCCCTCGGTGCCGTCGGTCTCGCCATCATCGCTGTCGTAATCCAGGATTATCGGCGCGAGCTCGCCACCCGATTGGACGTCGCGACCGCTAGCGGGCTCGATCCGCGCGGCGTGGCCGTCCTCTATTTCGCGGACCTCAGCCCCGATGGCGAGCTCGAGTTCGTAGCCGATGGTCTCACGGAAGCGCTGATTGAGCGTCTCTCCCAGGTTCGGGCGCTGGACGTCGTCTCCCAGAACGGTGTCGCCCCTTATCGGGACCCCGACATCCCAACCGATAGCATCGCCCGCGCCCTCAACGTGGGCAGCCTGATCAAGGGGAGCGTGGAGCCACGTCGGGACGGGCTGCGCATAACGACCCGGCTCGTGGACGGGCTCAGCGGCGCCGACATCGAACGCGAGAGCTTCGAGCTCCCGGCGGAAGACCTTCTCGCCGCGGGTGATTCCGTCGCCCAGAGCATTTCGCGCTTCCTGCGTCAGCGACTCGGAGACGAGGTGCGGCTCCGGGAGCGCAAGGCTGGGACGGCGAGCGTGGAGGCGTGGTCCTTCGTCCAGCGGGCGGAGCGGCTACGCAAGCAGGCCAGAGAACTCGAAGATGAAGATGAAACGGGCGCCCTCGCGGCCCTGAATGATGCGGACTCATTGCTGGCGCTCGCCGAAGCGATCGATTCCACGTGGATCCAGCCTTGGGTGCTGAGGGGCAAGGTCGCCTTCCGCCGCGGCTTCGTGCGAGCCTCGCGCTTGGGCGATTTCGAGACAGGCGCGACGGAGCTGAGGACCGGTCTGCCCCACGCCGAGCGGGCCCTGGCTGCGGAGCCAAGTGACCCCGACGCCTTGGAGACACGCGGTACGCTCCGGTACACGCTGTGGCTGCTCGATGCAGTGGAGAGCGCGGATGAAGGGGCCCGGCTCCTCGACGATGCCCAGGCGGACCTGGAATCAGCGGTTGAGGGTGACCCGACTCTGGCCAGCGCGTGGGCCATGCTCAGCCATCTTTACATGCAACGGGCCGACAATTCCTCCGTGATTCTCGCCGCCCGGCGGGCCTACGAGGAAGATGCCTTCTTGAGCAACGCGGATCAGGTATTGGATCGCCTGTTTTGGGGGCACTACGATCTGGAGCAGTTCAACGACGCCAGACGCTGGTGCGAGATCGGCCGGCGCCGGTTCGAAGACGATTACCGCTTCGTGCAGTGTCGGCTCTGGTTGATGCTCGCGCCGACCGAAGACCCGGATCCGGACGAGGCTTGGGCGGTCCACGCCGAGCTCATGACGGTGGTACCGGAGTCGCGAAGGTCGTATACGGAGCGAGCCGGCTACCTGCTTGCCGCGGGCGTGCTGCGTCGGGCGGGGCTGGCCGACAGCGCGTCGCGCGTTTTCGAGCGTGGCCGGGCGGACGAGGAAATCGATCCGGCGGGGGAGCTGATCGCGGACGAGGCGAGGATCCGCGCCGTCACCGGCGACCTCGACGGGGCGATGGAGCTTCTCAAGCGGTACGTGGCCACCAACCCCGGTCACTCCTTCGAGGTCGGAGGACAGCTGCACTGGATGTGGCGACCCCTTCGCGATCTGCCAGACTTCAGAACCCTGCTGACTCGGAATTGACGCGTTCTGTCTCGATCGCGTAACCTATGGAGTTCGGCCCATTTGCCGGGGCACCTCGACCGCATAGATTACGATCCGTCTCCTGTCGTCGTCGTAGGCCTATTGATGGTCTGTCGTCATCTCATCGTCCGAGGAGCGTTCCCATGAGGCGCCTGGTCCCCATCCTGTTGATCCTTTTGATTTCCGCTTGCGACAAGGCCGCGAATACGGTCGCCGGACCCGAGGCAGGCCCGGGCGCAGCGAACCTTGTACCGTTCCCCTCCGGGTCCTCCTCGACATCGACGTCGGACATCTGTGGGACGGTCGACGACCCACCCGGCGGGTTGCCTGGGACGCAGTTGTGGTCTCCTTGCGACGGTGGACACCTTCCCCCGCCCCCCGGGGGGGCCAACAAAGTATTCACGGCGGATTTCTACTTCCTGTCTTCGCTCGTGGACAGCCCGAGTCCGGTCCCCGCGAATATCTCGGGTCTCGCGGGCCGGCTGAAGGTGCGGGCCTACCCGTACCCCAATCAGGAGACCTGCGAAGCCGACCCGGCTGCTGGGGGCTACGGGGGGAGCCCCGTGGAGTGTGCGGTGCGCGACCTCCCCGATGTCACCGAGATCACGGACCCCGCCAACTTCCCGCCGCGTTACGTGACGGATTGGAAGACGAACAAGAAAGCTGGCCCCGCCCTCGGGCGAGTGCCCGTTGATTCGTACTGGCAGCTCGTTGCCTTCTTCGATTTCGACGGCGACGGGTGGGAGGATGACGAGGACCTCGGCTCCCGGATCATCAAGTGGACCGACACCCCGTCGACCGACAACCCGCTTGGTGGATGGTCGCTGGACATCAACCTCGGAAGCAACCAGCCGGTCCCGTTCGTCCTGACCGCGGGCGAGGACGGTTGCTTCGGCACGGCTCAGGCTGCGGGCCAGGTACAGTGCCTGATCGACTTCAGCCAGGGGGGCACCCTGACACTGGAAACCGGTGATAACCAGGCTGTTATCGTCGAGATCGGGGAGGGCAACGACGACGGCCTCCAGACGGTCACCGGTAGGCCTTGCCAGACTGCCGAGGGTAACCCCCGGAACCTGCACACGGACCTTCCGTTCGACGGCACCTGCACCACTTGGGACGTGTTCCCCGGGCTGGTCGCTGCGAACGGAGGCCCGCAGCTCACCGACTCGTACATCTTCGTGTGTGAAGGTCTCACTAGCCCCGGCGACTTGGGCAGCTGGGCCATACACATGCAGGACGAGGCGGGCACGCAGGCGTTGCGGCCGGTCACGGCGGTGTGTGGCGACTTCTTCACCGCGGCAGCGGATCTGCCCGCCGGTCTGGACGCGCTGTGGAGGAAGCTAGCGGGCCTGTTCCGCGCGAAGGAGCTCCTCGCGACGGCAGCCGTCAAGCACGGCAGCCCGGGCGCGGGCCTCGATGGGATCGGGAGCGACTTCCAGGTCCTGCACACGACAGCGGCCACGTATGGCGATGGCAGCCCCGGCGGTACCGGCGCGAAGGCGGGCAGCGGCAGCGGCAGTCCTCCCTCGCAGCAACTGCCGGTGGATGGCTCAACGACCCTGGAAGTCCCTCTGACGGACCACGGAGACCGCTTGAAGGGAGACCCGCAGCCCGTAGCAGGCGCCACGGTGTACTTCTACTCGGATGCGAACAGCACGGTGTCCTGTGTGCTCGAGGACACCAGCTGCACCGATGTGCCGGCAGCCGACCTGCCGTCGACCGCGAGCGCCGGTGTCTTCGTCAGATCCGACCTGAACGGCTTCGCCCGGGCCGTGTTGACGGTGCAGGACCAAACGGCGTATGCGTGGGCGCTCGGCTGCGGGATCGCCGTGCCCGTCGTGCAGGATGGGCCGAATAGCCAGGGGCTGCCGAATGAGGCCGATTCCTACACCGACGCCGGTGTGGCCATCCCCTGCGACCGGGATCCGGATCCGGCTCTAAGGGCCGGTAGGCCCAACGGACCGGAGGCCGGGACGGATCCGTTCATGCCGCGCGACGCGACCCCCACCACGGCGGTCTACTACAACGATCTGTGGATCGAGTACGAAGCTGTCATCTGCAAGAGCCCGGATGTAGACGGCATCAAGGGGAGCGACGAACCTTGGTCCGGCAGCTGCATCGATGACGGATTCAAGGACCAGTTCCCAGTCCATCTGGGTGGCAATCTCGGGGGCGATGGCACCGCGTTCGTGGAGTGGTTCATCGGGCCGGACCCCGTAACGGGCGAGGAGCGGATCTACTTCGGGATCGAGCTCGAGATGGATTCCGATCCTTCGAAAGTGAGCCTCGCGCTCGAATTCGACGCGGGCGACGGGAGCGGCCCGGGCGCTCCCCATGAGTTCGATGATCAGCTCGAGCTCAACCGCGACAAGAACTCCGAGGATCCGTCCCAGGGTGACATCTTCGACCGATACCTGACGGCCGCTTGCGCCGGCAACCAGAGCGTCTCCGTGTGCAACGCACTCGATACGGACCCCGACATCGGTGGTCAAAACGATGCCGAAGGCGCCGTTCAATGGACGGCAAACCCGTCGGGGACGGGGGGGGAGCTGTTCTTCGAGATCAGCCAGAAGCTCAACACTGGCGATGTCCCGGTCGATCTGAATCTGAGCTCGGAAGATTGGGTGGGCTTCATCGTGCAAATCGGTGTCGGCAACGTGAGGAAGGGCGGGACCGTGTTCCCCGAACAACCGAGTGGCGGCAAGGAGTATCGGTCGTTCCAGATACCTTAGCTGACTCGGTTTCGCAGCCGATCTGAAGCGGCGGGCTCCCGGGAATCGATCCCGGGGGCCCGTTTTTATTTCGTCGTCGAGGCTGCCGAGGGTGCCAGGTGGTGTCTCGCCGATCCGGCGAAAGGGCCCTGGCGCCGGGGGCGAAGCTGGGTGCTCTCTACGGTGCTTTCGTCGTCCCGATCGGCCAACTCACCCCGCCGTACACCTCGAACCCGGGGGCCGGCTCATAGTAGCGGGCCCCAAAGGCGTTCGGGACGACGGACCCGTTGTACCGCTCATCGAACAGGTTGTCGATACCCAGGAACATGCGCAGCGGCCATCCATGCTCCGTGCGATCGAGCGATAGGCGGAGATCGACGACTCGATACGAGTCGTTGAAGGCCGTGTTCGCGTCGTCGACGGCATAGGTGTCCACCCACCTGAAGTTGACCTCGGTCCGCAGCCCGGTGTCCGGCGCATGCGTGAGGCCGAGCGTCAGCCAGTGGTTCGGGACGCCTGGCTCATCGTTGCCAGCGAAATCGTCACCTTCCACCTCGAACTCTTCGAAGCGCAGACGCTGGATCGTGTGCGCGAGCTCCACGCGCCATGCCGGGTCGGGCTCCCACCCGAGTGTGAGCTCGATACCGGATCGCTCGACCTCGCCCGCGTTTCGGAAGAACACCTCTTCGGTGGGACCCTCGAACGGGATCAACGCGTCCTTGACGTTGGCCAGGAAGGCCGACACCCCGTACCCGAGCCGCGCATCTCGGAACGAACCCCGCACCCCGAGCTCGCCACCGACGATCCTCTCCGGCTCGAGATCGGGGTTGAAGCCGCCCGAGCCGTCCGGCTGGTTCGAGAGCTCGCTCGTGGTAGGTGTCTGGAAGGCGGTCGAGAAGTTCGCGTACGCCCGAGCCGTCCGGCTGGTTCGAGAGCTCGCTCGTGGTAGGTGTCTGGAAGGCGGTCGAGAAGTTCGCGTACGCGTGCAGCCAGTCGCTCGCTTCGAAGGCGAGGCCGGCGGTTGGGCTGAACTCGGTGAACGTGCGGTCTCCCGAGTCATCACCGTCCGCCAGCAGGTGGTCGTCCGCGTCGAAGCGATAGACATCGAGGCGGCCGCCCAGGGTGAGGGTCCAGCGGTCGCCCAACTCGACGCCGAGGCGGAGGAAGGGCCCCAGCCCCAGCACGCTCTCGCGCTGATCGAGGAGCCGGTCGCCCTCCCCCGCTCGACTCCCGGGTACGGCCTCGTCGACGCCGAGGTTCACCGACTCGTCGCGCTCGTCACGCTGGAGCTCGAGATCCACCCCGGCCACCCAACTGACGTCCGACCCCAGGGCGCCGCCGACCTCCGACCGGAAACCGCCCCCCCGCCGGTCGATCTGGATGATGCGCCCGGGGATCGGGTTCCACAGATCACGCCACAGTCCCCACGCCGTGGCTCTGAAACGCGCGCGATCACCGAGCGGAAGATCGAGGGCCACGCCGCCCTGTCCCTGCGTCGCCTCCTCGCCCGAGCCCTGCGAGATGATGAACGAGCGAGCCATCTGCGGGTTGTCACGCGCGTCCTCGAGAGCCAGGGAGCTGGGATTCTGAGCGAACGGCGTGCTGTACAGGTTGAGGAGACCTCGAACCTCGCCGGTCTCGCCCACGCGCCCCGCGACGCGCACGTTCGCGCGGAAGATCTCGGCCTCCGAGTAATCCCGGAAACCGTCGGTCCGCAGGTAGCTCAGGCTGCCCAGGTACGAGACGTCACCCGTCGAGCCGGAGGCCTTGAGCCGAGTCTGGATGAAGCCGTGGCTCCCGCCCACCAGGGTCGGCTCGAGAAGCAGGCTCCGATCGGCCGGCAGCTCCGTACGGTAGCTGAGGACACCGCCGCCGGCATTCCCGTACAGAGCCGAGGCAGGCCCCCGAATGACCTCCACCCACCCGGCCGAAGCGAGGTCTAGGTTGGTCAGCGTGCTCTGGCCGTCCGCGAGCGTGAGCGGGATCCCATCCGCCAGGACACGGACGCCCCGCACACCGAATTGGGCGCGTGCCCCCTGGCCCCGCATCGTGACGCGGTCACCCAG